>NZ_JAUBVZ010000017.1:0-97530 GCF_036702805.1 Microcoleus sp. A006_D1
AATTAATTATTAAATGGGGGCGAAAAATAAAAAACAAAGGAAATGCAGTTAATGCAATTTAAATGTTAAACAGCTTATGTGGCAGAATGTCCTGAAGTGGGAACTGCTAGCCAGGGTGAAACAATTGAAGGAGCGATCGCCAATCTGAAAGAAGCAACAGAACTCTATTTAGACGAATTATATTTTTAGAATGGTAAATTTTTAGGCGATCGCATTTTAGGATAGGAAGGGCGATCGCTCACTTGTCAGATAATTATGGTAATCTAAAAGTTAGATAACTAAGACTGGCAAGACTAGATAAGTGTGACAACACAATTTTTCTGTCCGTATCTCGACAGTGAGGTCGAACTCACAGAAGAGCGAGAGCAGCACATTGCTGAGACCCATCCCGATTTGCTACCAACTTATCAGGAAAGAATAGCTGAAACTCTAGCTGACCCAGATGAGGTTCGATGTGATTTACGTTTCGGCAATACTTTTCTATTTTCAAGGCAGTATGGTAAGGGTCGCAAGGGTAGATATGTTGTAGTAGCTGTTGTGAGTGATACAGTTCCCAGAGAACGCAATTGGATCGTGACAGCTTACCTGACAAAAACTGTTACCCAAGGAGAGATAATATGGCACAAAAACTAACTTTCAAATACGATGCTGTCGGCGATATTCTGTACATTAATAAGTGTTCGCCTTATGCAGAGCAAGAATCGCAAGAACTCGACTATGGAATTGTTGCTCGTCTCAATCCTGAAACTGAGGAAATTGAAAATATAGAAGTTATGTTTTTATCCAAGCGGTTTTTAGAGAGTAATGTATTTGAATTGCCGATTGTCGCAGACTTGCATTTGAGTCTGAAGGCTTGAGATTGTTGCGAAAGTGCGATCGCACTTCAGGAAAGAAAGGGCGATCGATCTTTTGCCAATCAGTAAATTCTACTTTGATCGCAAGAATATTGATTGCTGATTCCCTATCCACAATGGTTATACCCAATTCACAAAATCTTGCTATAACCATTGTGTAGGGTCGAGTGTAACGCCAGGTGCGTTGCTCAACCCTACAATTAATTGGAACTATTAGCAACCCATGTTTAGTACCTCATTACTAATTAACATTATTATGCCTGTATAAATAAAACTGTGTCAAGCCGGATAATATCGGAAAATGCCGGGAGTTTTATCAATCACAGTTTAGTAAAAAGTCAGATTTTATCTGGTAATATCGGAAAATGTCGGATACAATAGCTAAAACCCGCACACTACCGCGATCGATGGACGCTGAAGAAATTTTAAAATTTGCCGACAACCTTGTTTTCACCAAGACTGGAAAACACCTCGACAACGTGCAAGAGGCTATATTGCTTGGTGCTTGGCAATGTCAAAAATACCCGAAAATCGCAGAGGAAGCTCATTGTAGTGAAGGTCATGCTAGGGATGTTGCTTCGGAATTATGGAAAATACTTTCAGATGTATTAGGTGAAGCAGTTAATAAATCTAATTTTAAATCCACCTTGAAAAGGCAGCAATTTTCCATTGTTTCATCACATTACTGGAAAGATGTTGTACAGATTGGTAACGTTAATATCTGTCCAGAAACTTTCCAATCTCCAGAAGTTCCGAAAACCCGATCGCCCTCCGCCCCAGAAAACACCCAACCCGAAATACGCCAAGACTTAAGAGATGCACCAGATATCACCTCATTATTCTACGCTCGCACATCCGAACTCGCCACCCTACAACAGTGGATAGTACACGATCGCACCCGCCTAGTCGCAATATTAGGAATCAGCGGAATTGGCAAAACCAATCTCGCACTCCATCTCCTCCCACAAATCCAGCATCAATTTGAATATGTAATTTGGCGAAGTCTCGGCACATCCCCAACCCTCCATAATACCCTAAAAAGCCTACTTAAATTTTTATCTAATCTACCAGAAACCGAATTGCCAACAAGCACCGATGAACTGCTATCGCTGCTAATCGAAAAATTGCGATCGCACCGCTGCCTCATCATCCTAGACGACGTACAAACAATTCTCAGCAGCGGACAAATAGCAGGCAATTATCGACCAGAATATGAAAATTACAGCACCCTATTCAAACGTATTGGCGAAAATTGCCACAACAGTTGCTTAATCGTCAATAGTTGGGAACCGCCTAGAGAAATTGTCGCATTAAACAGAGAAAACGCCCGCGTTCGCACCTTACGACTTAACGGTTTAGGTGCAGCAGCGGGCGAAATACTCAGAGAAAAAGGTTTACTCGAACCGGAAAAATGGGAAACCCTGATTGACACTTACCGAGGTAATCCCTTGTGGTTGAAAATAGTTGCAGCCATGATTCAAGAATTATTTAGCGGGCGAGTTGCCGAATTCTTAAAATATGATACGCTATTCTTGGGAGATGAATTGAAAGCAAAATTGCAGCAGCAGTGCGATCGCCTATCAGAATTAGAGAAACAGGTAATGTGCTGCATCGCGAATCAAATAGAACCCATTTCAATTTCACAAATTCTAGAGAATGTGCAATTATCACCGGACGATTTATTCAATGTACTGCAATCTTTGGAAAATCGAGCATTGATTGAAAAACAAGAACAGCATAATCAGGCGCTGTTCAGTTTATCGCCAGTGATGAGACAATATGTGAAAAATGAATATTCTCGCGAGGGAAGATGAGATGCAATTTGTAACAATAAAATAGTAACGAGACCTCAAGAAAACTGCTACAATTATTAAATATAGGACTTACGCACGATGGTCAGAAACCGGGTTTTTTTACGAAAATACGCTGGGTGGCTCACAGATTAGGTAAAAAACCCGGTTTCTTTGGGCTGATGCGTCCAAGACTGAGATAAATAATCTAAATTTAATTAACTGTTACCGCTATGACTGCTTCTAAAACAAAAGCCTCGACCATAGCCAATCGACTGCCAGACCACACTCAATTGCCAGAATCCGAGGGAGATACAAACTATACACCAATAACCGATCGCCCTCCAGACCACACTCAACTGCCAGACGAAGACGGTACATTTGTGAAAAACTTTCAGGAGCATCCTCAAAGCATTCTGCTGACTGATTCCATCACCCCGCGATTGCAGCAGCGCCACCCCGATAATCAATATTGCATAGGTCAAGATTGCGGCATTTATTGGCGTTTAACAGACCCGACAGACAGAGGAGCTGAAGCACCCGATTGGTTTTATGTTCCCAACGTGTCGCCCTTAGTTGACGGTGAAATTCGGCGTTCTTACGTGATGTGGTACGAAGTTATCGCACCTTTAATTGTCATCGAATTTGTTTCGGGCGACGGCTCGGAAGAACGAGATGCAACTCCTAAGACTGGCAAATTTTGGGTTTACGAACAAGCACTTCGCGTGCCGTTCTACGCTATTTATGAAGTGAGTCGAGCCAGCGTAGAAGTGTATCAGTTGCTAACAGGTAAGTATCAGTTATTGCCAGCCAACGATCGCGGGCACTATCCGATTGGGCCTTTGGGTGTGGAATTAGGAATTTGGCAAGGACAGTATCAAAATGCGGAACTGCCTTGGTTGCGTTTTTGGGACGCAGAAGGCAATTTGTTGGAGAACGAGCCGATCGCGAGCAACAGCGTGCCGATCGCGAGCAACAGCGTGCCGAACAAGAGCAACAGGAGAAAGAATTGGCTCAACAACAGGCCGAGCAAGAACGACAGCGGGGCGATCGACTGGCCGCTCAATTAAGAGCTTTGGGTATCGATCCTGAGTAGTAAAATGCGCACCCGAAAGTGAGTAGTAAGGTGCGCAGTGCGCACCCTACGAGTGAGTGCATATCACGACTGCAACCACTTCATAAACTTATCAGTCGCAGTGCCGATCGACTGTCCCACCTGTTTCTTCAAACGCCACCGCTGAAATGCTTGTTCGTAATCTTCCCCTTCAGTTTGATAAACATTCCAAGCATTCAGCGACAATCCCAATCCCCACGTTAGTAAAATGAAAAGCGACCAAGAAAGCTCGTGAGAGCCTGCTAGATTGAACAAAACTAAAAAAGAATTGACAATGCCGTACTTTGTCACATTTTTCTGCAATTTGCCGCGACGGAAAGTGTTAAAAACCAGTTTTTCTTGAACTTCTCCTCTAGTCGCTAACCATTGCTGTTCCGCCGCCACAATATCCTGTTCGGAAATGCCCAATTCCGTTGCAATCTCGAAAAGCTGCACTCGGGAAAGTTCGCCTTCATCTTGTCGGCGGGCGATCGCAAGCTGTAAAATACCTTGAGCATCCTCAGAACCGTAAATTTGACTTATTTGACTGTCATTGGTACCCATATAACAAGTTTCCTATAATTCCTGACATTCTTTCTATGATAGAGATAACCGCTGTTAAACGGCAGGTGGTGACATTGGCGGATTTCAACACCCGGAAAATGCTGATACTAGATTGAACGGGCAAGATGCCCGTTCCACAAGATAATCTATTTGTTGTGGAACAGGCATCTTGCCTGTTCCTGATTTGTTGTGCAACAGGCATCTTGCCTGTTCCTGATTTGTTGTGGAACAGGCATCTTGCCTGTTCCTGATTTGTTGTGCAACAAGCATCTTGCTTGTTCCTGATTTGTTGTGCAACATATCAATTCTAACCTAAAGTATACATCCAGCCGTCTCTCGCGCAAATCCTCACAATTCCGTCCCAAACAACAGGCGTCGCCTCAAACGATAAACCCGGTTTAAATCTGCCAGATTCTTTTACCTTCAAACGGTAAAACTCGCCTTTAGCATTTTTCAAAGCATTCTTATCCCCAGACTTCGCTCGTTCCCACTTCAACTCAAACAAATAAACACCATTGTATCCCGCACTGATCAGTTTATTGCCATCGGTAAAAATCGGAGTTGAAATTGAAGAACCAATCTCTTTTTTAAACACGATTACCGGAGTATCGTAAGACTGATTTCGCCAAGGTACAAAATTCTTTTTACCTGTAATCATACCTTGAGAACCGATGTACAAATTGCCATCGATCGCATTTGTCGCAAAAAGAGTCGGGAACCCCTCTGGATTATACTCATCATTCAACGCCACCGAACCAATGATCCCACCTTCCCAGTCAGCAACTCGGCGATTTCCTGTAGGCAAAAACCATTCGACACAAGCACTAGAACCCGCATCCTTCTTAGGATTCAGCTTCAGCACTCCACCATTGCCTTGAATGTATTGTTTCTCAATCGCACAAAACAACTTCCCGGATTTAGAAATGACAACACTACCATCCAAATCCGAACCAGTATAAAAATTCCAGACTATCTTTTTAGATTTAACATTGATACCATAAATATGACCAGATCCAGCAGCTATAAAGATGCGATCTTTGAATCTAGCTGGAGATGATTCTGCCACCAAATTTCCCCCATGTTTGCTGATATCTGCTGCTGCATAAAGTTGTACTTCCGACAATATCTGCGGTTGCTTGATTCCTTGTTGGACTTTGGCTTTGCTGGCAGAACTATTGATAAAATAGCCGATCGCATTTTCCCCGGCATTGAACAACACGCCATCACCCAGATACAAAGCGCTGCTATCGTTATCCTGACTGTAGCTGGGCGTTCTCCTGATGTCCAATTTCCACAGTTCCTTGCCAGTTCTAAAAGACACTGCCCGAAAACTCGGCACAACATTTTTGCCACCTCCGCCGCTGCGGCTGCCCTGCAAAATCACAATTCTGTTTTCGGCGCTGGCTGTTTTGTCGATATAAATTGTGGATGAACCTTTAATGATATCATCAAATTCATAGCGCCAAACTTCTTTATTCGTCGCCATGTCTATTTTGTGCAAATAGTGGTCGAAAGAACCTATAATTAAATAAGTTTTGTCTCGGTCTCTGGTAATTGTGGGCTGTCCAGTCCAACCCGCGCCGCTCCAAATTTGCGATCGCCTTCCCAGAAAAGTCCGGCCGCTTCCTAGCTCAAATTTGTCGATTAACTTCAAACTTTTCGGCACACCTCGACCGTAAAATCTGCGCTGGTCGTTTCCTAAAAAAGTCGGAACGAATAATTCTACTTCGGGAACTACTTTTTTGGTCGGAACTTTGTTAGCATTAGTTTTTAATACAGGTTGGTTCGAGGGTTCGGCTTGGTTGGAGGATTCGGCTTGGCACTGTTTGAGAACAGCAGGAGGAACGGCCGCACTCAGCAAAAACTGTCCGAGCCGTTGATTGAAAATTCTCCGAGATGATAAACTCATTTTATCTCAAAAAAATTAGTGATAATATTAAAACATGATTGTCGCCAACAACTCAACTAAAACAGATCGCGCTAAACTGCTAAAGAACTGACAAGCTTACTCAGCACGAGTTAAATTATATTTGATTATGGTCAACCGTCTTGCTCAATCCCAAAGCCTTTACCTGCGGAAACACAGCGAAAACCCGATCGACTGGTGGCCCTGGTGCGACGAAGCCTTAGAAACGGCCCTCCGCGAAAATAAACCGATTTTCCTGTCAATTGGCTACTCTAGCTGCCACTGGTGTACAGTGATGGAAGGGGAAGCATTTTCGGATAGCGCGATCGCCCAATACATGAATTCGCACTTTATACCGATAAAAGTCGATCGCGAAGAACGCCCGGACATCGACAGCATTTATATGCAAACCTTGCAAATGATGACCGGCCAAGGCGGTTGGCCACTCAACGTTTTTCTCACCCCAGACGAGCGAATTCCCTTCTACGGCGGCACTTATTTCCCCGTAGAACCGCGCTACGGAAGACCCGGATTTTTAGAAGTTTTGCAAGCAATTCGCCGCTTTTACGACACAGACAAACGCAAATTGCAAGCCTTCAAAGCGGAGATTTTAGACAACCTCCAACAGTCGGCGGTACTGACAGCAGCAACCGCAGAATTAAATCGCGAAGTCTTCCAAAAAGGCTTAGAACTCAACACCGGAATTATTGCCGGCAGCAACCCGGGGCCGAGTTTTCCGATGATGCCCTATGCTGAGCTAGCACTGCGGGGAACGCGCTTCAATTTTGATGCAAAATACGACAGCAAACAAGTCTGCACTCAGCGCGGATTAGACTTAGCATTGGGCGGCATTTACGACCATGTAGCCGGGGGATTTCACCGCTACACGGTTGATGCGACTTGGACTGTGCCGCACTTTGAAAAAATGCTCTACGACAATGGTCAAATTGTTGAGTATTTGGCGAATTTGTGGAGCGCGGGAATTCAAGAGCCTGCTTTTGAAAGTGCGATCGCGCGGACAGTAGAATGGTTGAAGCGAGAAATGATTGCGCCGACTGGCTATTTTTACGCTGCACAGGATGCCGACAGTTTTAACACTTCCGAGGAAGTAGAACCGGAAGAAGGAGCGTTTTATGTTTGGACTTATGCCGAACTAGAACAACTGTTAACTGCTGAAGAATTAGCGGAAATTCAAGCACAATTTACTGTGACTCGTAGCGGCAATTTTGAAGGCAAAAATGTCTTGCAGCGCTACCAGCCAGGAAAACTCAGCGCCACGGTAGAAACAGCTTTAGCTAAACTTTTTGCTGTGCGCTACGGCGGCAATCCTGATACTGTGAAAACCTTTCCCCCAGCCCGCAACAATCAAGAAGCTAAAAACGACAGTTGGCCGGGGAGAATTCCGGCAGTTACTGACACGAAAATGATTGCTGCTTGGAATAGCTTAATGATTTCGGGTTTGGCGCGGGCGGCGGCTGTTTTTGGAAATTTGGAATATCTGGAATTAGCTGTGAATGCTGCTAATTTTATATTAGACAATCAGTGGACTGACGGGCGGTTTCAGCGGCTGAATTATGACGGACAATCTGCTGTGGCTGCACAGTCGGAAGATTATGCTTTGTTTGTGAAAGCTTTGTTGGATTTGCATCAAGGGAGTTTGACTTTAGGAAACGGGGATGAGGCTAAACAGTTGCCAAATTCTCAGTTTTGGTTGGATAAAGCGGTGCAGGTACAAGATGAGTTTGATGAGTTTTTGTGGAGTGTGGAATTGGGAGGATATTACAATGCTGCTAAGGATGTTAGCGGAGATTTGTTGGTGCGGGAACGCAGTTATATCGACAATGCAACTCCGGCGGCGAATGGAATTGCGATCGCCTCTTTGGTTCGCTTAGCGTTGCTGGCCCCAAATTTAGAATATCTCGATCGCGCTGAACAAGGTTTGCAAGCTTTCAGCAGTATTATCCGAGATTCTCCCCAAGCTTGTCCTAGTCTGCTTTCGGCTCTGGATTGGTATCAGCATTCTACCCTAATTCGCACGTCGCCCGACCAGATTTCGGGGTTGATTTCGCAGTATTTTCCGACTGCTGTTTGTCAGATTGAGGCTGATTTGCCTGAAGGTATTGTCGGGTTAGTTTGCGAGTGTTTGACTTGCAAAGAACCTGCGAAAAGTCAAGAGCGGCTGTTAGCAGAAATTCAGCAAAGTCAAACGCGAGGATAGAAGATCGGGCGGTTGAAACCGCGTCTATACAAACAAAACCCACCTCCGTGGGTTGAAGACAAAGGCGGTGAAAATTACGTTGTACGTTATTTTCTTAAGTCCGCGCACCATCCGGACATCGTTTGTGTAGACGCGGTTTCAACCGTACGTCCGCATCTGCGCCCCTCAATCTTCCAAAATCTCGACTAAATCTTCCATCGTCACGTCGAAAGCGCGGGCGATTTTGTAGACAGCAGAAAGATCGACTGTGTTTAAAGCATCGCGCTGAACGTAGCTTCTGACAGTGTTGTAATTGACTCCGGATCGATCGGCAACTTGCTTTAGCGTCCAACCCTTTTGCTCAGCTAGTTCTCGAATCCGCAGCCTCACGTAGCCCATTAGCCCGATCGCCCCTACTATTCCAAAAACTCGACTAAATCTTCAATCATTACGTCAAAAGCAATAGCGATTTTCTGAACGGCGCTAAGGTCAACCGTACTCATCCCGTCATCCCGTCTAGCATAGCCCTTAACCGTGTTGTAATTAACGCCAGAGCGATCGGCTACATCTTGCAGCGTCCAGCCCTTTTCTTCTGCCAACTCTCGAATCTTTAGTCTAACTCGCCCCATTTTGCCCTTGACAACAGGTTAGTATCAACCTTATATTAAAAACAATTCAAAACGATCGCCCTAGGAGCCTGGAAAACTTAAGGGCGACCGCTTTTCTACCACACCCCACAAACGTGGGGAACGATTACCCTATGATACCAACATCAAAGCCAAAATTAAACATTCATCCCTGGTGCATCGTGCGCCAACTCCCGAATATGCAGCGATTGGTTGTGGCGCGCTTCCACCGTCGTGGCGATGCTGACGGCTATATTCAGATTTTACGGCGGTTGTTGCCAAATACTAAACACGCGATCGTCTTTGATACGACTGGGGCCGAGAAATTGCCAGAAGTGCGATCGACTGAGTTAGAGCGAATGTTGTAATTTTGATGGGGGCGATCGTATTTGATGATAAGTGCGATCGTCCCTTCTGCAAATTCACTTAGCAACTTATAAGCTACAATATTCCAAGAGTATCTACGAGCTTTAATTCCTATGAATACTCAATTAATGGTGAAACCTTCCTCCTTAATGCTCCAAGGCCTTAAAATGGTAGAGTTTGGGAATATTTACTTATTCAGATTTACCGACGATCTTCAATCTCGCATGGAAGAACTGCTAGAGAGAAAAAAAGTAGATTTACTAACTGCCGATGAAATTCCAGAATTAGCTGGCATCATCGAACTATCTCGAATTTTTACATTGATTAATGCCCAACTTTCCACCCAAGCTAAATGGTGTCCGATCGCACTCGACAACTTATACGACAACGAGCTAAATATCTCTGCGAATACTGCCACTCTCCAGAATACCTAAGCCCAGATCGCTTTACAATAGATCATCTCATGCCCAAATCTCTCGGCGGATCTGATGACACAGAAAATTTGGCATTGGCTTGCCGTCGCTGCAACGAACGCCACTACAATTTTACCAAAGGAATTGACCAGGAAACTCAGCAAGAATTTTTCTTGTTTAATCCTCGTCAGCAGCAGTGCTCAGAGCATTTTATCTGGACAGCAGATGGTCTAAATATTGTCAGTAAAACTCCAGTAGGTCGAGCAACTTGCAATCGCCTCGATCTTAACGATCAACGTTATGATGAAGAGGATTCGATTCGGCGATCGCGCAGTTTTTGGGTAGAAGGCGGTTGGCATCCACCAGCGGAAGATCCTCGTCAATTAGAATGAGCAAAATCCCTCAATTAAACTTGACTTCTGCTATGTTATATTCCATAAAAGAGGTATCCAAAAATGAATTTCATAATTAAACTGCTTGATGTCGTTGCATTACTAGAAGACTTACCAGAACAGGGCTTATATCGCGGTCAAGTGGGAACAGTAGTTGATGAATACGATGCAGAATTTGTTGAGGTTGAGTTTAGCGATTTGCAAGGTTGTACCTACGCGCTAGAAGCTTTTAGCAAGTTGCAGTTAATGATTTTGCATCACAGTCCGCTTGCAGAAACCAAATGGCTAAAAAGTCAGCCATCATTACAAAAACCAGTTTTAAATCGCTAATAATCCGTGCAGCTAACAGTTACCCGTCAGCAGCTAAAAACATAAGCTTTTTTTATATTGACTGAGCCGAATTTATTAACTATAATTACCAGACCAAAAATAACAAAATTTTTACGCCTAACACTTTTCTCAAATAACAGGTAAACTATTCTAACGTTTGCGCGTACCGAACGCCGCAGGCATAACCTATATCTGTTAAGGATTCGTCCTAATTCTTAGGAGCAGGATTTTAAAATATGCATCTCAGCGAACTGACTCATCCAAACCAATTACACGGCCTGTCGATTCATCAACTCGAACAAATTGCCCGACAAATTCGAGAAAAGCATTTAGAAACTGTAGCCGCTAGCGGCGGCCACCTCGGCCCCGGATTGGGTGTAGTCGAACTCACCTTAGCACTCTATCAAACCCTAGACCTCGATCGCGACAAAGTTACCTGGGATGTCGGCCACCAAGCTTATCCGCACAAATTGATCACCGGCCGCTACAACAAGTTTCACACCCTACGCCAAAAAGACGGCGTTGCAGGCTACCTCAAGCGCTGCGAGAGCAAATTTGACCACTTTGGCGCCGGTCACGCTTCTACAAGCATCTCCGCAGCCCTGGGAATGGCGATGGCGCGCGACCTTAAGGGCGAAAACTTTAAAACCGTAGCAGTCATCGGCGACGGCGCATTGACTGGCGGCATGGCACTCGAAGCGATCAACCACGCGGGCCATATGCCGAAAACCAATCTGATGGTAGTGCTCAACGACAATGAGATGTCAATCTCGCCCAACGTCGGCGCAATTACCCGCTATTTGAACAAGATGCGACTCTCGCAGCCGGTGCAATTTCTCAAAGATAACTTAGAGGAACAATTCAAACAAATTCCGTTTGTTGGCGAAACATTTACTCCAGAAATGGAACGCCTCAAAGAAGGGATGAAACGGTTAGCCGTGTCGAAAGTTGGAGCCGTAATTGAAGAATTAGGCTTTACTTACATGGGGCCGGTAGACGGACACAATTTGGAAGAGTTAATTGCTACTTTCAAACATGGTCATACCATCCAAGGCCCGGTGTTGGTTCACGTGGTGACGGTGAAAGGTAAAGGATATGCGATCGCCGAAAAAGACCAAGTAGGATATCACGCCCAAAATCCCTTTAACTTAGCCACCGGCAAAGGCATTCCCTCCACCAAACCCAAGCCTCCAGCTTACTCAAAAGTCTTTGCCCACGCCCTGGTCAAGCTAGCACAAGATAATCCGAAAATTGTCGGTATTACCGCCGCAATGGCAACCGGAACTTGCCTGGATAAACTTCAGGAAAAACTGCCAAAACAGTACATTGATGTCGGGATTGCCGAACAGCACGCTGTGACTTTATCTGCTGGTTTGGCCTGCGAAGGAATGCGCCCGGTTGTAGTAATTTACTCGACATTTTTGCAGCGGGGATACGACCAAATAGTTCACGATGTCTGCATCCAAAACTTGCCTGTTTTCTTCTGTTTAGATCGAGCCGGAATTGTCGGTGCTGATGGCCCAACCCACCAAGGAATGTACGACATTTCCTTCTTGCGCTGTCTGCCAAATATCACAATTATGGCGCCAAAAGACGAGGCAGAATTGCAGCGGATGGTAGTCACGGGAATCAACCACACCAGCGGCCCGATCGCCATGCGTTACCCGCGTGGCAACGGTTACGGCGTGCCTCTGATGGAAGAAGGTTGGGAAGAATTGCCGATCGGCAAAGCGGAAATCCTCCGCAACGGCGACGACGTGCTGATATTAGGTTACGGTTCAATGGTTTATCCGGCGATGCAAACCGCCGAGATGTTGAGCGAACACGGCATCGAAGCAACTGTGATCAATGCGCGTTTTGTCAAGCCTTTAGATACCGAATTAATCTTGCCTTTGGCACAACGAATCGGGCGAGTTGTTACTATGGAAGAAGGCTGTTTGATGGGCGGTTTCGGTTCAGCAGTAGCCGAATCTTTGATGGATAACAATATCCTCGTACCGCTGATGCGGCTGGGCGTACCAGATACATTGGTAGACCACGCTACACCAGAACAATCCTTTGCAACATTGGGTTTAAATCCGTCGCAAATGGCCGATCGCATCTTAGCAACATTCAGCCGCAAACAGTCACCCGTTAGCGTCTAATTAGTTATGATTGTAGGGTGCGCACTGCGCACCTTACCATCTAGTTTGTGGCATGATATGATTGAGAGAAGATAGGGAGAATCAACAATGACTAACGTAAAACCTAATCGTACAGTACGGCGCGGCAGATTATTCCCCGAAATCCAGTGGTCAGAAGAAAAGAAAGCCCAGTGGCGCGCTGAAAGAGAAGCATTTTATCAGCGCTGCAAACCAATTTTCGATCGCCTAAAACCAGAATTAATTGAGACTCACTACAATTGGTACATGGCAGTTGAACCAGACAGCGGGGACTATTTTATCGACAAGGATGATATGGTGGCTGGAAAAATAGCTCATGAAAAATACCCCAAAGCTAAATTGCACGTCTTTCGGATCAATGAAACCGGAGTTTGTGGCACGATATGATTGAAGGAAGATTTGGTGATGAGGATGAGCTATTTTTTGAAATTGATTTGATTGCGGATAACGGCTTAGAATTACCTGTTGATGCCCTGCTAGATACAGGTTTTTCAGGCTGGCTAGCAATGGACATTCAGGATTTAGAGGGACTTGATTGGACATATCTAAAACAAGAAAAAATGCGAACAGCTAAGGGAGAATTTTATTTTGAACTTTATGCAGGAAAAATCAGTATAGACGGTCAAGATTTTGACATTCCCGTTCATGTCGGTGACGGAGTACCAGAATTTTTAATCGGTGGCCAATGGCTAAAAAATCGGCGATTAGTCGTCGATATATCTTCAGGTATTTTGACTTTAGGAGCAAGTTAATTAGGTGCAGGAAAAAATCAAAACTTTTGATATAGTAATAGTAGGAGCAGGCCCCGCAGGCGGCCACTGTGCGAGAATTCTAGCCAAATCCGGCCGCAAAGTCTTGCTTGCAGAACAAAATGATAATTTTAATAAAAATGACTTTTCCAGCGCCGCCACCCCCCTAGAAACCCTATCTCAATTCGATTTACCCGTATCAGTCATCGGCAGTTTTTGGCACAAACTTACTATTGAAACGACCAAAGTCAGTCAGACTTGGGAATCTCCCGAAAACTTGGGCGTTGTACTCAACTTTGCTAAATTTAGAGCATTTTTAGCCGAGGAAGTCGAGCGATTTGGTGGTGAAGTTTGGCTGGGTTGTCGCTACACCAGACATTCGCAAGCCAACGGTGAAACCACAGTTGAATTTAAACAGTTATCCGACGGTCAACTTATCAAAGTTAGCACCAAAGTCTTGGTTGATGCGACTGGCTTTGCTAGGGCGATTATGTACGACAAAGAAAATGATAAGCCTAATTTTTTGTCGGGAACCGGAATCGAATATTTGATTGAAGTTGAACCGGAAATTTACAATAAATATGCCAATGATTTAATCTTCTTTTTGGGCGATAAATGGATGCCGAAGGGTTATTCTTGGATATTTCCCATGGAACAAAACAGGCTGAAAGTCGGTGCGGGCCGCATTTTTTTAGATGCTAAAACCCTCAAAGATTTGTCACCTCTGAAAAAATATATTGATTTGCTGATTGATGAATATCTGAAGTCGAAAAGTTATCAGATTATTGACAAACACGGTTCGACGCTGAAGTACAGTCGCGGTTTGCAGGATATTTATTGCAAGGATAACATAATTGCGATCGGCGATACTGTCTCGACAGTGAATTTTTTGGGCGGCGAGGGTATCAGACACGGAATGGATGGCGCCGAAATCGCGGGAAAATACATTGAAAAATATTTGGAGGGGAAAATCTCAGATTTTGCGGATTATGAGACGCAAATGCACCGCAAGTTCGATAAAAAATGGAATATTTCGGAAAGGTTGGCGGTGAGAAAGTATATTGATGATGTTAATGATGAACTCACAGATAAAATGATTTCTTATTTAAAGTACATGAAAACTGAAGATGTGATGGATATTTTATTTGATTATAAATTTGAGAAGATTTCGAGAGGATTTGGCGGTTATTTGTGGCGTAAATTTCAGGTTTTGGTACAGCGGCTGAGAAAGTCGCTGGGTTAGGGCGGGTTTTGTAATGAAATTGTCTGCTTTTGGTTGATATTGCTAGCTAAACCCGCCCCTACAAGTTAGCAGCGATTTCACTTGTAGGGTGCGTCAGTTGAAAAATTTTTGATTGAGTTGAAAATCTCTGGGTGACGCACCCTACAAATCTGCTGTCAGGGTTTAAAAAGGGTTGTCACCACGTCAATCTATTTTCGGGGGTAATTTGAAGGCGCGGGAGCGACATTAAAGAATCGTCAAAACTGCTAAAGTTAGACCCGTAGGATACACCAAAATTATACCCAGTCGCTCCGATTAAATGCTCTACAATTTTATCGACATCCCCGTAGGGATAAGCAAAACATTTAACAGATTTTCCTAATCCCCGTTCCAAAATTGCGCGGGATTTTGCTCCTTCCCGCACAATTTCTGCGGGCGACAATGCCGTCAGAGCCTGATGAGTAGCAGACATGGAACCGAATTCAATTCCTGCATCCTGCATTTGCAGAATTTCCGGCCATCCCATTAACGGTACTTCTGGAAATTCGGCTTTTTCCCAACTATTTGTCTTTCCTATCGACTCCGCTACTAGAAACACAGTTGCTCTAAAATCAAAGCGTTTTAGCAAAGGGAAAACATAGGTTAAAAAGTCGAGATGGCCGCCGTCAAAAGTCAGCAGTACGGCTTGGCCTGGTAAAGGAGTTTTAGTTAGTTTCGCTTTTTCCCAATCTTCCCAAGTCGCAGTGTAATAACCATTTTCTTTGAAATACTGCAAATCTTGTTCCAAACACTGCGGAGTAACTGCATTTAAACTATCGGGAGAAATGCGGCGGTAGGCGATAATTGGCAGTTGGTCTGTAACGCTTTCATTGTCGAAAACTTGCGGTTTCACCGAGTGCGCGATTTCTCTACGAGGCGATTTTTGCCAAATGATTTCTGGTGCGTAAAATACTTGCTTTTGTAACTCGTTTTCTCGGGGAATTTGCATTATCGGTTCCCCCGCGATTGCTGCCGAGTTGGCTAGTTCCCGCAGCGCCTGCGCCGGGAGTGCGGCGCGACGGCTGACACTGGTTCCTGTGGCACCACCTCGCCTACCAAACATCACTGCATCTTGCGGGTAAATGCCCCCAGAACCCTCTGCGTTCAACCAGTCGGGCTGATTCGACCTTTGTTGAGCAGCAGAGGCTAAGCGCGATCGCAGCGATGGCTCACTATCCAAGGGTTTTCCCAGCAATGCTTCTCGCACGGCGGCGACGCACAACTCAAAACCGATATTTCGAGTAATTGTCGATCGCACTTTTTGAGCAGAAACAAAATTATTTTCCACCCCAACCGTGACAATACCGATAGCAACACCGCCTACTTTTACTAGCACGTCAATTTCTGAAAGCTCAACTTTGATGTTAGGCAATTCGGCGCTGACTTCCACAGCAATCAAGTCTTTTTCCAGGCTAATTGTTAGTGCTTCATCCGCGGTTTCTGGATTGTAAAAATCATCATCAAGGCTATGCGGGTGGTTCCAGATTTCCTGTAAAAATAGCGTCCATTCAAGTTGCAGAGTTTCTGGATTGTGTTGAAAAAAGCGATCGAGAATTTGCCAAGCAAACTGGGCTGCGATCGCATCCGCCAACACCGCGCCCGCCACCATCCCGTTGCACGCGGGCAATTCAACGGTTCCCAGTTCATTGCCTTCTAGTAGAATTGTACAGCACAGGCGATCGCATATTTGTGGAACAGCAATATCCGAAATCAATTCGCTCACTTCCACCGCAACTTTGTAGGCAACTTCCGAATTTACCCAGTCGATATGAGTTAAAATCTCTTGAATTTCACTTTCTTTAAAATATTTATGATATTTGTGAACTTTAGCAAGTGTTATATCCCTTTCAATGCCTTGATGCCAAGGTTTATTTAAACTATAATTAGCTGCTTTTTTCTTATAATCAGTCAGCATCCCCGCGTCATAATCGATACCAATAAAATTACAAATATTTTCTAAAACTGATTTTTTGTTTTCTACAAGTTCCTCATATTTAACCAATATATGATTGGAAGCATTAACATACTTATAGCTAATTAACTCCGCATTTTTCCAGGACTCGATACAGTGGTTTAAATCCCAACCACTACCCCACAAATCGTTAAAATTCCTAGTAGCTTCATACAGAGAAGCTATGGTATCCATACCGTTTCGCAAAATATGTATAAACTTAACATCCGGCGCAAATCTCTCTATATCCTGAATAAAATGTATGTGCTCCGGCGTTTTTTCTAACCAAATGCTTTTATTTTCTTCCGCTGCTAAACCATCTAAAATCCCGATAAACCAACTAGCCTTAGTTTCCACACTTTGACTGTCATCAAAACCTTTCAAAAGTTCAGGGCGCTTAATCTCATCGTTAAAAAAAGCTTCCATCCTCATTGGCAACTTTCCCGCGAACAAATCGTAAAGTAAATAGTGAAAGAATTTCGATTCAGGAAAAGAAATAATTTCCGGATTAGAGGCTAACAAACTTTGAAGAATTGTCGTACCGCTGCGAGGACATCCCACTAAAAATATTCGTTTCATTGTCATAATTTATCAATGATTTGTGGATCGTGATTTAGGCAAAGAGTGGTGGACAACCATACTTATAGTGTTTTCTGTGCGGCGTCCGCCACCTACTCAAAATCGCGCTATCTGCGATTCAAAACTATTTACTTAACTCCAAGTAAAATCCTCCTTCAACAAATCAGAAAGTTGCTGATTGTAAGGCTGAAAATAATTGGTTAATTGTTGTTCGAGTTCCGCAGGCATTTTGTTGTAATCCTCAGCACTATTAATCTCATATTCTTTAATTGGAATCGCACTGACATCCAAAAAATCTAAGACTTGTGAAAAAACTTGGCTGGTATTTGCTTGAAAATCTTCGCTTTTGAGAATTAGCAACTGTTTTCTCGGAAAATAATCGAGCCAATTCTTGATTTGTTCGACATAAATTCCCCGCGACAAATAGGAATAATGTTGGTGGTTGAAACTGTAATAACCCTCATCGGCTTTGATTTTTTCAATTTCACCTTTTAGCCTGTCTGGTTCAGAGGCGATCGCCTTTTCAAACTCCAACTTTTCGCAGCCTACTGCCACTTCTAAATGATAGTGCATCCACGCTCGTTTTACCGGGTTTCGCAGCATTAAAATCAGCTTGACATCCGGGAAAGACTTGTAAACTCGCTCGGCTACCAAAGGATGATAAATGTAGTAGGGAGTCATTTCCCACAGCAGTACCCTGTCACCCGCGACACTCCGCGTCAACTGTTTGCTATACCACTCGACGCCACGCTCGAAATTCAACTCAAAAAAGTGTGCTTGTCTGGCACCTTCTTTGATAATTTGCAAGTGATTTTCGAGGTAGCCGTATAATGCCTCCGTGCTGCATTTTTGACCGCCAATAATTAAAAAATCCGGTGATTGCTTATTTTTCAACTGAGTCGAAATCTTGGCATAGCTGGGATTATTCTTATTCAAAGCGTGAACTTTCTCAGCTTTTTCGGGTAAATCCAGTACCTCCATTTTGCCGTCAAATTCCCAGCGGTAGGGCGGACAAAGAATCGTTTTTTGGTGTACAGTCGATCGCACGTACAGCGGATAAACGTGCCAGTGATAATCGTAAGCATAGGCCCAACCCTTCTCGTAAACCCCAGCATTTATATAATACTGACCGTTGCCTAAATCCAGCCTGTCTACGTGCAGCCGGATTTTACCTTTACCTTCTGCTAGCGGAATCAACCGCCCCATTTGATTAGTATTAGTTTCAAAACAACTTTGACCGTCTTCGCGGCTGATTGTGACGCCAAATATTGCAGCACCAATCGGTTTTGACACCGAATAATGAATTTCAATAGTAATAGCATCGCCGCTGTCTATTTCTTCATCTGGCAACACTTTTACATCAGTAATTTCTACTTCCAAAGAACCAAAACGGTTTTGATTGACTCGCAGTTGCAAACCCGTACTTGTAACTTCAGGAGGACGCATGGGAGTGCGCTTGTCAGTTTCCGATCGCATTTCCGACAAATACTGACCCACTACCACTTCCCTGTCGCCGTAAGCCATGATTTTACCTTCCCGCAGCCACAAAGCTCGATCGCACAATTTTTGAATTTGCGCCGCATTGTGAGAAATCAAAACAATCGCACAGCCTTGATTTTTAAACTCTGCTATTTTATTCAAACATTTAGTTTGAAAAGCCACATCACCAACCGACAAATGTTCATCCACTAACAGCACTTCCGGATCGGTGTGAACCGCTACCGAAAAAGCCAACCGCATTCGCATTCCCGTACTGTAAGTCCGCATCGGGCTGTCGATAAACTTTTGTAATTCTGCAAATTCCACAATATCGTCAAAGCGGCGCGCTGCTTCCCGGCGAGTCAAACCCGCCACCACCGCACCCACAAACACATTTTCTCTGCCCGTTAAATCAGTGTGAAAACCCGCACCCAAATCCAACAAACCGCCAATTCGGCCGTTAACTTTAATCGTTCCCTCCTCAGCGCAGCCGATACCGCCCATTAGTTGCAGCAGCGTCGATTTTCCGGCTCCATTTTTACCGAGAATTCCCAGCATTTCGCCAGCAGAAACACTAAAACTGATATCCCGCAGCGCCCAAAAATGTGCTTTTGGTTTCATCCGCCACCAGCCCCACAAAGCGGCCTCCATAATCGTAAAAGGTCGATCGGCACTGTAGCGGTTGAAACGTTTACCCAAACCCTTGACAACAATAGCTTGACGCATTTACAATTCCTCCACAAATCGATCGCTTTGCCTGTTAAAAATTCCCAGTCCGATCGGCAAAAGAACAGCCACAACCAAGCTCAAAATTAGCAGAGATTGCCAGTCCGGCTGCGTACCTTTGAGCAGTATTGCCCGGTAAGCTTCAATCAGCGGCACCATCGGATTTAACTGATAGAAAGGCTGAAATTCTTTGGGCACACTTTTGAAATCGTAGAAAATGGGAGTCAGATAAAAAAGCATCTGCAACAACACCCCCAAAGTGTGCTGCGTATCGCGGAAAGTAACGTTCATCGCAGCGAGGGGATAAGCCAAACTCACCGTCAAAATGAATTGAATCACCATCAAAAGCGGCAGGGCTAACAGCGCCGAATTTGGCTGTATCCCATCAATTGCTAAAAAGATAATTAGCACCGGCAGCGCCAGCAAAAAGTGAATCAATCCGGTGGTAGTTGTGACTACAGGCAAAATAGCTGTCGGAAAATTCGGCTGTCTGATTAAAGCCAGGTTGCCAGTAATTAGTCCCGTCGCTTGAAACAGCGCCGTTTGAGTCCAACTCCAAATTAACAAACCGCTGAAAGCAAAGGAAGAAAACTGCGGAATGTTCACCGGAATTACTGTTCGGAATACAAAAGAAAAAACAGCCAACTGCAACAGCGGATTGATCAAAGTCCAAGCAATTCCTAGGGTCGATCGCTTGTAAAGTAATTTCATATCGCGATCGACCAACTCGCGCAGCAAATCGAAAAAATGAGCAATTTGGCGCCGATTTACCCGTTTTACCGCATTTATCACTGTACACCACCAACAATTACCGGCTGTTCAACTAACTGCGATTCCTGGCTTGGGATAGCCGCCAACTCCTGAGCTTGCAACTGCGCTTTCCTGTAACTAAAAGGACTTTGCAGAGCTCCTAGCAACTCGTTCACCAGCAATTTGCGGGGTAGCCAGCCCGGACGCAGCAACTTGTCCAGCATCCACCCGCCGATCCAGTGAACGCCAGCAAAATACAAAATTTCCAGGCGGCTGACTGTACGGTTGCGATCGCACGTCAGCAAATAAGCCCCAAAACCGCGCCCATTATCCATTAACTGCTTGCTCAAAGCCTCGCCGCTGCGCCTGTGTACGTGCCACACAAAAGCTCTGGGATCGTAAAAAATCGAGTATCCCTTAGCCAAAATCCGGTGAAACATCTCGATATCGCCACCGCCCCGAGTCGCAGTCCCCACATCCAAAGCCGGGTCAAAATTGCCCACTTCCGCGAACACCCGGACGCGGAAAGCCATATTCGCGCCGACGCCGTAAGCGCTCGACCACAACAACTCCCGCGTCGAGAGCTTGCTACCATCAACTTTAAAGCTGTGGGCGTATTGCAGCATTCCGCCATAGCCCAATTCAAATTGAATTTGAGCCTCTGTTTCCAATTCCGCCGGCGCCACTAAACCGCTAACAGCCATAATTTCCGGGTCAGCAAAACCCGCAGCAATCCCTCGCAGCCAACCGACATCGGGCCGCACGTCGTCATCTGTAAAAGCCACAATCTCGTGGCTGGCCTCAGCGATGCCGCGATTGCGCGCCCAATCCAATCCTGGCCGTTCTTCCTTGACGTAGCGTACAGGCAATCGCGCCACCAATTCAGCCGTGCTGGTGTTGGAAGGAGCGTTGTCTATGACGATAATTTCGCGATCGGGATAGTCCACGGCCAGAATTGCTTCCAAAGCGCCTTTGAGCAAGTCCGTGCGATCGCGCGTGCAGATGACCACGCTAATCGGTGGCAGCGGATGGTTTGGCTCTGCTTTGAGCCCCAACTGTTGACCGAGAATTGCTTGCGTCAATTCCTGACCTGTTTGCGCCACAATTGTCGATCGCACCCGCTCTGCCGGAATAATTTCCTGCCAAGGGTTATTCAATATTTCTACCCATTTCAGAGGCGTTCCCCCGTAGCACACCAAGATGCGGATTTTTTCATATTTCTCCAGTCCGCGAATCGGATGAATCGGTTCAGAAAACTCAATTTTCAGCAGTTTTATTCCCATAACTTGCTCCTAAACAGTTGACAGTTGACAGTTGACAGTTGACAGTTGCATAACCCGAATCAAACCATTGATACAGTACGGGTATCGGCTCTATTCATGAAGTTATTTATGTCCTCACCGATGTGGCGGTTGCTATAACTTAAAATCTCCATCTTGACTAACGACTAATGACTAATGACTAAGGACTAAGGACTAAGGACTGCTGACTATCGATTAACTCATAATTCTCAACAGCAATTAGAGGCTTTTCTAGATCCGTTCCAGCACTTTTCGGCATACCGTTAGCCGCCATCGCCGCTAGCAATCGATCCGAAACCGAAGTTGCCAGAATTGAACGCAGGTGGACGCCCCGCAGCGGCTCGATACCGAATTGAGGAGGAATGTGGCCGACCGGCAGTTCACCGTAACGCAGATAAATGCCATCGGGCCGTTCAGCGTCGATCGACCTTTCTGCTGCTTCCCAACCTTGCTGCAAATCGATCTCAATTTCGCGATCGCTCAAATCGGCCCTGGCCGGCCCACCTTGCATAAAACTCGCAATTGCCGATCGACTTTTCAACTCGTCCATCACCCCCCGGAAATACCAATAACCGCGCAATTTTGCCCGCAGCCACCGCCAAGTCAGTCGCATCCCCAAGCTTTGCAACAAATCAAGAGATTTCCTCAGTCCCGCAGCCAGAAAATCCACAGCCGCCGGCCAGAAAAAAGCCACCGCCACCAAAAGTTTATCCACCAGCGAATAAGGAGTTTCGTAGTCCTTTACGTGCAGGAGCGGTCTGATTTCCGGGTGTCGCTTACCGATCAAAACATCCGATCGCCCTTCTTGACGACAGCGGCGAAAAGAGCGATCGAGATTGTTAGTTTCGTGTTCGTAATGATAGCCCAGTGCTTCATTCGCCATCACAAAAGGTACATTAGCTTTCAGCAAACGTATCCCAAACTCGTAATCTTCCCCGCCGCAGTTTCCAAAAGCCGAATCGAAGCCATCGAGCCGAGCAAACAGTTCCGCATCCAGAGAAAGATTGCCGCTGAGCAAATCTCGGTACTCGAATCGATGCTCGGGGTTGCTCATCTGATAAAATTTGTCCTCCCACCAAGCCCGCACTTCCACATCAAAAAATCTAGTTCCTCCCTGCAACTTGGGCGGATAAATGCCCATGACAGCACAGCCCCGACGTGCTTGGTGAGTGCGGACGTGGCTTTCTACCAGTGGCGCCATTGCTTCGATATCGTCATCCAGAAATAGCAACAATTCTCCGGTAGCCGCTGCTGCTCCTGTATTGCGAGCAATTGAAGCACTCCGGCAATTTACCTCGATCGCGTGCAGTTTAAACGGAGCTTTGTAGTCTTGCAGCATTGCCAAAGTATCGTCAATGCAGCTATCTGCGACTACTGTCACTTCCATGAGGTCGATCGGATAACTCTGCAAGTGCAAAGCATCAAGAGCGCGCCGCAGGGAAGCACTGCGATTGTGAGTCGGAATAATTACGCTAACTGTGAGATTTTCCATATTCATATTCCAGGTGATTGGTAATTGGGATGTTGAAGTGATTAGTCCTTAGTTTTTAGTCCTCAGTCCTCAGTCATTAGTCACAACGAAGCAGGAAGAATAAAGAGGGAAAAAACAGCGATCACTATATCAGTGAATTACCTGTCTTGAATCAAGGTGATTGGTAATTGGTAATTGGTGATTGGTAATTAAAAACACTCTTGTCTATTCTCTATTCTCTCTTACTAATGACTAATGACTAATGACTACTGACTACTGACTACTGACTACTGACTACTGACTCCTTCCTTAATTGCTTTTAACTGCTTCCGAGACTCAAAATAAGCCATCGGGCCGCGAATGCAGCCCCGCAATTGAGCCAAAAGCAAATCACTCGGCACAGCATCCGGTTGCTTTCGCAACGAAGCAATGAGCTCGGGAATTTGTTTGTACCGCAGCCACCACAAAGCTAACTGAAGCACCCCAAATTCTCCATTGACCACAAATATCCGCGTCCAGTAAGCATAGACTCCGATTCCGTAGCATTTGAGCAAGTTTTGCAGCTCTGCCCAGGTACGCCGGTGGCGGTGCCAGCTCACGGCCCTCGGTTCGTACACGATGCAGTAGCCCGCGCGCAAAATGCGAGAAAACTGTTCGGTGTCTGAGCCGCATTTCGCCGGCGTACCCACGCCCAAAGCTTCGTCAAACATCCCGATGCTGTCGGTTAAACTTTTCCGCAAAGCCATACTCGCCGAAACCCCCACAGGAGAAATAATCAGCGGATTGCAGTGCGCCCCGTCAAAAACTCGGCGGTAGAAGCCCTGCCCGTAGGGGCTGTAGCGCTCAAACCATTCTTGCGCTTCTGTTTCCAGCTCTAGGGGCATCACTAGCCCCGTGACGCACATCACTCGCCGATCGCGGAAATTTTGCAACAGCGATCGCAACCAATAGCGATCGGGCACTGCATCATCATCTGTAAACGCTACGAATTCGTGTTTAGCTTCCCGCAAAGCTCGGTTGCGGGCGGCGCTTTCCCCCGCTAAATCGTCTTCCCGCACGTACCGGACTTGCGGGTAATTATTTTTGACCAATTCACGGGTAGCATCCGTAGCCGGACAGTTGTCAATTACTAAATATTCCTGACCATCATCTGGGAGCAGCATCAGCGCGTCAAGACAGCGCCGCAAATCTTCCGGGCGATCGCGCGTACAAATCGCTACCGTGGCTATCGGGATTGTCTCTGCCGCCCCGCGTTCGTCCCAATCCAGGGCATCGTAGAGCCAATTTTTCCAAAGGTTATCGCCTGCTGCATTCATCAGACTTTCCCGCAATTGCGATCCCTCAATCCGACCTCCGACTACCGGAATTTGAGCTTGCCCGATCGGTTTTCCGTGCAGTCTAATTAAAACCAAAGCTTTGCTGTAACGCTCCTCAACCGTAATTTCTGGCGGGAGTTTGGATATTTCCAGGTCGAGAATAGCTGTTGCCATTTTAGATTTTAGATTTTAGATTTTAGATTGTGAAAAATTATTGCGAAAAACTCATAGATACTCCGTATTTTCCCGGATGTATTTTCGCCAAAATTGTTGTATGGGATAGCAACTTATCAATGCCATACTTGCCGATCGCCGATCGCGAATCCCACATAAAACCTCATTTTTGTTATTGCTTTTATTTATTTTTACTTTCGATGACCTGCTGATGTCAAGTTTTTTTCCAACAGAATTTTTCCCGCCAAAAACGATCGCTCATCGAGGCTGCTGTCAATTGCAGGTGTTAACGGTTGCCTGCGCTACCAAGCCTCGCCATTAATCCCCAATCTCAAAACCAGATTTTTAGATCGAACCGGGTGTGTGCAGCACCTGATTTGAGCGTTGATTGCGATCGTCGGCTACTATTCTCGACAACATACCAAACAGTTGACGGTTGACAGATGACCTCGGAGGGCGACCTCTACCTGGAAGCAAGAGGATTGGAGTAATGAATAGTCTTGTTTTAATTTCTCGCCTTTAAGGCTTGGGGCTTTAAACCAATTCTTTCTGGTAATAAAGCATCGCCCTCGCCCCCTCCCCAAGGCAGCAGCTAATTTTGGCAAAAAGCATTTTTTTAACAAAAGCTGGCGCCCAGATGCTCCCCTCACCAAGTCCCTTGGGCTGATTCATTCTCACAAAATCATCAACCGTCCCATCCTCTCACCGAGACATCTTCAGGCTGAAGTTACTGATAAAAAGCCCAAAATTCGTGCAAGATTCATAGCCATAGTTGAGAGAATGGAAAAGTTAGTCACCAACCGAAATTGATCTCAGGGCGATTTATCTTATTCAAAAAGCACATGGCAAGCATCCGGTTGTATCCGACTTGTTTTTTACCGACTTGGCTGACAGCAGCGCCAGCGAAAGGTACTGTATTATCGCCGAACTTTTTTGGAGATTCTTGGCTGTCAAGATCGCAATCTCTTTCTGCTTCGCAACCGCGAGCTTTGTAGAGGCTAACCTGCTGGGAAATCTCCTCTCGATATTGAGGCGCTCGACCTCATAAATTTTTGAAATTAAATTCTACAAACCTCTCGGGAGAAGTTGTTTCAAAAAAAACGGGTACTGTCCGGACTATTGTTGTAGGGAGAAATTAAAACAAGACTATTCATTACTCCAATCCTCGGACTTCCAGGTAGAGGTCGCCCTCAAGCGTCAACTGTCGAGCGGTCAACTGTCAACTGAATTACGGTTGCGGTTTCCCTATCTCAGCGTCCGCGCCACAACTCAACGGGGTCTGTGTCTTCACAGAGGGCGACGCTCCATTGATATGCGCCGCCCAAAAGCCATTTAAACTCTTTCCTGGATAGCCACAAGGTTTGCTTAGAAAAATGTATCAAACTTTTACAAAAAAACCGATCGAACTCATAAACTCTCCACCTACCATGACAGCAAGACTCAGCCAGCATGAGTCTGCTTATTCAAGTTTTGATTGTGGGACTATACACCCCCTCAAAATCCCAGGGATAAAGATTTGTAAAGTTTTGTCAACATCTTAGGGCTGCTGAATTAAAATCTTCTCATAAAAAAGACTAACTGCTAGCAGGCGCAAATTGTGAAAAAAGGTTTGACACTCAGAATATGAGATCGAGTTGCCTGGGCTTAAAAGCTGCAATAAAATGTAACTTTTGAGGCCAGAACCCGCAGCATTAACTTGGTTCCAGGCTTTTTGCCGATTTCTGCCAATACCTGGGGAAAATAGCTTTTCCCCAGCGTTGCACCAAGTACCAAATTTACAGTGCAATTACTTTCGTTGCACGGGAGCCGGAGCCTGGGAGCAAACATTAAACTCCCAGGCTGATGCACCAAAACTTCAATCGACCGGGTTTTTTCACTCTTAGCGAGGGCGGTAACAAAGTCTTTTCCTCCATCAAACCCGGTTGATGCGTCCGGAACTCAAGTCGATCGAATGAATGCAGTCGCAGCCAACACTTAGATGTTGCGATACTGCAAGTTGCGCGTAAAACAGGGGGCTAAACCCAGTGATGGATCTCGATTGTTTACCTTACGGCGCAGGCCACGCACAGGAAGGGGTCTGTCTGCTAGTGCGCATGGGGCCGCACCGGATTTTACTCGACTGCGGTGTAGAAGATATCGCACCCCTGTCAGCGACACTAGATCGATCGCTGCCAGCCGATTTTGTGGTGTGCACCCACGCCCACGCCGACCACGCCAGAGGTTTGCTAGCACTCCACCAATCTTTCCCGCAGTTGCCAATTTATGCCAGCGAAGTGACAGCGCGACTGCTACCGCTCAACTGGCCCTCCCTGGCTCAGCAGCCAGAATCGCACTTCTGTCAGGGACTGCCCTGGCAGTCGCCGATGGAACTGCGCCCGGGACTGAGCGTGCAGTTGTTCCCGTCGGGCCATTTACCCGGAGCGGCGACTGTGCTGCTGACTTATGCCGCTCCCCACCGCACCTACACCCTGGTGTACACCGGCGACTTTTTTCTGTCTAATTCTCGTTTGGTGGAAGGTTTGCCGCTGGGAGAACTCCGGGGGATGAAGCCGGATGTGTTAATTTTGGAAGGCAGTTATGGCACGGCGCGACACCCTCACCGCCGACAACTGGAAAATCAATTAGCCGATCGCATCCACCGCGCGATCGCTGACGGGTACTCGGTACTGCTGCCCGCGCCCGCCCTCGGTTTGGGTCAAGAATTGCTGATGCTGCTCCGCAGCCACCACTATTTCACAGGCCGCGACTTGGATATTTGGGTAGACGGTACTGTCGCTGACGGCTGCGACGCTTATCTGGAATTGCTGCCCCATTTTCCCACCGCCGTCCAAAATTTTGCTCTACACCAACCTTTGTTTTGGGACGAAAGGGTGAAACCCCGTGTCCGTCGGCTGTCTGCGGAACAGCGCCCCGAATTGGGCTCCACGCCGTGTATTGTGATTACTGACCGAATTGCTGATTTGAATTTGTATGTTGCCGATCGCCCAAATCCTTGGATTTTGCTCGCACCTCAAAAACCCGGATATCCCGTCAAGGAATGGCTGGGCAATTGGCCCGAATCTGGAGTCAGAAGCGTCGAAACTTATCTGCTAGCCGAACACTGCGACGGCCCGGGAACTACCCAGCTCATCCACAATTTGCGTCCCCAGCACGTGATTTTGGTGCATGGTTCCCCTGCCTATTTGGCTGATTTGGCTAACTTGGACGAGCTGCGAAACCGCTACCAGTTGCACACTCCGGCGGCGGGTACGATCGTCGAATTGCCGATCGGGGAAATGTTTTTGCAGCCGGCGATCCCGGAAACTAACTATGAGGGAGAACTTAGCGAATTGGGGACAGAGGTAGCAATTAGCTTGCCGAGTCTGATTACAGCCGATTCTCGGTGGGCCAATTTTGCCGATACCGGTTTGGTAGAAGCCCGCTGGCAAGGCGAAGAACTGGTACTGCGCGGCATTTCCCAGCGGGAACTGCTGTTTCAAGGCAGCACCGTTCAAACCAATCTCGAATGCTGCGGCAATTGCCAGCACTACCGCGGCCAGCGCTGTTGGAACCAGTTATCTACTTTGTTTGGCTTTAAAGTTACCCCCGACGGTTACTGTCCGGTGTTTGAAGCTATACCTGAGGCCGAACTTTTCCTCGATCGGGAAACCGACGGCGAATAAGCTGGTATAGCAGTGGACAGTTGACAGTGGACAGTTGACAGTTGTTGCATAACCCGAATCAAACCATTGATGCAGTACGGGTATCGGCTCTATTCATGAAGTTATTTATGTCCTCACCGATGTGGCGGTTGCTGTATCATTTGGTGACAATCCAGAAGATTTTTGGCGTAAACCGGGTTTTTTGCCTAATTCTTCCACAAAAAAGGGAGAAAAGTTGTTTTCTTTTCCCCCAAGTATTCTTTGTGCCTCAAGCGCGAGATCAAAACTAATCTAAATTCGAGTCCGGGTAATGATTGCGAATTTGTTCGGCTTCGGGACAATCGTCAGAAACTAGGGGTTCGCAGTTAGTTCTCGACACCGAAGCCAACTTCTGGGACACTGCTCCAATACTTTCGAGACGCACCATTTCTTCCCAGGAGCTAATTTCGTCTTCTTCGTCTGTTTCGTAGCGCAACGTGACTAGATCCCCTTCAATATCTAGGATACGAGCGCGCTCTATCCAACGTTGCTGATCTCGAAGAAAAATAGAAACCTCACGACCATCACAACAGAGTTGATAGATTTTGCGCTGTAGCATTTGTCAGTTCTCCTGCGCAGTGTAACTTGCTTAAAATATGGCCTGTTTACATTGACATACTCCCGGGCCACGGGAGGCATCGGGATTCGGGATTCAAACAGCAAATGCAAGCACACCTTGTCTGATATTGCTGAGCCTCGTAGGTTGATGCCCCAACCTATGTGACATTTTTTGAACTATGCAGTTGAGACCGGATTTTTACATCTCGCGAATCAATATATAGTTCTATCATGAAAGCCACCCTATCAGGACGGGGCTTTGAACCCAATTTTTTGGTAACGTACTTTGGGTTTTACATCGGAAGGCATAGCCATATTGACTGGCTAGTTTCACGTTTTCTGAAACTTTAACACCGATGGAGGTTACTACATTTCATTTTACCACCAAATCTATCGAGTACGCCATTTATCCGATCGCTGATTTTGCTGCCGGCCGCATCTCTCGCGAGAGGCATTTGCCTTCAATAGATCGCAGAATTAAATCTCCGATCGACCTGAGCGCTCCAAAGCGACACTCAAACAGCGACAATAACAACAGACTCTGCGCTGTGGAAATCTCAATCTCCTCTGCCTGAAGTCCCCCAGCACAGTCAACTTTGGAGGTTAGGAAAGATCGCCCGCTACCGCTTCTTGACTCAACCGAAAATCTCAAATCGAAAATGTCAAATCGAAAATGTCAAATCGACAGACGCGAATGTGATAAAAATCACTGACAGCAGGCAGCACCTAAATGTAGAAAATGGTGTCGGCGAACAACTAGCTTCAAAGTGGGCAGCGAAGTGGCGGTTAAGCTAAAAGAATTACAGTTCCGTTGAAAAGAAATTACAGTCATCGCTCAATGTGTTAAGGAGGCTAATTGATGGTATATGCAGAAAATTGGTCGCAGCGGTCTATGTTGGAGCTAGCGCGATCGGGTAACTTTCAAGCCCTGAATTACTGGATTGACAGCTTGCTAAGACCAGAAGGGATTTATGCCCGCGTCGAACAGGCTCAGGCTGGATGCGTGCAAATTCTGGTAGAATTCCAGCGCGAATTTGCGCCAGAGAATACATTACTGGGGAACACTCTCCGCGAAGGCTTAGTTAAATTTATTTGCCACCAACTCTGGAGACTCAACTCGCCAGCAGTAGAAGGGGTGCGAATTCACGCGCGCTTGGCTGGGGAACCAGAGATTCTCTGGAAACAGTCAGTGCGAATTGTGACTCCGGCAAACCGCCGACAGCGACGTGACCGTTCCCTACTCGTCGTCGATTGGGTTAAATTTAAAACCTATCGTTCTCTGCTGCTAGTGGGATCGGCACTTGCCTCATTTATCTTAGGCTGTTGGGTGAGCTACCACGAGGCTCTGGCCATGCGGTTAGTATCCCCAGTCTCCCCGTACCAGCAAGCAGCCGTCATGTCGGGGCCGCCTCCAAAACGTCCGGATGCGGTGCAAGCGGCCTTAGAAGTAGTACCCGTAGTGCAACAAAAGCAGGTTGCCAATCCCTATGACCCAACCGTAACGCTGATGTTCGGAGGAAATGTGAATCTATCGGATGCGATCTCCGCATCTGGCGGTAACGATTACCATTGGGCTTTCGCCAACATGGACGAGTACCGGCAAGCAGATGTGTCGATGGTTAACCTAGAAAACCCCCTGACTAGCTCTACCTTGGGCCTGGGCAAAAAACAATTAAATTTTAAAGCAGCTCCAGAATCGGTGAAAGTATTAACAGCAGGAGGAGTGGATCTTGTCAATCTGGCAAATAGCCACGTTATGGATTACGAGGAGCCGGGGCTGGTGGAGACTATAAATACTCTAAATAATGCTGGGATTGGGCATCTGGGAGCCGGTAGAGATATTAAAGAAGCGAGGCGTCCAGATATTATTGAGGTGAAGGGTCAGCGGATCGCATACCTTGGTTATTACGATTCCGACCTTCACGCCGCCGACCAAGGGAAAGCGGGCACTAATGCACGCCGCAACAATCGCGTGGCAGAGGATATTCGAGCTCTCAGGGGTCAGGTAGACTGGATTGTGGTTAATTACCACTGGGGAGTCGAATTGGCAGATTATCCGGGGGACTGGCAAATAGATTTGGCTCGGTTCACGATCGACCAAGGAGCAGATTTGGTAGTGGGACATCACCCCCACGTCCTGCAAGGTGCAGAAATTTACAAAGGCCGCCCGATTGTTTACTCATTAGGTAATTTTATATTCGGCGCGAATGCTCGCAGCGATTACGATACCGCAGTCCTGAAAGTATCGCTCAAAGACAGGAATATGAAAGTAGAATTTTTGCCTGTGGAGGTGAAAAAATTTCAGCCGAAGGTGGTCAAAGGAGCCGCGGGCGATCGCATCCTCAAACACGTTGAGCAAATTTCTAGTATCTTCGATCGCCCGATGCGATCTGCTGTAGTTCTCGATGCCCCAATCAACCCAGGAGCGGCACCAAAGCCTGCCAATTCTCGGCCCGGAACAGCTCCTAGCGGTACGTACCAGCCAGGGCCCGGTTCCCCCGGAACATTCGGTGACAACAATCTGCAAGGCCCGGGACAACCCAAACCTACCCCCATTTTGCCGCCTTTGCCTGCTGCTCCCAAACAGTCGGAAAACTCCTCATTTTTCCAGAACAAGACTGGGCCTGCAATTGAGTCAAGCCCGCCTCCGAGTCAAGATTTGCCACCGCGCATCTATCGCACTCAACCTCAAAAGCCCAGCCGGGAATCAGATCCGTTTACCAAAGAGCCATTCATCAAAGAACCGTTTATTTCGCCCCCATCTCCCAGTTCGGGAGGGGCGATCAGTCCCCAAAGCTATCTTGCCCCAACTGGGGATCTATCTTTTAAAGTCGCACTCAAAGAGTACCCGACAAAGGCGATCGTTCCCGGCAAAAGCAGCGATCGATCCGGGCCGGGGATCGCCCTGCCTCCGATAGCTGCGAGCATTGGTTAACCGGTGGGAGTCGGAGCAAGGATACAGAGCCTTTGAAAGGGGCGTTCATTCAGTTGACAGTTGACAGTTGACCTGGGACAGCTACCTCTACCTGGAAGTCCGAGGATTGAAGCAATGAATACTCTGTTTTAATTTCTCGCCTTTAAGGGTTCCGGCTTTCAACCAATTCTTTCTGGTAATGGGTGAAAATCAAGTACCAGCGACCAATGACTAACGACTGATTTACTAACAACCAATGATCGACGACCTACTACCAATGACAAATGTGTTTGCGATCGCGCTGAAGCAAAAGCAGTACAAAACCTATATCCTCTCCGACGAAACCGCTAACTCTACTCTAGAAGTTGTGCCGGAACGGGGCGGTATTGCCACTAGCTGGCTGGTTGAAGGCAAAGAAATGTTTTACTTGGACGCGGAACGGTTCGCCAATCCCGATCTGACTGTACGTGGCGGGATTCCCATCTTGTTTCCCATCTGCGGCAATCTCCCCGACAATACCTACACCCACAACGGAGTCGAGCGCCAGCTCAAACAGCACGGCTTTGCTCGCGATTTGCCTTGGACGGCGACGGAACAAGTTACGGAGGGTTGCGCGGCTCTTACCCTGGTGCTTAACAGCAGCGAGAAGACCCAGGCTGTTTATCCCTTTGATTTCCAATTAGCTTTTACTTATCAAATTAAAGGCAATTCTTTGGAAATTGTGCAGCAATACACCAATCTGGGTGCAGAACCCATGCCCTTTTCTAGCGGCTTGCACCCTTATTTTTTAGCTCCCGACAAGACAAATCTCCGCTTTGAGATTCCAGGGATGCAGTACAGAGATCAGAACACCCACGAAAAGGGTTATTTCACGGGGGTTTTTGACCCGACGCTGGATGAAATTGATGTTTCCTTTGATGAACTCACCGGCCTGGCTGCTACTGTCACTGACGCGGGGCGGGGCTTGCGGCTCACCGTCAGTTACAACTCCAGCTATGGGAAGTTGGTTTTCTGGACTGTGAAGGGCAAGGATTTTTACTGTGTGGAACCTTGGACGGCTCCTCGAAATGCGCTCAATACTGGCGAACACTTGATTTATTTGCAGCCGGGAGCGACTTGCGAGATGCTGGTTCGCATGACTGCAACTTTTTTTTGAAAAAGACTTGCTATTTAAATAAACGGGTGCTACTATTAGATCTTGTGTGCGGTAACAACGCGTTCGCGGGTCGCTAGCTCAGCGGTAGAGCATTCGGCTTTTAACCGATTGGTCTCGGGTTCAAATCCCGGGCGACCCATAAAAAAAACAATAATTTTGAGTTCTGAGTTGAATGCTCAGAACTCAAAATTTTGTTTTTTGAACTTTTAAGTAAATCTGGAAACAGAATGCGCGATCGGCTACAAATTGTCTTAAGATTATCCTAAGAATTGAACTTGTCCAAAATCCACTGCCCAGAAATCACAAATAATTAGGAGGAATATCTATGGCGCTTGTACCTATGCGACTGCTGCTCGACCACGCGGCTGAAAATGGTTACGGCCTACCGGCTTACAACGTCAACAACATGGAGCAAATCCAAGCGATCATGCGCGCTGCTGACGAAACCAACAGCCCCGTGATTCTGCAAGCTTCTCGCGGCGCTCGCTCCTACGCTGGGGAAAATTTCCTGCGCCACCTGATTTTGGCCGCAGTTGAAACCTATCCTCACATCCCCATTTGTATGCACCAAGACCACGGCAATGCCCCCGGTACTTGCTATTCTGCCATGCGCCAAGGTTTCACCAGCGTGATGATGGATGGTTCTTTGGAAGCGGATGCTAAGACTCCCGCCAGCTACGAGTACAACGTTGAAGTTACTCGCGAAGTTGTGAAGGTTGCTCATTCGATCGGCGTTAGCGTTGAAGGCGAACTGGGTTGCTTGGGTTCTCTGGAAACAGGAATGGGCGAAGCAGAAGACGGCCACGGCTTTGAAGGTGCGCTTTCTCACGATCAATTGCTGACAGATCCTGAAGAAGCTGTTAATTTCGTTGAGCAAACCGGCGTTGATGCTCTCGCAGTGGCAATTGGCACTTCCCACGGCGCTTACAAATTCACCCGCAAGCCGACTGGCGAAATTTTGGCAATCAGCCGCATCGAAGAAATTCACCGCCGCTTGCCGAATACTCACTTGGTAATGCACGGTTCATCTTCTGTGCCCCAAGAATTGCTGGAAATCATCAACAGCAACGGTGGCAAAATCCGCGAAACCTACGGCGTACCTGTGGAAGAAATCCAAAAGGGCATCAAGTGCGGCGTGCGTAAGATCAACATCGATACTGACAACCGTTTGGCGATTACCGCTGCGGTGCGCGAAGCTTTGTTTGCTAAGCCCGATGAGTTTGATCCGCGCCACTTCTTGAAGCCGTCGATCAAGTATATGCAGAAGGTTTGTAGCGATCGTTACAACTCTTTTGGTTGCGCTGGTAACGGTACAAAGATTAAGCAAATGTCTTTGGATGATTTTGCAGCTAAGTATGCTAAGGGCGAATTCAGCTCTTCTGCTAAGAAGACTGTAGCTGTTTAAGAATTTTAGGTTTGAGATTTTAGATTTGTCTGAAATCTCAAGTTTGGATTGCCGGGTAGCTGTGAAGTTGCCCGGTTTTTGTTTGTGGAGAGTAGCCAAATTTAATGAAAATTACCTCATATTTTAGCATTACCCCAAGATCAGACGTACGGTTGAAACCGCGTCTACACAAACGATGTCCACTCGCCTGCGGACTAAGAAATAAAGATAAGATTTAGACGGCGGTTGAAACCGCGTCTACACAAACGATGTCCGCCTCCGCGGACTAAGAAATAAAAATAAGACGTACGATTGAAACCGATCCTATACAAACGATGTCCACTCCAAGCGCACTAAGAAATAAAGGGGGTATTTAAGTCGGATTTAGTATCAATACCGTATAAGTTGCTGCGAATAGAGACGTGCATACGTTACAATTCCTCGTCCATTACTTCGTCGTTTTCCCGGATTTCTGTTTCAATTTCGTCGGGAAAGGCTTCGGCATAAACCCAAGCGTTAGCAATATCAGTAGCAGAGAGCAATGGATAGCTTGTGAGTAAATCGGCTTCGCTATACCCAATGCGACGAGCTTCTACAAGTCCCCAAACGGTGATCCGAGTTCCGGCAATGCAGGCACTTCCACCACAAACATTAGGCGTTTTTTCAATACCGCGCCCCAGACTGATTTTTCCCTGAGATAGGAGTTGAATAACTTGAGCTTTTTCCTCGTCAGAGAGTGCCAGCAGTTGAGGCTCTAATTCTTTCAGCGTCATGGCAAACAATGGAATTGCGACTACTGATTATTCTATCTAATTTATATTTCTTAGTCCGCGGAGGCGGACATCGTTTGTATAGGATCGGTTTCAACCGCCGAGTCTTATGGCATATTACCTCAGTAATTCTGCCCGTTGCATAAATCCTATTAATCAACCGAATTACTGCTGCCGAATCCCATTGAGAAACTCATTCCTTGCCTCAATTATTGAAGGCATCAAAACGCAGCGTACCAGCAATTGTAAATCCAACTCCGGCAAAAACTCACTTCTTGAAACTTGCTCGTAATCATCATCGCGCAGCCGATAGACAGCCAACTGATTATTTTCCCAAAACCAGACTTCAACAATTTTCAACCGCTTGTATTTTTCTAGTTTATCTATGCCACCGCTGGTAATAGTGACTTCAATTGCCAAATCTGGATGTGTTTTTTTATCACCTAAATAGTAGGACTCATCTGGTTCAAATGACACATCTTGAGTTTTGTCCCTGCGAGTTGCATTCCCAACTGGAAGAAACTTAATACCTTTTTCAAAAAAGTAAGCTTCTAGCAAAATAGCTAGCATTTTTTTGAAAATTTCATGTGGTTCACCAGTTGTCATAAACTCCACACACCCATCTAAATAAGTTATTCGCAAGCCGGGGGCATCTTTTATTAAGGTTTCTAGCGCCTCAAATTGCTCCCAAGTATAATAACCTGGCAAGGTAAAGCGTTCTTCTTTAACAATTGTTATTGGTTCTGAAACTTGTACGATCATGGGCGTAATGCTCCGAATAAAAATCAGTAGCCCTGCCTTAGTATAACATAGACAGGGATTACTCATTATTAATAAAAATTAGATATGATTAAGTTACAGATCGGACGTACGGTTGAAACCGCGTCTACACAAACGATGTCCGATCTCAGAGGGACTAAGAAATAAAGGGGTATTTAAGATTGGACATACGGTTTCAACCGCCGAGTCTTATCGCAGCATATTGCCTCAGTACAGGTGAAATAGTGTAAAATTTTGCTTGTTGTTCAATCAAGCAGCGCCGCGATAAAGATTGCAGCGCATTTACCAAGTCTGAGGCTGGAATTCGGCTGTTTTCTAGCAATTGGGTGAGGTTGATTGTATCGCTTGCTTTCGCCAACAAGGAGAGGACTTGTTTTTCTAGTTCGGATAGGCGACTAAACTGCTGCTGTAAAATATCTTTCAAATCTTCCGGCAACAATATAGTATCATCTGGTAATAACTCTGTCACGCATCCTCCCAACTCTTGGATCAGAGTCGCGACGCTTTTTAACCAGAGGGGATTGCCTTGGTAGCGGTGAATGAGTGCTGAGTAGTTGTCGATGTCTGCTAATCCATAATCTCTGAGTATTTCCCGTCCGGCTGCGATGTCTAAACCTTTGAGTTGTAAGGTGTTAATGTGTGTATTTAGGCTTTTAGTTTGAGTAACTTCTCTGGGTTGTTCCCAACCGATGAGCAGGAAGCAACTTTGATGGGATAATTTTTCTATTTGTTTGAATAAAGAGCGATATTCTTCGTATTCTGGTTGATATTTTCCTGCTAATTCGCCGCTGCTGAACAAATTGTGAATGTCATCTAAGACTACTAAGCAGCGATGTTTTTGTAAATATTTAATTAGGGGTAATGCTTTCTGGTTGATTGTGGGTGAGTCTTGTTTTTGGTACTGGGAGAAAAACTGGATTAGGTTGGCTTCAAATTCCGGGAGGGTGGGGGATGTGTCGAGGTTGCACCAAATGACGTATTCAAATTCGTCTTTGATTTGTTGGACGAGTTGCACTGCGAGTGTGGTTTTGCCGATGCCGCTGATGCCGGTGAGGGCTATGAGGCTGCTGTTTTGTTGTAGAATCCAGTTTTTGAGGGTTTGGAGTTGTGGGGTGCGATCGTAGAAAGCACCTAATTGCGGCATTTCGCTTAAGTCGTGATGGGATGTTTCTTGATTTGGTGGGTGTGGATTTGGTATGTTTGGCGGGTGTCTAGCTTCTCCACAGGTGTTGAAACTACCAGTCACTACAACGTCTTTGGCAAAGTTTAAAACATTAGAGTTTTGTAACCTCTGCATTGCTGCTCTAAAATTCGTTTTACTGACTTTTTCTCCTAACTTTTCTGAAAGTATTTGCCATAATTCCGATCCGATTTGCCTCACATTACTTTCGGAGCAGTCAAATTCTTTGGCTATGTGTTTGTATGTCTCACGTTCTAGAGTGCCTTTTAGTACCGCTTCCTGTACGTCGTCTAGGTGTGCGCCGGTTTTCTCGAAGACTATTTTGTCGGCTAGTTTTAACGCTTCTTTTAGGTTCATGGGGGTCATGGACTGTGAGTTGACTTGTATTATAGATCACATTGGAGAACATTTTAATACATTTTTGTACAAAAGTAGATGAAATTGAGCCGATGGGAGGGAGACTGGGAACAAAGTTGAACATTTTTGGGCTAGACAAAGCTTTGATTTATAGGGATTATGGGAGAAGTATAAAGCGTCACCCTAATGATTGATTAGTTGCAGTTTTATCCAATGTAATGGTGTATTCTAACGCAGTGGCTGTCTAATTAAGCATTAGCTTTCAAAATTGATTTCCACTAAAAACAGAAAAAATACTTATCCCTCAATAAAGGAATTAGCAAATGAAAACAGCTTATCAAAAAAATCGAGGATGGCGGTTTTTCACCTTTTCAATGCGTTCATTTCTGATCGCAGCGTTGATAGTTGCTACTTCGGCTATCTCTGCGTCCTCAAGAGATCCTGGAATGATTGATGGCCCTAAAAGTGGAACTTGTCGAAGCGGACGCGATCGAGAACGTGTCACTTGTTATTTCCCGTCGGTGACATGGACATACGGTAATGCTCTCGCTGTTGAATATACAGGTGGAAGTGGGGCTGATGTTTTCTGGTACACTGCTCAAGAGATTCAAGGGGCATCATTTTCTGGGAAAGTAACTGCTAAAATAGAAACACAGGTGGTTAGTGTTGGTGGAGAAGTCGAATTCAAAGATGATGGAAAGCGATTAAACACACTCAATCAGAAATGTATTATTGGATCACCTCAACATGGTCAGCAGACATATTGTCAAAATCCTTTCCGTGGCTCTCCTGTTATGGTTCGAGTAGTTCCTCACAACAACAATTGGCAAACAGATTTCGTGGTTCATAACGATCCCGCAATACGTTAGCAAAATTCGTAGTGCGATCCCATCTTGTATGTTGGGTTGACGCTCGTGTCACCCCAACCTCTTTTTCCACTTACAATCTTATCCATTTCCACCATTTCAAAGAGCGATGATTGCACGAAGGGCGATCACGGTACGCTTCGCAAACAAGCCCCATGTTAACTTTCAGTTCCACTTACAAATATTGATCCACTTTTAGTTTTCACTTAAGCCGCAAACTTGGGAGGTAAGATGACCGAGAATCGAAAGCCAGAAAAAGCAAAAGATTTCAGCGAAAAGTTCCTGCAAATATCAGGTAAGGTAGTGAGAGTTATTGGAAAAATCATCAAATGGTGGTTTTGGCTCTCAATGTTTGGAGTTGGATTAATATTTTGGCTTCTCGACCTTTGGTTAGGGGATGGTAGTAATCCAGTCCCTTTTCCTGGGAGTAAGCCGCGACCTAAATTCGATCCAAATGAGTTCAAAAATGAGTTAGAGAATGCTACGGTTGAACAAATTATTAACCAGTTTAACAAAGAATTTGAAAAAATTGAAAACCGCAATAAGCTAGAACCTGAAGAGAAAAGAGTGATCCGAAAAATTAAAGGTTTAGACCGCTCAAAATTGCGCTCTCAAATTGTGAGAGATAATTTAGACCAAGACGAACTTGAAATACTTTTTTTGTTGCTTTTAAAAATACTTAGTGGTGAGTTGGGGTAATTTTATGGGAATGGGACAGTGGACAAATCATGTAGTTAAAGCAGGCTCCCTCTTTCATAAGAGGTACAATATTCAGCCTGGTGAGTATTGGATGATGTACGATCAATATGCAAAAGAGTTTCTTTTCAAAGACGCTAAAACAGGTAAAATTGTGAAGATAGAGCTACTTGATTCACCAGACCTTGTTATGTTGATATCGCATTTGCATATATCTGAGAAAATAGATCCAGAAATAGCTAAAGCTCTCAAACGAGGCAAAACTCCTCGAACTACTACAGAATTGGCAGATCATCATATTATTCCAGTTCATCTTTGGGAGAAATCTCAACTGGTAATACACGCCAAGATAGATATGAATAGTCCACTAAATATAATAGCCTTACCCCATGAAATTCACAAGTCATATCATGGTTTTAAATCAGGGTATTCCGAAATGGTGCTTGAGCGTCTTCGAGATGAATGGAACATTCTTGTAAATGATAATAACCATAACAATCCGGTAGAAGTTAAAGAAACTTTACTTGCACTCATAGCTGCTATTAGAGATGATTTAACGGAATTGGCACAGGAAGAAATCTCTATAGGAGATTGGTATGGTAAGGCACTTTTTAATATGTTTAAAAGGCCCAAGTCTAATTAAACAAAGCAACTAGGTTAGTCAAGTAACTCTCCTATCTCATACTAATATCTTATTTCACGCATTGAGATCGCACCTCTTACAACTACCAAATAGTGCGATTTGCACGGAGGACGATCCCCAGCAAAAAAAGAACGATCGCCCTTTCCTACATATTCCCTTAACCCTCGTGTCACCCAACCTCTTTTTCCACCGACAATCCGATCCATTTCCACCATTTTAAAGTGCGATGATTGCACAGAGGGCGTGACGCGAGCTATCCCGTAGGGCGATCGCCCAAGCAAACAAAGGGCGATCGATATCTGCGGTACAATATCAGTGTAGCGATCGCGAGGCGAGACGATGCAAACCATCTTTTCAAGCCGCGAAGAAGTGGCACGGCGCGCAAGACAATTGTACCAAAACAGCATCCGCCAACAAGTCGAGATAGACGAAAACATGGGCAAAATGGTCATCATCGACTTTGAATGACGAGACTACGAAGTCGATGAAACTGGGTTAAAAGCAGCCAGAAACCTGTAAAACATCCAAATGCTCGTCTGTTTGGCATCCGCATTGGATACAAGGTAGCTGTGTCATTCGGTGGAATCATGGAGCGTGTCTACAAATGATTTCGGGTATTGTGACTCATAGACACGCCACCGTCAAGATGCCAGAATCTCTAAAGACAGAGATATTGCATTATCCAAAATATCTACTCCTGAGAGCGATCGCACAAACGTTGTTTCTGAGAGCAAATGGTTGTCAGCCACATTTTAGCTTAACCAACCAGTTTCATCGCACGTTTTGCCAACTCCTCAGCCTTCAACCCACTTGCCGAATCCCATTCAGAAACTCATTTCTTGCCTGAATTGTTGAAGGCATCAAAATGCAGCGTACCAACAATGTTAAATCCAACTCCGGCAATAACTCACTTCTTAAAACTTGCTCGTAATCATCCTCCCGCAGCCGATAAACAGCCAACTGATTATTTTCCCAAAACCAAACTTCAGGAATGCGAAGTCGGAGGTATTTAGCTAGTTTACTTGTGTTACCGCTAGTAATCGTTACTTCCACGGCTAAATCTGGATGCTCTTTTCTTGAACCTATGTAATAAGACTCGTCAGGCTCAAATGAAACATTTCTTGTTCTATCTCTGCGAGTAGCACTTCCTACAGGGATATATTCAATTCCCATCTCACAAAAATAGAGTTGTAGTAAAAAACTAATAATACAACTTATTGTCTCATGTGCTTCGCCCAGTGTCATAAACTCGATCCACCCATCAAGATAAGTTATCCGCAAACCAGAAGAGTCTGCCATCAAAGATTCGATCGCCTCAAATTGCTCCCAACTATAATAACCGGGGACAATCAATCGCTGTTCGGCAAGGGTAACTATTTCTTCTAAAAGTTGTGCTGTCATAGGTATCACCATCCTATTTTAAATATTATATCAATTCCGGCTGCGCCGGAATGAGATAGAGGACACGGCAGTGCCGTTTCCCTACCGCTATCAATTGTAGGGACACGGCACTGCCGTTTCCCTACCGCTATCAATTGTAGGGACACGGCAGTGCCGTTTCCCTACCGCTATCAATTGTAGGGACACGGCACTGCCGTGTCCTGATTTCTCACTTAATGAACTAGCTCGATCGCCCTTTTAGTCAATGCCTCAGCAGTCAACCCATTAAACGCCATCAACTGACCAGCACTAGCAGTCGTTTCCCCCCGCTTCCAAGCGAAAGTATCCCGCGGGCAATTGCTGCGGAGCATCACCGGCTCCAACATCCCAGAAGCACCGCCTGTCACGCCAATCAAGGCATCTCCGCCAAACATTTCGGCAAATTTCTCATCGCTCAAAAAGCCGCCGTCAGCTTCCGAACAAGTATCCCAAGCAACATCGCTTTGGCGGTACAAACGCCGGGGATTCACAATAGAAACAATCCGCACTCCAATGCCTTCTGTTTCCAAAAATGCCGCCGCTTCAAACACAGGCATTAAAGTCATGTCGCCGACAACAGCAAACACAACTTTCTTACTTCCCCCTTGATTGTGGGGAGCTTGAGGAGAAGCGACTTCGTGCAGCACAATTGCACCGTCTGCCAAACCTTGGCGAGTCTGTTCAAAAGTAGTGCGAATTGGCAGAGGCGACTTGCTCGCAGTAATCACAACTCCCTTATTTCTGGCACTCAAAGCCCACTCGTAACAAGTTTGAATGCTGTTAGCATCCGGTGGAAACAAAGGAAACACATTGCCGTTGCGCATCATCGCGGAAAAATAAGCCTCAATTTCCGGGCGTTGGTGCGTCCAACCGTTACGGCCTTGCTCTAAAGCACCTGCCGTAAATAAGGTGACAGTTGCCGGAGTTGGGCGGCGCAATTCTGCCATTGCTTGGGTTACAGTTTGCCAAATTGGTAAACCGTTGATGGCAAAAGATTCGTAGGAACACCACAAACTCCGCGCGCCAAATAGCGACAAACCTACTGCTAAACCCGCGCAAGCATCTTCGCTCAAAGGTTCGTAAACTTGACCGTTTGGCGATTGATTGTACAAGTCATCTGTCGTCGGGTGAATGATTTTGAGAGCTTGGTTGATGTTGGCAATTGCCGATGCTTCATTGCCATCAGCATTGGTGACAAGAAAAGTCCGATCGCGCTCACCGACTTTTCCCACCAAAAGCCCCATTGCAGTTGTCGAAATCTTGGGATCTCCGCCAACCGCAAATTCTTCTAAAGGCAATTCGCCCAAATCTGCCAGCGGCAATGTAAACTCAGTAACAACGGTTTTCGCAGCAGGCCCGCCGCCCGCGCGCTCGCAATTTGTCCGTACCAACTGCCACGCATCAGCAGTCAAAGCGCGCTCTTTTAAAGCGCTGATAATGTGTGGAGCATCGAGGGTATCTTTCGGATAAAGATTGTGAGATTTTGCGCCCAATGCGTGCACGCCGGCACCTTTTAACTGTTTGATGATAAACACAGTTAATTTGCCGCCGAGAGCAGATTTGGCTGCTTTGTCAACTCCTTGTAAAACAGCTTTGGTAAATGCCATGCGCTGTTCGAGTGAAAAAGCAGTGCTATCAACATAAGCTTCCGGTTGATTTTTATCGTCAAATTCCTTAGCATCAACTAAGATAATTTCTTCAAAACCGTTTCCTTGCCAATAAGCAATCATTTCAGCATTGGTTTTAGTCGAAACCATGCTGTGATGTTCTTGGGAATATCCGTTCCAAACTAACACTGGCAAAAAGTTAGTAGCCTTCGGATAAGCAGTGTGGAAATGCCCCATGCTGCTCATCGGATAAGGTTCGCCCATGCCGCCGTCGCCCATTGTGAAAGGAAACAGTTTGTCGGGGTGCAAAAGTGCGCCAGCCATTGCGAAATGCTGCCCTTGTCCGAGGGGGCCTGCTGGTGCTAAAAGGCCGGGAATGAAACCGGAAAGATGTCCTAACAAACCGTCTTTTTCTCGGAATTTATCGCGCACTTGCTGTACGTTGACAATTCCCATGTCTTCCAAAGATCGATCGAGAAACATCGCACTATAAAAGCCGGGGGCGTGATGTCCGACTTCGGTGACAATATTCTTGTGCCCCAGCATCACCAATGCTGCGTAAGCCTCAGCTTGGCTGGCAAAACCGCCGGGATGTCCCGATGCTTTACTGGCGGTGACTTGCAGCGTCAGGTAGCGCAGAGCGTCTGCTGCGAGCATTGTTTGAAAGACGGCGCTTGGATCGGCTGGATCGGCGATCGATTTGCTCCCAATGGCGATCGCAGGTGCTTTCCCGTAAGTCTCAAAACCAGGCACTGTCTCGGAGAAATACTGGATTCCTTCGCAAAAACTGGGAATTGCTGACGTTGCCTTCGGCGTAGTTGCAGTCATGCTTGATACCTGAAAAATTTGATTTGAATTCATGTAACAGTAATTTTATAGCTTCTGTGTTGCAAAAAATCATCACTTCTGCTACGGCCAATGATAAATCAGTCAAATATCTTAAATTTTCATAGCAACCGCCAAAACGGTTAGAGCGTTATTAATTGCTAAAACCATTAATTTTATTGCCTCTTCCTTCTGTCAACTCTTCCCTCTGCCAACTGTCAACTGTCAACTGTCAACTATCAACTGTCAACTGTCATTCGGCAATATCTAAACCCAAACGTTCCCCAACATTAATATAAAGTACAGTGTTGCTTTCAAAAAGAGAAGGTCTAGCCTTTTGATTCGCCAGCCAAACAAAGAAACTGCTAAGTGCTGGAGCCGGATCTTGATCGCGGCGCAGCGTGTAGATCAAACCTTCGCAAGGCCCATTAACGCGGCTGGTGGTGCAAATCGCTTTCTGATTGTTTACTATGCCGACTGTGACATAATTAAGCTGTTGGTTGCGGCTGTAATTTTCTAGGCGCTGAGTCACTTGTTGGCAGCGAGTCAGAGGATCGTACCCAGAACTAGAAAAGAAATTAGAATTCCAGCGAATCCAAGGTTCCCTGAACCCTTGGGGATTTTGATACACAGTCACCGGTTCGCCCGTGGAGGTATCACACACAAAGCCCCCCTGACCGAGGTTCGGTTGGCTTTGCGTCGAGGCGCGGCTGATAGAAAGATTGCTGAGAATATCAAACCCGTTAGGTAAGGTTTGCGATCGCAACGCCGTAAAAGAATCGATCGGAATTGCGGCATTCAACCCCGTTTTAATCTCCTCACTCTGACCGTTCCACTGGCTCGTCACTGTGCCAACAGTATCTCCTTGACCGTGAATTCCCACAACTCTGCCATCATCATCAAATACAGGCCCGCCGCTCATGCCGCGCCTTGTCACAGCTTGATAGCGCAGCCCGTAGCCCGATGATGCGCGGCCGAGGCGAGAAGAGACAATACCAGCAGTAAACTCCAGTTTTCTTTCAGATCCAGAGGCAATTGGCAGCGGATAGCCAGCAACATAAATAGTAGAACCGACAACCGCGCGTCCCGACTCGCCCATTGGCGCGACTGGATACGGTTCTCGGCTCTGAAACTGGATCAAAGCTAAGTCTATATCGCGATCGTTTTTCGGCAGCCGCTGTATTCTGATGGCAGTATAATTTTTTTCCAAATGAGTGCGAATGCTGTATTCTTGGGCGAGACTTGCCACTACATGATTCGCCGTCAGAACAGTATAAACACTGCCCTGTTTAGCAATAATTACTCCAGAGCCGCTACCAGAAAAACCCAGCGTATTGTTGACTTCCACCGTTGTGAACATCGCTAGCTGGGCAACTTCTTGGGCTGTTTTGGCACAAGCAGCAGATTGTTGGCAAACAATTGCTGCCGCCGTTACTGCACCAGTCAAGATAACTGTCAGCGCGTCAAACCGCAAACCCCACACATTCATCGCTAACTCCCTAAATGAGACGAGACGAACTGCAAATATGTACTGATCGGAATTCCCCAACTGGATTTAACCATTTTTTCCAATAATTCCGGCGTCGGTTCGCTTCCATCTTCAAAAGCATAAACGCCAAAATCGGGTTCTCGATACTTGCCTCGACCGTTAATCCCAACCAAGAAACCTTTGGCATTAAAAATCGGGCCACCACTCATGCCAATTTTAACCTCATTTGTATAACCCAAGCTATAGCCTTGAGGTAAAGATTTCGACAGCAGCAGCTCTACGAACCCCCGCGCTACGGCCAAAACCCCAGCACCCGCAGGGAATCCGACCGCCAGCAACGGCTCTCCCACTGCTGGCGATCGCCCGCTAATTAGTGCTATTCTATACTCCGTATTGGCGAGAAACTCTACGATCGCCAGATCAGTATCGCCCAGCCGCCTCGGAACTCCCAGCGGTCGGTGAAAACGGCCGTCGCCGGTGACAATTGTGCGATCGCCCCTGTCGAAAGCCACAACGTGCCAGCTAGTCAGCACCCTATAGGTTTGCCCCTGTCGCCCGACGATTGTCCCAGAACCAGAAGATTTCGAGTTCTGGATGCGTACCGCTGTTCGACGCGCTAAGTTTTCCACATCAACCCCTGGAATTGGCGATGGAATTGAAAATTGCCCAACCCTTAAGGGAGCTCGGACGGCGGGAAAAAAGGGGGCAGTTGCACCTCATTTTCCGTGTTTTCCCCTAGCTTTTCTCGGACATCAATGTAAGGAATTTTACTGCTTTCTTCCGTAGAGGGCATCCCGACCTGTCCTTGACGCCAAGCTAACAAATTATACAAAGAGCCGATCGGGTCTTGGCCAGGCCTGAGAGTATAAATCAAATTTTGACACAAACCATTGACTTGATTCGCCGTACAGATGACGTTTTGACCGTTCATCTGGCCTGCCGTAATGTACTTGAGTACGCGGTTGCGCCGATAGGTTTCGAGGCGTTGGCTGACTAATTGACACCGAGTTTTCGGATTGTACCCAGAAGCGGAGAAATAATCGGAAGTCCACTCAATCCAAGGCTCTACCGCACCTTGAGGGTTTTGGTACACCGTCACCGCCGCACCTGTCGAGGTGCTGCACGAAAATCCGGTTTCCCGGGATGAAGGCTGAGCGTAACTCGCCCCAGGAGCAACTGTCAGGCCGCACAGGGCGATCGCGGTTCCCGCCAAAACTTTTGTCAATAATTGCTGTTTCATCTTTCACTTTTTTTGAGGGAATTCGGCACAAAAATCACCAAATGTTGCGATCGCACCCTTGATGCGCCAGTTCACGCTGGCTTCGGAATTATGTGGTTCGCGACTTGCACATTTGTAATACCAAATCCGGCTTAAATACCCGCTTTATTCTCAGCCCGAGCGTCCCGGCTCGGGATCGCGCGGAGGCGGACGAAATTTTGTATAGGAGCGGTTTCAACCGCACCAGGACGATCGGGGTTTTTTAACGCGGATTTGTATAACTGCACCGAAAGCGCAGTTACAAAAACGCTCAATCAGCCGATCGTAAAATGCGCGCGCAAGTCGGAAGTATGTCGTCATTACTACTAATCAAGCTGAGGCTTTCGTAAACCGGAAAAAGACTTTTTAAATCAGACATTTGGATGGAGCGAGTTGCAACGCTACATCACACCACTGACAGGGTATTTGATATGACTTGCGATCGCGGTTGCGAGCTCGCATCTGATGAGATACTCCGACGGTGGCGCGACACAAATAAAGTGCCTTGCCCATTTATGTGACACAACACTAAAATAAAGGTATTAACCAGAACTCTTAACTTGTTTTCATCTCCGTATTACGGATGCCGGGAAATACTTCTAAGTGAGTGTAATCAGGGAGTAAGTGCTTTCTACCACCAAAGTTCACCCGACCTACACTGACGTTTAGTTGAGTATTCAAAACTATGAACCGTATCTGCAAACAGTTCGGATATTTAGCAACTGGATTAATTCTGATCGGCGCTAGCAGTTGTTCTAGCTATGATGCAGCAGCTTTGGAGGCCCAAAACCAGAGCCAACCCCCAGCAAGCGCCGGTCAATTCCGACACCTACAGCTAACGGCAAATCAAATTGAAGATCGATCGACTCAAGCAGCGGAACCATCTAACTCTGTTACCTCAGTTTTAGGCAGCCCAGCAGTATCAGAGAATACTGTCACCGTCACGGTTTATAAGGTAGACAATCTCTGTGAAACTCTAAATGCAGAAACAGTTACAGGCCCAGACAACCAGTTAATGTCATCGGCCGTTAATGAAGTGTTAAAGCAGCAGGTTTTCAGTAGTCTAGGTTTGGTTGGCTATCGGCTTAGCGTCGATCGCGATCTCGGAATAGCTACCGTAGATTTACGGGCATCAGGAAATTCCAGGCAGAAATTGCAAAATCTGTCGAGTTGTCAGATGTTAGGTTTGTTCGGGGGCGTGCGCCAAACTTTAACCAGTTATGCTCCTTGGCAAATCAAAACAGTGCGTTTTACAGAGCTCGGACAGGACATTGTGAGCACCGTTCGAGAATAACCTCTTAAAATTATTGCAGAGGGTATAACCCGGTTTCTGCGGCAGTCCTATTTATGTTCTCCAAGTCCTTTAACAAGCACTACCACAATTTCTATGACCCTACCTGACGGCCCCAATACCCCCCGCTTCGTGCAACTAATTCAATGGATCGCCGATCCACTTACGTACATGGATGTAAGTGCCAAAAAGTACGGGGAGATTTTCACGACTCGATGGGGCAACCTCGAACCCTTCGTGATGATCCACAACCCGCAAGCGATCCAGGAAATGCTCAACAGCAAAGCTTTTGACGCTCCCGGCGATATCAACGGTATTCTTAAACCCTTGCTGGGAGAACAATCGATGATTGTGATCTCGGGAGAAAAGCACAAACGGCAGCGCCAATTATTGATGCCGCCCTTTCACGGGGAACGGATGCGGAATTATGGCCAACAAATTTGTGATATCGCTCAAGATGTTGCTAGCAAGTGGACTGTCGATCGACCTTTTGTGGCCCGCACAGCCATGCAGGAAATCACCATGCGGGTAATTTTGCAAGTTGTCTTCGGACTGGATGAAGGGCCGCGCTTGCAGCAACTGTCGCCGCTGCTGGCTGCGATGATCGACACGATGGGCTCTCCGCTGCGATCGAGTATGCTATTTCTGCCCTGGTTGCAGCAAGATTGGGGCCGTTGGAGTCCTTGGGGGCGCATGAAACAGCAGCAGCGGAAAATTAACGAACTGATGGACGCGGAAATAGCAGAACGCAGACTGCAACCAGACGTTAACCGCACCGACATTCTCAGCTTAATGATGGCCGCGCGCGACGAAAACGGGCAACCGATGACGGATGAAGAATTGCGCGACGAGTTGATGACGCTGCTGTTTGCCGGCCACGAAACCACAGCAACAGCCCTAGCTTGGGCATTTTACTGGATTCACAGTTTGCCTTCAGTGCGCCAAAAACTGCTGCAAGAATTGGACAGTTTGGGCGAAAATCCCGACCCGATGGAGATTTCCCGCTTGCCTTACATGAGTGCAGTTTGTCAAGAAACACTCAGAATTTATCCGGTGGGAATGCTGACGTTTCCGCGAGTGGTGCGCCAGCCTGTGGAACTGATGGGATATCAACTAGAACCGGGTACGGTGGTTTTCGGCTCGATTTATTTGACCCACAGGCGGGAGGATTTGTATCCAGAACCGCTGCAATTTAAGCCGGAACGGTTTTTGGAGAGGCAATTCTCGCCTTACGAGTATTTGCCGTTTGGAGGCGGTACTCGCCGCTGTATCGGCTTGGCGCTGGCGCAGTTGGAGATGAAGCTGGTTCTGGCAACCATTTTGCGCGATTTAGACCTTGTATTGGCCGATAAAAAGCCCGTGCAGGCCAAACGCCGAGGGGTGACTTTGGGGCCTGCTGGCGGCGTGCGGATGGCTTTGCTGGGGCGGCGGATGCGGCAGCAGATGCCTCAACCTGTTGTTATATCAAGTCCGGTTAATTACTTATGAAACTTATACGGGCATAGGGCATAGGGCATAGGGCATAGGGCATAGTCGAAGAAAAAAAGTATGATCACTATTCAACCGGACATGATATTGGTGCGGTTTGAAGTCGCAGCAGTTGTAGCGAGCGATCGCACTTTCGGCTTTGACTACAAAAATTGAGGAAATGGCGATACCTTCGGCCTGCTTCGCTTACGACCGCGAATGCCCTGATTTTTGGTAGCACCCGCTACAGATAAACAGCTAGAATCCTTAACCTGTAACCCTCAGCGGCTCTCTAATTTCAAATTTTCATTCTAAAATGGTATGAACCTTGCAAACACAGCTTAAAAGCAAAAGTGGGTGATTGCAATAGCCCTCTTGATATCTAGAAGACCTGGCTGCCATACTTTAAAAACATATGCATACCCTGTTATTCAGCAAAGGTCGGAAGCGCGTTGGCAATGCCAGCAATCTTCCGGCCTCTTTATTTTTTGGGGTAATTGAGGCCTGCGGCTTTCTGATGCAGAAGGCAACGCAAAATTATCAATTTTCCTCGTATTTGAAATAGATAGTCCTCGACGGACGGGTGTTCAGAAACCGGATTTTTTGCGAAAACACTTCGTGGCAGCCCGCAGATTCCGTAAACACCCGGTTTCTTTGATTGGAGTGCTTAAGTTCAGCCCAATAAGAGTGGTTTTGCCTTTAATTGAAATAGCATCCGACAGCAAGTTTAAGGAATCACTAAGGAATAATTAATAACTGATTAAATGAGTTCCTTCAGCCCCGATCTCAATCTTCTGTTTTCAGGAATTCCGATACGGAGACAGACTTGGGGAGGCTCTCGATATCTTGAATTTCGCTTTCGTGGGCAAAAAACTCGACTTCTTTGTCGTCAATCTCGATCTGATAGCTAGCGGTAGCAGTCACAATCCGTCGCTTTTTTTTATCTTCTATTAACACCCAACACACGACAGGTCTCACCCACCTCTCAACGTGCTGGCTTTGCTTGGTACTCCCAAAGGCATACCAGCCTTTAGCTTCAATAATTTGCAGCACTTTGAAATCGTTATTTGCCATAAATATCTCGATCGGGTTAACTTGACTATTATTTTTAGATCGAACGGCACGTTTGCTAAGCGGGGCAAAGCTTCGGGAATTATAAGCTGGACTTGACGACCAGATTTTTAGTCGGGAATCAGCGAGTTAGCAGAGCATAGTCTGCGTTGTTGCCCGCTAAAGCTAATGCGATATTTTTGTACTGTCCCACAATTACGGGGAAGTATCTATACCGCATCCTCAAAAAATAGTTTCGCAGTAGCCTCAACAGCAGCAAACTAGACCTTAGCTAGCTGCATCTAACTGGATGGCAACTGCTTCTTTCGGCCGGGCTGGTGAGAGCGATCGGCATACAATAGTCTTCAGAATTTCTGCTGCAATCCACTGTCATGTTTGCCCGATCGCGCAAAACTCAACTCAAGATAACCGCTTTCAATTCTAAGCCTCGGCGCGCCTAATTCCAAATTAATTGTATGGTGTAGTTGATAATTGCCAAACTGTCGATCGCACAAAACTGCCGTGTCTAACTCTTCAATTACCATCACCGTTAAATTGTTCGCCGCCTTCAGTGAAGCCTACGGCGTTTCGGAACTTACACTAGAACTTGCTCCCGAAACCCCAGTGTCTGAAGTGCTCGAAAGCTCTCTTGCCCAATATCCTCAATTAGAACAGTGGCGCACACGTACCCGCTTCGCCATCAACCTAGAATTCGTCTCCCCCGACACCATCCTCCAAGACGGCGACGAAGTGGTACTCATCCCCCCTGTCAGCGGTGGGTAAGGAGAGGGGGAGAGGGGGAGAGGGGGAGAGGGGGAAGCCTATATTCTCGTTAGTAAACCCCAAATTTCGTAGACGCGCTGACCTCCAGAAACCGGGTTTCTTGCTATATTCTCGTTACTAAACACAAAATCTCGTAGAAACCCGGTTTCTCGGCCCCCATGCAGAAGCCGCTGATCTCAGAAACCGGGTTTCTTGCTATATTTCTCGTTACTAAACACAAAATCTCGTAGAAACCCGGTTTCTCGGCCCCCATGCAGAAGCCCGCCGCTCTGAGAAACCGGGTTTCTTGCTATATTTCTCGTTACTAAACACAAAATCTCGTAGAAACCCGGTTTCTCGGCCCCCAAGCAAAAAAAACTTTATAAAGTTTTGAAATTAGTTTTGCAGCACAATCATTCTTGAGTTCGGTTAATCGAGAGATTTTTCCTCTCAATTATCATTCCCCGGCAGAGCTTGGAAACGAGGCTGAGAGAGAGATTGAGGACTATCCAGCCACCTCCCGTTTCCGACAAAAAACTGCCACACAATCAATCCCGACTAAAAAAATCGGGTATGGTTGACGCGGTGAATTGACCGTGCTAATCTGTCCTAAGAATTAGAAAACATCGCAAAACTAGAGAGTTGAGCTATGACCCAGGCGACCAGAACACAATCCACAACAGCAACCTTCACAGCCCTCAAGTGCAAAGAATGCGGCGCAGAGTACGAACTCCAAGCCAAGCACGTTTGTGACCTGTGTTTTGGCCCGCTAGAAGTCAAGTACGACTACGACGCTATCCGCCGCACAGTTACTCGCCAAACCATCCAAGCCGGCCCCAACTCGATCTGGCGCTACCGCGAATTTTTACCAGTCGCTACAGATAACGTCATCGATGTCGGCACTGGGATGACTCCTCTACTAAAATCCCACCGCTTGGCGCGCCGCCTCGGTCTAAAAAATCTTTATATTAAAAATGATGCCGTCAATATGCCCACTCTTAGCTTTAAAGACAGAGTGGTGTCAGTCGCCCTCAGTAGAGCGAGAGAATTGGGTTTTACAACGGTATCCTGTGCCAGCACTGGCAACTTAGCTAACTCTACCGCTGCGATCGCCGCCCACGCCGGTCTCGACTGCGTAGTCTTCATCCCTTCAGACTTAGAAGCTGGCAAAGTCCTCGGCACTCTGATTTACAATCCAACTGTCATGTCAGTTCACGGGAACTACGACCAAGTTAACCGCCTCTGTTGCGAAGTCGCCAATACACACGGCTGGGGATTTGTCAACATCAACTTGCGTCCCTACTATTCCGAAGGCTCGAAAACCCTTGGCTACGAAGTTGCTGAACAACTAGGCTGGCAATTGCCCGATCACATCGTTGCCCCTCTCGCCTCTGGTTCCTTGTTCACAAAAATCTACAAAGGCTTTCGAGAATTCGTCGAAGTCGGTTTAGTTGATGACAAGAAAGTCCGGTTCAGCGGTGCTCAAGCTGACGGTTGTTCCCCCATCGCCCAAGCATTCCGCGAAGGTCGCGATTTCGTAGTACCAGTCAAACCGAATACAATTGCTAAGTCGATCGCGATCGGCAATCCAGCAGACGGTATGTACGCCTTGGAAGTCGCCCGCAAAACCAACGGCAACATCGAATCCGTCAACGATACCGAAATCATCGAAGGCATGAAACTGCTAGCAGAAACTGAAGGCATCTTCACAGAAACCGCAGGCGGCACCACGATCGCAGTCTTGAAGAAACTCGTAGAAGCAGGTAAAATCAATCCCGACGAAACTACCGTCGTCTACATCACCGGCAACGGCCTGAAGACGCAAGAAGCCGTCCAAGGCTACATCGGCGAACCCATCACCCTCGAGCCGAAACTAGAAGCCTTCGAGCGCGCCCTCGAACGCGCCCGTACCCTCGAACGCTTAGAATGGCAACAAGCTTCTGTTTAATAGTCATTAGTTATTGGTTATTGGTTATTGGTTATTAGTTATTGGTTATTGGTTATTGGTTATTGGTTATTGGGATCAACAACTGACAACCGACAACTGACAACTAACAACTAACAACTAACAACTAACAACTAACAACTAACAACTAACAACTGACTACTGACCAAGGACTCAAAAAAATGACCGTCAAAGTTTTAATTCCCACTCCCCTGCAAAAATTCACCAACAATCAAGCCACCATCGAATGCGGCGGCGGCAATATTTCCGAACTGATTGAATCCCTGGAAACAAATTGTCCCGGCATCAAAAAAAGCCTGTGCGATGAAAAGGGAGAACCCCGCAGATTTCTGAATTTCTACGTCAACAGCGAAGACATCCGCTTTTTGGACGGATCACAAACTGCTCTCCAAGATGGCGATGAAGTCAGCATTGTTCCAGCAGTTGCTGGTGGTTGATTAATTTTGCAACCGCAGATGGTTGCAGATAAACACAGATGAACGCAGATAGAATTAGTTACTATCTGCGTTTATTTGCGTTCATCTGCGGTTGAGAAACAAATTTAAACCGCAGATGGTGGCAGATAAACACGGATGAACGCAGATAGAATTAGTTACTATCTGCGTTTATTTGTGTTGATCCGCAGTTGAGAAACAAATCCCTGGCTTGGCCAGGGATTGTTCATTCTAGGAAACTACGGAAGCAACTTTTGCTGCTGTCCGGGGGCGACGGCGACCTGTTACTGCATTAGCAGGAACTGGCGCTGGCGCTGGCGCTGGCGTTGATGATGGCCCTAATAGCTTGGGTGCTTCTAAAGAACCTGGAGTTACTGCTGCTTTTTCCCATTGGACAAATAATGCTCCTTCGGGAATTTGCATCAGGAATACTAGCATGGGATTGCTTTGAAGTTCCCGGCGCAGTACGCGCTGAATTGCCCGTTCTATTTGCGTTTGCACTCCTACCCAGTCCACATCAACTCCTGATTCGGCTGTTGTTGAAGGTCGGACAAATTCAGACCAACGATCGCTTAAAATAGTGTCAATCGTTTGAGCGATCGACTGTTGTAACAGTTCGCGATCGGCTGATGTGACTACACCTTTCAAGTGTATTTGCGGTGTAGCAACCAACTTACCTTCTGCATTTAACGCCGCAGCTACTGTCACCGCCCCATCTCCAGCCAACTGCTGGCGTTCTTTCAGGACGTTCGCTTTGACAACTCCCGATCGCGAAGAATCAACTAATTCAATTCCAGAAGGTACTTTAGTACCAAGTCGCATCGTATTTTCAGTCAACTCTACGACATCGCCGTTGTCAATAATCACCATATTGCTCGCGGGAATGCCCATGCTTTGAGCCGTCTTCGAGTGCTGAACCAGCATCCGGTGTTCCCCGTGTACCGGCAAGAAGAACTTGGGACGAGTCATGTTAATCATTAACTTCTGGTCTTCCTGACAGCCGTGCCCGGAAACGTGAATGCCTTTGTCGCGCCCGTAAACTACATTTGCGCCCAGCATCATCAATTTGTCGATCGTATTTACCACTGCGATCGTATTTCCCGGAATCGGGTTAGCCGAGAAAATGACTGTATCACCCTTTCTGATTTTCAGTTCGTGATGTTCGCCGTTAGCAATGCGAGTCATCGCCGCCATTGGTTCGCCTTGGGAACCCGTAGTCAAAATCAAAACCTTGTCTTCAGCCAAATTGCGGATTTCTTTCAAAGGTTTGAAAAGACTATCTTCGCATTTGATGTAGCCGAGATTACGACAATGAGCGATGACGTTCAACATCGATCGACCAACCACTCCGACAAACCGATTGTTTTTCTTAGCCAAGTCCAAAACAATTTGCAATCGGTGTACCGATGAAGCAAAAGTCGTCAGCAGTACCCGTCCCGTTGCTTGAGCGATAATTCTGTCTAAATTCGGAGCAACAGAACGTTCTGAAGCGGTAAAGCCAGGAATTTCCGAGTTAGTAGAATCGCTGATCAAGCACAGCACGCCTCTTTCGCCATACTCCGCCAGCTTTTGCAAATCAAAATGCTCGCCGTCTACAGGAGTGTGGTCAATTTTAAAGTCTCCGGTGTGAATTATAATTCCGACGGGAGTGTGAATTGCCACCGTGAAACTATCGGCCATCGAGTGAGTGTTGCGGATGTATTCGACCAAGAAATGCTTCCCAATTCTTACCGTATCCCGGGGGCGAACCGTTCTCAATTCGGTGCGGTGAGATACTCCGGCTTCTTCCAATTTTCCGGCGAGCAAAGCCATCGCCAAACGCGGGCCGTAGATCACGGGAATTTCAAATTGTTTGAGGTGATAAGGGATGCCGCCGATGTGATCTTCGTGACCGTGAGTGACGATCATACCTTGAATTTTGTGGCTGTTTTCCCGCAGGTAAGTCATGTCTGGGAGGACAATATTTACACCGTGCATTCCATCTGTCGGGAATGCTAAACCTGCATCTAAAAGAATTATTTCGTCACCGTATTCAAACACGCAAGTGTTTTTACCGATTTCGTGCAGCCCGCCGAGGGGAATAACTTTTAGAACTTGTGCAGTTGTATTTTTGATCATGCGTATCCTTTGTTAGTTATTTTGTTATTTGACTGTTGACTGTTGACTGTTGACTGTTGACTGTTGTCTACTGTCTACTATTTGTTGTTCGTTGATGGGGGAGATTTTTTCCAATATATTCCAAGATATTTGTGAAAAACTCCCCTACGGGGTTTTACTCTCCCGTACAGTCAGTTGTCTCCACTCCTCAATCAGCAATTCTTAATTATCAGCTAATAATTGATAGCTCATGACTAATGACTGATGACTGATGACTGATGACAACCAAATATTTAGTTTTCAGAAAACTCGTTCTCGCCTATCTAGTCTAGCTAGCTGATACCTGTGCTAGTTGACTCAGTACGTCCTTTAACTTTTGAGTTACCTCAATGGGCGGATCGCACAGGGGCGGACGGGTGGAACCTACATCCCAGCCTTGAAGTTTGAGAGCTGTCTTCACGGGAATGGGATTTGTGGTGAGAAATAGAGCTTTAAACAAGTCAAAAAGTTGCAAGTGAATCTGGGTAGCGACTTGAACTTGACCGGCCTCGAAAGCTTTGATCATCTGTTGCAGTTGCTCTCCTACCAGATGGCTGGCTACGCTAACTACACCAGATCCTCCTACTGCCAACATTGGCAAAGTTAGGGAATCATCTCCAGAATAGATCGCAAATTCAGGTGATGTCAAGCACCGAATTTGACTTGCTTGATCTAGGTTGCCACTTGCTTCTTTTACGGCTACTATATTGGGGATTTCTGCCAATCGAGCCACCGTCTCCGGCAACATATTCTGACCAGTGCGACCGGGGATGTTATATAACATTATAGACAATTCTGGAGCAGATTGCGCGATCGCCCGAAAATGATTGTACAAACCTTCTTGCGGTGGCTTGTTGTAATAAGGAACGACCTGCAAACAACCGTCTAACCCTAGTTTAGCTGCTTTTTTGGTAGCTGCGACTGCTTCTGAAGTAGAATTCGATCCGGCTCCTGCTATTACCAAGGCTTTACCAGCTACTGCCTTTTGCACCACCTGAAATAATTCGTACTCTTCATCCCAGCTCATAGTGGGAGATTCGCCCGTAGTTCCGCACACTACCAAGCTATCCGTACCGCGATCGGCTAAATGAACTGCCAATTGCTCTGCTACCGCATAGTTAACGCTGCCGTCTTCCTTAAACGGCGTAATCATTGCAGTCAGAACCCGTCCAAACTTTACCACACTTTCTCCGATTTTAGACTGTTGATTTTTGATTTTAAATTTTTGATTTCAGATGAAAGGTTTATCTAAAATCTTCATTTCTCTTGCCCTATTGCCAGCTTCCCGCTAGTTATAAGCAGCCGCTGCTTTGATTCGCAGCAAATCTTTGTCTGCTAGCAACTCGGCTATCTGCACAGCATTTAAAGCCGCCCCTTTGCGAATTTGATCGCCGCACAGCCACATCTCCAACCCGCAGGGGTGAGAAATATCTTGGCGAATCCTGCCGACGAGTACCTCATCCTTACCGCTGGCCTCGGCGGGCATCGGGAAATAATTAGCTTGCCAGTCTTCTACCAGCTTAACGCCGATCGCCTCCTTTAAGATTTCCCTGGCCTCGATCGGGCTAAAAGGCTCTGCAAACTCTAGGTTAATCGCCTCGGAGTGGGCGCGCAGTACGGGAACCCGCACGCAAGTTGCAGTAATTTTAATCTCGTCCGTACCAAAAATCTTCCGAGTTTCGTTTACCATTTTCATCTCTTCCTCACAATACCCCAAATCGTTAATCGGCGTATTGTGCGGAAACAAGTTAAAAGCTAGGGGGTAGGGAAAGATATCTGTTTTGGGAGTTTCCCCTGCCAAAATTGCCCTGGCTTGATCTTTCATTTCCTCCATAGCCCTCGCGCCCGCGCCGCTAGCAGACTGGTAAGTCGCCACAACTATGCGCTTGACTGGCCTAACTTTGTGAAGCGGCCAAACAGCAACTGCCATCAAAATCGTCGTGCAGTTGGGATTAGCAATGATGCCTCGGTGAGATGCCGCCGCTTGGGGATTGACTTCGGGAACCACTAGCGGTACGGTCGCATCCATGCGGAAAGCACTGGAGTTGTCGATTACCACGGCGCCGGCGGTCACTGCTTTCGGAGCCCAGAATTTAGAAGTAGAGCCGCCGGCGGAGGCGAGCACTAGATCTACATTATCGAACGATCGATCTGTCACAGCTTCGACCCGCAGCATCTCGCCGCCAAAAGGCAATTTTGTGCCTGCTGAACGCTCCGAAGCCATCAACTTCAAGTCAGCAATGGGAAAACTGCGGCTGTGCAAGAGTTCTAGCAACTCAGCACCGACTGCGCCGGTGGCTCCTAAAATGGCAACTCGATAGGATTGAGACAAATTACTTTCCTCCGCAAATTAGACTTTAAACGATCGAAATCTAAAATTTAAATAACCGCAATACTGAATATCAAACTCAATTAATCTTATGCGACATCAGGGCGCGAGCAGATGGTAAGGGTGCAGTTAACCACAGCGGTCGATCTTACTCAATTCCAGTTTAGCATCTTTCGCCGTTAGCGTTAGCTTTCGCGATCTATACATGAAAGCCCGCCCCTACGGGGAGGCTCACCAACGAAGAGGATCGCCCCGCGCTCGATCGGCATCGGGTTAGCTTTTGGGATATATCTGCATTTTAGCAGGCGCATCCATTGACTTTGACGTGCCACGCAGCCAAAAACATTGACATCAGACGGCAATATATGCTATGGTGCATCGGCAATTGGTGGACTTAACCTCCACATTCCTAGCAGCAAAAGCTAGTATCCTCAAACTAGAACTATTTGGCAAGATCCCAAAAAGTAGCTGGCTATGACTTACAGTCTGATCCGGTAGAGGTGTTGGTAGTTGTGCCGCTACAAGTCAAAGTGTACAAACTTAAAATGCAGGCAAAGTCAGATTTGTATGTATTTTATTACTATTGTTAAATATCAAAAAAAAGCCGATGAAAGTAACCCAGGAAAAACTTCCAGCCAGTCAAATTGGTTTGGAAATCGAAGTGCCATCAGAAAAGTCAAAACAAGCTTACGAGCAGGTAATTAAACAATTCGCTCGCGAGGTCAATATTCCTGGGTTCCGCAAAGGCAAAGTTCCCCGCCAAGTTTTGCTACAGCGCCTGGGCCAGACTCGCTTGAAGGCGACGGCTTTGGAAAATTTGATTAATGATTCGCTGCAAAAAGCCCTCGAACAAGAAAAAATTGCGGCAATTGGCAGTTTTGAACTGCGCACCGAGTTTGAAGAATTGCTAGAGAAGTTCGATCCAGAACAGTCTCTAACTTTTTCGGCTAAGGTTGACGTACAGCCAGAAGTCAAAATGAATCAGTACACCGGCTTGCAGCTTCAAGCAGAAGAAGCTAAGTATGACGAAGCTCAGGTGGATGAGGTACTGGCAAAATATCGATCGGACAAAGCTACTTTAATCCCCGTAGAAGGCCGGCCAGCTCAGTTGGGAGACGTGGCTTTGGTGGATTTCTCCGGTAAATTTGCCGAAGCACCCGAAGGCGAAACTCCTGGACAAATCCCCGGCGGCGATGCCGAAGACTTTCAAGTAGAATTATCGGAAAATCAGTTTGTACCGGGCTTTATCCAAGGCATGATCGGGATGAATTCTGGAGAAACTAGAGAAGTTTCCGTGCAGTTCCCCGACGAGTACAGCAGTGAAGAATTAGCGGGGAAACCGGCAGTCTTTACGATTACCCTGAAAGAACTTAAGGAAAAAGAATTGCCGGAGTTGGACGACGACTTCGCCCAAGAAGTTAGCGAGTTTGAAACTTTAGCAGAACTGCGCGAATCCCTCGAAAAGCGGTTTAAAACAGAGCAAGAAAACAAGACATCTTCTAATAAGGAAAAAGCTATATCAGCAGCACTCGTGCAGCTAATAGAAGTGGAAATTCCCGAAACAATGCTCGATCGCGAAATCGATTATTTGCTAAACCAACAAGCCATGCAGTTGAAAAACTATGGCATAGATATCAACCAACTGTTTACCGAAGAAAATATCGCGCCGATGCGGGAACGCTCGCGCCCGGAAGCAGTAGAGAGACTCAAGCAGTCTCTAGCTCTGGCAGAAGTAGCTAAGTTGGAATCCTTATCTGTGGATGACGCAGAATTAGCCCAAGAAGTAGCAAAAGTCAGAAAGCAGTTCCCGAAAGGAGATTTTGACCCAATCAAATTGCGGGAATTTGTAGCAGAAGACTTGCTGAAACAAAAAACCCTGAAATGGTTGGAAGAAAAAGGAACAATCGAACTTGTACCTGAAGGCTCTCTAAATCCCCCAGCACTCGAAGAAACAGAAGCATCAGACGCGGAAGTTTCAGCAGAAGCAGCCACAAGCGTCATCGACGTGGAAGTTGTAGGCGAAGAGTAAAAGTAGAGGTTCGCTACCAAAAACTACAAGTGTAGGGTGCGCTTAGCAAGCACCGATTGGTGCCAACAAGCACGTCAAACGTAGTCATAGATTGTTGTTTGATGATCGGGCCCAGATCCCCCCTAGCCCCCCTTAATAAGGGGGGGACAAGAAGCACTCAAAGTCCCCCTTGCTTTCGGGGGATGCGAGGGGGATCTGGCAAGAGGCGGTAAACGAGATTTATCAACTTTTAAGCTTAAGTTGACACCAATGCCGCGCACCTTATGCTTGCTAAAACAGGGCCCTCGCGCGGGGGCTAGAAACCCGGTTTCTATGTAGATGCCTCGCCACCAAACCAAGATTTTGCTAAGAAACCGGGTTTCTGTTGGTAAATTATATACAAGCTCCGTAACGAAGCGAGCGCGGACGCTCGCACTAGAAACAGCCATGATTTGCAAGTAAGTCTTTTAACTCATTCACTCCGCCAGCGTTGGGCCAGGCACAAAGCAATCTCGCTCAGTCAAAGCTCCCATTCCCCACATCTGGGTTCAGAAGAGGCATAATAGTTAAAAGCTGGCGGCTTAATTTAAAGCAAAATCAGCAGCAGCAAATTGTCTAGAATCTTTGACTGGTGTCTTATGGTGATATCTCAATCTTCCAATTACCTAATTACAAGCTATAACGATTTTGATGTCAGCTCTAGCCCCAGCAATGTAGTGCCGATGGTACTAGAACAGTCGGGGATGGGCGAGCGGGCCTTTGACATTTACTCGCGCTTGCTGCGGGAGCGCATTGTGTTTTTAGGAACTCCCGTAACCGATGAAGTGGCTGACTCGATAGTAGCTCAGCTATTGTATCTAGATGCCGAAGATCCAGAAAAAGATGTTCAAATGTACATCAATTCTCCCGGCGGCTCGGTGACGGCGGGTATGGCAATTTATGACACAATGCAACAAATCCGCCCGGATGTGGTGACGATTTGTTATGGTTTGGCAGCGAGTATGGGCGCATTTCTGCTGACAGCAGGAGCCCACGGCAAGCGGATGTCTCTTCCGAGTTCTCGGATTATGATCCACCAGCCGCTCGGAGGCGCTCAAGGTCAAGCAGTGGATATTGAGATTCAAGCCAAAGAAATCCTTTATCATAAGCGTAAGCTGAATCAACTGTTAGCGCACCACACAGGTCAACCGATCGATAAGTTAGAGGCTGATACTGAGCGCGACTTTTTTATGTCAGCCGATGAAGCCAAAGATTACGGATTGGTCGATCGAGTTATCGAAAAAGAAAACCTTCCGACAGCGGGAGAAAACGTCACTGCACTGAAATAAGAGGCTGTTATGTCTAAGTACGACTCCCATCTAAAATGTTCGTTTTGTGGCAAGTCTCAAGAGCAAGTGCGCAAGTTAATCGCAGGCCCAGGGGTGTATATCTGCGACGAATGCGTTGATTTGTGCAATGAAATTTTAGATGAGGAGTTGTTTGATTCCAGTGCTGTGCCCCCAGCGGCGGCGGTTCCGAAGCAGGAAACGGCGCAAAAGCGCCGCGCTACCTCGGGCAAAAGTATGTCGATGAGCCAAATTCCCAAGCCGAGAGAAATTAAGAATTATCTCGACGAAAATGCGATCGGGCAAGAAGAGGCGAAAAAAGTGCTCTCAGTGGCGGTTTACAACCACTACAAGCGCCTGAGCTTTATCCATGCCAAAAATAGCGGCAAGCACCCGCCGGAAGAAGTAGAACTGCAAAAATCGAATATTTTGTTAATCGGGCCGACGGGCTGCGGCAAAACTCTCCTCGCCCAGACGCTGGCTGATATGCTGGACGTGCCGTTTGCGGTGGCTGACGCGACGACTCTGACGGAAGCCGGCTATGTCGGGGAAGATGTGGAAAATATTTTGCTGCGGCTGCTGCAAGTGGCAGATATGGATGTGGAAGAGGCGCAGCGCGGAATTATTTATATTGATGAAATTGACAAAATTGCCCGCAAGAGCGAAAATCCTTCGATTACGCGGGATGTGTCTGGGGAAGGCGTGCAGCAAGCGCTACTGAAAATGCTGGAGGGGACGATCGCCAATGTACCTCCCCAAGGCGGCCGCAAGCATCCCTATCAAGACTGCATCCAAATTGATACCAGCAATATCATGTTTATTTGCGGCGGCGCTTTTGTCGGTCTGGACAAAGTGATCGAGCAGAGAACTGGTAAAAAGTCAATGGGTTTTATTCAGCCGGGAGAAGCTGTGCCGAAGGAAAAGCGGGCCGCCGATGTGCTCCGGCAATTGGAACCAGACGATTTGGTAAAATATGGGATGATTCCAGAGTTTATCGGGCGGGTGCCGGTGGCGGCGGTGTTAGATCCCCTGGATGAGGCGACGCTGATGGCGATTTTGACTGAGCCGCGCAATGCTTTGGTGAAGCAGTATCAAAAGCTGCTAAAGATGGATAACGTGCAGTTGGATTTTCAGTCGGATGCGATTCGGGCGATCGCCCAGGAAGCCTACCGCCGCAAAACTGGAGCGCGGGCACTGCGGGGAATTGTCGAAGAGTTGATGTTAGATGTGATGTATGAGTTGCCGTCGCGCAAGGATGTTGCTCGGTGTATGATTACTAAGGAAATGGTTGAGAAGCGATCGACCGCCGAATTGTTAGTGCTTCCGTCTTCTTTGCCAAAGCCCGAGTCGGCTTAACAGCAGAAGTTTTCAGCCAATAGGTTCGTAATAGGTTCGTAGTGAGGACTTTAGTCCTGTGATGAGAGATGCGGACTGAAGTCCTCACTACAAACCTGTCAGGGCAATTCATGAATTGCCCCTACGGATCATGGTTCCCAACCTTACCGATTTAAATCCATCGTCCTGGTTCAATGTAGGGGCAATTCATGAATTGCCCGTCAGAGGTGAGGGGTGAGACCCTCGGCGAATTCGCCAACAGTCTCTTTCAACCGCCGAGTCATAGAGGGGATACATAACGCAGATTTGGTATTATCCCAAATTCCCATTTACCAATCGATAGAATCATCCTCACCTAACTCAGCAGACAACTCAGGAAAATCCGGTTCAGTTTCCAAGCTGAAACTCCCCGACTCCCAAATCTCTAAATCATCCGACAAATCAACTACTTGTCCCTCAAACATCTCAGCCCATTGCCTACTCGTATTCGCGACAGCTTGAGCATCAGCCCGCACCGCTACAGCCTGAGTATTTAAGTCATTCTGAGAGTCTGTAGAACTGTTTGTCTGCCGCAGAGGTTCAGAAACATTTGGCAGCTTGGCCGCAGTATTTTCGACCGCCCAGGAGTCTTTTTGCTCTTCTCCCCCATTCCCCAAAAAATCATCTGTAATCTCAGAACTCGCTGAGTTCTGCACCTGTTGATTCGCATCAATAACAGAAGGAGAATTTCTAGGATTTTCGGCAACACTTCCGTTAGAAGTTGGCAAATCGCGGGAACTATTAATTTCAGCGGGATTTGTCACTCCCACTTTTACTGTTACTTGACGGTTAAAAACTTGCACAAAAGCTTCTTCAATATTAGCTACTTTGTCTTTAACCATCTTGAGCAACGGCTGCGAACTAATCTTAACATAAGCACTATCATTGCTAAAAATTACTAGCTGTCCGTGTTGGCGAAGTAGCGATTGAGTGCCGTGGGGGCGCACGCGATCAAGTACCTGTTCCCATACTCTATCTAAATCAATTTCATCGGCTGAATTAGTTGGTGAATAATGTGTTTCAGCACTAGGTATGGGTGCGGGAATCGGTGCGGTAGGTGTGCTTTCTGTGCGATTAGCCGCAGGTGGCGGCTGCGGGGGCGGATTTTGAGGTTTGGCTACGGGAGGCTGTTCGATATGAGTTGTGGAACTCCCGCCCTTAGCAAGGGGGGGCTGGGGGGGGTGAATTTGGGATTGAGCAATATTTCTACCTGGTTCGGCTGTTGGTTGTGGCTGAGTTCTAATTGCTGATGGCAACAATCCCAACAGCGTTACTTCCAGCCACAAACGCGGCTGAGTGGTGTTTTTAATTTGCACTTCGTGGGTTTGCAAATGTTTCTGACTTGCCAAAATTAACTCGGCATCCCAAGCACGGGCAAAATCACAGAGTTTTTCCCAAGTTGCGGCAGTTAAAGCTACTAAATCTGACCGTTTTGGGGCAGCTTTGGCTATTAGCAAATCTCTGTAAAAGCTGGCGAGACTTTGCAGTACAATTAGCGGTTCTCGTCCTCTATCCATTAGGTGGCGAGTCATGTCTACTAAGGCTGTAGCGTCATCGTTTTCAATGGCTTGCAGCAGTTCCATTAAATCATTTTCTGGGACTGCGCCGACTAAATCCCAAACTTTTTCGACTGTTATTTGGTCGGGAAATAAGCTGAGTTGGTCGAGCAAGCTTTCGGCATCTCGCAGTCCTCCTTGGGCGAGTTGAGCGACCATTTGTATTGCATCGCTGGCAATGTTGATATTTTCTAATTGGGCAATTTTGTGCAAGTGGGCGGTCATTGAGTCGAGGGGAATCCGGCGGAAGTCGAATTTCTGGCAACGAGAAATGATGGTTGGTAATACTCTTTGTGGGTCTGTTGTTGCAAGAACGAATACAACGCGATCGGGTGGTTCTTCTAAGGTTTTTAGAAGGGCGTTGAATGATGCCACGGTTAACATATGGCAGTTATGCGTACAGAGGCCATTTGCCACAAAGTTGTGATTGTCTTCTACTTCGATATCATAAACCCTCTCGATTCCACCGACTTTTACAGATTCGACCGTCTCCGAACTTGTAATCCATTGTAGGGATTGAATACTGTTTAAAGTTTGACACCCATTTTCTACTGGTTTCAGCGCCCATGTGTATGTAGTGGTAGGTTTTACCTGTGTTAGACCTTGTGTAGAACTTTGTTGTTGTTGGGTATCCCAAGCCTGTAAGCCAATTGGCAATGAGTTGATTTTCTTCCGAAGAGTATCCTTCTGTATGAATTTGAATACTTGGACTTCCTTCTGGTGAAAGGCTGAGCGAGCCATCATCCATGTACCACCAAGCAAGTCCTTCTGGAGTGACACTCGCGAGCCAATCCCTTGTGACGTATTTTCCATTTCCGTTAGGTTTAAAAGTGTCAAAGACATCTTTAAGTTGGGGATGGCAGGCTGTGTTGCAACAGACTGATATATTTCCGTATCCTTGGTTAGGTGTAACTCGTAACTTTGGTCGCAGTGTCGAAAGGCAAGAGGCTTTGTATTCCAACCATTCCCGCTGCTTTTCTCCGTGTGTCCAGCCCAACCTTGGAAATCGGCTATATTTATTTGGGTAGGTGATAAAACCGTCTCCAAGCAATGTTCCGTAGATGAGTCCGAGTGTTTCGGGCTGCAAAACTTCGGCATTTGCCAAGAACTTTTCGGTTCTTGCATCCCAAATTCCATGTCTTTTTTTATATGGATGTCGCTGCCAATAAGACTGAATGGTATTAATTCCTTTGCCTTTTTTTTGCAAAAAGTCTGGTATTTCGAGTTGTTCTCCACATCCACACGCACAGAGAGGTCGGATGGCTTGAGCCTGTTCGAGAATAGAGGCAAAGTCGTAGATTTTTTGTCCGTAGGTATTCCCGTAAAATTGATGTCCTCTGGCAAATCTCCGCAAGCGTCCATCTGTCCCAAATTTGTAAATGATGCTGCCGCACCCACATTCGCAGGGGATAGTATCTTCACTCCTTCTTGTACGTCTTTTGCTAGTATCCATCCCTGTTCTGTCCTGATTGGATGATTGCCGGTACATCTAATTTCTCGGTTGGTGGTTTTAATCACCAGTGTTTGTTTTTTACCTTGGTCTAACCACCTCAAAACTTTTTTAAATTCCCAAACTTCAGAAGTTTCGTTATAGCTGAGAACTTGTTTTCCTTTGATGTTGGGATTGTCGATCCGCATCAGACCTTCGCTAGTTTGTACCTGAGAATCACCGGTCAAACACTCGTCTATTACATATACTTTATAGCGGCACTGTACGGGGGAAAATTGGGCTCGTTCGATCAAATCCCGGATGTTATCTACTCCGGTGTTACTGGCGGCATCGATTTCGATGACATCTAGGGTGGAACCTCGGGCAATTTCTTGGCAAACGTTGCATTTGCCGCAGGGTGTGGGGGTGGGGGCGCCAGTAGAAATACAGTTGAGGGATTTGGCGAAAATTCTGGCGCTGGAGGTTTTACCGGTGCCTCTGGGGCCGGTGAATAGGTATGCTGGTGCTATGCGCTGTTGCAGGATGGCGCTGGTGAGGGTTTGGGCGATCGCCTCTTGGCCGACTAATTCGGCAAATGTCTGAGGGCGATATTTGTGGTGGAGGGGTTCGTAGGTCACGATCGAATATTGGTGGTATTAGCTGTAATCTTAGCTAAGGAGACACTGTTCGATCGCACTTGAACTCTACTCTCACAGTAAACCGCCCGGTGGGCTGGCACTGCCGATAGTTGGCTCACGTAGCAATTAGCACCCCAGCCGTCCGCTACTCGATCGTCCGCGCGATCGGTGGTTCTCCAGAAGTGTTTTTGGCGATCGCTCCCACAGTTAGTATTAATTTATGTGTATTTACTTTTTTTCCTAGAAACGGAGTCTGCCAAACAAACTTTTTTTTTGATCGGTATTAGTATAATTGAACACAGACAAGTCACCATTTTTTTTTCCTGTGTCCGATCGCAATTTTCCGATATTTCGGGAACCTGCTTGCAGTTAAAGATAAAGTATTAATTAGAGGGTGCCTGTTCGAGTTTCAGAAATCCAGTTGTACCAAGATGGTGGTGGAATGATCTCTGTGTTAGTCGATCGAGTTGCACTGCCAGCTCTACTCTGGAGTCCTGTATAAATATAGCGTCAAACTTTACCCTTTAAAAGCCCATGTCAACCCAAATAATCCTTGTAGAACCAAGGTTGGCAGTAGCCTCTCCCAAACCTAAACAGGCTAAACCAGGAGCTCTGCCCTCCGATCAACTCTTGATGGGAGCGTCGGGAGGACTGTTGTTATTGCTTATCGCTTTAGCGGTGTTTACCAAGCTAAAACTCGACGATTTGAGCAAGAAGCTCAAATTTGAGGAGTTTAGAAATCGAGAACTCCAGAAAAAATACAAAATGGCTCTGGAAACCATGACAAAGATGGAAAAAAATCCCGACCTCATCCACTCGCGAGACTTTAATTTAGACTACCTGAGAATGCGGATGGCGGAAGAGGTCTTTCACTTTGCCATTGTGAACCAAATTAAGGTAAAAGTCAAAGATAAAATTAGTATTGCCCTGCGTCCGACTCAGGGTGCAGTGGGAGATAAAAATGGGAATGCGGGCAGCGGCAGGCAAGTGGATTCGATGTTTGATATCGAATATGAAACTGGCGATCCAGCAGTAAAAATAGAAAAGCGAGTGCTGTTTCGGATTCAAATTAAGCTGATGAAACTGCCGACTCAGGCAACATCGGCGACAATCAATCAAATCATTGATTGTTTGGAAACTTATCTGAGTCCTTCAGACGATCACGACAGTTGGCAGCCGACAATTCAAGGTCGCATCGTTCACATTGAGTGGGATCAAAAAGCAAAGCCGACGCCGATGTTGGTACTGGAACAGTCAAATGAAGGGGTGAATGTTACCTTTAGGACTACGAGAACGCCTACCGGCAGACCTACAAATGATAATGAGAGCCAGTTGGCAGGAGCTAAGAGCGCAAAAGGCACCAAAGCTGGTTCTAAAAATCCAGCTAAAAGTGGTACTAAAAGTCCTGCTAAGGTAGGGGGAAAGCGTCCCGGTTCTCGAAAATAAGTTGAGGTGAATTAATTTTATTTTTCCGAAAGAACGCCAGTTGTAGCGAGTGTTGATGTGTCTTGTGCGAGGTAGCCGTCTTCCATGTGAATAATGCGATCGGCAATGTCTAAAATGCGGTTATCGTGGGTGACGAGCAAAATAGTAGAGTGCTGTTCTTTTGCCAAACCTCGCATGATTTCTACCACATCTCGACCTGATTTGCTGTCTAGGGCTGCCGTGGGCTCGTCTGCTAATACTAATTTTGGCTGGCTGACTAATGCGCGGGCGATCGCAACTCTTTGTTTTTGCCCGCCAGAAAGACTGTCCGGGTAATAATCCATTCTTTCTCCCAACCCTACAGCTTCCAGCATTTCCTCTATTTTATCATTAGTTTCTTGGTCAGAAAGATGACTGTGCAGTTCTAAAGACATTTGCACGTTTTGCCGCGCTGTCAAACATTTGAGCAAATTGTGAGCTTGGAAAATATAGCCGATGTCGCGGCGGACTTGAACTAATTTATTTTTCTTAGTTCCCCGCAATTCTTGGTCAAGAATTTTGAGACTACCTTCTTGGATCGATCGCAAAGCTCCAATTAAGGTTAACAAAGTTGTTTTGCCAGACCCAGAAGGCCCGGTCATTAGCACGATTTCGCCCGGATAAATTTTTAAGTTGATGTCAAATAATGTCTGCTTCTGAAGTTGTCCTTCACCAAAGGAATGATTGAGATTTTCAATTGAAACAACTGGTAAAGTATTCATTGGTAATTGGTATTGGGAATTGGGAATTGGGAATTGGGAATTCGTTCTTATTTCTTCCTTCTTGGCGTTGTTTAATGAGATAAATCTGTAAAATTCAAAATAATCACACCAATCATGATTAGGGAAATAGCCGTGACTCTAAAAATTGTGATGGGGTCTTTAAAAAAGAAAATGCCTCCAATAGTAACAAGAGCAATTCCCAACCCGGAGAAAATTGAATAAGCTACACCCACATCTAGTTTTTTAATCGCTAAATTTAAAAAGACAAAACTAATTCCATAAAAAATTAGCATCAAAATCGAGGGAACCACTTTTGTGAAACCCTCAGAGAATTTCATATAAATAGTACCTGCTGCTTCTAAGATGACGGCAAGCATTAGATAAATCCAGCTTACAGAATAATGTGGCTTTGGTATCGGCATTTTTGTTTCTCAATAACTTTTCGTGTTTTGCTATATATTAAATCCGTTAAATCGGCTACATAATCCGCTGCCGAACTTTCTTGATTAAAAAATATCTGCCGGATCAGCCGCCTGCAACTTCCTAACTGCAACTGCCCCCGACACACAACACATGACAACTGTCATTACAAACACAGTTACAGCCTTCCCCACAGTCATATACATCGGCAAACTCGTAGCACTTCTCCCTAAATTGTACAGCAGCACAGAAACCCCAAACCCAGGCAAATAACCAAGAATTGCCAGAATCAAAGCCTCTTGAAACACCACGCTCAAAAAGTAAAAATCCTTATATCCCATCGCCTTCAACGTCGCGTATTCGGGCAAGTGATCGGTAACATCAGTATAAAGAATTTGATAAACAATCACTATCCCCACGATAAATCCCATTGCCGCGCCGAGAGTGAAAATAAATCCGATGGCCGTGCCTTCTTCCCAATACTTTCTCTCAAAAGCTACAAACTCTTCCTTTGAAGCAATTCGCACATCTGACGGCAAAGTTGCCCTCATTTTTTCGACAACAGCCTTCACATCAGTTCCCGGCTGCAAGTGCACAATACCGATATCAATTAAACCTTTTGTTCTCCGCGTCGCAAAAATTCGCAGAAAGTTCAAATCGCTGGTGACAATATTTCCGTCAGCACCGAAAGATGCCCCTAAAGTAAATAAACCCTCTACCGCAACGCGGCGGTTGTCAACTTCTGTTTCAACAGGTTTTCCCTGGTTGAAATATTCCACTACTGGCCCAAATTCCGGGCGGGAAGCTTGGTCAAATAAAACTACATCGGAAATTTTAATTTTGTCTAAATTATTTTTGATTTCCGGCATATCAAAAACCGGACGAGTGGGATCAAAACCGATGACCATTAGTTGGCGCGTTTTGCGCTCGTTTGGATCGGGATTTTTCCACAATCCAAAGCCTAGATATACCGGGCTAATTGCTGTAACGCCGTTAAAACTCAAAGCTTGATATAAGCGCCGCTGGGGAAAACTTTTCATGGCTATTAAAGCCGTAGATTGGGTGCTGGTGATGAAAATATCCCCTTTTAACTTCGAGTGAAAGCTGACGGAACTTTCAAATAGTGCGTCTCTAAATCCAAATTGCATAAACATTAGTAAATCGGCAAAGCCAATCCCGGCTAGCGCGATGACTAAGCGCATTTTCTCGCGGGTTAACTGTGCCCAAGCTAGCTGTATTTTTGCCATGTTATGAGTTTTTTTAGATAGCTATTTTGACTTCAACCTGCAAGTTTGTCAGTTCAGCAACTTTTTTGCTCGATTCGGGGTCGAGGCGAATTCTTACTTCGATAACTCTAGCATCGGTGTCGGCGGCGGGGTCAGTATTCAGGACATCTTTTTTACCGATTTGTTTGCCTATTCTAGCGACTGTTCCTTCTAATGTGCCTGCAAAAACTGAGCTGGTAACTGTGGCGCGCTGGCCGTTTCGCACTTTGGCGATGTCGGTTTCGTAAACTTCGGCTATGGCGTACATTTGATCGGTGCGGCCTAGTTCTACGATGCCGTCTTGGGTGTTGATGCGTTCTCCTTGGCGGGTGTTAACTTTGAGGATGGAACCGGATACGGGTGCTTTGACATAGCTTAAGTTTAAGTCTACTTGGGCTTTTTGTTTGGTGGCGATCGCACTTTCGACAGCAGCTTGGGCGGCTTGCACGTCTTCGGGGCGAATTTCGCCAATTTGGTCGAGAGTTGCTTTGGCTTGATTGATTTGTTCTTCGCCGGTTTCTGCTTTTTGTTTGAGCATTGCTTCGGCTTGATTGAGTTGTTCTCTGCCAGTTTCTATCTTTTGATTTAAAGTGGCTGTAGCTTGATTAATTTCCTGCCGCCCTGTTTCTGATTTGCGTTTGAGATTGGCGCGGGATTGATTGATTTCCTGCTTGCCTGTTTCTACTTTTTGTTTGACTGTGGCTTTAGTTTCGACTATTTCCTCTCGCAAAGTTTGCACTGTTTTTTCTAATATAGCTTGCGCTTCTTTAACTTTCTGGCGGGCTGTCTCTACTCCTAAGCGTTTGGTATCGTAGGCGGAAGCAGAAATTGCACCTGTTTCGGACAGTTCTTGATTGCGTTTTTCCTCGGCTTCGGCGTTGGCTAATTCGGCTTTTAGTCGATCGACTGTAGCATTTTGAGAGGCAATTTCGCCGCGCACTTGAGCTTCCAGCCGCGCAAGTTTAGCTTGCTGGACTTCAGTTTCTCGTTGCAGTTGTGCCTCAAATTTGGCAAGATTAGCTCGTTCCGCTTCGGTTTCCCGTTGTAGTTGTGCCTCGAATTTGGCGACGTTAGCTTGTGCAGCTTCGATGTCTCTTCGCATTTGAGCTTCTAAGCGGGCAACATTTGCTCCTTCGCCTTCGGTTTCTCTTTGACGTTGAATTTCAGACTTGGCAACTTCGGCTTTCCCGGCGCCGATTTGGCCTGTTTTTGCGCCTGCTTGAATTTTCGCTAATTCTGCTTGTTTGACTTTGACTTCTTTGTCGGTTTGTTGGAGGATTGCTTGGAGCCGATCGCGCGTATCGAGAACTGCTATGATTTGTCCTTGACTGACGCGATCGCCCTCTTCCACCTTCAACAGTTCAATTCTCGCTCCCTCAGACGCCGAAGGGGCAGACAATTTGATCACTTCCCCCTGCGGAGTCAACCTACCCAAAGCTGTAACGCTGGTGCGGGTGGAGGCAGTAGTTGCAGCAGCCGCAGTTGCAGCCGCCGCCTTTAACTCTTCGGCTTTTCTAATTTGAGATACTTGCCAAAAACCGATTCCTGTGGTAAGGAGAGTGGCGGCGATCGCTAAACCGATGACTCCTCGCCCTGGCGGTTTAAAAAATGATTTATCCTTGACCCGTGATTCCTTTCCCATGACGTATGAGGTAGGTGATTTCCTGATTAAGTTTTTGCACACCTACTATGAAGTATTGTAAACAGATTTCAGCTATTTAGGGAAATCAAACAGCACCTCAGTCATGTAATGTTCAGCCCAATCTTGACCGAAAGCTTTTTCAAGTATGCGGCGAGTTTTGTCGTTTTGCTGCTGCTGGGTGCAGTAGTACATTTGAGCAGCCAGAACTTTCTCCTCTTCAGCGGCCGAGACTGGAACGGATGCGACTGCTAGCTTGCAGTGAATTTCCATGTAAGATTCAACTATGTCCAGAAATCTGCTTTCTTCTTCGATCGAATCTGGCCGCACAAACAGGCAAAATTCCGAGAAAATATCCCCCCACTCTGGAATTTGCCGGGGACAAGAAAACTGGTTAATCGGCAAAGTTTGCAGTTGGGTTCGGTAGGTTTCCGACAAAGTGCGGCTCGGATTGAGGGGAGAAAGGTCTGCGATCGCGGCGCTAACTTTGCCTTTGCCTGCTACGATATCCGTACCGAACATCGGCAAAGCGTAATTCGGTCTGGGAAACATCACGCAGTGCAGAATATCCAGCATTGGCCCGACTTTCGCAAGTTCGAGGTGTATTTTGCGGAACTGGGGCGTTTGATAGCAGCGGTTTTCAATGATCAGTTTTTCTCCTTCCAAGCGCCCTTCTACGTATCCCAAGTCAGCGGGTAGGTGGTAGGGTTCGAGGTCGAGATAGCGATGCCATACTGCTTCCATCCGTTCTGCTAACTTGCGGATGAGATGGTGCTGTTGTTCGCGGAGGGAAGGCTGGGATATTTCTAACATTCCTATTTATCGGGCGATGGCTGAATAAAATTTGATTCTACGGTTGCAGGATGCAGGAAAAAAGGTAGATACTTTTAAGGATATCAGTAGATGGACGTGCGATCGAGCAAGTTTTAGAGGAGATGAGTGTATGTTTGGTCTGGGATTGCCCGAAATGGGCATTATTGCGGTAGTCGCTATTCTAATTTTCGGCCCCAAGAAAATTCCTGAGTTGGGCAATGCTTTGGGGAAAACGCTGCGGAGTTTTAAGGAAGGGGTTGGTCTAGGTGATGGTGAATCTGCTGACAAGGAGAAGGATTTGCCCGAAGAGGATAAGCCGAAGGTTTGAAATAGTTTGGTAGTGAGGACTTCAGTCCTCTGATTTTATGAGGACGGAAGTTTTTACTCCAAAGAATTGGTTTAAAGTCGGAACCCTTAAAGGCGAGAAATTAAAAGAAAACTATTCATTACTCCAATCCTCTTCCTTCTAGGTAGAGTTCGCTGTTAACTGTCAACTGTCAATTGTCAATTGAATACGAACCTATTCGGGAAATTTTCGTTCTCTAACTTCTAGGGAATAATCTTTGACAGCTTGGGTAATTGTTTCTCGAAAATTGGCGTAAGCTTTGGCAAAAGGCGGTTGTTTTTCGGAAAGTCCCAACAAATCGGAAGTAACTAAAACTTGTCCGTCGCAGTGCGGGCCAGCCCCGATGCCAATGGTGGGAATAGTTAATTTTTGGGTAATTTGAGCGGCTAAGTCTGCGGGAATGTGTTCTAGGACGATCGCGAAAACCCCAGCTTCTTGAAGTGCGATCGACTCTGCTATGATGCGATCGGCAGATTCGGCTGTTTTGCCTTGTTTTTTGTAACCGAGTTGGTGTACCGACTGCGGAGTTAAACCAACGTGACCCATCACCGGAATCCCGGCGGATGTTAGCTGCGAAACAGTGGCAGCCATTGCTGGATATCCACCCTCCAATTTTACAGCTTGAGCGCCAGTTTCTTTCAAAACTCTCCCGGCCGAGTGCATCGCTTGCTGGGGACTTTCCTGGTAAGTTAAAAACGGCAAATCGACCACAATCAATGCTTGTTTGACTCCGCGACGCACTGCTTTAGCGTGGTGCAGCATTTCATCGAGGGTGAGGGGCAGTGTTGTGTCGTAGCCCAGCGCTACCATTGCCAGGGAATCGCCGACTAGGATGATGTCAGTGCCTGCTTGATCGATTAGTTGGGCGATCGCATAATCATAAGCTGTCAGCGCCACAATTGCACGCCCTTGCTGTTTCCACTGAATAAGTTGATGAGTAGTGACTGTCATTTTATTGCAAACATATACATTGACTTTTTTACCAGATTGTACGGTGTATGAGGCGCGGCGATTAACAATAATTATCACAAATTGAGTAACTTGATTCAGTGCCTCACGCACCAGCGAGTTCTTATTAGTAGTTGTCAGGTGCGGATACGTGAAATTGTCGATTGCATTTAGGGATTGTTCATGGCGACACACCCTACAAATGTTGCTACACCCGAATATAGCTTTGATTGCCCTCTGCTGGTAAAACATTTAACCGCTGATTTTTCAAATCCGGTTCTAAACCCAAATCTTCGAGAGGAATTAAGCCGAGTAAAGGTTCTTCTCCTGCGGGAATTTCTACACAATCATACCTGCCTTCTCGTCCAGCTACGGCAATAGTGACATCTTTGAACAGACGAAATTTTCTGGTTCCTATTGCCGTATGTCCGTCGATTTCACCTAGCATTGGCAAACCCAACTGACTGATAATATCTGCTGGTAAGCAGAGTCGAGTTGCTCCTGTATCGACTAAGACGTTATCGATGGTGATAGAGCGTATTTGCTCTGCGGGGATGAACCCTCTTTCTCCCAGAATTTCATCGATGTGATTGGTGACGGTTATTGTTGCGGTGACTCTGCCCATTTTTTTATCCTTTTGTTTTGCTAGAGAATGTTTCCGTTGCTTTTTGACTAAATTATTATCTACAATCCAGGCTCCATATTCTATATTTTAACAACATTTGTAACTGAAAGCGAAATTTTTCTTTATTCCTGAAGTTCTGCTAATAACTGTTCCCCGAAAGGATGTTCTCGCAATTGCTCAAAGGTCAAATCTCCTTTACTAATTCCTTCCCGCCACAGCCCAACATAATTTTTCCACACAGTCTGAATGTTCGGGTGATTTTCTGGCAACTTGCTGTGAAAAATTTCCAATGCTTGCAAATACAGCGGTTCCGCTTCCGAGTACCTTCCTTGGGATTCATAAAGTCCGGCTAAATTGTTGAGGTCAATAGCTAAACTGGGATGGTCTTCAGGAAGCGAACGCCTGTCTATTTCCAATGCTTGCAAATACAGCGGTTCCGCTTCCGAGTACCTTCCTTGGGATTCATAAAGTCCGGCTAAATTGTTGAGGTCAATAGCTAAACTGGGATGGTCTTCAGGAAGCGAACGCCTGTCTATTTCCAATGCTTGCAAATACAGCGGTTCCGCTTCCGAGTACCTTCCTTGGGCTTTATAAAGTCCGGCTAAATTGTTGAGACGAATAGCTAAACTGGGATGGTCTTCTGGAAGCGAACGCCTGTCTATTTCCAATGCTTGCAAATACAGCGGTTCGGCTTCCGAGTACCTTCCTTGGGATTTATAAAGTAGGGCTAAATTGTTGAGGTCAATAGCTAAACTGGGATGGTCTTCAGAAAGCGAACGCCTGTCTATTTCCAATGCTTGCAAATACAGCGGTTCGGCTTCCGAGTACCTTCCTTGGGATTTATAAAGTAGGGCTAAATTGTTGAGGTGAGTAGCTAAACTGGGATGGTCTTCTGGAAGCGAACGCCTGTCTATTTCCAATGCTTGCAAATACAGCGGTTCGGCTTCCGAGTACCTTCCTTGGGATTCATAAAGTCCGGCTAAATTGTTGAGACGAATAGCTAAACTGGGATGGTCTTCAGGAAGCGAACGCCTGGATATTTCCACAGCTTGCAAATACAGCGGTTCGGCTTCCGAGTACCTTCCTTGGGATTTATAAAGTAGGGCTAAATTGTTGAGGTCAATAGCTAAACTGGGATGGTCTTCAGAAAGCGAACGCCTGTCTATTTCCAATGCTTGCAAATACAGCGGTTCGGCTTCCGAGTACCTTCCTTGGGATTTATAAAGTAGGGCTAAATTGTTGAGGTGAGTAGCTAAACTGGGATGGTCTTCTGGAAGCGAACGCCTGTCTATTTCCACTGCTTGCAAATACAGCGGTTCCGCTTCCGAGTACCTTCCTTGGGATTCATAAAGTCCGGCGAGGTAATTTAAACTACTTGATAATTCCGCTTCCGAATCTAACCCTTGCTGAAGCCCGATCGCCTTTTGGAAATAATCGATCGCCAATTCATACTCATCCTGAAAATTTTCGCACTCTCCCGACTCGATCCTTCTGTAATAAATTTTCCCCATACTCGCATAAAGACTTGCCAAACTGGGGTCTTCGAGTCCTTTTTTCTGTTGCACACGCGCAATTAGATCCTGCAAATCTTCCAGCGGAATCAAACTCGGCGGTTCTCGATCGTCGCCTTCAGTTAGCTGTCGAAACGGTTCAAACTCAGTTTTGGAAACAGCCGCCGTTTTTTTTGTCTCAAACCGAAACACACCTTTCCGCCAACTCCAAAAATCAGGAGACTCATCACTAATCAGAATTTCAATTTGTCGCGTCACCCACAACACAATCGAAAACGGATACTCGCGCAATGCTTCTCGCGTCCATTGCAAATAGCCAAAAAACACCTCTTGTTCCGATCGCACATTGTCCAAGCCCTTAAAAAAGCGCAGTTGTTCCACACCAGTCACGGTGATCGCAGCTTTTCCCCGCTGCTGCAAATAGGGTTCTCGTTCTACTAAATGCGCTATAGTCGATCGCAAACTCGGTTCACCCCTAGCCAATTCTACCCGATAGCGGCGGATATCCGGTTCCAGTTCTGCTTCATACTTCAATATTAGTTGTTCTCGACACTCGCTATCATCGCAAACTGCAATTAACAAGTTGAGAATATCTTTACCCGCTTCAATTGACACGAGTAAATCTTCATAATTATCTTTATTTTGACTGTTGAAATTTGACATAATAATTTAGCATCATCTGAACTTACGCAGAAACCTGATTTTTTACGAATATTTTGGATGATAGCCTTTGATTTCGGTGAACAACCCGGTTTCTTTGGTACTGATGCGCGTCCGAAAAGTTAAATTTAAATGTCGCAATAGCTATTAGTGTCAACTTAAGTCTGGAACCTTTGATAAATCTCGTTTTTGTCCGAGGCCAGATCCCCCTCGCATCCCCCGAAAGCAAGGGGGACTTTAATCAGATTCTTGTCCCCCCCTTAAGAAGGGGGGCTAGGGGGGATCTGGCCTTAATCGCTAGACAGAAGAACCGCACTACATTTGACGTTAAATTTACACCAATGCCACAATACCTTAACCCGGAAAATCATCACGCTGCTTCAACAATTCTAGCACAATCGGGTGAATATCGTACCACAAAACAGCATTCCGATATTCCAAAACATATAACCCATGCAGCAAATCCAAAAACTCTTTAGCTTTCGGGTTTTCCGGCTTAAAATCTCTGTAAGTCGCCATCAACATCTCATAATCACTTGTTCCCAAACGAGTATCAAAATCCAGTCGCAATTTATTAATAGCCTCCTCAAATACTTCAGCATTAATTTTAATGACATCTTCCGGCCGCCGTCGCACCAAGCGCAAACAAATGCGGCAACATTCGTTAGCAATTCTAATCAATTCTCGCAACACTCCACCGCTGTATATGACAATGCGATCGAGTGATTCCGGTTCAATCAATTCGCTTCCCAAGCGTTTAGCTAAAATCTCTTTCAATCTCGCCGCCGGTTCCGCCATCGGCACAGCATCAGGATTCCGGCTTTCCCCGCGTTTGAACAGCTTAGTTACTGGCATAAACACGACTTGATCGTTGGTTTCTGTTTCCACAGTAGCGGACAAAGAAACATCTCGCAGCGCGGATATTGGAGTTGTTAAAATCATCCTAAAGTTCGGCAAAAATAGCGCTTTAATATGTTCTTGATAAACTTGGCGGACGACACCTAAATCTAACTTGTCGAGGTCGTCAATCACGACCATTATCGGTTTCTTTGCACCGTCTTCAACTACAGCAGCGATCTGGTTAATTGTCGAAACTAAATCGGAAACTTTGCGGATAAACTCTAGTTTGATTTCTTCACGAATTGTTGCATCAGCTTTTAACTTGCCTGTAATCATCTTAAACAAGTTAAAACCCACCGAACCGCTGGCGCCCAATTCGTCAATTTGTGTTTTAGTTTTAGTGGCAAACCAGTTATAAAATGATTCTTTAGTTGATTGTTTGATTGGAATATCCTGTTTTTCCGCTGCATCCATCAACTGAACTGCGATCGCAAACAAAATATTAATATGATTGACATCCGACATTTCAATCAAGTCGGAAATCGAGAAAAACACTGTAAAATAGCGATCGTCCATCTGGCGGCAAAACTCAGCCAACAGTGTAGACTTACCGCAACCGCGATGTCCGCTAAAAATTATTTTACCGCTACCCGATGGATCGTCTTCGACTAATTGCTCTAATTGTTCGATTACTTCCGTCCCATATTCTACGCGGAAGTTTGCCACTTCTTTCGGAGTTATGAGTGGCGACAACTCCATATTTGCGTAGGCTGTCCGAAAAGATTCTAGTAATATTTTTGACATGGCACTCTGAAGTTATGATTTACTACTATTCAAAATTTAGGCAACTCGGACAAATTATCTGCGTTTATCTTTGTCGATCTGCCTGACATCTGCGGTTAGTTTTATTCCTCACCTATTTTACATTTAAATTTGAGCTTTATGGCGGGCAAGATGTGAAATTTATCTCTAAAAGTCGCAGAGTCCAGCGTCGGACACGGCAGTGCCGTTTCCCTACCAATGCTCGCGTTTAGTCGGAATTTCAAGGGCTGAGTCTTAATTATGAATGTTCTACCGCCATCCCAACCACCGCAACACGGGCACAACTAAATAATGACTGACTCCCAAACAAAGCCCGATCGCACTTCCCAACAAACCAAAGAAAACAATAGATCCCCAAACCTGCAACCAGCCGAAATTAGCATCAGCCGACACCGACAAAATCCCCAAGAAACTCCCCGGAAAAATGTTCAAAGCATTCAGAAACAAAAACAGTCCCGTAGAACAAACAGCTACTACCAAAGCATGAACTAATTGGTGACTCCGCAAACCCATTCCGATCGTTAAAGTGGCGATCGCAAAAGCCCCCAAAATAATCCCCTGCACGCCGCTAGAAGCAGTTGCTTCCATCCAACACAAACCCGCCAACAAATAGCCCTGAGCACCCATCAATCCCGACAGCCAATACTGTTTTTGCTGGCGAAAACTCCCCGCATCCGTCAAGCCTACCGCAGTGCCCCAACCCGCAAACGCAAACAGCAGCACTTCCGGCCCGACAGCAAAAGTCATGTTAGGGATTAATTGGTGCAAACCTTCATTCAGAAAACTCGCAACTTCCGGGCCAATAGGCGAAGCATAGCCCAAAACCAAACCGCCGATCGCCCCCGCACATCCACCAACCCCGCCGAGCACCATTTCCCAGCCCGTATCCAGAGAAGCTACCACGATTTGGGCGATCGCGCCGAACACCAAAACCGTCAAACTTGCCGTTTTTTGCGCCGTCACTACTACTATTTGTCGGCAAAATTCTACAATAGCTTGACTGACTGGGGCGAGCGCAATTTTGCCATTACTCTTAGCATAAATCTCCTTTAAGCGCGATCGAACTTCCCCAGCATTTACCGGACGCTGCTGCACATTCGATCGCACCATATCATCCAACAAATTCGCCAAAGCCGGACTCACAGACACAATATGTCGCCACCGCAACTCCCCCGTCATCGGATCTTCAATTTGGGCCGGATACTTCCCCGTCAGCAAGTGAATGCAAGTCCGCCCCAGCGCATAAAAATCCGTCGCGGGCACCACACCACCACCGACAATTTGTTCCGGCGGGCTGTACCCAGGCGAAATCAACCGCGTCGAGCTCGGAGAATCTTTCCCCACCGGTTCACCACCGCCCATCTGTTTAACTCCCCCAAAGTCGATCGCCACCAATTGCAGTCCGCCCAAACCCTTGCTTAGCAAAACTTGGGGCGATTCTGGATCTCGCAGCATCAAATTGCTCGGTTTAATATCACGGTGAATAATCTGACACCGATGCAACTCCTCTAAAATTTCCACAGCTTGACTCAGCCAACTAAACACCCATTCCTGCGGACATCCTTGAGGGTGATCGTCGAGAACCTCTTCTAAAGTTTTGCCGTGAATCTTTTCCATTACCAAACAAGGCAAGCGCCTCGCTGTGGCACTTCTATCCCCGCCTACAAAATTTTGAGTTTGCACATGAAAATAATCGTCCGGCTCGACTCTCGGGACACCAGGATGCCGCAAACGTGCCAAAACCAAAGCTTCCTGCTCGAACAGTTTCACCGCTTTCGGGGAAGTTTCGAGCAACAATTTTAGGACGCGCTCGGTTTGAGTTTCTGTATCCCAAACTGTGAAAATTGATGCAAAACCGCCGGAACCAAGGCCTTGTAGAGGCACGTAGCGATTTTTGAGTCGCAGCGGAGTCCCGCAACTCTGACAAAAATTGTTGCCCCAAGTCTGAGGGTAAGGCCTTGGGCAATCTGGATTGATGCAGTGGACGGCTTTTGAAGGGGGATGGGGCACAACCAGACTAGAAATAGGGCAAAATATCCATACTAGACTTACGCGCAGCTAACGCAGAAACCAGGTTTTAAGCGAGGTTTAATTGCTGTAACGACGAATTTGCGTTGGTTGATACACCAGGTTGCTGCACAAGTCCCTGTCCATATTATGTGCTATGGTGCGGATTTTTGACTTGGTGGTCAGTCAGTCGATTTTCGATTTTCGATTTTGGATTGAAGAATTGAAGAATTGCTGGATTAGTTGCCGATCGCACTTGCAACCTCAGAAACCCGGTTTCTTTGTAGATTTCTCGTTAATAAACGTAAATTTTTCGTAGAAACCGGGTTTCTCGCCCCCCCCACTGGATTTGAGATTTTGGATTTGAGATTTTGGATTGCCGACTGAATTGCAGTTGAGATCGATTTCAACTACAACCACAAATTTAGGTATTTATAACTAATTCCCAATTCCCCATTACCCATTACCCATTACCCATTCCCAATTCTGATTTTCCAGGATAAAACTCTTTACATAAACCTTATTGATCGGCTGTTCGGCTCGCTGCACAATATCTTTCGCGCGATCGAAATTCTCCACCCCCGTCCTGCGATCCCCAGCCTTTCCCCCCGCATCCTTCATACCTTTTGTTTTATAAGATATGTTACAAATATTGTCTTAATGTAAAGTAAAATAAATAATACTTATGATGATTAAAAGAATATTAAAATTTTAGAGTGTCCGTTTATTGGTATATTTTTAGGAGCCGGCCATCAGGCCCAAAAAATTAAGCGAATACTAGGAAGCGAGATATGGCTTACGCGCAAACCCAAACTCAATCAAAGGCTGGGTATAAAGCCGGAGTTCAAGACTATAAACTAACGTATTACACCCCGGACTACACGCCGAAAGATACAGATATTTTGGCGGCTTTCCGCGTAACTCCACAGCCTGGAGTACCACCAGAAGAAGCAGGCGCTGCTGTAGCTGCTGAATCTTCCACTGGTACATGGACAACTGTGTGGACTGACCTCCTGACCGACCTCGACCGCTACAAAGGTCGCTGCTACGACATCGAGCCAGTTCCCGGTGAAGACAACCAATACATCTGCTTCATCGCCTATCCTTTGGATTTGTTTGAAGAAGGTTCCGTCACCAACTTGCTGACATCTTTGGTTGGTAACGTTTTCGGTTTCAAAGCTCTGCGCGCTCTGCGGTTGGAAGACTTGCGGGTTCCCATTGCTTACCTGAAAACCTTCCAAGGCCCTCCTCACGGTATTACCGTTGAGCGGGACAAATTGAACAAGTACGGCCGTCCTTTGCTGGGTTGTACAATTAAACCCAAATTGGGTCTGTCTGCTAAGAACTACGGCCGTGCCGTTTACGAAGTTCTACGCGGCGGTTTGGACTTCACCAAAGACGACGAAAACATCAACTCGCAACCGTTCATGCGTTGGCGCGATCGCTTCCTGTTCGTTCAAGAAGCTATTGAAAAAGCCCAAGCAGAAACCGGCGAAGTCAAGGGCCACTACCTCAACGTAACCGCCCCTACCTTTGAAGAAATGATGGAACGGGCTGAATTCGCCAAAGAAATCAAAACCCCGATCATCATGCACGACTACCTCACCGGTGGTTTCACTGCAAACACCAGCTTGGCCAAATGGTGCCGCAAAAACGGTATTTTGCTGCACATTCACCGCGCAATGCACGCCGTGATCGATCGTCAAAAGAACCACGGTATCCACTTCCGCGTGCTTGCCAAGTGCTTGCGGATGTCCGGCGGCGACCACCTGCACTCGGGTACAGTTGTGGGCAAACTCGAAGGCGAAAAAGGCATCACGATGGGCTTCGTAGACTTGATGCGCGAAGACCACATCGAAGAAGACCGCAGCCGCGGTATTTACTTCACCCAAGATTGGGCCTCCATGCCTGGTGTCATGCCAGTTGCTTCTGGTGGTATCCACATCTGGCATATGCCAGCTTTGGTAGAAATCTTCGGCGACGACTCCTGCTTGCAGTTCGGCGGCGGCACCTTGGGCCACCCTTGGGGTAACGCACCTGGTGCAACTGCTAACCGCGTTGCTTTGGAAGCTTGCGTCCAAGCTCGTAACGAAGGCCGCAACTTGATGCGCGAAGGCGGAGACATCATTCGCGAAGCTTGCAAATGGAGCCCCGAACTGGCTGTTGCTTGCGAACTCTGGAAAGAAATTAAGTTTGAGTTCGAGGCAATGGATACCGTTTGATGATTTTGGGTTTGAGATTTTAGGTTTTAGGTCGCAAACTTGCTGTTAATTCTTTATCTTTGAAGAAGATTTACAAGTAAGTTTGCATCTAAAATCTAAAATCCAAAATCTAAAATTTGAGGGAGATGCGGTCAGAATGGAGCTCAAACAAGTTGCGAAAGACACCGCTAAGGTGCTGGCGAGTTACCTAACCTATCAATCCGTGCGGATTGTGCTAGCTCAGTTGAGCGAAACCAATCCTGCTTTGGCAATCTGGTTAAACGAATTTTCCACTAAGGGCAAAATCCAAGATGGAGAAGTTTATATTCAAGAGTTGCTGAGGGAAAATCAAGATTTAGGATTTCGGATCATGACTGTGCGAGAGTATCTGGCTCACGATGTGACAGAATTCTTGCCAGAAATGGTTTGTACTGGCATTCAACAGTCGAATATGGAACACAGACGCGAGCATTTAGAGCGAATTACGCAACTTAATTGGTCTGTTTCTATCGCTAATCCTGAAACATCAATAGATTCTGAACCGAATCTGGATAATTTGTCGAGTTAATCGATCGATAAGTGCGATCGAACACACACCTTAGAGATACACAAAATGAAGACTTTACCTAAAGAGCGTCGTTACGAAACTCTGTCCTATTTGCCCCCGCTGACAGACGCGCAAATTGCCAAGCAACTCCAGTACATCTTGGATCAAGGCTACATTCCCGGCGTAGAATTCAACGAAACCTCTGCCCCTGAAATGCGCTACTGGACTTTGTGGAAATTGCCTTTGTTTGGTGCTCGCAGCGTCCAAGAAATCATGGCTGAAATTCAAGCTTGCCGCCAAGAAAATTCTCAGTCTTACATCCGCGTCATGGGTTTTGACAACGTGAAGCAGTGCCAAGTGCTAAGCTTCATCGTGCACAAGCCAAACACCAGAGGCTACTAAGTTTTAACAGCTCTATTTTGTAGGGTAAAAGTTAGCTAAAAATTGAGGTAGGGAATTCTCCCCGCCTCATTTTTTTATGCAGAAGACTCGGCGGTTGAAACCGCGTCTATACAGGCAAAACCCGCCTCCGCGGGTTGAAGAGTCAACAGTTAAAGCGGTAGGGTGCGTCAGTTTAGTAATTCTCAACAATCACTCATAATCTCATTCTGACGCACCATTTATTCCGGGGGTGCGTCAGTTGTGAGATTGTGAGTTTTTCCCGAAATCTTCCTCGCTGACGCACCCTACTTCATGTCTTCAATCCGTTACATCCGTTACACAATCCGTTGCCGAACTTCCTTCTTCTAGAGTTTACAAATAGCTTTCAAAACTTGCAGCAACACAACAGAAGATTCGGGTTCCATCAAAGTCAGAAAGGGCATTAACTGATAGGTTGGCGGATTTCCTCGACGGATATTAACGAACTGATAAAACTCTCCGCTGGTTGTCAGTCCCCAGACTGACTCTTGATATTCTAAACTTTTATAGGCATAAGTTAGTAGTTGGGGCAAACCGGCACGGGGAGCAATTAGACTGTTTTTAGATTCTATTACTAAAATCCAAAATGCTATATCAGCGGCGATTTGTTTCTGTTTATTGATTGCTAAGATGTCAAATCTGCCTGTAATAGTTATGTCTTCATCTTCGATCGCAATATTAGCAATATTTTCTTCTAGACTCATCTTTAATGGCGATCGGTAAAAGCCAGCCAATCGCATCAAAGGAAAGGTAGTCAGAGCTTGTACCAGCCCTTCTGAAACTCTTTCAAAAGAGAGGTATTCGCGAAAATCGTTGCGGATTTGCACGAGTTCTAGCTGTTCAAACTCGGCGAGTGGTTCTAATGATAATAAACTTGGGTACGTTTCGTTGTTAAACAGTTGTTGAAACTTCAAAAATTCACTAACTTCATTGAGCGTTAGATTTTTGGCATTAATAATAGCTGTCATAACTTTACAATCAATTAATTCTCTATTATAATTCTAACATATCCGCAAAAGTAGGTTCGTAGTAATGACTTCAGTCCTAAAATCCGAGGCTGAAAGGACTAAAGTCTTTACTACGAACCTAATCTACCCGATCCATTACAACTCCATCAACTATTTCATAACCCCAACGAGAATGTCGGCTTGCAAGTTGTTTCGCCATGCCATATTCGCCCAAACTACAAAGCTCTATTAACTGCTGAAAACCTAAATACTTCTCATGCTGCAATCTTTCCTGGCGCAGCTTTGCTCTTTCGGGATTTGAAGGACTTGCCCGCTCAACTCCCAGCGGATTGATATCGCTAATTCGTTTCATTTTAGCCTCATTAAAAAGGAATAGATTCTACTATTTCACCATCAACTATTTCATAGCCCCATTCTGGGTTAGCCGCGATTTGTTTTTCAACAATACCTCGACCGAGAGAAGTTTGGTAAGCTTTTTGCAAAAAGGAAATACTGGGGATTTCGTCGGCTGGAGGCTCTTGTTGTTCGAGTTTTGGCGGTTCTGCGATTGTTTCAGATGTGGATTGATTCAGGGCAAATTGAGGCGCGATCGCCCCTAATTTATTCATCACGCTTTCTTTGGTAATTTGCGGTCTTTCGTTGAAGGAAGAGGGCAAATATGCGTGTTGTACGCCTTGGTTTTTGGCTTTGAGTGCATCATCGGCAATGCGATCGCACTTTCGCAAAAAACCCTCCCACAAATCCTTCCCTAAAACCGGGTTTCTCAAGTCAGCACGAGCCTTAGACACTGCTGCTTCCAGCGGTTCGCCCTTGTGCACATAATACTGAATGCGCTCCTCTTCAAACGCCGGATAAGGCACTTCCGGCTCAATTTCCCACTCTCGCTTAACTTTCTGACTTTCTCCTAAAGGAATTCCGGCGATAAATTCGTCCCAAAAAGTCGAGGTTAAGCCCTTTGTCATGCTGTCAATAATTTTTAATGCCCATCCCGAAGGATGGCCAAATCCTAAGTTGCGATCTCTGGCATATTCTTCTAAAGCTCGCTGAAAGTTTTGCAGTTCTGCTTCGGAATTCCAAGGCCCGCTAAATCGGTAATTTGGGATGACTGTAACCGCAATTTTCTGGCGCGGTTGCCCGAAAAATTTATCAGTTTTAACTGCATCATTTGGGGGTGAAGTTTCGGGGAATATTTCTACAGGACGATTGTTGTTTTCGCGGCTTGTTTGTGTTATAATATCAGCAGGATTGGTTCCCCAAAAGTTATTAATTTTTTCCTCCAAAGCGTCAATGTCCGCCCAGAGTTCTAGGGTTTCGGTGTTGGGATTTGTGGATTTTTCTTTCAGGAGCGATCGCACTTTCAGCAGTTTTATAGCGAATTCTTGTTCTTCGCAATTTAAACCAGTAGCTTTTTCAATTTCGCCGCCGTTAGTTTTCACCCATTCGCCGGGATTTGACTGTTGTGCTTGCCATTGCAATAATTGGCACAGAAAAATACTCGCCGTGACTCCGCCCGTAATTTTGGCTAGTTTGGGATAGTAGATGGCGGGATTTCCGAGATTTCCTAAAAATATTCCTATTTTCATTTTTTATATTCCTAAGTCCCTTGAATCCTAGGGTGCTCATGGCGCACCTTACCTCGACTAAACTAGCATTGAAAAACTTAAGATTTTCTTTAAGCTTCTGTCTATTCCTGACTGAATGGAGTTTCTAGACGAAAGACGGGGATCGTATATGCGATCGCCTGATTGACAGGACTCAGTTAAACGTAATAATAAATCATTTACTGTACCGACCCCCCCAAAATGAATCCAGAACGCCACGAGGCTTATTTGAACTTGATCGAGCGAGTGCTTACCTGTCCCAACGGTCAAGAACCAGAGGTTTTGAGTTCCTGTTCCGATTTAATTGATGCAGGATTTGTGCAGATGCTAATCCAGATATCGGCTTCAATGGCCGGCGAAGGTGACGCAGATACTGCTAATTTTTTAGTACAACTTGCTCGTTTGCTGGGGAAATCTTTGGGTTTGTCGCCAGATTTGGTGCCGGCTGGGTACAGCAGTGCACAGTGGTAGAGAAAAGTGCGATCGCCTCGTTATATCATGTTTTGATAAATCGCGGCGAATTTAACTGCATCAATGGCTTTACAGTTTATATTCCAGAGGCTCACAAAAATCATTCACCCCAGTTTTAAATACATAAATAATCACCGATGTCACCAAAATCTGCGGGCAAGTTTTGGCGGCGACTAAATCTCTAAATGCTGCATTCAACTGTCCGTTTATCAACTCTTCTTTCACCTCAGATTTGCAGATAGCAACGCGGCATCTTTTTGCCAATCCGTCCAACCAATTTTCAGAAATATTCGGTTCTTGTCCGGCTTGAATTGCTAGAGATATCGCTGCATCTTCGATGTTGCCTTCGCAATCTTCGATTTCGTCTAGAGCTTTTAGGGCTTCGGGATATTCGGCTAATTGCGATCGAAATTGGGCAATTTCTTGTGAGGTAATAATCACCATAAGATTTTCCTATGTTCTATGCTGGCGGGGTAAGTTTAGCAGTTAAAGTTGATATTATAGCATTTTTGGGATTGAGGTTGGGATTGGGCGATTCACAGGGATAGCTGCGGCGCGTACTTAATTACATTTTCAACTCATATTTTGGACTTTCGCTGTCAGGACTGATGTTAAAATTGACAGAAAGTGGCGCTAAAATAGTTTGCAGGACTCATATTTATCGGGAGTTTGGAAAAATGACAACAGTTACTTTAAACTTAGATACTGTCGAATTAACAGACGAACAGTTTTACCGTTTGTGCCAGATGAATCGAGACTGGCAATTTGAACGGACATCGAAAGGAGAAATCATCATTATGTCACCAGTAGGCGGAGTCAGCGGCAATCGAGAAGCCGATTTGATTGGCTTAGTTTGGCTGTGGAATTACCAAACCCAGCTAGGGAGAGTGTTTAGTTCTTCAACAATTTTTCGGCTACCGAATAACGGAGACCGTTCTCCCGATGCGGCCTGGGTTAGCTTAGAAAGATGGTCTGCTTTGACAGCAGAACAACAAGAAAAATTCCCGCCAATTTGTCCTGACTTTGTAATAGAATTGCGTGAAGCGAAGCTATCCAGTAGGGAATCGCGCGCAGACCCGCTGCGCCCGCTTCGGGAGAAAATGCAGGAGTATCTCAACAGCGGTTTGCGCTTGGGTTGGTTAATTAATCCTCAAGACCAACAAGTAGAAATTTATCGCCCTAATCGCGAAGTAGAGATTTTACAATTTCCCGTGAGTTTATCGGGAGAAGATGTCTTGCCCGGATTTGTGTTGAATTTGCCGATGATTTGATATTAGACGAGCAATTGCATAAATCTTTGATTGATAGTCAACCGCAGATGTCAGGCAGATCAACGCAGATGAACGCAGATAATTTTAAGATAGGAAAGTGAATGAATGCAATGCAAGTCTATTGCATCAATTCTTTTGAGTTTCCAACTGTAGTATTGTCTTCGGACAAATATCATCGTCGTACCAACCAGTCAAAGCCACCGCCAAAGCATCCGCCGCATCATCCGGTTTCGGAATGTAACCTAACTCCAACTCCCGCGCCACAGCTTCTTGCACTTCCGATTTATCAGCATTGCCGCGGCCGGTCAAAGCTTTTTTAATTTGAGCCGGCGTAAACTCGAACAGCGGCACTCCGCACTGCGCCAATACTAGGATCAAAATTCCCCGCGCTTGCGCTACAAGTATGGTATTTCCCATTTTGTAAAAGAACAGTTTTTCGGCAATTGCTAAATCTGGTTTTACTTGTTCAATTACCGCGTGCAAATCTTCGTAAATTGTTTTTAAGCGCTGTCCCATTTCCTGTTTTGGCGTTGTTTGAATTACGCCGCAATCAATCATGGAAACGCTGTTTTGATCTTGTTTTCCGGGGACAATTTTACAGGAAATTGCGCCGTAGCCGAGATTGGCTAAGCCCGGATCTAATCCTAAAATTCGTTTTTCCATTGCCTGAGTTAGTAATTGGAAATGGGGCATCAGGTCTGAAAATTTTGGGAATGTTTCATCACCACAAATTACCCATTTCCAATTACCAATTACTCATTACCCCTCAGTTGCTTCTAGGCCGAATACGCGATCGAACACTTTAGTCACTTTAGAACCCGAATCAATAGATTCTAGCGGGTCTTTGCGCAATCTGTGCCGCAAACACAGAGTCATCACCCGGCGAATATCGTCCACAGTCACCTCTGTGCGCTCATCCAGAGCTGTGAAAGCTTTCGCAGCCCGATTTGTGACCAAATCGCCCCGCAGCCCGTCTACGTCCAATTCCGCGCAAACTTGGGAGATTTTTACTCGCAAATCGCGATCGATAGTTACGGATTTCAGCCTTTCCTGGGCTTCCACCAACTTCTGCTGCATATCATCTTGTTCGTGCTGATATTTGGCGAGAAACTCGGGCGGATTTTGGTCAAAGCTCGATCGCTGTTCGACAATTTCCACTCTCAGATTCGGGTCTTTGACAGTCCGAATTTCTGCGTGCATCCCGAATCTATCGAGCAACTGCGGCCTCAATTCTCCTTCTTCGGGATTCCCGGAACCGATTAAAATAAATTTAGCCGGGTGGCGGATCGAAATGCCTTCTCTTTCAACAGTATTCCAACCGCTGGCGGCGGAGTCTAGCAAAACATCGACTAAATGATCGTCGAGCAAATTAACTTCATCGACGTAAAGAATGCCGCGGTTAGCTTTAGCTAACAGGCCTGGTTCAAAAGCTTTCACGCCTTCCGACAAAGCTTTCTCGATGTCGATCGTACCGCACACTCGGTCTTCGGTAGCGCCGAGCGGCAAGTCTACCATTTGTACTTTTTTGCGGGCGATTTTAATGTCAGTTTGAGATAAAGTGCGATCGCGCACCTCATCGCTCATCAAATCCGGATCGGTGGGATGACTGTTAAAAGGATCGTCAGCCACCACCTCAATTTCCGGCAGCAAGTCAGTCAGGGCACGGATTGTGGTAGATTTACCAGTACCGCGATCGCCCATAATCATCACTCCACCAATTTTGGGATCGATGACATTCAATAGCAGCGCAAGTTTCATCTCCTCCTGGCCAACAATCGCGGTGAAGGGAAAAACAGCGCGGCGGGCTGGGGTAGCGGTAACGGTTGGCAGAGCGCCCGCATTTACGTTATTGCTGACTTCGGCAGTAGGACTCACAGGATAACTCAAAATATAACAATTGCTTATTTATTGTAGGGGATAAGGGATTGTCTGGGGCGATCGATTGGGGCGATCGCACTTGCAGCCCCTTCAATACCCAAGCGCAACTCAGATTTTCTGTATTTACATAGCAGCTTTGGGCGGGCAAGATGCTTACCCCACAATAGTTTGAAGCAAAATTACTACTTATGTTAACTTGGCGATCGGGCAACCCAAATATAAACTTATGTAACAATGCCCGGAATTTGCATAAAAACCTCAAGTCAATCCCGATAGATAATTAAGAGCACTTTTAAGGAACTATTTTTCAGGGGTAGTGTGGCTGGAGGTAACTTTAGGCGATCGGGCAACTGAAATGTAAACTTATGTAACAATTTTCCCGAATTTGCATAAAACCCTCAAGTTCCCCCAGATATATATTTGAGGCCACTTTGAAGCAAATTTTTTTCATGGTAGTTAGTCCAAGACGCAGAAACAACGTATTTCTGTCATTATTCGCTGTGCGACGTAATCGCAACCGTTTGTTTTTAGCCGTTCTTGCGTCTATGACTGGTAGTATAGCTGTTCGACGATTAAGGAGCTTTAAAGTAATCGTCATTAAATTCGGTTTAAAGGAGCTTTAAGTAATGTCATAAAGTCCTGTTTCTTTGATACTTTACACAAACTTAGCAAATCTTCTGCATTGGGGATGCTTTACATCTGCCGTGCTTTGCTAACAGTCTGGTGGGCAATAGCGCTAATACTTTGTTAGTGCTTAATTTCTATGGTTTTTGGCTATTTTACAGTCATTCTACCTACCAAAAATTATATTGCCGATTGTAAAGTTACTGTAAAGTTTTTAATGTAAAAAATTGCGTATTTATACGTATTGCTTTTTTTTTTGCTGTCTGATACTTTAAAACTGAGGTGAAATTTGGATTAAAATATGACACCCGGGCAAATATCACTAAAGCTTCTTCACAAATAAATGCAATACTTCCCTGCTTCGTTGAAAAAGTAAAGAAGCAGTCTTGAAAGTTTCCGTTTTCAGAAAAATTTTAGGTAGCTCTAACTGCTCAAAAACGCACAGGAGAAAACATAAAAACATAATAGGGCGATCGATCGATTCTCAACAACTGATTTAACCAACTATTTTTCAGGGGTACAAATGACTGAACTTAACATCGGGGCATTCACTGACAGCGGAACCTACAAAGGTAGTGTTGGTACTACAAATATCGACAACCTGTACAAATTTAACATCAACAGTCCGGGAAGCTTCCCAATTTCCCTCAACGGCTTGAGTGGGAATGCCGACATATCCGTACTCAATAATACCAGCGCAATCATCAAGACTTCTTCCAACATAGAAGGCTTGTCAGCAGGGGAATATACCATCCAAGTTTTGCCAATCACCGGCGACATCAAACTCACCCTGAATTTAGCAGAAGTAAACTCTCCCAAAAAAGCCGACACAGACACCATCACAGGTGTAAAAGTCGAGACAACATCTCCTTTAACTGTAACAATTTTACCAGTTGTCAGCACTTCCGAAAAACCCACGGCAACCAAAGATCCCATCACAGGAACTTTGGTTCAGGAAAATGCAGTCGCAGCAGCAGATAAAATAGCAGCTACCGACAAACCAGCAACGACTATCGCAGCCACAACCACCGAAAAATCTGTTACAAATACTTCCACAACTACCGACAAACCAGTTACAACAGCCTCTGAAACAACAACTACCGACACACCAGTTACAGCAACTTCCACAACAACTGAGAAACCACCAACAACTACTTCCACAACATCGGCGGATTCAACCACATCCACAATAACAGAAAAACCAGTTACAGCAACTTCCACAACCACCGAAAAACCAGCAACAACTCTCCCAGAAACAACCACGTCAACAACTACCGAAAAATTAGTTACAGCAACTTCCACAACAACTGACAAACCAGTTACAGAAACTTCCACAACATCAGCGGTTTCAACCACCTCAACAACGGATAAATTAGTTACAGCCACATCTCAAATAACAACAACTGACAAACCAGTTACAACAGCCTCTGAAACAACAACAACCGACAAATTAGTTACAACCACTTCCCAAACAACAACTGACAAACCAGTAACAACTCTCGCAGTAACAGAATCTGCGGTTGCAACAACATCAACAACCACCGACAAATTAGTTACAACCACTTCCCAAACAACAACGGATCAACCAGCAACAACTCTCGCAGTAACAGAATCTGCGGTTGCAACAACATCAACAACCACTGACAAACCCGTTACAACCACTTTTCAAACAACAACGGATAAACCAGCAACAACTCCTCCAGCCACAGAATCTGCGGTTGCAACGACATCAACAACCCCTGACAAATTAGTTACAACCACTTCTCAAACAACAACTGACAAACCAGCAACAACTCTCTCCGCAACAACAACCGCTGCGGCAACAACTGCTGTCACAAAAGATCCAATTACAGGCGACACTGTAGCCACTCAAGAAACCAAAACAGCCACTCCTTTAACAGCAGATAAAGCCGTTGTAGCCTCTCTTGATGATGCCAAGTCAGTAGAACAACCAAATACTGCCACCAGCAACCTAGAAGAAACAAAGAAAGAGAATTCAACTACTGGCGTAGCAACAACTGAAACCAAAAAAGAACCTGAACCAACTACCGACAAAAAATTGACATCTCCGTTTACATCGGGGGTATTTACTACGGATCAAACTGGTCGAATCAGTATAGACTATACATTTGATGGCGGGATGTTCCAAGGTGAGTTGGCTATTTTCAATTTAGAGGGTTTAGAAAATCTTCAACCCGGTTCCGAAGCATTTATCAAAGAAGTAGCTGCGCGTTCTTTAAGTAACTCTGTGAAGGGTCATGTAGTGATTAATGATGCTACAGAAGGAGCGCGGTTTTCTGGTGTGTTAGGAGAGAGTAATGCCAATCAAGGAGTCTACTTAGGAGTCAAGGGTTTTGCGGTGACTCCTGGGGGTAAATATGGGGTGATGTTGGTACCCAACGGTAGTGTAAAGTCTGTGTTTGATAATCCGACTATTGGCGGTGCTCAGCGTCCTTTATTTTCTATGGCAATGGCGAATCCTGTTGAGGGATTTCACTTTGGTCAAATTGCCGATGTCACGGGAGAAGGTAATACTTTTGTGATGGAGGATATGCGCTTAGATGCAGGGAGTGATAAGGATTACAATGATATCATTTTTCAAGTGCGGGGTGCGACTGGAAAAGCTGCTTTGCTCGATACTGTGATTAACCCGGATAAAGATTGGCGGAAAACTGATTTGGGTAAGCAATTGCTTGATTACGCCAAAGACCCAATTGTCACAGACCCAATCGTCAAAGACCCAATTGTTAAAGACCCGATTGTTAAAGACCCAATTGTTAAAGACCCGATCGCCACAGACCCGATTGTTAAAGACCCGATCGTCACAGATCCAATCGTTAAAGACCCGATCGCCACAGACCCGATTGTTAAAGACCCGATCGTCACAGATCCAATCGTTAAAGACCCGATTGTTAAAGACCCGATTGTCACAGATCCAGTCACAGATCCAGTCACAGATCCAATCGTTAAAGACCCGATTGTCACAGATCCAGTCACAGACCCGATTGTTAAAGACCCGATTGTCACAGATCCAGTCACAGATCCAATCGTTAAAGACCCGATTGTCACAGATCCAATCGTCACAGATCCAGTCACAGACCCGATTGTTAAAGACCCGATTGTCACAGATCCAATCGTTAAAGACCCGATTGTCACAGATCCAATCGTCACAGATCCAGTCACAGACCCGATTGTTAAAGACCCGATTGTCACAGATCCAATCGTTAAAGACCCGATTGTCACAGATCCAATCGTCACAGATCCAGTCACAGACCCGATCGTTAAAGACCCGATTGTCACAGACCCGATCGTTAAAGACCCGATTGTCACAGACCCGATCGTTAAAGACCCGATTGTTAAAGACCCGATTGTCACAGACCCGATTGTCACAGATCCAGTCAAAGACCCGATTGTCACAGACCCGATTGTCACAGACCCGATCGTCACAGACCCGATCATCACAGACCCGATTGTCACAGATCCAGTCACAGACCCGATTGTCACAGATCCAGTCACAGACCCGATTGTCACAGACCCGGTGCAGGAACAATCCGTTCGGTTAGATCAAGCACTTTGGGACTTTATCAGTAGTCAAGAAAACCCAGCAGATCCACTTCCTGAAGAAGTAGAACCACCCAATAATCAACAATCAATCTGGACAAAACAATTGGGTAGTTCAGCTATAGACAGACCTCGTGGAGTTGCTGTTGACAGTGTTGGTAATGTCTATATGGCTGGTGGCACCCTTGGCTCCTTAGATAGCAATGTCAATGCCAATGGTAATGGCTCCAATCAGTCTGATCCTTTCATAACGAAATACGATGCCAATGGAAATAAACTCTGGACTCGTCAGCTAGGTTCTACAGGCTGGGATTTTTATACAGACGTAACTGTTGACGGAACAGGAAACGTTTTTACAGTTGGAGAAGATAACGGGCCTGGAACTCAATCGCGAGATGTTACTCTCGCCAAAATAGATAGTAATGGTAATCGGTTGTGGAGCCGATTGATAGGAACTCAAACTGATGACTGGGCTAGTGGCGTGACGGCTGATAGTGCTGGCAACTTGTATGTTGCAGGACAAACTAACGGCTCTCTTGGTAGTACAAACGCTGGTAATACAGATGCTTTTGTTGCCAAATACGATACTTGGGGTAATCAACTCTGGTCTCGACAGTTGGGGACTGGGAGCAATGATGTAGCTCGTTCGGTTGCCACTGACACGGCTCGCAATGTTTACGTTGCCGGATTAACAGAAGGTTCTCTTGATGGCAATACCAACTCTGGTGGTACAGATGTTTTTCTGACTAAATACGACCAGTTTGGTAACAAATTGTGGACGCGACTATTCGGGACTCCTGCTTCAGAAGGTTCAGTTGTTGAAGCCGAACGTAACGCGAATGTTACGGTTGACGGTACTGGAAATGTTTACCTTTCGGGAACCACTGAAGGTTCTCTGTATGGCAATACTACTGCTGGAGGACAGGATGCTTTTGTTGCAAAGTACGACACTTTTGGTAATCGTTTGTGGACTCGTCAATTGGGAACATCTGGTGAAGATCGTTCGATGGGAGTGGCTGTTGATAGCACAGGAAATGTTCATATTTCTGGTTGGACAACAGGCTCTTTGGATGGTAAAACTAACTCAGGAAGTACGGATGCTTTTGTCACTAAATATGATAGCTTAGGCAACAAAATTTCGACTTTACTGTTGGGTAGTACAGCAGTAGACGCATCCAGGGATGTAGTAGTTGACCGTACAGGTAATGTCTATATTTCTGGCTGGACTGATGGCTCTTTAGGTGGTACTGCTGCCGGAAGTCTTGATTCGTTTGTTGCTAAGTATGCTCCCCTGCAACCAAATCGTTCTCCGCTGGTGAGTAGTTTCAATCAAACAGTCAACATTAACCAGTCCATGTCGCCATCATTTAGTGTCAGCGACCCGGATGGCGATCGCATTACCACCTACTATTTTGCTGACAACAATTCCAGCAGTACCAGTGGCTACTTTACTCTTAACGGTGTGCGTCAAAACAGTGCTTTCGCTTTTGATGCCAGTCAACTGAGTAATGTTCGTTTTGTAGGTGGAGGTGCAGCAGGCACGGATAACGTCACAGTCTGGGCTTATGATGGTCAAACATGGGGCAACACTAGCTTCAACATTGAGACAAAACAGCCTAATCGTGCTCCGATTTTAAGTGCTTTAAATCAAACAGTCAACGTTAACCAGTCAATGTCGCCATTGTTTAACGTTAGCGACCCGGATGGGGATACCATCAGCCGCTACTGGTTCTCTGATGGGAATTTTAACAGCACCAGCGGCTACTTTACCGTCAATGGGGTGCGTCAATCATCTTCCTTTGGGGTTGATGCAAGTCAACTAAGTACAGTACGCTTTTTTGGTGGCAGCGTAGCTAGCAATGATAATTTGACAGTTTGGGCTTACGATGGGCAAACTTGGGGCAGCACTAGCTTCAATATTGAGACGAAACAAGCTAATCGTGCTCCTGTGGTAAATGTTGGCAACCAATCTGTTAATGCCAATCAATCAATTAGTCCAGTATTTACAGCTACCGATGCAGACGGAGATGTTATTACGCGCTACCGCTTCTGGGATAGTAATAGCTCTGCCAGCAGTGGTTACTTTACCGTTAATGGTGTGCGTCAGCCAGCCGTTCAAGCTATTGAGGTAGCAGCTAATCAGCTTCAAACCCTTCGCTTTGTTGGCGGCAGTCTAGCTGGTAGTGATAGTCTCTGGATTGGTGCTTTTGATGGGAAAGAATGGAGTAATTGGCAGAATTTTAATGCCAATACTACCGCAACTCAAAATCCTGAATTCACAAGTTTCAGCATAACTGATGCTTCTGGTGATAACACTGCCAATACGGTTTTTGAGGGAGGCGCTATCCGATTTAGTTACAATTTGGCTAATACTGCAAACCTATCCAACGTGCGTTTAGAAGCAGTCAGGAATGGTAGCGTCGTTGCTAACCTTGGCACTTGGAACTCAGCTAGTTTATCTAACCAGCTAGTCAACCTAGCAAACTTCTCCAACCTAACTGGAGGAGATTACCAAATTCGTGCAGTTGCTCGTACTACAAGCGGTCAAGAAGTCATCTCGCCAGCACAGTCAATCAAAATTTTGTCTGCTAACCGAGTTAATGGTACGTTTGCAGGCGAAACATTGACTTATGCAGGTGGCTTAGGTACAGGTGGCGTGATTATTGGACGTGGTGGCACGGATACACTAAATCTCTCTGGAATTTCTCGTTCCAGCGTTACTAGCATTAATGGAATGAGTCTCAATTCCTTTAATCCTTGGTCTGGCTCAACGAACAGTCAAGCTATCTTTAACGGTAATGCGTTAGACTACATTACCCTTTCTGATGGTCGGGAAGTCTATTTCCAAGGAATTGAGCGTTTGCGCTTCTCTGATGGATCAGAGATGGATCTGCAAATTCGTCCTAATGATACCTCCTCTGATAAACAGTGGAATCTTCGTGTATCTGATGTTTCTAGTGCATGGCGTTTCACTCGCGGTAGCAGTAATATCCTGCTGTCATCTTTGGATTCAGGGCTTACGCCACCACCTGTTGATATTGACTATAATCGTTTGAGTCTGCGTTCTAATGGCATTGATAATGATGACTACAATGATGATGGACATGGACATATGGCAATTAGTGTCATGAGTTCAACGACTAACAATAGTTCGGGAGTTGCTGGAATAAATTGGAACAGTCAAGTAATTGTTAACGACCTCTATGGAGGAGGTAGGGGAGGGAGTCGTGTAAGCCTCTTCAGTGCTATTGATAGTTCAATTAAAGCCGCCCGTGCTACTGGTAAAAAGGTTGTCTTCCAAGGTGGAGTTCAAGGAGAATCGTGGCTTAATGATGGTGCCACACAAGCACAACTAGAGCAGTTGATTCGAGATAATTCTGACGTTGCCTTCTTTGCTGTTGCAGCGGGTAATGGTGGCATTAATGTTGATGATAAGACAACCAACCCCATAAAGAGTGGAGGTGTGGCTCGACTTCAAACAAACCATAGTAATGTGATGGCCGTTGGAGCGCTTGAGAATTGGAACCAAACAACTGTAAATGGGTTGACAAATGCTACAAATGTAGGTAAAGCTTCATACTCTAATTTTGGTTCCAGCCTCACGCTTATGGCAGCAACAGATTCTCCAGCAATGTCTAAATCGGGTGAATTAATTTTTAATGGCACCTCTGCTGCTAATCCCAATATGGCAGGAATTGCCTCACTGGTGTGGAGTGTCAACTCAGCCTTAACTGGAGGACAAATACGCCAAATCTTAATAGACACAGCAATGGACTTAGGAACTGCTGGTCGCGATAATACCTTTGGCAATGGATTGGTTAATGCTGATGCTGCGGTTCGCCGTGCGTGGGCGTTGCAACGGGATTCGCAACTGGCTAATCTTTATTCCGATCGGTCAGTGATGGCGTAGAGTTTCTGCTGCCTGAAAAATTAGGTTGAGGTGCGATCTCTTTTCCTATTACCCCAAGAGTAAAGCCCGATCGCACTTTCCCCCTATCCGAAAGTGCGATCGCCCTTGACTACTTTTTCAGCGGCGACGGGCGATCGCTCTTTTGGCATCGTGCCGGTCGATCGCCCTTGACGATTTTTTCACGGGCGACGGGCGATCG
>NZ_JAUBVZ010000017.1:97630-128788 GCF_036702805.1 Microcoleus sp. A006_D1
GCGACGGGCGATCGCTCTTTTGGCATCGTGCCGGTCGATCGCCCTTGACGATTTTTTCACGGGCGACGGGCGATCGCACTTTTTGCATCGTGCCGGTCGATCGCCCTTTACGACTTTTTCACAATCAAGGGCGATCGCTCTTTTAGTATCGTGCCGGTCGATCGCCCTTAACAACTTTTTCACGGGCGGCGGGCGATCGCACTTTTTGCATCGTGCCGGTCGATCGCCCTTTACGACTTTTTAACGGGCGACGGGCGATCGCCCTCTTTACCATCCAAAGGTCGATCGCCCTTTACGACTTTTTCACGGGTGGCGGGCGATCGCACTTTTTGCATCCAAAAGTCGAGATCCCTTAACTACTTTTTCACGCGCGAAGGGCTATCGCTCTTTTTGGTATGAAAAGGTCGATCGCCCTTTGTGAAATCGAGAGGGCGATCGTGCTGTACGATTAAAAAACTGCCAATTTTCCCACTTCTATGCCTGAATCCATCCAGCAAGAAGCCGAAGCCATACTGCATACTCTTGCATCCATTCCTTTTCAGGATTGTATAGCTGTTACTAAAGAATGTAGAGAACTTCCGATGGCCGCTGGTATCTACGCCGTCAAACATCGCACCCTTGGAATCCTCTACATTGGGAAAACTAGAACATTACGCGATCGCTTTCGAGGTGGCCACAAAGCCTTACTTTGGGCATTCATTGAAGAATTGAAAGTCACAGACATCCGCATCGCCTTTTACCAATTAGATTTTACTCAATGGATTCAGCTATCATCAGAGTTAGAAAGCCTAATCATTCAAGCGATTCACCCACCCTATAATGTGAAAATTCCAGCGAGGGACTAACGAAGATGCAAACTCAACCTGTGATTACTGGACATCTGTCACCTGAATTAGCACAAATATTTCTAGAAGGATTACCCGAAACCATTCGTAAAGGACTATTCATGCGCGCTAAAACCATGAACTATCCAGTTTGGGCAGTAATTGAAATGGCGATCGCAGGCTATCTGGATGAAGAGGCTCTATCCTTTGCCGATTGCAAGCCCAAGCTCGATTAGCGATCGTCCAATCCGATCGCATGAATGGGGATGGAGAGGTCGATCCTCTTCTGCAAGCTTCGCTAACGCACTTTTAGCATCGAAAGGTCGATCGCCCTTTACTACTTTTTCTCAGGGAAGGGCGATCCTCTTCGAGGGCTTCGCTAACGCTCTTTTTGACATGAAAGGTCGATCGCTTGTTATTTATGTTTATCAAAAAAGAGCGATCTTTTGTTCAAATAAACTCTATATGATTCTGCATATCCGACGGTTCCAGTACCTCCCAAATCAAAATCAATCCTCGCACAATTTCACCGATTGACCGACTGTTTTGGTGACAGTAAACAAGACCATAGTGTTCTACACCATGCTGATGAAATGCTAAAAAATCGTCATCCCGGGTAAATATTACTCGCTGTTGAGAAATTGCGAAAGCTAATTGTTCTTCATCAACTGCACCTAAAAGTGCTGCTTCTGGTGTAGTAGTGAGATTAATACCACGCCTTCTCAAAGCTTCAGCGATCGCCCGTTCGACTTGCTCATCCAGGTGAAATCGCATCTTTTCCAAGATTCTGCCCTCTTAATTTCTGTTGCACCTTGGAAGGAATTTTTGCTTGCAATTCCTGCACAAAAGCTTCACTGTCTCGTATTTGTTGCCGGATTTCCTCAAAATGGTCGTGGTAATAAGCCAATGCTGCATATACATCCGCTAAGGTGATTGTGGGATACCGCGACACAATTTCATCAGGAGACATACCCATTTTTTCGTGCCAAATGACCACATCTTGAACCCTAATCCGATGTCCAGCAATGCGGGGTTTGCCACCGCACACTCCGGGAGTAATTTCAATATGTTCAGAAATAACTGCTGTCATAGAATGTCCTCAAAATTCCAGCTACTATCTATGATAAAACTTTTAGGCATCACCTCAAATTTCAATCCTTACCACTGCGGCTCGGAAGCCATCAAAGCAGTCGCATCTTCGCTCGGTAAGGGCTTAGCAAAAAAATAACCTTGGCCGTATTCGCAGCCGATCGCCCTTAACCTACTTAATTGTGCCGCCGTCTCCACACCCTCAGCAATCACATCCATCCCCAAAGCGTGAGCCAGCGTGACAATCGTCCGCACGATCGCCACATTCTCTCCCTCACTTTCGAGTTCCATCCGCCCCACAAACGACTTATCAACCTTCAAAGTATCCGTAGGAAACCGACTCAAATAACTCAACGACGAATAACCAGTCCCAAAATCATCAATTCCTAACTTGACATTTAACGCTTTCATGTGCTTTAAAACCGCGATCGCCGACTCCACATCATCCATCACCACACTCTCAGTAATCTCCAACTTCAAACTCTCGGCATTCAAACCCGTTGCCGCCAAAATAGCCTGAATGCGATCGACCAAATCCGGCTGAGCAAACTGCTTCCCCGACAAATTTACACTCATAATCAAAGGGCGATCGAAATCAAACATTCCCTCCCACAGCCGCAACTGCCGGCAAGCCTCCTCCAGCACCCACTCGCCCAGCGGCACAATTGCCCCTGTTTCCTCAGCCACCGGAATAAACTTGACCGGCGAAATCAAACCCCGCTGCGGGTGCTGCCAGCGCACCAAAGCCTCAAACCCAATAATCCTCCCGCTTGCCAAACACACAAACGGCTGGTAGTGCAGCAAAAACTCCCGGCGCTTCACGGCCATCCGCAAATCCGTCTCCAACCGCAACCTCTCCACGGCCAAATCGTGCATCGAAGCATTAAACACCTGATACCTTCCGGTTCCCAAAGCCTTCGCCCGGTACATCGCCGTGTGAGCGTCCCTGAGCAAGTGTTCCGGCTGTTCCCGGGCGGCGGCAGCCGGTTCGCCGCCCACCGCAATGCCGATGCTGGCGGTGACAAATACTTCCTGCCCTCTTAACTCAAAAGGCACAATTAAAGCTTGGTGAATGCGATCGGCCAAATCCACCGCACTCGCAACATCCACATTCCTCACCAAAATCGCAAAATCGTCGCCCCCCACCCGCGCCACAGTATCCGCGCCACCAATACTTGCCCTCAACCGCAGCACCACGGCCCTCAGCAGTTCATCCCCCACCAAATGACCCAAAGAATCATTAATCACCTTAAAGCGGTCTAAATCCAGAAACAGCACGGCAAACAGATAGCTGCTGTGGCTCCTAGTATTGGCGATCGCCCGGCCCAAGGACTGTACAAACAAATCCCGGTTCGGCAAACCCGTCAGAGAGTCGTGAAAAGCATCGTAAAGCTTCCTGTAAGCGCTGACGCCCACACCAGTCACCACCAAACTCAAAGCCGGCGACACCAGCGGCACCCATCCACCGAGACTAAAAATCACAAAACTCATCCCGAACAGCCCCATCAATGCCGCACCCCCCACCAATCCCGCCCTCGCCGGGTGTACAATACGCCAAGCCACAACCCCGCCCAGCATCGCCCAAGCACCGTTCCACAACATTTCTGCCCATTCGGGCCACACCCAAAATAGCGATCGCCCCTGCAAAACCGCACTCAATATTTGGCTGAGCATTTGCGCGTGCAGCAGCACCCCCGGCATTTTCGGACTTTGCTTTTGCGCGGGACTGTAGGGCGTCAGAAACAAATCTCTGCTACTCGGCGCCGTCGTCCCGATCAGCACAATCTTGTCCTTTACCCAGCTTGGGTCAATTTCCCCGTTCAATACCTGCCTGATACTGACTTGTCGCGCCACCTGCTTCCCAGAACGGTATTTGAGCAGAATTTGATAGCCTTTAGCGTCAATATTTGCATAGCCGCCGCTGTCAGATTTTAAAGGCACAAATTCTGCTTTGCCCCAGTTGATTTGGTGGGGATTGACAGGGCTATTTTTCTGCTGCACTCTGTCTTTGAGATACAGCAAAGCTACTTGCAAAGAAAACGAGGAAGCAGTTTTCTTGTCTGGTTGCGAGACTGAGAGCAAATTGCGGCGCACCACGCCGTCAGTGTCGAGCACGAAGTCGTTAAAACCGACCCGATCCGGCGGTATCCCCGGCGGCGCAGGCACTCCCGGATTTTCAGAATCGCTCATTTTGGCGATCGCCACTACATTCGGCGCTTTGAGCGCGGCCAGCAATTCTTGGTGTCCCGGTGCTTGGGGCAAATCCCGGTACAAGTCCAAACCGATGACTTTTGGCTGGTACTTTTGCAATTTTGTCAAGGTTTGGGCGATCGCCCCGTCGGAAATTGGAAATCTCCCCAAAGCTTGAATATCCGCCTCAGAAATTCCCACTACCAGCAGTCGCGGATCGGGGCCGGGATCTGGCTGGGAGCGTACTAACGAGTCAAAACTCCCCAGTTCCCAGCTTTGGAAGCCTCCTAACCGCTGAACTCCCATATTCAGCAGCGTTACAGTCGCGCCCGCAAGTATTGCAGGCAAAATCCTGACCCGCCGGCATCGAGAACTCAGGTTGAGGCCAGTTGCGACAGACATTACACAACGAAGATTTCGAGAGAATTTGGCAGTCACAAAAAAAATATATGGGTGCAAATTCGCCAAGCCCAAGTCTATTCCCACAGAATTGAGCTTATTATGAGATTGAGTGTAATTTTTTCAGAATTTGGGCCCAAACCGAGTTTATTTAAGGTAATTACTCGATTTTGCTCCCATATTTCTCGGATGGGAAACTGGGTTGCTGAAGATTTGCTGACAATTCCTGTGTTTTATTCCCCGGTTTCCCCAAATTCCCACAAGCGTTAAAATTTAGTCGATCGAACTTTCAGGATATTTTTGGGATTATGGCGAATCAACTTCCGATTCCGGTGATTGTTAACGGTGCTGGCGGCAAGATGGGCCGCGAAGTAATTAAGGCGATCGCCAAAACTGATGACCTAATCTTATTTGGGGCTGTAGACCGCTCTCCTGAGTCGTTGCACGTCGATGCAGGGGAATTAGCCGGATGCGGCCCGTTAGAAGTTCCCGTGACTGACGACTTGCAAGGAATGCTGGTATTAGCAGCTCAAGAAAAGCAATTGGGCGTGATGGTAGATTTTACGCACCCAAAGTCAGTTTACGAAAATGTGCGATCGGCTATAGCTTATGGAATTCGCCCGGTAGTTGGGACTACTGGTTTGAGCAGCAAGCAAATTGAAAACTTAGCAGAATTCGCTGACAAAGCCAGCATCGGCTGTTTGATTATACCCAATTTCTCGATCGGCATGGTTCTGCTCCAACAAGCGGCCGTCACGGCATCTCAGTATTTTGAACACGTAGAAATTATCGAGCTGCACCACAATCAAAAAGCCGACGCTCCCAGCGGCACGGCGATTCAAACTGCCCAAATGTTAGCAGAAATGGGGAAAACTTTCAATGTGCCCGAAGTTGAGGAAACCGAAAAATTAGCCGGAGCTCGGGGCTCGGTGGCGGATGAAGGGATTCGCATTCACAGCATCCGTTTACCTGGTTTAATTGCCCATCAAGAGGTAATTTTTGGCGGCGAGGGTCAAGTTTATACTCTGCGACACGATACGAGCGATCGAGCTTGTTATATGCCCGGAGTTCTGTTATCTATACGGAAAGTGCTGGAATTGCGATCGCTCGTTTACGGATTGGAAAAAATCTTGTAATTAGTCATTAGTCATTAGTCATTAGTCAGTAGTCATTAGTTTCAACAATCGCCTTAAACCTTTGATTAATCTCGCTGATTGCCAAGTCTAGATCCCCCTAAATCCCCCGAAAGCAAGGGGGACTTTGATCAGAATCTTGTCCCCCCCTTGCTTTCGGGGGGCTAGGGGGGATCGAGTTATTGTAGTTATTGTAGGGTGCGGAGCGGGCTAAATATTTTAACAACAGACTAATAACTTTCCCCCGCTCCGCACCCTACAGTTAATTAGCTGACATCCGTTACATCCGTTAAATCCGTTAAAAAATCCGTTGCCGAACTTCCTATGCTAATTCCCCTAACCCAAGAAACCTTCAAAGAACTAATACCCGCCGTCGCCACCGGAGCACAATACAAATATATCTGGGGAAAACCGCCAGATTTCTTAAGGCGAATGTTAATTTCAGCAGTCACCGTAGTTCTCCTGCTGGTAGTCTACAACTTTGCAGGTTCCGATGTCGGGCCGCTAGTTTTAATTACCGGATTGATGGCAGGTTTGTACTGGCTGTGGGGCCCAATTTTCTGGGCCAGTTTGCGGAATGCAGAATGTCGCAAATATAAATATTGTGGTTTTTGGCAAGGACGAGTTTTGGACATTTACATCACAGATGAAGTCACAAGTCAAGAAGAAACAGTAAATCAAAAAGGACAACTCGTAATTGTAGACAACTTAGAACCGCGAATCAACTTAGAAGTTGGCGACAAAACCGGATTTACGACTACACTCAAAGCGCCATTGCAGAAAAATCATCAGGGAATTGTCCCCGGCCAAGCTGCTTTAATGTTAATCATGTCAAATCAAGAAGATTTGGGCAGAATTGCCAAAGTTTCAGATATTTACATTCCCAGCCGCGAAGTGTGGGTGAGCGATTATCCTTATTTACGCAAAGATTTGTTTGTCGAGATGAGTCAGCAAATTAAAAAAGGTAGACAGAAAAAAGGGCGGGATACTGATAATCAAAGCAGAGATGTAAAAAGACGAACCGCCGATTACTAAAGTGTGTAGAAACCGGGTTTTTATCCCAAATACTTGCAAACAATCCTAAATCTCGATAAAAACCCGGTTTCTCCAAACCCCAGCCACCCACCCAGAAACCGGGTTTTTCTCCCAAATACTTGCAAACAATCCTAAATCCCCATAAAAACCCGGTTTCTTCAACCCCCGAAACCCACCCAGAAGGCTTCCCCAAACCCCAGCCACCAACCGCGCACCCCCACAACATCCGCAACCAACCCCCAATTCATCCGTTACATCCGCTACAAAATCCGCTGCCAATCTTGCATTTCCCCCCACAAAAGATGTAAAATCCAACAAACATGGGTAGCCCAAAAATGAACCAACCACGCCACCAAGCCTATCTCACCCTAATTGAATCTCTCCTCACCTGCCCCAGGGAAGAACGAACCGCCATCCTGCAAGCCAATATAGAATTATTAGACAATGATTTTGCCGAATATTTGCGAGAGTGGGCAACAGAAACTCTGCCCAACTTGGATGCAGACAAAGCAGAAAGTCGTGCCAATATTTTATACAATTTAAATCTAAAATTTTCAAGTCTTCAGCAAGGCAGTCGGAGAAGCAACATAGAGATTGCGATTGCTTGTCTGGATATAGGATTAACTATTTTTACCCGCGCAGCTTACCCAGAAGATTGGGCAATAAATCAAAATAGTCTAGGTATTGCTTACAGAAACAGAATCAAGGGAGACAGGGGTGATAATTTAGAAAGGGCGATCGCATTTTATGAAGCAGCTTTACAAGTTTACACCCGCCCAGCTTTTCCCGAAAAATGGGCAATGACTCAAAATAATTTGGCTGCTGCTTACAGCCAGAGAATCCAGGGAGACAGGGGTGATAATTTAGAAAGGGCGATCGCATTTTTTGAAGCAGCTTTACAAGTTTACACCCGCCAAGCTTTTCCCGAAAAATGGGCAATAACTCAAAATAATTTGGCTGCTGCTTACAGCCAGAGAATCCAGGGAGACAGGGGTGATAATCTAGAAAGGGCGATCGCCTTTTTTGAAGCAGCTTTACAAGTTCACACCCGCGAAGCTTTTCCTCAAGATTGGGCACTGACTCAAAATAATTTGGCAATTGCTTACAGTGACAGAATCAAGGGAGACAGGGGTGATAATTTAGAAAAGGCGATCGCCTTTTATGAAGCAGCTTTACAAGTTCTCACCCGCCCAGCTTTTCCCGAAAAATGGGCAATGACTCAAAATAATTTGGCTGCTGCTTACAGCCAGAGAATTCAGGGAGACAGGGGTGATAATTTAGAAAGGGCGATCGCAGCTTATAATTTGGCTTTATTAGTTCGTACGCGCGCCGCTTTTCCCCAAGATTGGGCAATAACTCAAAATAATTTAGCAATTGCTTACAGTAACAGAATCAAGGAAGACAGGGCGGAGAATATCGAAAAGGCGATCGCAGCTTATAATTTGGCTTTATTAGTTTACACTCGCGCCGCTTTTCCCCAAGATTGGGCAGCGACTCAAAATAATTTAGCAACTGCTTACAGTGACAGAATCAGGGAAGACAGGGCGGAGAATATCGAAAAGGCGATCGCCTGTTATCAAGAAGCATTATTAGTTCGTACCCGCGCCGCTTTTCCCGAACAATGGGCAATGACTCAAAATAATTTAGCAATTGCTTACAGTGACAGAATCAAGGGAGACAAAGGTGATAATTTAGAAAGGGCGATCGCCTGTTATGAAGCAGCATTATTAGTTTACACCCGCGCCGCTTTTCCCCAAGATTGGGCAATGACTGAAAATAATTTAGGAACTGCTTACAAAGCCAGAATCAGGGAAGACAGGGCGGAGAATATCGAAAGGGCGATCGCCTGTTATCAAGAAGCATTATTAGTTCGTACCCGCGCCGCTTTTCCCCAAAATTGGGCAGACACTCAAATTTGTCTAGGTGCTGCTTACAGTGACAGAATTAAGGGAGACAAAGGTGATAATTTAGAAAGGGCGATCACCTTTTATGAAGCTGCTTTACAAGTTTACACCCGCCCAGCTTTTCCCGAAAGATGGGCAATGACTCAAAATAATTTGGGAGAACCTTACCAGAAAAAAGGACTTATTCCCGAAGCAATAAAATATTTTAAAGCAGCGTTAGAAGTTCGTACTCCTACCACCTTACCCCTTGACTGTCTGCAAACAGGCCGAAACTTAGGCAATTTAGGATTTGATGAAAGTTTGTGGGAAACAGCCATCTTCGGCTACGAAAAAGCCATCGAAGCAGTCGAACAAACCCGCGAGTGGATTGCCTCCGAAAACCGCAAACGCGAAATCATCGGCGAAAATCTCAACGTCTACGAAAAAATGATGCAATCCTGCATCAACCACCAACAATATCACAAAGCAGTCCAAACCGTAGAACGCAGCAAATCCCGCTACCTAGTCGAACTCTTCACCAACAGCGAAATCTATCCCAAAACCGCCACCGAATCCGAAAAACAACAACTCAGAAACCTGCGCCGCCAAATCGCCGCCATCCAACAATCCCTAGAAACAGAATCATCAACTCCCCCTCCAACTCCAACTCCAACTCCCCCCCTTACCAAGGGGGGGCCGGGGGGGGTTCCCGAAGACTCCGACACACAACGCACAACCCAAACCCGCACCCTCACCCCCGAATCACAACAACAACAAACAGCCAACTTAGCAACAGCATTACAACAACTAGCCCAATTCCTCGAACCCTTCAAACAGCGCGAACCAGAATTCCAGCTAACCCAAAAAGTCGAGCCCCTAAACATCGCCGAATTCCAGCAAACATTAGACAAAAAAACCGCCATTATAGAATGGTACATCGGCAACTCTAACTCCCCCCTTCTTAAGGGGGGCTGGGGTGGATCAGTCTTCATCATCACCCACAACAAAATAGATCAAATCCAAATAACCACCGCCCAAACAACCGAATTAGAAACCTGGAAAAACGAATATCTAGACGAATACCGAGGCGACAAAAAAACCAACCTCACCTGGCAAAAAACCCTACCCGAAAAACTGCAAAAACTCTCCCAAATCCTGCGCCTCAACGAAATAGTCGCCCAAATCCCAGACACTTGCAATCAACTAATCCTCATCCCCCACCGCTACCTGCACCTATTCCCCCTCCACGCCCTACCATTCACCTCACAAACCCGCTTCACCGAAGAAACAATGTTTTGCGGAAACCTCCTAGACTGCTTCCCCAACGGAGTAAAATATGCCCCCAGCTTGCAACTATTACAACTCGTCCAAAACCGCCTCAAAACCCGCCCATCAATCCTCCCCGAATTGCAGCCATTATTTGCCATTCAGAATCCCACCGAAGACTTAGCAAACGCCGACATGGAAGTAGAAACCATCAAACAAAGATTCAATCCCCACGACATCTTAATCAAAAACCAAGCCACCAAAATCGCCTTTAACGAAAACGTCAAAAACCTCTCAAATGCCAGCTACATCCACTTTTCCTGCCACGGAGTATTCAACTTTGACTATCCGCTGCTATCCTTATTAGCCCTAGCCGGTTCCATCGAGACAGATTCAGAAATTAACCCGTCGCAAATCCCCGAAATTAACCCCCCCCAACCCCCCCTTGGTAAGGGGGGGCTTCAAGAGAATGGGATTGAGACAAATTTAGAAATTAACCCCCCCCAACCCCCCCTTGGTAAGGGGGGGCTTCAAGAGGATATGCCCGAAACTCCCCGCTATGTCACAATGCGAAGCGGCAAAACAGTCATCCCTGAAAAATGCCTCACCTTGCAAGAAATCTTTGCCAATTTAGAGTTACCCCAGTGCAATCTCGTCACACTCTCCGCCTGCGAAACCGGGTTAACCGACTCAACAGCAATGACAGACGAATACATTGGTTTACCCAGCGGCTTCCTGTATGCTGGGAGTATGAGTGTAGTCAGCACATTATGGAAAGTTGATGATTTTGCCACAGCAATATTCATGATCAAGTTTTACCAAGAATTGCAACCAAAAATTTCAGTAGCCGTCGCCTTAAACGCCACGCAAAACTGGATGCGCGCCGTCACCCGCGAGGATTTTATGGTTTGGATGAAATTGTTAAATTTTGATAAAAAATTCCTACAATCTTCCCAACTGTGGTTAACGGCATCGACAGAGAAACAGCCATTCTGTCAGCCGTGGTATTGGGCGGCATTCTGCGCTACGGGATATTAGCTGAAAACACAAAATTTAAGGTAAAATATCAGCATAGGTTCGTATTAGGGAATGCAAGTCCTTTGAGGCTTTGGGAAGAAGGACTTGCATTCCTCACTACGAACCTGGAAGAAGGACTAAAGCATTGGTATCAACTTAAGGTCAAACGTAGTCATAGATTGCTGTTTGGCGATTAAGGCCAGATCCCCCCTAGCCCCCCTTAAGAAGGGGGGGACAAGAGGATTCTCAAAGTCCCCCTTCTTAAGGGGGATTTAGGGGGATCTGGTCTCGCGTCTAAACAAGAGATACAAAAGTTTTCAGGCTGGTTGTAGACACCAATGGGACTAAAGTTTTAACTACGAACCTGTTTAAGTATTTTATTTACGGAGGATTGGATTATGGATGCTGACCAAATTATTGCTGTCTTGTTGAAATGGCTATCTGAAAACCAGAGCACTTTCAGCGATGTAGCATGGGAAAATTTACCAAAATTAGCAACAGAAATAGCATCGGCAGATGATGAGTTATTTCCCATTGCTATGATTATCAGCCAATGGTGTGCCGAGAACAATCTGGGAGATGAATTAAGACGCAGCGTGCGAGAAGTCACCCCAGGCAAGCCCCTTCCAAGTACCCTAGAACCGCTAGAAAATCTCACCAAAACCATACCTGATATTATCATGGATGCTTACAAAAAAGCACAAAAACCAGGCGCGATAACTACTGCCGATACAAGTAATGAATCCAGATAACCAAGTATACGCCCCAAACGTTCATCTATTCGCCTTCCACGTCTGGGATACGCTATCATCAGGCTCAAATTCCCCTGCAAACTCCCAACAAACAGCCCTACCACCAACCTCAAATTCCCGTATAAATCCCGATCGCCTTTGGGAACAATGTAACGAAATACTGCAAAACAAACTCAACATTGATGCGAAATTTAACCAGACAAACTTACTATACAACAGAACAACCCAACCTCCAGGCACCCGCGTCAACCTGATTATCGAAGCTGCTGTCAACAATCTCGATTTCCTACCTTTAGCCAAACAAATCAAACACGACAACCAGCAGATTTCCCTCACCGGATTTGCCCAACCGCTGCGGATTTCGGACAGTTACGCTTTAGGACTCAACCTGCGCGTCCCCGAAAAACAAGCCGATCGCACTAACACACCCAATGTCGATCTTAGCATCTTCCGTGAATTCAATCCCGACAACTGCTTGCTCAAAAAGTCAGTTAACAGTTATTTCGGTCAAACTCTACTGCTTACCGCTTGGCTAACCGAACCACAAAAAGCAGCAGCAGAGGAAGATTCCCAGTATATCAAAAAATTAGGCCAAGATTGTCTGAAATCTTTTATTACTGGTGAAGACTTACCGGAATTTTACCGTCAAGGCGAATTATTCGGCAGTCCAATTCTGGAATACGGCAATCCCAACTACCCAGATGAATTCGGGCACATTCTGATTTGGTTTTTCGATAGTCAGACAACGAGTGATATCTGGGATATTTACTACCCCGACTTTTTGGATTTATGCTTGTACCGCCACAAAGTAATCTGCGCTTACCAAGAAAGCCGCGCCTACTACTCCGAAATCCGCAAGGAATACGAAAAAATCGCACTGGATATTGATAACACTTTTCAGTATTTGCAAGGTGACGCAGCCCAGAAGCAACAATTGAAGGGTGCCGGTTTAAAGGAAGAGGAATTAGAACATCTCCGACGCAAGACAATCGAAATGCCTCCCCGCGCTGTCAAGTATACTCGGTTGCTGATAGATTTGGAAATTCGCCAAAATACGATCGCCATTAACGCCAAAAATTACCAAAAAAAATTAAATCAAATAAGTCTTGACATCAAATCTAAAACAGTTTATAATGATAGGGATACCAAAAATTATTCTGACTTGAGCTTCCTAAAATTATTCAGCCAAGAAACCTGCCCGCGGTTCAGCGAACAAATCAAATTTGACTTAGGCTATTTCAAACACGGCACCGACTTGCTAGACAAGGCGATGGAAGCAATTAGGGGCGTAGTGGCGATCGAAGAAGCCTATCGCGATGCAGAATTACAAGCAACCATTCAAATAGTAGGCTCAGCTTTAGGATTTGTCGGCATAGTAGCCAGCGTAGCTCCTTATCTGATCAAACAAGACCCGCCCGATCGCAAATTTTACTTCCCATTAAGCAACATCGAAATCCCGTCATTTATGATCGTGTTACTGATTAGCCTCGGTGCAGGATTTGGCGTGTGGATTGCGGTATGGGCGATCGGGCAACTCAAGAAAATCCTACCCAAAATCAAGCAGCGGCTGCCTTTCCGTTGACAGATGACAGCCAGATTGGTAGGGTGTGTCGCGATCGAAAATCTCTCAAAAAAATTGACTTTTCTCGTAGCGACGCACCTAACAAAGCCCTTAACGCGCAAATCTGCTGCAATTGCCGATCGCACTCTATAATAATTGCAAAAAAACCAATTCCTGTAGGGGCGGTGCCTGTGAGTGTCCGCCCCAATTCATATAGCAAACCTCATCAACTATTACCCTCTTGGCCGTAAGCTTGCCAAGCCAAATCCACCAACCCATTAACAATCGCCACAGCCACCACCGCCGAACCCTTGCGCCCCTCAATCCGAATATGAGGAACCATTGAATCGTGCAGCCGCGACTTAGCCACGTCAACCCCCACAAACCCCGAAGGAGTCCCAATCACCAAAGCCGGCCGAATTTCCTCCGCCTCAATCAAATCCACCAGCGCCGACAAAGAAGTTTGAGCCTCGCCAACCACAAAAATCCCTTCAGGATAGCGTCTTGCCAAAGTTTCAATCCCCCAAGCCGCCCGAGTTCGTTCTTTTTGAGGGCGTGTCAAAGCCTCCATCGAACAGTAAACCGGATTAGCAAAGGTACTTTGGATCAGCGGCGTAATGCCCACCTGCACCATCGGCACATCTACCACGATCGTAGTCCGAGCAGCCAAAGCCGCCGCTCCGGCTTGCAAAGCCTGATCGGAAAAACTAATTAAAGATTTGTACTCAAAATCAGCAGTCGCATAGATCACACGGCGGACTATTTCATACTCCGCCGCCGAAAAGCCGTGGTCGCCAATTTCGTTATCGATTAATCCCAGACTCTGGGCATCGCTTACGTGCCATTCCATTTGTTGGATAGCTGTCGCCTGTAAATTGTTAGGTATCAGCTTACCAGCTTTTAGTCATAACAGAAGGAAGTTCGGCAACGGATTTTGTAACGGATGTAACGGATGTAACACGGGGCCCAGAAACCGGGTTTTTTCAGATTAATACTTCGTTCTAGCCACCAGAAAACCTGAAAAACCCGGTTTCTAAGAGTCGCATCGATCGCGAATTGAACCTAAACAGCCCGCCCTGACTAAGTAGGTGGACATATATATTTCCTATCCTTCGAGACAACGAACTAATCCCAAAATCCTGCGATTGCTTCGTTCCTCTCTTCGGACATTATTGTATTTATGTATGTCCACCTACTTAATGACTACTGCCAACTGCCAACTGTCAACTGCCAACTGCCAACTGCCAACTGCCAACTGCCAACTACCAACTGACTCTTAAAAAAACTAACTTTCCTCTGAAGGAGACTTGCCCAAAACCGGAGTCAGGAATGCCACCAAAACCCCGATCGCAAAACCAGCCACATTTCGAGCCAAAGGCAACCACTCCGAAGTCCGAGTCACCACAGGCCCGACTCCGAAAGCCAAAAACAAAATGCCCCACAGCGGCGAAAAAATCAGCGCCCACTGCCAAGCCACACCCTGTCCCGGTTTCCGAGGCTGAGCCGCAAACCCGCAAATCACACCGCCAACGATCGAACTAATTAACGTCAGCACCCACTGTTCCCTCGGCAAACCGGGAACCACATTGCACCCGCCCTTACGCAAACAACCTTCTATCGACTCCAAAGATTCAATGATCGATCGATCTTCCCCATTGTCCCGCACAAAAAACTGATTACCGTAGCGGGTTTGCAGTTCCACCCAAAAAGTGCGCGGCAGCAGCGGATACAGCGCATCGCCCACATTAAAATTCAGCAAATTGCCACCGCGGGGGTCAGCAACTAGCAATACACTCTTTTTATCTAAGCCCCAATAACTTTTGACAGCCAAACCGGGCGTGCGATCGTACTGAGTCAGCACTCGCAATTTCCAGCCAGTTTCGGCTTCAAAGGCGTTTAAATTTTTTGCCAGTCCCTCTTCTTCAATATCCGTAAGGGCTTTAGCCAAATCAATGATCGGTGTCTGAATTGCGGGCAACAAATCGGGATTGTTGAAAGCATGGGCCGCAGGTGCGATCGTCCACACCGACAAAGCCAGAAAAAATGCAGCAGCAGAGGCTAGAAATTTGCGCGGGAAAAGCTGTGACATAGGAACTTCTAATTCGGGTCTTAATTGTGAATGTTAGCTGGCGGTCTTAACCAGAGGATAAGAGAAAACTCATATTTGCTTTACAATTATTTACTTTACAGGAAGCCGAGAGCAAGGGGAAGGGGGAAATAGTTTTGAGTGTTGAATTTTGATACCAAACCCAGGCTTTAATATTCCTTAATTTCTCAGTCCGCGGAGGCGGACATCGTTTGACAAGGAGCGGTTTCAACCGCAGACTCTCTCTGTTAATTTCTTAGTCCGCGGAGGCGGACATCGTTTGACAAGGAGCGGTTTCAACCGCCGACTCTCTCTGTTAATTTCTTAGTCCGCGGAGGCGGACATCGTTTGACAAGGAGCGGTTTCAACCGCCGAGTCTCTGAAACAATTACCCATTCCCGATTACCCATTCCCAATTACCCATTCCCGATTACCCATTACTTAAAATGGAGGTTTTGCCGCCACCCCGTCGCACAGACGCCGATCGCGATCGCTCACATTAGGATTAGTTCTGAGATAATCCCCCACCCAATCGCAGCCTCTGACGAGCAAATCATCAAGATCCAAATTCCACAAAATCACCCGATTATCCCGGCCAGCAGAAGCCAGAACCTTTCCATCCGGGCTAAAACTCACGCTCATCACACTATCCTTATGTCCCGTCAAAGTTTTGAGCAAAGTCCCGCTGCGGCTCCACAACTTCACCTTGCGATCGTAACTGCCCGAAGCCACCAACAAACCGTCCGGGCTAAAACTCACGCTAGTCACGCTATCGCTAGAACCCTTCAGCAGCGTCGCCACCAAAGTCCCGTCCACCTTCCACAGCTTCACCGAATTGTCATAACCCGCCGAAGCCAGCATTTTGCCATCAGGGCTAAAAGCAACCCCCAACACAAAACTATTGTGAGCCCCTTCAAAAGTCCTCAGCAAACCACCGTCCCGATTCCAGAGTTTGACAGTACCGTCATCGCTCGCAGAAGCCAGCATTTTTCCGTCTGGACTGAATGTCACCCCAGTCACCCAGCCTTTGTGTCCCGTCAAAGTCTTAATCAACCTGCCGTTTCTCGTCCAGAGTTTCACAGTTTTGTCCTTGCTCGCCGAAGCTAAAGTCTCGCTGTCGGGACTAAAACTCACGCTCATCACGCTGTCGCTGTGGCCGTCGAGAGTCAACAACACAGAAGGCGAACACGGGAACAGCGGCGCAGAAGGACAAGGGAGAATATTATTGCTGATGCCATCATCTTTCAGACTCCAGACTTTCACCGTTTTGTCGTAACTCGCAGAAGCCAGTAGCTGGCCGTCGGGGCTAAAACTGACACTGGAGACTTTCTGAGTATGTCCTTCCAAGGTTTCCAGCAAAGCTCCCGTGCGACTCCAGAGTTTGATAGTTTTGTCCGTAGAAGCAGAAGCCAGCCTTTGGCCGTCGGGGCTGAAAGTAACGCTTTGTACCCGGTTTTGGTGTCCGTCGAGGGTTTTGAGCGGCACATCATCGAGCCGCCACAGCCTGACAGTTTTGTCAAAACTTGCCGAAGCCAAAGTTTTGCCATCCGGGCTAAAACTTACCTGAGTAACTCGATCGGCGTGTCCTTCAAAAGTTCTCAGCAAGCGGCTTTCCGGTTTAATATTGCTAGCATCGGTCGGGCGTTTGTCACCAACATTCCCCAGATTCCAGAGTTTGACAGTTCCGTCTGCACCTCCAGAAGCCAGTGTTTGACCGTCGGGAGAGAAACTGACACCAAATACCCACTTGCTGTGTCCCCGCAAAGTTGCTAGCAGTTCGCCGTCGAGCGCCTGTGTTGATTTTTGTGTTTCTGGATGTTTTAGTGCAGCGATGCTCCAGATTTTCACCGTCGTGTCTTCTCCAGCACTGGCGAGGGTGTTACCGTCGGGGGAGAAACTGACGGCGTACACTTTCAAAGTTTTTTTGTTTTCGCTGTGCCACAAATTAGCGATTAACCTGCCATCAGAAGTCCACACTTTCACAGTACCGTCATCGCTGGCCACTGCAACGATTTTGCCGTCGCGGCTGAAGCTGATCCAATTTACCGGAGCTAGTTGTTCGATCGTTCTTAGCAGCGTACCGTCGGTTTTCCACAGTTTAACAGTTTTGTCTCTAGACGCACTGGCGATCGTTTGACCGTCGGGGCTAAAAGCCACGCTGGTAACGCTGTTAGTGTGTCCTGTTAAAGTTGTCAGCAACGTACCGTCGGTTTTCCAAATTTTGACAGTTTTATCTAAACTTCCCGAGGCGACGGTTTTGTTATCTGGACTGAAAGCCACACAGGCGACGCTGTTAGTGTGCCCTTTAAATGTTGCCAGCAAAATGCCGTCGCGCCGCCAAAGTTTGACTGTTTTATCTACGCTAGCAGAAGCTATTGTTTGACCGTCTGGACTGAAACCCAGCCCCCAAACCACATCGCCGTGTCCCTCCAAGCGGTTGCGTTCTTTAACGCCATAAACTGCCTGCTGGAGGGCGGCAGAAATCAGAATCTCGGTGTCCTTGAGGCTGTGCATTTCTTGGGAGTGTTCGATCTGTCTCCACTTTTTACCCGCTCTCAAACTTTCCATGATGGCGTCAAATTTGTTGTTTGAAAAATAAAGGGCTTCAGAAGCTGCGGTTAATGTATTGATTTCGGCTCGCTGAGTTTGAGCTACAGCTACTTGTTTTTGACCGACAGCCCGCCACCAAAAGTTTACGGCGGCGATGGTGGAACTCGTTAGCAGCAGGACGCCGATCGCTGCTACTCCCAGCAGTTGTTTGAGAAAAGTATTGGCTCGGTAGAGCTGTGCTTGACTCATCTTTTTGTCGGCTTCTGCTTTGTGCAGTCTGGCTTCTAAGCCGAATCTTTGGCGGATCGGCCGCACTAAATAGTCGTGTACCAATTGATAGCGGTCTTCTGGCGCTTCCCGCAGCAAAAATAGCAAACCGTGACCGACTAAAATATCTAAAATTAAATCTAGGTTATCGGTTTTCTTTTGTCCGCTTTCTGGTTCTTTGGCGAACTGTAGTTGTAGGGGAATCATGCCGATGCTGCCGATCGCCAACAATTCATTTTCTGCCGCATCTGCGGGCTGCTGTCCTGTCACTAACGATAGTTCGTGTTTGGTTTTAATCAGCCGCACTCCTCTTTCATCTGTCAGGGAAAACAAGATTTTCCAGGCTGCGTCTTCGTTCACCAACCCGCAGTCCGAGATGACTCCTTCGAGCGATCGCTTAACTAATTCTGCTTTGGGATTGTCGCCCAATTGCTGGTATTGTGCTAAAGTGGTAATACCTTCTTCTTGGAGTTGCGCTCCCACCACCTGCAATTCGATCGGTCGCACTTCTTGCAGTTCGTCTGCTAAATCTGCCACGAAGGCATCGATCAGTGCCGGATCTAAATAATATTCCGCTCGTTCCGTCAAGTGTCCGATCACAGCCCGCGCGTCTTTGAGCGAAAAACTCCGCAGTTGGTAGCGGATGCTTTTATCGAGAATATTATTATTAATGGCGTCGAGGTCGGGGAAGCGATCGCAGTCCAGCAAATAGTGCAAATAATCTTCGCGCAAACACAGAATTACCTTGACATAAGGCAGGTTCAAAAATAAGCGCAAAAAGTTATAAAAAAGTTGTCTTTGTGCAACTGAAGTCGATACAAAGAAAAACTCTTCAAATTGATCGAATATCAGTACAGTTAACAAATTATTTTCGGCATTTTCGCGCAACTGATCTATAATAAAAGAAGAGACTTCCGAGCTGCGAGCTGGAATAACAGAGCCACTTTTTTTGTGGATTTCCTGTACTCCTTTGGCAATTAATTTCCTTTCCTCTTCGGCTTGTTTGTCGTACAGCGCGCCGTTCAAAGCATTTTCTAATTCCAGCAGCCAGTCGGTGTACACTTTGACTACTACGGACAAAGTATCGCGCGCGCCCGGAGTAATATTCTTCAAAGCTGGCACTAAGCCGGCGTTGACTAGAGAGCTTTTCCCGACTCCGCTGGGCCCGTGAATAATAGTTAATTTATGATCGTCTCTGCTAATTCTTTCTAGCAAGCTATTGATATCTTTTTGGCGGGAGTAAGCTGTCATGGAGGCTGCGATCGCAGCTTGATTTTGAGCTGAGGGGCTCGAAGGATTGACGGCTTGGCGCTGCTGCTGCAACTGACTGGCTCCAATAAAAGCCCTAAATCCGTATTGATACTCGATCGAGCGCTGGCTCTTTTTAATCCGAAAAGCTTTCAGATACTCTCCCTGCTCGAAATAAACCGCTTGCAGTTCCGTCAAAATATCGATGTAAAGCCGGGGGTCGTACTTCGGCTCGCTTTGAGTTTGAGCCAACTCCAAAGAATGCACCGCTGCTTCCCACTGATTTAACTGCCGCAAACTTCGGGCTAATAGTAACAGATAGGAACTGCGATCGGATTTGGGATGTTGGATTTTAGATTTTGGTTCGTTACTTGACTCGTTAGTGCCCACAAATTCTGGATAATTTCCCTCAAACCCCAATCTCAAATCTTCAATCAGCAATCTCAAATCATTAGGCGTTTGATCCAAAATAGCCAAAGCTAACTCGGCTAGCTGGCGGGCTTGACTCCACCTTGACTGTTGCAGAGCAACTTCAGCCAAAAAGCCATAATCTTGAGCTAGTTGGCTGGGAGTACCGTAAGTGAAGTGCAACTGCAAAGAATTTTCCGCTAATGCTTGCAACTCTCCCCAAGCTTTCAGGCGTTGCAGCACTTGTCCCAGGTGTGCTGTAACCTCAGCTACCAATTCCGGGCGATCGGCAAGAGAGAAAGCATTTCTAGATTGTTCCAGGCTAATCCAAGCTTGTTCCCAGTGGTGGCGGTTAGCTACCGGATTTCTCGCTGCTTGCAAGCGGTGACACAAAGCTATGTGAAACAACACTATGCCTTCTCTCTCTAAAAATAGGATGTTGGGGACAGGATTCAACAAGGATGAGGAGAGGGTTTGTCGGTTTTCGGAATGTTCCCAGTTTGCCGGTTCCCAGTTGCCGGTTTGCTGCTGCCAAAAAGCTAAGCTTTCTTGGTAGTGAATTAAGGCTGTTTCGGTTTGGTCGCTGACATAGTAATCTCGACCGAGAACGAATTGCAGGCTGGCTTTGAGGGCTGGTTCTAGTTCTTGACCGCGATTTTGTAAATCTTTTAAAGCTAATTCTAGTTCTCGGCGTGACAAAGAGCCGATCGCCAAATCGAGGGTATTGCCCGGACTCAAAGGCGAATACGAGTGGACATCTGATTGTCGTTTGTTTTGGGGCCCTGAGTTAAAGGTGAGAAAGCGTTCTCCGGGGCTAATTTCACGCTCCAGGGCGCGTTTTTCCCAATCGGTTTCGGAAGTAGCAAAACCTTCTCTGGCGCCTGCGGTGCTGCTGCCTAGTTCTTGACTAAGTTCGCCTACCTTAAATATCGTATCAGCCCGCCCAGTGAGAAACTCAATTAATTCGTCAACGGCCATTTCAAATTTAATTGTGGCGGCGGCCCAACTTTTAAAATCTGGGGCCAAACGAATCATTTTAGTCACGATATCATCTGTTACCCACAAAATCACCGGGCAGGAAAAATTTTTGCGAAATTCGTCTCGCACTTGATTGGTAGAGGCCATCAGTTCGTCGATCGCCACTACTGTTTCTAAACCGAATACCATCAAAGCCGAGGCGGGACCGACACCCGAAGGCTCGCTCCCAAACGTATTTGCCTGCAAGGTAGTGTAGAGGGTTTTGACGGATGCTGGCAGAACAATATCTTGAATTGGAATTGAGGAGATTTCTCGCAGGCGCTGCGCTATTTGCTGCCGCAACTGCTCGTAGTTGCAGCGCACCAAAATTAGCGAGAATTGCTGTTGAGACATGGCGATGGATCTTACCAGAGTTTTGAGCGATCGCTCGTTGTAGCTGGCAGTTTTTTGTAGTTTAAGTAGATCTGTCATGCGTGCACCCCTTTTGCAGAAATCAATTACCGAACGATCGCATATCGTAACTAAAACCGTATCTACTTAGAGATACTCGTTCCTATCCAACGCTTTATATCTGTAGGAATACGTAGTTTTTCGTACTTGTCCTATGAATACTTACACAGTCATTAGGTTCAATCTAAAGACATCATACCTCTCAATCTCAGAGAATGCGAGACTTGACAGTAAAAATTCAAGGCAGCCTAAGATATTTTTTAGTCAGCTACAGATAAATTGCTACAGACCACAAATAGCCCACGGCTAAATTTATGGATAATACCGCCAACTAGCTATTAGTAAACAACTCCGATGTATCTGTAGCAGTAATTCAGCCAAAAAGAAAAAAAATTGTCGTCCAAGATGTGATTAGTGGAGGCTAAGAGCAACAGATAAAAACAAACATAGGGGGTCTGGCATTGCAGATATGAGAGTTGAGATTGGGGAAAGTCCTGGGTGGTGGCAAATGTTTACGGGGCAATAACATTCGCGGCGCGCAGCTAGGATTCAACAAAAATCAGCCAGGGGCAAAAACCGCTGACTGCGTGCTGTATTCGATTGTAGGAGTTCGGAGTTTTGAGCGTTGAATTTTATTAAGTTAAAGAGTTTCTAAGTCACTCGCGGCGAAGGGCTCTTAGAGTCGCGAAGCAATCTCAAAAAACCCTAACTATGTTTGGTGAGCGCGCTGCTGCCATTCTTGATATTTTCTGGTTTCTGCTAGGGCTGGATTGATGCCAAACCAGCGACCTTCTTGATCGCGGTATTCAAAGACAAACATACTGCGCAACAAGATTTGAGATTCTTCTTCGCCGGTTACACTTTGTCGGTTGACGACTTGAAACAGCAGTTCCCATTCCGTGTCATTGATGGCTCCCAAAAGGTCATCGCGATATTCTTGAATAACGCTTTCGAGACATTCGCGAGAGAAGGGGGGATCTTCGTGCTGCAAACAGCTATACAAAAGCATCAGTAGATTGCGAACGTGACCGCCACTAATCCGGCAGAGCCTGTCTAAAGTTTCCGGAGAGTCAAAGACTTTGGAAATCAAATCGATGCGTTGAGCGGGAGCAACTGTGGGGAAAGCTCTCGCCAATACGAGCTGCCGCAGCAGTGCCATTCCTTCGAGGTGATCGTCGCCCGATCGCCGGATCACAGGTACCATTGGCATCACCTTGGGTTTGACTCCAAATCGACTGGCGAGACGGCCAAAGTCGTTGGAAAAAATCAAAGTCAGGGGAATCGTGTAGACGACGTGGCAATTGAGTTTTTTTAACTGTTCGCCGCGGTCTAAAAACAGGTATTCTGGCTGGGTGCGCCCGCTGGGTTTGAGGGATGCGTCGAGGCGATCGAGGTTATCAACGATAACTGCAAGCCCTTTTTTGCCTTGATGCTTGAGTTCGGCGTTAGCTTTGTCGAGGAGTTCTTCGTTGATCGACTGCAAGATGCTGTTGGTGCGGGGTTCGAGATATTGCCGGAGTTGCGATCGCAATTTGGGAGAGTCTTTTGTTTTAGCGGTAACTCTAGCAATGCCTATAGATAACTCCGCTTCCGCTGACAAATCTATGGGAGTCTGCAAAAATTCTGCCACTTCTGCAAACAGATTGGTAAAATAGCTCGGTCTGAGTTTGATTCTGGCGGCTTCCATGGTTTCGCTAACTTGGCGGGCAATGCTCAGCAAAATATCGCTGATGTCTACATCTCCCATGTCTAAATCTTGGGAAGACTCAAAGTAGACGACGCAAAAACCCTCTTGTTCTAGCTCAGCTTTGAGTCGAAATAATTCCGTAGATTTGCCGCACCCAATATGTCCTGTAAATAGCTGACAGGTTGGCTCGTCCGGGGAGATGCGGGTAATGGTTCGCTGTAAAGATTCAATGATTTTGCCGCCCCGCACGGAACCGAAATCTATGTAGTATTGATAATCTCCTGGGTCTCCCGCGACAAGGGTCTTGCTCGGGTTGCAGGCTTTATAGAATCTGTCTAATTCGAGTGCGATCACAATTGAAGCCGAATAAAAGTTAAAAAGTTAATCGAAAGTCTAAACTTTCTTTTGTTGAGTTTAGTTTGATTTGTCACCCTTTGCCCTGTGGGGTAATGCCCTAAATACCCAAACAACCCTTATCTGCTAATCAACTTTCCCGGCGCGGGAATTGGGAATTTTTAATGAAAATTTTTAAATTACCTAGCTGAATCGGTAATTTTACTGATATTGGTGCTGCTTATGGGTAATTTTGCGGGGATCTGGTTAAATGGTAGGGGAGAAAGGGTCTGGGGTGCGCGAGATTAAACAGTTTTGAATTTGTGTTAATCCTTAATTACTAAATTGTCAAAAGGTAGATGGCTAGTTTTGGAGCGGTTTCTCAAACAGAGTTAGGGCGCAGGCGCCAAGAGTTGCGGCGGCTTCGCCGCGATCGATCGGTGGCTGTAGTCTGGCAAACGGTGGCTGTGAGCGCGATGACCTCATTTTTGCTGTGGTGGATTTCACAGCCGGCTTGGTTGATTGCCCGATCGGAACAAGTGAAGGTGGAGGGCAATCAGTGGCTGTCAGACAAGGCGGTGCGCTCTTTGGTGCCGCTGTCTTACCCGCAGTCGCTGTGGGGGATTCAACCGCAGGCTCTGGCCCAAAAGCTGGAGTCAACGGGGCCGATCGCCAAAGCTAAGGTGACTCGCAACTTGTTTCCGCCTTCTTTGACGATAGAAGTTGCAGAACGGCTTCCTGTGGCGGTGGCGCAGCCGAGTGCGGTCTTGAAATCCAATAGCGACAAGGAAAAGGTGGGATGGCTGGACGCTCGTGGAGGGTGGATGCCGTCGGAGAGCTATACTGCTGTGCGATCGTCAAATAATGCGATCGGGCAAAGCAGCACTCAGGGAACGCAGCCTCAGCATTCTTTGCCAACTTTAAAAGTCATCGGGCCTTTGGAACAGTACCGCGCCTCTTGGCCGCAGTTTTACCAAGGACTCAGCGGCTTGACAGTGAAAGTATTTGAGATAGATTGGCAAGACCCGAACAACTTGATCTTGAAAACAGAGATCGGTACCGTACACTTAGGGCCGTACAGTTCCAAGACGACTTCGCAACTGAAGGTTTTAGACCGAATGCGACAATTGCCAAAACAGCTAGATTCAAGCAAAATAGCCTACATTGATTTGAAAAATCCTGCTGCGCCGATCGTCCATTTGCCAGAACCTCCCCCGAGTTTGGAGAGTTCAACTCCCGCACCAACTCGCCTCCAGAATGGAGCATCTGTCAACGAAAGGTAGAACGTATCTGTCATCGGGCATAATTTTTACCGATCGGGCTCAATACGCAGGACTTGAAATAAGGACACTTTTTTGAGATAGCGTCTGGAAAAAAAATTTATGATTTTTCTTTCCATCCCGATGCGGGAGGGGCTAGTATCAACTTTTTTTGCTTCTGCCTTGCGTACAAGTGCCTGGATGGACAAGTGCCTGGATGGGTTCAAGCGATGTCTCGGCTAGCGTCGCCGACAAAATCCGAGATTGCTAACATTGAGCATCGCCCACAGTTAGTTTTTCGCGCAACATAGCCTATAGTGATTGTGAATTGGCGTTTAGTTAACAAGCTGTAATCTAATATCCCCGACTCTAATGAATCTTAATAATAGTCAGGGGTCTGACCAAAACAGTCCCCCTTCGGAAGAAGTAAAAAATTTTCCGGTGGCCCTCGATTCCGCCAATCCGTTTAGACGCAAGTCTGATTATGTAAATGTAGACAGTATTGATATCGATCCTATGGTCAATCCCAAAGACATAATGCCCAGCAGTGCCGCGAGAATCAAAGTAATTGGCGTCGGCGGGGGTGGCGGCAACGCCGTTAACCGGATGATTGCTAGCGAGGTTTCTGGCGTGGAGTTTTGGTGCGTGAATACAGATTCGCAAGCTCTGGTGCTGTCAAATGCTCCGAAACGCTTGCAAGTCGGACAGAAGTTGACGCGCGGTTTGGGCGCGGGAGGCAATCCGGCGATCGGACAAAAGGCTGCCGAAGAATCTCGCGACGAAGTTGCTAATGCTCTGAATCACGCCGATTTGGTGTTTATCACAGCCGGCATGGGTGGCGGTACGGGCACGGGCGCGGCTCCGATTGTCGCTGAAGTGGCTAAGGAAATGGGCGCCTTGACTGTGGGCATAGTAACGCGGCCTTTCACGTTTGAGGGACGGCGGCGCACCAGCCAAGCTGAAGAAGGAATCGCGGCTTTGCAAAGCCGGGTGGATACGCTGATCGTGATTCCCAACGACAAGCTGCTGTCTGTGATTTCCGAACAAATGCCGGTGCAAGAAGCTTTTCGAGTTGCTGACGATATTCTGCGCCAAGGGGTTCAGGGTATTTCTGACATTATTACAATCCCCGGTTTGGTGAACGTTGACTTTGCTGACGTGCGCGCAATCATGGCGGATGCGGGTTCGGCTTTGATGGGCATCGGCGTGGGATCGGGCAAGTCGCGGGCGCGGGAGGCTGCAATGCAGGCTATTTCTTCGCCTCTGCTGGAAGCTTCATCTATTGAGGGCGCTAGAGGTGTGGTGTTTAACATCACTGGCGGTACTGATATGACTCTGCATGAAGTGAATGCGGCGGCTGAGACGATTTACGAAGTTGTCGATCCGAATGCCAATATTATTTTTGGAGCGGTGATTGACGAGCGACTTCAGGGCGAAATCAAGATTACTGTGATCGCCACTGGTTTTTCGGGGGAAATGATCTCATCGTCTCAGGCTTCGCGCACGCAAAATGTGAATGCTCCTTGGCGGGCTGCAACTGTCCCGGTGACTCCTGCTCAACAGCCACAGGATACGAAAACGAAACCGCAAGATTTGGGATTGGATATTCCTGAGTTTTTGCGAAATCGTCGCCCGCCGAGATAAGTTGAAATTTGAGATTTTGGATGGCGGATTATAGTCTTAAATCTCAAATCTTAAATCTTAAATTTCTAGAGTTTGTCCGGGTTCGGGTTCGAGGAGTTGGGTGGATAGCCCGGATTTTGCTAGTAATTCGCGAAATTCCGGGATGCTGCCGATCGACTTCACGAACATTGGTAAAATACCCGTGGCTCGGATATCTCCTGTAGTTGTAGGTACAAAAAACTTAGGTTTTAGGGTTTGGGCAAGCTTCAGGGCTTCCGAAGGGCCCATGATGATTTGTCCGAGGAGGGGGAAGATTTGACCGATGACGGGGGCGATGGCTACGTCTACGGTGTCTATTTTCTGTTTGACTTTTTCTAATGGTGGCAGATGCGGTTCGTAATAAAGTGTCTCGCCGCTGTTTAAATCTTTGAGTAAATAGCCGTTTTCTTCCTGTCCGGGCTGGATTTCGGCTCCGGGTACGGCGGTGATTTGTAATATTTCTTTAAATTTAGACTCTTGCCAATTTGCTAAAGTTGTGATATTGGTGTAGCCTAAACTGCTGAGGACTTTGGCGGCGGTGGGTGAGGCGATCGCGGGAATTGTCCGATCGAGCTTTTCGAGTGTTAGTTTGTGACAGTGGTCGTCTAAGCCTTGGGAAATGAGTAAAAGGTCGATCGGCGGTAAGGTGCTGGGAGTAAAGGCGACGGGCGTGTTATGGTAGGCGGTGAACAGCCAAGGTTGACCGTAAAATACGAGGGGATCTACTAGCCAGGGATCGACGAGGATTGTTTGGCCTGCGATGTGGAAGATCCAGGAGTTGAGGTCGATTCGGGTGAGTTTCACAGTTGTTTGCAATAATTCTTTACATTGATTTTAATCATAGCTAATTTTGCAACCGCAGATGGGGGCGGATGAGCGCTGATGTAGGCGAAGCCTTCCCGAAGGGTACGCGGATATGATGGGATTTATCTGCGTTTGTTTGCGTTTATCTGCGGTTGAAAAAAAGATGATTAAATCGAGAATTCCTGTGGCTTTGACTGTGGCGGGTTCGGATAGCGGCGGCGGGGCCGGGATTCAGGCGGATTTGCGGACTTTTGCGTTTCACTGCGTCCACGGTACCAGTGCTCTGACTTGCGTGACGGCTCAAAATACTTTGGGCGTGATCCGGGTGGATGCCATGGCTGCGGAGGCTGTGGCGGCTCAAATTCAGGCGGTGGTTGGGGATATTGGGGTGCAGGCGCTGAAGACTGGGATGTTGCTGAACCGGGAAATTATGGTGGCGGTGGCTTCGCAGGTACAGAGTTTGAATATAGGAAATTTGGTTGTCGATCCGGTGATGGTATCACGATCGGGCGATCGACTGATTGATGACGGGGCGATCGCATTTTTGCGGGATAATTTGATTCCTTTGGCGGCTGTCGTGACTCCGAATCGGTTTGAGGCTCAGATTTTGAGCGGTTTAGAGATTTTTTCCCTCGACGACATGAGGGCGGCGGCGCAACAGATTTATCGATCGGGCGCCAAAGCTGTTTTGGTGAAAGGCGGCGGAATGCCGGGAGATTTGCGCGGAATTGATGTTTGGTTTGACGGTACGCGATTGGAGACTTTGAAAGTTGAGACGGTTGATACTGCGAATACTCACGGGACTGGTTGTACTTTGAGTGCTGCGATCGCCGCTAATCTAGCATTAGGTAAAGATTTATTTACAGCGGTGACATTAGCTAAGGATTATGTTACTACTGCTTTGAAATATGCTTTGGATATTGGGGAAGGCCAAGGCCCAGTGGGGCATTTTTTCCCGCTTTTGCTGAAGTAAGTCAGTTGTCAGTTGTCAGTTGTCAGTTATCAGTTGTCAGTTATCAGAAGGAAGATAGGTAAATTTATCAAGTTGGTTGTAGACAGTTGTTGAATTGTCTGCTTTTAGAGTTGGGAATACAGGGTGGGCGATCGGGAAAATGCTTGATTGAGTGAGGGTTTGGGGGTTTTGGGGCGTAAGGGCGATTCAGTCAGCGCAGGAAGTGACAGTTGAGTGTAACTGCGATCGCGAGGAATTCCCTATTGTTAAATCATCGAATTTAACACTTGCCCTATGGAACTCCTAAACTACTACTTTCAAACATCTACTTCCTTCCAACCTCTATTCTATCAGCTCAAATTTGTGCTTTGCCATAAAATCCGCCGCCGCGAGACTCAACAATTAGCACCGATCGCACTCCCCAATAAATTGTAAACTCTTTCTATTCTCTTCTCTTCCTTTGTGGAACAGGCGTCCCGCCTGTGGTTCGTTTAATTTCTTAATTTCTCAGGCTCTAGAGCGATCGCCACCAAATCTTCAATCTTCTTAATATTCGGATCGCCAGCTAAATAACCAATACCTCGATGCAAGTGTAGGCGAAACTGTTTGGCGAGAGTTTCCTTTTCCGTACCCAAATTATCTTGATGACACCGCTGTGTGAGGGCAATTATCAGGATATCAGCCATGTCACCGCCAAAGACATCCCAGGTTAGTTCGACATTGCTGTCGCTGGGAATTGGTACTGGGGATGGTATGCTGGGTTCGGCGAGCGATCGGCAAAATCCCCACCTGCACAGGACATTCCACCGATCGATTTTAGTCGATCGTTTCAGTTTTGATAGTTGGTCTTTGGCTGTTTGGGAGAGGCAGATGCGATCGACTGGTGGTTCCATGAGTTGAGAATTGTTTGATATCTTGTAAACAGTGTTAATATTTGGAAGGCTGAGCCTCTAAATTTACGTTTTTTGAAAGAGTTGGAAAACGAAAGTTAACAAATTTTTACACGGCGCGGGCTTGATCTATTCAGCGGTTTTTGGTATTATAGTTTTAGTAGGATATATCCTAATATAATGGGATGGTTCCAAAAATAAAATTTTTGCAACCATCCCATTATGATATTAATCATACCGCAACTCCCAGGAAAAGTCAAGGGGGGTTGCGGAAAATTTTGCCGCTATTTTTTAGTCCCAGAAATAACCAGGTTCGACGGTAGTTTGGCGTTTGGCAGAGTCATAGTTGAGGAGGTAGCTGTGGGCGATCGCCTCTAATTCTTGCAGCTTATCATATTCTGTTTTGCTAATTTCCGTGTCGGTAGAAAGCAGAATGACTTGGTGGCTGGCCGAGGGAAAATACCGTTCGACTAGGTTGTTTCTGTGGGAAGAGTCGAGGCGGCCTAGGGGAGTGTCGATCGCAACTGGTAACTGTCTCCCGGATACTCTCGCCAATCCCCACAAAAAGGCGATCGCCAGCAATTGTTTTTCACCAGCAGAAAGTCGGTGTTTGGGTACGAGTTTGCCTTCTGGATCGTAAATGGACAGGCTAAATGTGTCAGTGTCGATCGCAACTCTGTGCACCAGGTCGGTTTTGTGCAACAGGTAGCGAAAACAGTCGGTAATTTCTATTTCAAGTTTGTTGAGTTTTTTGAGGGTGAGTTTTTCTTTAAAAAGTTTGAGTGTACCTTGGGCTTTAGCGATCGAAGCGATGACGTGTTGACTGTTTCTGATGGTAATATATTCGCTACTGTAGCTTTCTAGTTCTTTCTGGGTTTGGGCTGATTCTTTGTCTAATTCGGCGATATGGCGATCGGCTGATTCCAAGGCGGCGGCTGCGATAGCGACCGCTTTTTGAGCATTTCTGACCTCTAATTCTAGTTTCTCGTAGGCTTCGGGGGAAGCTGCGGTGGCTAGTTGTCTGTCTGTGAAGTCGATTTCTGTTTCGATGTGGGTGATTTCTGCGATTTGTTCGGTGGCTAGATTTTGCTGGGCTGGGATTTGGTAGCTAAGGAGATTTTCTAGTTGCTGGATGCTGTTATTGTCGGCGTTCATCCAGGGCGGCGCGTCGGTTCCGGCTTGCTGTTCAAGTTCTCGATCTTCTTGGCGGATGAAGTCTTGAATTTTATCTAGCTGTTGGGGATTTAAGGAGATTTCGGCGATATAGTTAAGGAGGCGATCGCTTCTTTGTTTGATAACACTTTGGGCAATCTTTGCTTGCTGCTGGCTGGCTTCGGTTTCTGCTTGGGTTTTCGCAGCGATTAGCAAGGGTGAAATTAGGGCTAGTGGTAGCGTATTTGATGCCAATTCCATCATGGCTTGACGGGTTTTCTCTGCCTGATTTCTGTAGTCGTTTAGCTGTCTGTCTAGTTGACTGCGATCGGCCGCAATTTTCCCGCCTTGATAAATAAACTTGTCTGATGCTTGTCGCTGATTTGTTTCAGCTTTATCGAATTCATTTTTAAGGCTACCTCGTTTTTCGATCGCCAATTCTTTCTTATCAGTAATTTCCTGAAAAGTTTGTTCAATTTTCTCTAAAGCTGCCAAGTCTGTTTTGCCAGCAATTTCTTTTCGCTTGCGGCCGGCTAATATTTCCAAATCGACGGCGAGGCGTTCTGCCAATTCTAAACCTAACAGAGATTTAATCGCCCCGACGACAAACTCTGGCGGAGTTTCGAGTTCGGCGAGTTCTTTTACTTGTTCGCCGTCAAACAGAAACAGGTTGGATATTCCGACTGGCAAAAGGGTTTCGATGTATTCGTCCCAGGTGTTAGTAATTGCTTTATCTGACCACCAATCGTTAACTACTTCGCTGTATATGAGAATGCTGAGGCTATCTTTGATGTCGAGTTTTTTCCAGTATCTAACAATTTTGAATTGAGTTAATTTGTCGTCTTGGACTTGTTCAAAGGTTAGTTCCACGCGGGTATCTTCTAATGCAGGAGTATGTCGATTGATGGATTGATTGAGGAAGTCGCTGTAGCTTAAATTGCCTCTGGTGGAACATTGGGCGCGGCCACCGTAGAGGGCGAGGCGAATGGCATCCATGAGGGTGGTTTTGCCGCCGCCGTTCATGCCGCCAAATAGGATGACTGGGCAGGGATTTCCGTCTTTTTCGGGGCGGAGATTGATGGTTTGTGCGCCTGCGTAAGGGCCGAAGTTTTTGAGGACGAGTTCGAGGAATTGCATTGTAGATGTTGTCGATGGGTGGTTGGTGGGGGCGGCGGTTCGGCAGCGGATTTGGTAGCGGATTTAACGGATGGGTGGTTGGTGGGGGCGGCGGTTCGGCAGCGGATTTGGTAGCGGATTTAACGGATGGGTGGTTGGTGGGGGCG
>NZ_JAUBVZ010000018.1:0-122105 GCF_036702805.1 Microcoleus sp. A006_D1
GAACGTGGGGAACCAGGTGAACGTGGGGAACCAGGTGAACGTGGGGAACCAGGTGAACGTGGGGAACCAGGTGAACGCGGGGAACGCGGGGAAACTGGTAAAGAAGGGATTCAAGGAGAACAGGGAGAAATTGGGTTAACTGGTTTTGATGGTCAGCCAGGTATAAAGGGCGATCGAGGTGAACGCGGTGCTGACGGAATTCAAGGGATTGCTGGTGATAAAGGCGATCGCGGTGAAATTGGTATCCCCGGTATTCCCGGCGCAGTTGGTGCAACTGGTGCAACTGGTGCAACTGGTGCAACTGGTGCAACTGGAGTTAAAGGCGATCGAGGTGAAACCGGAAGCAAAGGTGATCGAGGTGAAACTGGTGCTACTGGTGCTCAAGGAATTCCCGGCGCAACTGGAGCTACTGGTGCAACTGGAGCAACTGGAGCAACTGGAGCAACTGGAGCAACTGGTGGAAAAGGCGATCGAGGCGAACAAGGAATTCAAGGGATTGCTGGTGCATCGGGTCAACCCGGCGCAAAAGGCGATCGAGGTGAAGTTGGAATTAATTGGCGCGGGACTTGGGCACCGACAACTGCGTATGTTCCCCGAGATTGTGTAGCGCATAACGGCAGCAGTTATATTGCCACCGCCGTCAACACAAATTCAGTTCCCGCCATGAGTTCGAGTTGGAATTTGTTAGCCTCTCAAGGTGCAACGGGTGCAACGGGTGCAACTGGTACAACGGGTGCAACTGGTACAACGGGTGCAACGGGTGCAACGGGTGCAACGGGCGAACGCGGTTTGCAAGGACCACAAGGTGCGATCGGGCTTCAAGGTGTTCCCGGTGCAAAGGGAGACAAAGGTGACAGAGGTGATTCAATTCGGTGGCGCGGTGCTTGGAATGTATCAACTGCTTATGTCGTATCAGATGGCATTTCTTACAACGGCAGCAGTTATGTAGCCCTGGTTGCGAACACCAATACTTTACCGGGTGTCAGCTCAAATTGGATGCTTTTGGCTCAGCAAGGCGCTTCGGCTCCGGGCCCTAAATGCACCGTAATAAATCACCCTTTGACCTACAACGGAAATAATTTAATCCAAATTCCTTTGAATTTTGGTTCATGGCAAATTCTAGGAATTACCGGAACGTGCCACATGAGTAACGCCACAGCCAACTGGGTCGTTACGCCTAACTCCCCAGTTGGCAATCCCGGTCAGATTCCACCAAATGGCACTTATGATTTTACATTTGGTGCTGGCAGTAGCGCAGTCCGAATAATTATCAAGCCAAACTCGTTTGTGCTTGGACAGCAAATGACCTTCAAAATTCTAGTTTGGCATGAATAATTGATGTTACAATTGATTAGTTGAGCTAGGCTAGTTGCTATGCCGATCGAATTTACCGAATCACAGCAAACCATGAAATATCAAACACCTATGGAAGATTCCGCAATGCTTCAGAAACAAGCTAGCATTTTGTTATCCGAAAGCCAGCAAGTCATTGATCGCATGAACGGAATTGATTCGCGAATAATGGCTCAAGATTTCTCTCTCTGCATCGGCTGGGGACGAGTAAAAGTTTGTGTAACGATTGAAGAAATCTAAGTTTCTTCTTTAACTTTGTTCTTGATCAACAAAAAACGCCTCTCTGCTCCAGAGGCGTTTTTTATTGGCAATTTCAGTTCAATTAGCTAGTTTAGGTTTGAACCAACAAAGCTTGAGCCACTACAATTTCATCAATTGTTTTTCCAATGATAAACAAACCCACATAAGGATCATTGGGCGCGTCAACAAAACAAACTTTAGTCTCAGCAAGGGAAGCGAAAGTCGAGTACAGTTGGACATAATACTCCAGTCCTTCAGCAGGTAATCTCAGATTTTCGATTCCACCCATAGCCGATGCTACTTCGGACTTGCAACCGTCTACCAATGGGGTGAATACTTCTATTAAAGTTTTGCAAGCGATCGGTCTATCAATCGGAACCTGATAACTTGCACCACCAATTCTGCGACGCATAGAAGCATCGGCAGATAAAATCTGAGGGTCAGTAAATGATTTGGTTCGCCGAATCGTCAACGGAGAATCTGATTCTGAGGTTCCCCAATAATTGTAATCTCTGATGATCGTTCGCAAAGCAGCCACGATCGCGCCAGCCGTTGGTACAGTCATAAGTTTTAATTAAGAGTAGAAACTAATTCAATTTTATCATTAAATTCGTGTTAAATTCGTGTTAAATTCGTGTTAAATTCGTGTTAAATTATTGTACAATTATTGTACAATTAATTATGCTTTTTCCATATTGCGGTAAAACAGTGCCTCGCTTCCAGGTGCTGTTTTTTTTTGGTCAAACAAACTTTGAGAAAACTGGGTGTCTCAAACTTCTGCCTGAAGTTATCCCCAAATAAATAACTTCTATTTGTTGACCTAAGAACATTGATTGATTTTCCCAGATATTCGATCGTTCTGCGTCGGTGAAGCCTGTGCCAATTTTGACCGTGATAGTAACTCCATTAACTAATCCAGCAACTATTAACCTTCCCAATGAATTTTTGTACTTCCCGGTGCCACGGTCAAAACCTGTAATCGTGAAATCGGATTTTACAAAGTTTTTTACTTTCAGTAAATCGTGCGATCGACCTTCTCGATATGCCACCGTCGGATTCCTTAGCATTGTGCCTTCAGGAAAACCAGCAGCGTTGTTAATCTGATTCTGCGCTTGAATAGCTACAGGATTATTTTCAACATAAACATAAGGAACTGGTACAAGAATTGATTGATTATCAGGGATTGATTCAGTAATTGATTCAATCATCAACTCTGTGCTAACGAATTGATAACTTTCAATCTTTTGTGCAAATACATGGAATTGCATACGCAGTTTATCTGCGACATTAATCTTTACCGAATCACGGGCAATTCCTGAGATGCGATCGAATGACTCCCCAGGAATGTACAATTCACCATCTAAAATGGTGCTTATTCCCTGATAACATAGGCTTTCTATGTGTTCTAACCCAATGTATTTTGTTTTCTGAGTCCGACTCAATAGCCCTTTTCCTGGGATAAAAAGACAACGTACTCCATCAATTTTAGGGCTGCTGTACCAACCGGGTACATTGTAATTTCTAGTTGGATTGTAGTTCTGTGCTAGTTGACAATTAATCATTCTTGCCACCAATGTTTTGTCTATTGTAGCACTGAATTAAACGCACAGCAGAACGCTACTTCTGCTGTACATTTGATTCTAAAAGCAGAACATTAAATTGCTAAAAACTTCGACAAAATTTCACCGTCAATTTGCGTATTTTGTTCATGTTCGCCGGGAACAAATTTATTGCGGACAATATCAGCCCAAATAAAATTGATTCCGGCTGCATCAGCGCACCCTTTATCTTCTGGTCGATCGCCGAACATCCAAATATCAATTTTTGTTCGATGATTCTGATGATAGGGAGTACAACTAGCGATCGCTAGCTCAATCATTCCTTGATCTGGTTTACGAAAAAATTGGGTCTAAAGCCCCGTCCTTCCAGGACGGCTTTGATTATTCTATTATATTTATCTACTACAATACCAGATAAATATGCTATGCTTAGAGCATGATAGTAAGAGAAGCCAAGCTAAAGAACGGAACAAAAGAGCAATACTTAGCCCTTGATGAAGCTATTCGCACAGCCCAGTTCATCAGGAACAAAGCTGTACGTTTTTGGATGGATAATCAAAAAGTTAGTAAAGCCGTTTTGTATAGCCTATGCAAGGATTTAGCTAAGGAGTTTCCTTTTGCAAAGAAGTTGAACTCTGCTGCTAGACAAGCTAGTGCTGAACGGGCTTGGGCTGCTATCTCTATCTTTTATTCCCGATGCAGAAAAGGTGCGGGGAAGAAAGGCTATCCCAAATTCAAAAAACATTGTCGCTCGGTAGAATATAAAGTTTCAGGCTGGAAACTCTCAGAAGATTGTAAGTCAATTACTTTCACTGATGGTTTCGAGGCTGGAACTTTTTCTATATTTTGTAACAATGAAACTCAGGAAGACTTGCACAGATTGAAAATTAATCGGGTGCGAGTAGTTAGAAGGGCAGACGGTTACTATGCTCAGTTTTGCTTTGATGCTGACCGGAAAGAAACAGGAAAATATACAGGAAATGTTGTCGGCTTAGATTTGGGGTTAAAGTTTTTCACCAAAGACCAAAAGGACAACGCAGTAATATACCCTCAATTCCTACGGAAGACAGAGAAGCGGCTCAAGAAAGCTCAACGTCGTCTGAGTAAGAAATTTGTTAAGGGTGCTAAACCCCAATCAAATAATTATCATAAGCAAAGGAAAAGGCTGGGTAAAATCCATCTAAAAATCCAAAGACAGCGTAAAGACTGGGCAATTAAGCAAGCTCGGTGCGTAGTCCACTCTAACGATGTGGTTGTCTATGAAGATTTGAAGATTGCTAATATGGTGAAAAATCATCACTTGGCTAAGTCGATTTCTGATGCAGGTTGGTATCAGTACACTCAATGGCTAGACTACTATGGCAAGATTTGGGATAAGGCGGTGGTGGCGGTATCGCCTAACTACACCTCTCAAGATTGCTCTAATTGCGGTCATCGAGTGAAGAAATCACTCAGCACCAGAACTCATTCATGCCCGAATTGCGGGATTGAGATATGCCGGGATACTAATGCAGCCCTTAATATTTTGCAAAGGGGAATGAATCTGCTGGGTACTGAGTGGCAGAAAAACGGTACTTCTGGGCAAGAAGAATCCGCCTCGGAAGAGGGAAAGCATGGGGAGAAGACCGCCTCTACTGTTGAAGGGCAACCTGATATAGCAAGTGGACTTCTGTGAACCATGAATTAGAATCCCCGTGCCTTCAGGTCGGGGAGTATGTCAAGAAATGGTTTCTGTGTTGTTCGGTTAGTTCTCGAATATCCATATTTGTGAATATTCCAACAAATATCACCAGCAAAATCAGGACAAGCAAATATTCTACTTAACCCCGGAAACAGCGAAAGTGTTTTTTGTTGCTCCAAAATCATGTTTGCGTTCGTTTCGATTTAATCGATTTTCGAGGTAAATCAGTTGCTGGATCAATTGCAGCACATCCACCTTGATTAGTCGCGCCAACACAGAGAAAGCCTTTACTGGTGTAATATGCAAGTGCCTCAGTTGCGCCTGCAATCGGTTTTTGATCTGTGGGTTGATATCCTCCCCACTGATGAATCAGGGGGATTCCAATCTACCCAAACAACAAAAGCTGCCTAGGGAACTGGTGGGTTGACGCTTCGCTGGAAGATGCCACATTAGATGTGGTCTTACTCCGTCCTCCACGTCCGTTTATAGTCTCAGGCAATCCGCCCGCGACTTTTATATTAATCGCTGCATTCTCGTCTCGATCGTGAACTGCTCCACAAAATAAGCAAGTCCATTCACGGACTGAAAGTTCTTTCTTTCCACCAATCTGTTTGCAGCAAGAGCAGCGTTGACTGGTTGGTTCCCAGCGACTAATAACCCTGAAATCTCTGCCGTACATTTCTGATTTAGCTTCCAGCATTGTCCGAAAAATTCGCCAGCCTAAATCGGAAATAGCACGGGATAATTTACGGTTTTTCATCATGCCAGCAACGTTGAGGTCTTCCAGAACTATCGTTTGGTTCTCACGAATAATTCTAGTGCTCAATTTGTGTAGAAAATCATTGCGAATATCAGAGATTTTGGCGTGAATCTTTGCAACTCTGCGACGTGCTAATTCCCTTCGCTTACTTCCCTTCTTTTTTCTGGCTAACTTACGCTGTGCCTTGTGCAGCTTTCTTAGATGCTTTTTAAGAGGCTTGGGAGCTTTTATTTTCTCGCCTGTACTCAGAGTAGCGAAGTCGGTTATACCAATATCCACACCAACAGATTGTCCATTGTCGGGCAATATTGTTGGAGCTACTTCGACTACAAAGCTGATAAAGTATCGGTTCGCAGCATCTTTAATTACCGTGACCGAACTTGGCGGAGATGGCAATTCCCTTGACCAAACAACTTTGATTTTGCCAATTTTGGCAAGGTAGACTTTTCCATGTTTAATGGAAAAACCTCCGATTCTGAATCGTGCTGACTGCCTGCTGTTACGCTTCTTGAATTTCGGACGGCTAACTTTTTTACCTTTTCGCTTGCCTTTGAATGAATCAAAGTAGTTCTTCCAAGCCACTCCCAAATCGGCAACTGATTGCTGCAAGGGGATGTTTGAAACTTCTGCTAGCCATTCCCGTTCTTCCGACTTTTTGGCTTGAGTAATGAAAGTCTTTTGCAGATTTCCGTTACTTGGTAGCTTTTCGGATGAATTACATAAGGCTAGTGAATCATTCCATACAACACGGCAACAACCAAACAATTTAGCAAGATTGTGAACTTGCGGAGGAGTTGGATATATGCGATATTTGTATCGTTGTTTCATGAAACTATTTTAGCATTAGAACAACCATTGACATAAATAGATATGTTAAGAATATGACTCATTTGAAGAAAGGAAAGAAGGCGGTTGAAACCGCTGCCGACTTGTCCCCATGTCTAAAGCCAGGGGCTTGCGTCTCGCTTCTCGGTCATTGATAAATGTCTGACCTGATGCGGTTTCCCGCAATGTACCATCTAAATCCCAAATCATTAGTTTCATTTTTTTAGAGCGGGAGCTACCCGCTAAAACGCTAATTTTGTTGAAACGTATGCTCAAAAGATAGTTTTTGTTCGCTATCTACTTTGCTTTTGCTTTTCAAATGCAAAGCAAAGTATATGTTTTGCTTTGCATTTGAAATCATCCCGGGGTTAAACCAAATGATAGTTTTGGCATTAACTCCATTTACCTGCAATAATTTTCAATGTGCCATCCTGCTCAATCTGAGATTCAATCTCAAACCCCTGAGCTACCAAAGCAGCAATGGCATTTTCACGCGCATACCAAGGCAACAACGCTTCCATAAACTTCTGAGAATCCTGTTTGCTGCCGTCGCGCGTCAGAAATTCAAACTCATCCTCAACCAGTTTAAAACCAAAATCGTAGCCACCTTGATAATTTTGTTTGCGTCTGATCACAAACTCAGCAAGTTTACTGTTACCGAATGGATCGTGAATTTGGGCATCTCGATCGAGATGTGCTCCTGTGAGAATACCGTTAAGACCATCGGCAATCATTTGGTTAAGAATAGATTCAAGGACAATGGCATTCTTGATGGTTGTTTTGATTACACTTAAATGAGACATGGTTTTCCTGATGTAAAGAACTAAATGGTTATATGTTTCCAGGTTTTGTTTTTCTTGATGTCAGAAATGGCTCCTATTCCAACATCAAAAATCTCAGCAATTTGCTTGAGAGTTAGGTTACTCTCAACTAACAAGGACTTGATTTGACGAACATTGCTCTCATTCAGTTTTGCTTTGTGGTGATTTTCACCTTTAGGCTTGTTTGAACGACCTTTGTTTATACAATCAATTAAGTTTTCCTGTTGAGTTCCGATAAACAAATGAGAAGGATTAATGCAACCTGGGATATCGCAGGAATGGCAAACTTGCATATTCTCAGGAATTTTACCTTTATAAACCTCGTATGCTATACGATGAGCGTATTTTGTTTTACCATTCACACTAATCTTACAATAACCATGACCATTGTTTGGCAAATCTGTTAACCAACAGTTATCTTTGCTAGTAATGTGATTTTCTAATCGTTGGCTAAGTGGTAAATATTTTGGTCTTAGTTTTGCTAAACCATTTTTTCGCTTGTATTTAACAACTGAATCTTTGCTAATTCCAAAGGTTTCAACAGTTTCTTGTAACGTATGATTAGTTGCATATTGAGCAATTTCGTATTGTTTTTCAAGCGAAAAATTGAGTTTAGTAGCCATTTGACATTCTCCTTAAATTACATTTTGAACATTTGTTTCTGTTTCGGAAGCAGAATACAAATTTGTTTCTTGAGCTTCAGGTAATAGTTCTTGCGATTGAACTTCACCCAATGCTTTTTCTAGTTCTGCTGTTATCGCAGTACAGTCAGTACCAGAGGCAAGAACTTTCTCGGTAATAGTGCCATCTTTGTTGATAGTAATTTCGATTTTGTAATATTGCATTGGTTGCAAATAGCCGGGAATCAGAGTATCCGGCAAACTTACACATTCCGACTTTGAGGTGATGTGTAAGCGCTAATTTATGAAAGCGGATTTACTTAAAATCGCATTCTGTCAAATACGATTATTTGGTTTTAGGTTTGAGATTTTTGGTGACAGCCACAGATTAAATTATTAAACTTATCTTGGACAAGCATCATCAATTGCGCGATCGAACGCAGCATCAGTTGGTTCATCTAACATTCCAACCGAACATAACCATGCCAACTGAATATCGCGTCCGCCACGACAGATATTTTTATCAGTTGAATGACAAATATGTTGTCCATTCCCCATCAAATTTTCGATGTATTGTTCAAAATCCGCCAAAATTAGCGGTTCTCTCCCGGCAAACGGACAAGTTAGACAAGGTGATTTCTGGACTGGATAAGTCCTCATGTCATTGGGGTTGAGTTGTGGTTTTTTCATGGTGATATCTCTCTTGTTGTTGACCGATTGGATAAGCTTCTTCCTGGTATTCGTTTTCTTCAGATTTAGTTGTAGTTGTAGCTGATTGGCAACCAATTAATGTGATTGCTACAGCTACTAAAGCATATTTCCTCATTGATTTATTCCTCTCAAATTCTCGTACAATTTAATAGCTATCTTTTCCACCTCTCCACGGGGATTGATAGTTTTTGGAGTATCAATCAAAGTAGATAGCAACAATTCACCTTCAAAATACACGCATATTTTGAATTGATTTCCTGGACTATCATCCCAAAGTTTCGTGTTTTCAAATGTAAACTTGTGGTAACCGTCGGGTTCATACCACCGATAGAAAACTGTTTTCAATTGAATTCCTCGTGATAATTGATTACCACCCCTTTTAGCTCCTGGTGGTACTGAGCATTAAATTCCTACCTCTGATACAGTTTGGTTTCTTGTTTAATTATTTCAGTTTGCTTCAGTGTTAACAAACCAAAATCTCCGTTGGCTGCATCAGTTCCCAAAATAAGCACTTGTCCATGAATCACAACTTTTTCAGCAGTATAACAAGTTGGTTTATAACTTTTTAGTAAAAACTCGTCATCACAAATCATGATAATTGAGCGATCAGAATAGCTATGATAAGAAGCCACTTCTATGTAAGCTGGCTCATTTTCAATACCTACCAGATTCTGCATTTCTTTGAGAGTTAGCATTTCATCAGCATTGTGAACGGTGATACTTTTGTCGTCAATCAGAACGTAAAACATTATTTGACTGGGAGCGATCCAGTTAAACGCTATTAGGACGATGGTGCTAAACAATCCGGCTTATACTTCGCGATCGTTGCAATAATCCAAGTAAATTCCAGTTGGATTTATTGCACAACAAAACGGTTGTTTGTTGACAAACTTACAATCATGACATTTCATTACTCCTACGGGTTGTTTCAAACTAGGTTTAAAGATTGCTTGACCTGAAGATGTAAACCTTAGAATGTTGTTAAACATTTTCAGGTCATCAATAACTTCTACTAAAGTTTTATGTCCAAAAGGACTACGAATTACTGCATCAGAATGAAATGATCCATCAGAAGAAACTTCCCAGATATAAAGGTTCATTTCAAAAGTTTTTTGTTTCGTCCATTCTTTAGTTATACTTTTACAAATAACTGCTCTAGGAGTTACTGTAGAATCTGTACCAAATCAAAAAAAAGCATCTTCCTCTCCCATAAGTGTTCAAAATCAATACTCAAAGCAAAGCATTACATCATCATTTTGATACCTAATTTGCAAAGATAGACGGGAGCAACCCGCCAATCCGCTAAAGTTTAAAACTCTTTGTACTTCATGGAAACATCACCATTTGCAATCATTTCTGTTTGCACAGCATTGGTTTCTTCAGTATCATTAACACTGAATATCTCCGCAGGTTCAGAGCCATCTTTGACTTTGCGATACTCCGATCGAACTGCTTCTCGGCATTTATCTTGAACAATTAGCAAACACGCATCCTCATTTTCTGATGGGTCAATCTGTGCCCACAGTGTACAACCGATGGTAACACTGTTAAAATCTTGCAAATTAAATTTGCGTTCATAACTCACGGCAATTGTTTTTATGATCATTGTTTGATTTACTCCAAAAACTATCAATATTCAAAGCGAAGCATTGGCTTTAATTTCTGTTTGTTGTCTAATTTGTTGAACCCAATCGCGATGGATTTCAAACAATTCACAAAGACTTTCAACTAAGGAACTATCCTGGGCAAGTTGTGAACAATCTTTTTCAATATCATCAATTTCTTGGGGACTCAACAAAATACTGTAATGATTTTTCAGTATTAAACAAAGCCCTTGTTGACTTAAGCCATCGCACTCTCTTCCGCATCTAACTAGCCATCCAAAAGTTAACTTATATTGCTGCATAATTGAATGGCGGTAGCGAACCGCCAAATACGCTAACTTATTGTTTCCAATCAGTCACAAAATCGATTATTGTGTCAGTTCTTGCCTCTTTCCGCCACACCATCCATGCAACGGTACATGAATCTGTTTTCCCATTCCCTGTAAAACTTGGTCTAGGTTGCCCAAGAATTATCAGGTTAGTGAGTTTGGTTTTGTGCGATCGTAACCATTCACCTCGATTACCCGCTGGTTCTAAATAGCTCAATCTCAACAGAAATGCAACACCAACTGTCGCTGCTTCGTAAGCCAAAGGAAGTATCAATGCTGCTTGATTGAATGGTGGATTTGTGACAACCCAATCACACTGATTTGCTTCTTGCCATCCCCTCCAAATCTCTGGTTTTGTGGCATCAGCATGACAATGACAAATCCAAGCAGGGTTAATATCATTGGTATAAACAACATCAATGCCCTCATGTTTATCAATGACACTGGCGATCGCACCATTTCCAGCACAAGGTTCAAGTACAGTTCCTGCGATCGACACTCGCTTCAGCAATTGCTTTGTTACCGCACTTTCTGTTGGATAAAAATCATTAGCTTTTCTCATTCATTTTAACCTTTTCTACCTTTTTACATCTCGCCAAAGCGTTTTAATCCTCTACGTTGGCGTAGCCCCCGTAGGGGCGGGCTTCGCTAACGAAACGAACGCCTAAATTTTAAGCATTGTACTTGATGTTTTCAAGTTCTTTCATCAGTTGTTTTTCACCAATTAACGTCACTACTTCATCAAACAATTGTTCAAGTTCTTGGGAATGCAATCCAGCTAAAGGTAACAGTTCTCCGTATTCAAATGAAAGAACATTTTCTAGTTTTCGCAGCAATTCACGGTTAGGGATAGAATGATTATTCTCAATTTTTGAGATATACGTGTTATCTACTCCCAATTTTTTTGCCAAAGATGCTTGGGTAAGTCCTAGCAAACATCTTTTGTGAACAATTGCTTCACCTAATGTTGAAATTTCTATGATCATTGTTCCTATTTGTTTTCCTATTGTTGTTGATGTGAATTCAAAACCACAAACCATTTATTTGAATTAATCGTTCAACCTTTTTCTCACGTTTGCGATGATGTTGGGCGTGAACAAAACTCGAAGAGCAAATTTCGAGATTTTCAGGATGATTATCCTGAGAATCGTGATTAATGTGGTGTACTACTTCTCCCGATCGTAATGTACGTCCTAACTTTTGTTCTGCCACAAGCCGATGGACAAGAAAAGTTTTGGTTTTGTACTTACCCATAATTCCCTCAATAAGAACATCAAACTTCAAAGTGAAACATTATCTCTGAAAATGAAGCGAGAAAATAAATTAAGAAAATGAAGTAAAATCCCCGTTGGCGGGGAAGTGATTAATGTGTTTGCTGCAAGGCTAAACAACACATTAATTATCTCACTTATTCATCACATTCATTTTCAAATTCATATTCAGATTCTTCATGCCAATTAATCGTCACTACATTGAGAAACTGTTTTTCAACTCCAGTGATTAATTGATTGGCATTTTCCATGCAAACCTCGGCTGTAGCTCTATCATCCCAAATCTTTGCATCTTCTAGCTCAGTTACCCACGCTAATGGGGAATCTGTTAACCAAACTACTTGGCTGTTCTCTGTCACTGTGCCAATTGAACAATAAATGAAACAAACTGCGTATTTCTGCATAATTAATTGGTGGAAGCGAACCACCAAAAACGCGATTTATTTGCTTTTAAGAAAAAGGATTTTCACAAAAAACTTGTGGAACTAAATTGCCCTTAGAATTCCATTGCAATCCATGAGCGGGACAAACTTTAATTCCATGTTTATTGCAAGCAACCGAACTCAATTTAGTGCCTCGATGTGGACAACGTTCTTGAGAAGCATCAACATCAGGCATAGATGAAGATGTACAATAGAATTTCTCAAGATGGGGAAACCATTCAATATGATGCTCAGGAATTTGCAAAGGAAATGGTGGGAAATCGCGATTACAGCGCAACACTTTTTCGGTTTCACCTACAACATATTGGCGGGAGATAACTGCTGAGTAAACTAGGTCAGCTCCAAGTCCATTATTAGAAAAATCAGACCAATCAGAGCGACTAAGAAATCGCCAGTCAATATGAATATGCTCATCAGGAAATCCAATAATTTCCTGATCTGTATGAAAATCCCCAATTACCGGAAGCATATAGGTTTTTTCATACTTAAAACCAATGGTTTCTATGCACCTGACTAAATATTTTCTGTTTACAATTGGAGGCTTGTTTAAATCAATTACTCTTTCCATTAGTCTTTCCATTAAGTTTCTTTAGTTTGGTGTTTGATTGCATTTATTTTAAATTGAAGCAAAGGTTAACGATTGCTCAATTTAAACCTTTTATTTGTTATCTAACTTCTGGAAAATATTCCCAAAGGAATTCCAGAAAATTTCTCGTATTCTTTCCCGATTTCGTGAACGATCGTTCCCAATAATCTATACATTCGATCTTGGTCTTTCCCATCAAATGTCCCACATTCTCATGACGTGAGACATCATAAAAATGGTATAGATAGCCATGACTTTCTTCTATTCTGTGTTGAACTGACCCGGTTATATATGTTGCTGTTTTCATTTGATTCTGCTCCTATGGATTGGTGGAGCGGGACGCTACTCCCGCTAAAGCTAATTATTATTGTTCTGATTCAACAGCCTCAAGATGCTGTTGAGATTGAGCTAGATGAGGGGGAATAATGATTTTCCCCTCCCATTCTTTCTCTAACTTATCCAATGCTTCTTCCTCTGAAGAAGCCTCAACCACTATTGTTTTTAAACCTTGCCGATTTACATCGGCAATATATTTAGGCATTTGATTTCCTCATCAGTGCTGGGAGTACAATTTACCCAGCAGACACCCCTCGGGGTGTTTCGGCTTAGCTAACTAATCAGCTAACTAATCGTATGCAAACACTTTTACTATGTTTGCATATTGAACTATTCCGTCTTCCCAAACGGTTTTAGAAACAACAGATTGTGGTGATTCGTTAGTCTGTTCGGGGAAATGTGGCAGGACTGGCTCTGCCCATCCTGCTATTCCATTGCTCCATGCAAACCCTCCTTGTTCAGTAAGACCCAAATAGCTCCATTCTCTATCAGAATCTAAGATCCCAAATTTTTCCACATTCAACAATTGCGCTAATTCTGCAAAAGTTTCTTTTCGTCCGGTTACGTCAATCATTGTTTTTCTTCAATTTTGGTCAACAATCAAAAGCGAAGCATTACATTTGGGTTGCAAAACTTCTTCAAAGCTGGCAGATTTAGCGCCCGATCGAACAGCCCAGGATTTAAGCGCATCAATTTGAGGTTGAGCAATTTTAGCTAAAGGAATGCAACAGGCGATCGAATCTAACAAATCGAGCATCGTAAATTCTTCATCACGACTAAACCCATGCTGCATAGCTTCGTAGATTACCTGCTCAATCTCAGCACCGGAGAAATCTTTGCTCTTTTTAGCCAGTGATTCAATGTCAAAATCGTTGATGCGATCGACACGCACCCGATTCAAGTGAACTTTGAAAATCTGTTCCCGCTCTAACTGTGTGGGCAATCCAACCCAAAATAAATCATCTAACCTTCCCTTGCGTAACAGTTCCGCTGGCAACACTTCAACATTGTTGGCGGTCATCACCACAAATACCGGTGCCGTTTTTTCTTGCATCCAAGTTAACAATGTGCCGAATACCCGCCGGGATGTCCCCGAATCACCGTCGCTGCCACTGGTGATGTTGCCAAAGCCCTTGTCAATTTCTTCTATCTGCAAAACGCATGGGCTTATTGCTTCTGCTAATCCAATGACCTGTCTAATCCGCGACTCTGATTCCCCAACGATGCCGCCAAACAAGCGACCAATATCCAATCGCAGCAACGGCAACTGCCATTCAGCAGCGATGGTCTTAGCACTCAGAGATTTACCCGTACCTTGGATGCCAGCCAACAGCAAACCTTTGGGAGCGGGCAACCCGTACTCGCGGGCAGCGTCGGTAAATGAGTTCGATCGCACTCTCACCCATTTCTTCAAATTCTCCAATCCGCCCACAGATTCCATACCCGATTGCACGGGGATAAATTCGAGAATTCCAGTCTCGCGGATGTTCTGGCGTTTTTCCTTGATGATGAGAGCGATCGCACTTTCATCAACTTTTCCATTACTTGCCAAACACTTTGCCAACACCCGTGCAATGCGACACCGAGTCAAGCCCTGACAGGCTTTCAGTAATTGCTCTTTTTCTAAACCTACTAACTTCAGTTTCTTCCCAACCAGTCGATCGACCTGCTCAGATATCTCATCGATGCTGGGCAAACTGAAATCTACAACCGTCGTTTCTTCCCGTAATTCGATCGGTAACCGCAACTGTTCTGACATCAAAACCAAGCATCGGCGATCGCGCGCCATCTCCCTAGCCAAATTTTTAATCTCACGGACGATCGGCAATTGCCCCGCTGTAATCTGCCCATTAGCTCCCGGCGTTATGAGAGTCGCCACATCTTTGAGCACAAAAATACTCCCCACATCCCCGGACATTTTTGCTACACGAGCCAAAGCTGCCATCGGATTGCCTTTGTCCGCACCTTCCTTATCGCTCCAACCGCGCGAAAAACACCAAAAATAAATCTGCGACTTTCGAGCCTGTGCCACCTCTAATAGCGCTTCCTCCGCCACTTCTTCCTCTGCACTCACCACATACAGCAGCGGGTATCGTGCTGTCAACATTAACTCCAACTCTGATTTAATGCCCATACTTTTCGCCATTACTCATTACCCATTACTCATTACTCATTACCCAAAACAAAAAACGCTACTCAGAAGCAAAACATAAATTTTGCTCCTGAGTAGCAAAACATTATTTGCTATTTGCTACTGCTTTACTCTTTTTGCCTGAGCTTGATTGAAATTCTTGCAACTGAGCCTGCAAATTGCTGACTTCAGCAGCCAAGCTTTCATTAGCTGTCTGCAAACCTTCAACATCCACATCAACTTCGAGAGCAGATGTAGACTTTTGTTGGGATTGCAAGCGAGTTATGGTTTCGTTAGCTTGTTTGAGTTGTCCCTTCAAGGTAACTAACTGAGATTCGATCGCATTTTTAGCCCCAACCACCGTTTGCAGTGATTGAATCTCACCATGCAATTCGCTAATTTCGGACTGCTTTTGCTCAACTTGACCGTTGATTCGAGCAATTTCTAGGGTTCGATCGCGCTCTTTCACTTCCATCTGAGCCAGTTCTGCTAGCCTTCCTTCAGCAACCAACAGTGATGTCTGTAAATCATTACGTTCTGAACCCAAAGTTTCCAATTGTTGCCTGAAAGTATCAGAATCAGCCAACTGTTGTTTGTTCAGGTTCATGTAAGCTTCACGCAACTCTGTACGCTGGCGCTCGTACTCTGATTTGTAAAAACTCAGTTCTACTTGCAACTGAGGAAAATCCTTGAGTTGCTGCTGCATCGCACTATTTTCTTGCGACAACAACTTCATGCGATCACCCGAAACACTGGTATCAGCTTTTTGGTAAGCCAGTTGAAAACCTGCGATCGCCATCTGACGCATCACTGCCAAGTATTCTTCAGGAATATCTGACTCTTCTAGCAAACCGTCGTTACTTGCTTCCAGAATTACTGAAGCTAAGTCTTTTTCACTGCGTCCCTGTTTGAGCGACGCTAGGTTTTCCGATCGCCACTCTTTGAGTAACTGACAGATTACGTCTGTGCTACCACCAATGCCATAGATATGCTTGAGCGCCGATTGTACCGATCGACTCACAATCCCTAGTCTGTTTTTTTGAAGCACCGCACAAGCGACATCAAGCATCTCTCGGTTGATTGCTGTCTGATTCTTGTCGATGTCAAATCCTTGTAAGTCAAGCGTGGTAAATGTTGTCGGTAATTTTGCCATTATTGTCTCCTAATGCAATAAGTTTCTAAACGGTTAGCGTTGTTTTTCTGGAATTTTTGACGAACAGATTGCGTGTCTATCACAAAAACAAAGGACTAATGGATTTTGCTTGACTGCTTGGATAGACTTTTGCCGTGCAACACGCCCGCAAATCGTTTGTTACGCGAGGCTACCTGCTTTCAAAATGTAAGATATGCTTAGGCTTTTTTTGATGCACTCTCCATCCCCTAGTAAGCCCATTGCAGTGCAATCTAAACCTCAAATACAATTCATTTGCGTCCTTAGTTACTATCTTTTTTACTAAGATTAGTAGCTATTGTTTTAATGTCGTATGTATTAATTTTACAACATTAATGCAGAGTTTTACAAGGGTTTATTGAGTATTTCAATCATTATTTTTTCTACTTTTAAATCCTGGGTAACCGCATCTTTACTCTTCCTCCATATTTTTGATGCTGAGTAATCAATGATTAAATTTGAGCAACGAGAACCATCAATCTAGAATCATCAGCTTAAGTAAAGCTCATCCTAAATTCGTCACTATTACTATCTTTTTCACTCGATCGATAGCAGTTAAATATGAGTTTTATTTATTCTCATATTCCTGATTTCATTGATGGACAATTCAACCCATTCACAACCAATTCTCGTTATTTGGTGAGAATCGGTTGTCAGTGTCAGCACTAGGCTTAGATTTAAAGTCGGGAAGTAAATCGAGTTGCTTTGGTGCGATGGGTGCTTCGGCGTTTGTCTCACCTAGAGGTTCTGCTGCCACCGTCCCCAAAGTTGATTCGTTAGCGCAGCCCGCCCCTACGGGGGCTACGCCAACGAAGAGGATCGCTTGGGCATACCGGGCTGCGGCGTTGTCGAACAATCCCGATGCCTTGAGGCTGTGTACCCAATCCCCGATACCCAACAAACACTGAGTCCAAAGATCGAACTGCTGCCACTGAGCGTTGAGCGCATCTACCCCAACATCAGCCGACCAAGTTTCGATGACTCCGATCCACCTCAGAGTATCTTCAGGAATCCGCCCCTCGAACTCTTTCCTCAACTCTGTGAGCCGATCCTTCACTTCGGGAGACAAAGCACTGAATACTTGTTGGCGCAAAGATTCCGGCACTCCTAGTTCCTTCACCGCTTCGTAATGAACACCTTGCTGCTGCGCTACTTCGGAGAGTTGAACTACCCACTCACCAATTCGCTCCAAGCGATCGGGGTGATCAGGGTGATCAGGGTGATCAGGGTGATCAGGGCTGCTCGAAGTACCCTGATCGGCTTTACTTATTCCCTCATTTCCTTGTTCTGTATGGATTTCAGTAAGCTCGATTGAAGCGATCGGGGTGATCAGGGTGTGATCGAACTCCTCCTCTGTTTTATAAGGGGGGGTAGTTTGTTGACTAAGAACCCCCCCCCCCCCTTCATTTTTTGGGGGAGTAGTACCCTGATCACCCTGATCGCCCTGATCACTACCCTCAAACCCTTGCTTTTCCGTTGTGTTTAAGGTGATCAGAGCAGAATGTAGGGTCTGACCCCCCGTTATGCCCTGATCGTTTGGTTGATTGCCGTTCAACCCTTGATTTTGCGTTGTATTTTGAGCGATCAGGGCAGAATGAATGGTCTGACCCCCCAAACTGTTAAAGGCGATCAGGGCAGAATCAGGGGTAATACCCCCCAAAGAACCTTGATCGCTCCAGAATTCCTCAAAAGCAAGTAAGCCACCTTCAACACAGCGGAATTTGGCACAGCGCCACTCAGGTTCGGAGTGTTGGTTGGGTGTACCTTGGTAGCCGTTGGAAGTTTCCGCAGCTTCGGAAACATCGAGCATGACGCTGGGTAAGAGAGTCATGTGAGTCCAGGAAGCCACAACTAATTCGCCGTCTTGGCGGTGTCGGGGTACGTGGTTTTGAGGGATTACGGTTTTGAGGTGGGACGTAAACTTACTCATACCCCGGTTATCCGAATACCCGTGCGCTTTGCAGTAAGCGATGAACCAACTGTGGAGTTCGTGGTTTTGGATGGATGAAGCTGATTCAGAAGGTCGCAAACACAGGTCAACGAAGCTCCGCACCGGGTCGCCGTAGGTAGCGGCATCAAGTTTGGCAAGGCGGATGCGACTGTTTTTGGAAGGTTGCAGCAGCAGGGCATCGCGTTCTTCTCGCTTCATTGCCAATGCCCAGGATACGATATCCGCCTTCACCGCAGAGAGTTTATGGCGCAGGTAGGGGTCTTCTAATCCTTGTCTGCCTTTAGACAACAGCGGCAGACACCGCCTATCCCAACCATCACCCGCGTTCTCGATTTGCAGGTGGTCTACAGAAGCTGCGACAAAGCGGCAGTTCCATTCTTTGGTGTACCCGCAGGACGAGTAGAGGCTGCGACCCGATAATTTGCCGTTGTCCACTAATTCATAAAATGGTCGAATCCCAGTGATGTAGCCCCCGGTGTCGGGAATGGTGTACAAAGATTTACCCGTTAGGTGTTGGTGACGAGATTCGGGATTGCTCAATTCTGCGAAGTCACCGGAGTGTGAATCCTCCAACCCAAAGATTTCACCCCAGAGCCTGAGTAAGGTTCCCTTACCCGAACCCGAAGGCCCGATGATGTGAATGAACTTGCCATAGGGTGCGGTGGGGTCGAGCAACATGGAAGTGTACGCCCTCACAGCATCCAGTTGGTCTTCACCGAATGCGGAGATGATGAAGTTGAGGAAAACTTCGGGACAGGGGCGGTTGGGGACGTACTCGGAATCGATCGCCGATGTGAGATAGTAGCTGCGATCGTGAGGCAGCATTTCACCGGTTCTCATATCCACGGTGCAGTTCGAGAAAGCTCGAAAATGCCTGTTCGGTGGAGGTTCTAGGTAAAGCCGCTTCAATGCGTATTTGAATGCTGAATTGGTGCAGCCTTCACTGGAAAAGGGGAAAGTTTCTTCCCATTCCCACTTGCTGACCTGCCCTAGTTTGAATACCTTTTCGCTCTTAACGGCAATCATGTGTTCGCAGCGCTTCTCATCCTGCCGTTGCCACCATCCGCTACCGGTGTATTGGTACATAGCGCTGTTGATGGCTTTGTAATCCGCTCCAAACACTTTCCTAGCTGCAAAGTCGTCGAAAGTGCGTCCCCTGGTGTAGTGATTGAAGTCAAGTCCCAACTTGTCGCAGAGGTTTTGGTAAAACTTATCCCGCTGGCGATCGGGACACCGCCGGATTTCCGAAGATTCGGAGTTATCCTCCTTTCCAGGATTAATGGAGTTACTAAATTCCTTACCAAACTCCACCAACCAAGAAGGCGGTGAACTTCCCAAGGCTTCGCCAATTGTGGGCCAATAGAATATGTTGAGCGCTACAGCATCCTTATCCTTAAACTGTGCCGCCCATTTGGTAGCTTCCGCCAAAGCTGCTTGTTGGTGGGCATCGGTGTTTCCCGATCGTGCAGCAATCTGTTGCGCTTTCCACCTCAACCCGTGAGTCGCTTTCTCCAAACTTGTATGCGATTGCCAAGCATTGATGCCAAATTGAATGATGAACTTATCGGGGTCGCCGTCACCATCTTCACCCACAGGCAATCGGGGAGCTACTAATGGTGTAATGCCCGCTAGCAACAAAGATTTGATGCAGCTTTCGATGCCCTTATCACCGGCGCTATCCGGGTCTAGACAAATAATCGCTTTCTCGATTCCCGATCGCCGTAACGATTGCACCTGTTCTCCCGACAAACTAGCTGCCACACAAGCTACAACTCTGGTATCTCCAAGTGCTTGAGCTACCGCTGCATCCGTAACTCCCTCGACTACCACCACTTCTTTGTGATTTGCTGCGATGGCTCTATCAAAGTAAAGCGGTGATGCTTTGGTTGCCAACCAAACACCCTCTTCGTCCTTGGGATTCCAGCAAGCATATTTCTTGGGGATGGTCGGCTCTGTCCAAGGTTCCTCTAGTTTCTGAGCTTCCGAGAGTTTCCCCCAAGCTCGATAAGCTGCATCCCTTTCGCCCTTCCACCCCTGATGATTTTTCTTGAGCGGTAAAGGTTTGGTGGGACAGTGACCGTAAACCGTCAGCGGTTGGCCAAAAGCTGTATGCCAGGGGAAAGTGACGTATCCTTCCCACTTGCGGGTCAACACACCAACTTCTTCAGCTATCTCTAAGTTGTGCTTGTGTTCTTTGAGTGTTGCTGCAACCGCATCTTTGCTGTGGTAGTAGCCCAATCCCAACTCGGCGATCGCTTCTCGACTCATCCCCCTTTCTGCAATCAGATGGTTGAGGGCGCTGGTTCCTTCTTCACTCCACAGCCAATCCCGACACTGAGCGTACACCGCTGCCAATATTCCCCGGCGCGCTTCCCACTTCGCTGCTACTTCGATTTCCCGCGAATTGAGTTCCCTCTCTGGCAGAGCTACACCGACTCTCAAAGCTATTTCCCGTAACGCTTCTACCCAATCAATGCCCTTGGGATGTTCCCAGCGATTCACCTTAATACTGTGGACATAAGCGATCGGATCGCCTGCAAATTCACACCCAGCATCATAAAAGCGAAGAGTATCGGGCCACACTGCAAACGAAGTCCCCGATTTGCTTTTGCGGAACGGGCTGCCTCCTCGCCACTTAGAGGACGAACGCTGGAAGGCGTGTGATGGATGGTCGTACACCAAATCTGCGTTGAGGCGGGGCAATACCTCTTGTTCCCAAAATTTCAGCAAACTCATATCTGTTTTGGTGTTGCCGTTTTCCAAAATATGTGTCATGTTAGATTCCTAGTAGATTATTGAAATGAAATAAATTGTTTGAGCCCGAAGCATTCCAGTGCTGCGGGTTATTTTTTTTGCTTGCGCGTCAGATGTGCTAGTTTTTAATTACCCTTTAAGTGATTGAATCAACAAATCCGTTAAGCACTATTTTAGGTTACTTCGCAGATATGTTTATACAAATTGACAAATCTTTACTATGGCTGAACCTCTAACCCCTTTACTAAAGTGGCTGTGCGACGAACAAGCCGACATACATGGAAAAGACCTTGCTGAGCTATCAGATATTGCGCCCCAGACATGGAGTAGGGTGCGGCAGGGAAAGCAAGATTTGTCGAGTGACTTGCTATGGCGTTGCATGGAGGCGATCGCCCAGTTGCGTCCGCGTAGCGAGTGTGCGGAGGTGATCCGCATCGTCAGCTCTCAAAAGAACGCCTTCGATAAGAAAAGGGAAAGAGAAGAACACCCGCTCTTGAGGATCGAACGGGCGCTATCCGAGCTCAAAGACGAGACTGAGGAGAATCAAGCAATGCTGTTGATGGCTAGGTGCTTGAGGGAATCGCAGAAGAAGGTTGGTTAAATCAACGTTCGAGAGTTGGCTGAACTAAAAAACAGTGACGCAATTCGCACCGATTGCCATTATTTTCTAGTGCTAAACACTAGCCAACAGCCAACAAAGGTAAAGGTGCAGTGAAAGCTGGAATAAGTTCGGCTTCACGGCTGGGGCAATATGCGGTACTCCAAGAATCGAGCATCCGATCGTACAAAGTAGCCGTTTCTTCAACGATGCGGGCGTACTCTTTGCCTTGTTCAGAGTCAGGGCTGCACTGGGGAATGAGGTCGATGCCCATTGCTAAATGCTGTTGGTCTACATCTTTATGCACCGTCCAATACCGATTAGTTTTGAGTCCCAAACGTTGAAAAACCGGGATAACAGCCGAAAAGAAATCGTAGCTCACGCCCTCAGAAATCAGGTTCATGGCAATGACTTGATGTTCGCAGGATTCACGGAGGACGGAGCGGAAACAATAGGCGCTGACTAATTGTGTCTCTAAAGTTGGGGCGATCGAAAATGGGTTTTCTCCCGGTTTGAGGAAATCGTGTTTGTGCAGCCAATCCATGAGCATGGCTGCGTGTTCTACTTCTTCCGCTGCGTGGTGGGCAAAGCAGCTTTGATACCGAAAGTCGCGACACATCGAATAGCGCATCGCTAAGGCAGCAGTAAAATCACTGGATTGGTGGTATAGTTGACGCACCCAACCCCTGACATTTTCTGGATGGTGCGCCTGTGCCAGCGTTTGGTAAAAAGATGTCGAAAGTAAGACATGGCGGTGTTCTGCTGCTAAATCCAAAAGCCACTTCATAAGCTCCCCCTTAAGAGTTTTTGTAGATTTGGCTATAGTAGACCAATTTTATAATACTTGTCAATCAAGTTAATTTTGGTAAGGTGTGGGAAGCCAGTTAAACTAGATTCCATAGTTTCTAAGGGTGCAGCACTCGTGCTAGTCAACAGGATGTCGTTCGGTTTAGAGTTAGCATCAGATTTTAAAAAATCAGGTAATGCCGTGTTGCTAGTCAACAGCCAGCGGCAAATAGCTGGGGTCTCTCCCAGTTTGGTAAAAATCTGGCATCTGCCCGAAGTTGTATTTAGAGCGATGTCGGAGGAGTTAGTTGTGAATGTGGTTTCGGAGCAGTTCGGCAATCCTCAAGTTTTTTTGAGAGAGATGGCGGAGATATATGCGAATCAAGAATTAGAGCTTCACGAAATCATCCAGCTTCGAGACGGTCGCCACATAGAACGCCACTCCAAACCTCTATGGACAAACGGAATCTATGCCGGTAGGATGTGGGTTTTTAAATTAACTGAGTAACTTAATTGATAAAGATGATTAGCCTGAAACCCTAATGTCTTGGGGGCAGGCATCTAAATTCAAGGAAAAAGTATTATGCCTGTTTCCACCAAAATCAAAGAACCGGTGCTGCCGCCTATCGTTGTCGATCCTGGCTCACCAATTACAATGGCAGCACAAATCACCGAACAAATTAAATTATTGATTGTCCTGGGTAAACTGCAACCCAACCAAGTTTTACCGCCACTAGCCCGTTTGGCAGAGCATTTAGGGATTAGTAACAGTACGATAACTGCGGTATATAACGAATTAATAGCTAGCGGTTACTTAGTGGCTCATCGTGGCAAAGGCACTTTTATTGCTGATTCTCCCCTGGTAGCACAGCTAACAAACCGCAAACATTTCTATGATTTGCTTGGTGAAGCTTTTAATGCAGCATCTCAATTTGGAATCACAGCAGCAGAGTTTTCGGCGGCTGCCTACGCTAAAGCTGCCATCCAAGATTGCCATAAATTAAGTGTAGTATTTGTTAACTTTTTTCCTGATACGATCGATATAACTCAAAGCTTGCAATTAGAAACGGGGCTATCCGTACAATCAATCGATCGCACCAAATTACAAGCCCAGGATTCTCAAGCGTTAGAGCAAACCTTAGCTGCTGATTTAATCGTAACGAGCATCAAAAATATCTGGGATGTGGCTCAGTTGATTCCTAGTTCTAGCAAAGAAATCATTGGAATCGACGTAAACCCGAATGTGCAGCTCTTAAGCCGTATTTCTGCGCTCTCTCGCAATGCTAAAGTGTTGTTCGTCTCTCCAGTACAGGATGGTAGTGAAGTGATGAAACAAATGGTCGATTACAGCATCAATCATATAAAATCAATGGCTGTCACGTTAAAGTGCTTTCAAAAGACTCAAAAGTTGCAGGAATTTGATTTAGTAATTTGTTCCCCACCACTTAAGAATCAGCTTACTCAGTACGTCCTGGACGATAAGCTCATGACTTTTGGCATTGCAATCGATCCTCTGAATCTGTTGGTGCTCCAAGCTCGTTTGGCTGCCATTGGTCGGGAAAAATTGTTGTAATTCGGTCGAATGAACTGGAGCATTGCCTCATAGAACTAATACCATGAAACAACTCGAACTATTTCCTGCACAAAAACCCAACTATGTCAGTCAACCCTCTCAACTAGAAATGACTGCTGATGCTCTGCACCAATGGAAACAGCACATATTCGATTATCAGCAATCTGCCTCAACCAGCCAACCTCAACAACAAACATTATTCGAGCTAGCACCAAATCCATGCAATGTTGATACCCTCGATCCATTTTCCCTACAACTCCACAATCTCTCGTTTTGCGATAAACCTGATTCAAACGATCGCACTTGTCTCTATTTCGCGCTCGACATTGCCAAACCGACACCACTGCTCTTGTACATCGGGGAAACGGAGCGATCGCCGAAACAGCGATGGATGAATCACTATTGCTACAATTACATCGGCAACTACATCGAACTGCATCGGCGCTATTCTCTTGATGTGACTGTGGGGATTGCTTTTTGGTTTGGAGCACCCGCGAATCGGAAACAAAGGCTGAAGTTGGAATCAGAGCTAATTTACAAATGGCGATCGCCTTTTAACAAAGAGTGCTGGCAATGGTGGGGACAACCCTTTGGCAAGTAAAACCGATGTTGTACTAAAGATATCAAGGATTGTCGAGTGTTGGCGCATCATTCAACCAACAAATCGCTAGTTACCGAGAAAGCTTGGCACAGTTCTGCTATCTTGACTTTGAGTGCTGCAACGGCTTCTCCTAGCGACATACAAGATTCTGTTTCCAGCAAATGAGCGTCTCCCACATCGGCACTAGACCACAGGTAGCATGGCTGACCTACTATTAAATGTCCCTGCCATTTATTGTCATAAATATCAAATGTGACATAGAACAAACGAGGTATTAGTTCATCCGAGTTAACGGCGAATTGACCCCAGATGGAGAAACCAAAATATTCTTGATTCTTCTCGTTGTTGTATTCGCAGTTAGTCAGGTGAGGGAAAGCAACTTTAACTTGCTCTAAATTTTGTTGGATTTCCGCTTCTGTTAGCATTTTATTTGAATAAAAAGATATGACCGACAACTTGAACAGGTAGCTTTGATTATGGAATTGTTACCATTCATTAGCTTAATATTCGGTTTACCTTAGTCCGAATAGTTTTTAGTTCGAGCGACTGTTCCCATGAAACATTTCTGCGATGGGCGATCGAAACTGTGTCATCTAGTTGCTATAACAAAAAGGTAGCATCTTTACCACCGATGAAATACCTCAACCTCGCCAGTGCCTTCCTCGCCTCGTTCAAACCCAAACCCCAATCTCAGCAACCAGGTATCGACAGCTACGGGCAAACCAAGCTCACCAAGGAAGCAGAGCAAGAATTGATGGAATGGCTGTTCAGCAGTTTGATGGGTGCTGGATATTTCGGAAAAGCTCATTTGTTCTGGGATAACGGGCAGGATAGAGAGCGCGAGATATTCACTGCATTGCTACAACACGAACCAGTATTCTTGTACCGATTGGGAGCGCGACCTACTCCCAACGTAGAGGGCTATCACTGGCGGCTGATTGGCGAACATCCGAGTTTACGGGTGTATCAGTTGGAAATGGAAGTTGAAGGAGATTGAGGGCGATCCTGTGAAACTTGAACCGCCAAGACTTTTACTTAATTTGGCTTGAATATATCGATCGCTCCTAGTCTTGGGAAAGCGATTGTTTATTCAGCAAGTCCTAGATAATGGTGACGTACTTGCCACACACATAGGAGGTTCGATGCTCTGTTTGCGCTGGGAATTTGTTCAAATTCTATTAAACCGAAGCGTAATAAACCATTACTTCTGATTCAAGACTCTTGTTTCTAGTTGAATATGTCATTTTTTATTTTACTGTTGAAACCGTTTACTGTCAGAATAATAGCCGTCAATTATTAATTCTTTTTAGCCTAGAAAACCTTTCGGAGCAAGCTGTTTCATCAAAATAGCTTTGACTGTGTTAAGAAATAAAACACAAGAGAATAAAATATTGTGGCTTGGGATACAAATATAAGCAGTAACATCTAACCTACTTTCATTTCTCTCTCAATTCGGAGGTTTTTCTATGGCGATCGAACTTTCAAGTATAACGTTTACGAACCGGGCTGATGTTGTCCCAGCGTCTGGGGTAGAGGAAATAGTCAATACTGGCATCGCTAATACTCTTGGTGGCAACGACAAAATCAGTGGCACTGGGGGCAAATACAGCATTCTCAACATCGGTACGCTCAATACCGCTGATGGTAACGACATAATCACAGGCATCGGCAGCCCCAAAGAAGAATCCCCTTTTGTTGGCCCTTTTGGTTATGGCATTTACAACCAGGGAGGCACTATTATTACTGGCGATGGTAACGACATCATTATGGGCATTATCGAAGAAGGCATAGGTTTTGTCGATGGCATTTACAACGACAGAGGCATCATTGATACCGGTGATGGTAATGACTTAATCAGTGGCATTAGTTACGCCGAGGCAAACACGGCGGGAATCACCAGCCGATATGGCAGTATCATAAATACTGGCGAGGGTAACGACACAATTACGGGTTTTTCCGTGGATATTGGCATAGCTATGGACCCAGATGGCATCTTCGACACTGGAAATGGCGACGACATAATCACTGGGACTGGTCGTTTTGGTCTCACAAACTCTAGCACCTTCATTACTGGTGATGGTAACGACATAATTACTGGTACTAACAACGGATATAACTTGGGTTTTGGAGGAGGATATGGCATCTCCAACAGCCGACTTATGGATACTGGTAAGGGCAATGACATAATCACTGGTATTAACAATGGGCCTAACTTCCTTGGTTGGGGTATCTCGAACGGCGCCATTGCCACTATCGATACTGGTGATGGTAACGACATAATCACTGGTATTGGCACTACCTATGGCATCTATAACGAGGGTACGATTAATACTGGTAATGGTAACGACTCCATCATTGCCGATGGAGGTTTTAATGGCAGTGGTAGCGTATTTCTCGGAAATGGTAAAGACTATCTCAAGGGTTTTGGTAGCGGTAATTTCGATGGTGGAAACGGTAAAGACGCATTGGAATTAACGTCAGGAAGTTATACCGTTGGAATATCGGGAACAGCGGTCAAGTTCACCAAGGATAGCATTATCATGAATACTTCGGGGTTTGAAGAACTCATAGCTGGCAGCACAAAATATGACTTTAGCCGTCTAACCAACGGTCAGACAATTTTTGTAGCCTAGCAGTGTATTTGAGAGGTATGGGACAGCTAGCTAACAAAAAAGTTTTGCTGTCCTAAAATACCCTTTGTTTTTTACTGATAACTCTTTTCTCCAATTTGCTGAAAGAATCGAAGATTTGGCTGAAAATAACGATCGCGATCGCCTCCAAGCCCGCTGTCCCAACGCAGTAATCCGCTACGCAGGCAACCCTAACCCCTTCAAAATCATGGGCAATAACTTACTACACGCTTCTACAATGCTGGCAGTCTGGGGCAAACTGCTCAATGTTGCCTCAAACATCTTCCTTGCTTTTCGTGTCAGCCCTTCCTTTTTAGCAGGTTCCTCTGTTTGCTTAGCTTCTGCTAAAGCTTGCACCTGCTCTAATAAATCCGCTTTGTCAGGCTCTGATAGATCCGAATCATTTTCGATCGCTTGTTGGAGTCGTGTCAGGAGTTCTTTGATGTTGGGTTCATCGGGTTCGGACGCATCTGGCAACCCCTCGATCGTGTTGCTCACGTTGCCGCTAATTGTTCCCAGATTAACAACTCCACCGACATCACCGCCAACTAAGCCGCTGATGTCGCCAATGCTGCCACCGCCTGAACGAATGTTGATTCCCTTATTCTGAGTCATAATTAATTCTCCTTGAATGACCTGAATTGTTTCTGCTTGAATCTTAGAGTGATGTGTACCTGTTTCAATAAACTGCTCGATGGTTCCCTTGAGGCTACGAATTTCACCGTCTTGTTCGGCTAGTTTTAACTGAACGGCGATCGGCAATTCCTTTTTGATTCGAGCGTAATCTGTAAAATACTCGTTGCTTAACTCAGATTTGTTGGCTCCTGGTGCAGTAGTAAACCTGAGATTCAAGCCATTGTTGCCCCGCCGTTCGATCGCCACAAACCGTAGCTTTTGCTCTGGATGGTTGGTTGATAAGTTTTTGAGTGCAATGGAGATAGCGCGGGGGTCAATACCCTGACTGTGGTACAAATCTAGAGTATCCACGTAAGGTTTAATGAAATCTGCAAACTCTCCCTCAGCAAAGGTTTCTCCCCAGTTATCCGGTTTTCGCAATCGGTTGGGATTATCTTTGGTTTCAAGACGCATGAATACATAGTCGCATTGCACATCCTCTAGCTTGGTGCTACCTGTAATCCCCCAATCTTCGATACAAGCTCCCGTAAGAATTGCTCCCGTCATATCTGTACCATCAAGTTGCCCTTGCTTCAGGATGGCTCTGGAGAAATCAGCATTCCGCAAATTAGCGTTGTTGAGGTTTGTCCCAATAAAACTGGCGTTTTGTAGTTTTGCCCTTTGCAGGTTTACCCCTTCCAAATTTAAGCCATCAAAGTTTTGAGACTGTCCGTTGAGCGTGACAACGAGTTGCCGAATGTGGGGATTGGCTAGGTAAGTGTTTCCTAAGCGACAAAATTGCAGTCCTCTAGCGTGAACAAATCGAGTCTGGGTTAGATTAGCATCTCGAAAGTCACAAAGTTTAAGCGTTGCATGAGTGAAATCGGCACCACTTAAATTTGCATTCACAAAAAGATTGCCTTTTTTAGCTGCGATAGCAATTGCAGTCTGAAGTATCCACATAAATAGCCGACTGCTGTTTATTGTTTCCCAGGCAATATAGCCCGTAAGGATAGCTGCTATGGTTGTTATCGGTATCACTTTATAAGTGTGACTTGTTAGAGTAGCGATAACTAGCGTCACGCAAACTGCACCGCTAATAGTAATAAAAACCGACTCGAATACAATTAGCGCTATAACTGTTGAAAGAGTTGCTAAGGCAATACCAAAAGTAACCAGAGTTACTGACCCGACACCAATAAAAAAAGGTACTCCAATACCAAGAGTGTTATTGTTGGTGCTGGGTGAATAAACAGTTGATAAAAGCAAAAATGGTATTAAAAGAGTTACCCCTGTAATAACTCCTAACGTAAAACCTCGCTGTGTAATAATAACTAATGAAACTAACAAAGAAAGTAATATTGGTAGTCCGTGAATGGGTTGAGAGAAACCTATTAACAAAAAAACTGAAAATAGACTGCCAGCACCAATTACAGAACTTGACAAAATAGCTAACAGCAAGATAGTAACAATTAGCAAAAATTTCCATTGTAATTGAATCCAAAATTTAGCTCCCTTAAAACTAGCTTTTTCTAATTTTCTGTTACTAAAGTCTCTTCCTAACAAACAAGTATTGTCAAAATTAGATTCAATTAGGTTAGAATTACTAAAAGTTTGTGTATACATAACATCGCTGGTGCGGAGTAGTTTCTCACTATTCAATAGACATCTCCAGAAATTAACTTTCACTCTATACGCAATAAGGCTTTCAGGTGAATTATTGGAAATGTCTAATGTTAGAAGAATGAACGCAAATTCTCAAGGCAGTTAGATACACAACTAGGTTCTGTGTTCTGGGACAAGAGACAAACTGCTTTACATAAGTCTTGACCGGGATCTTCTAACGCACTTAACAATACGCTGGGAATTATTTCCTGAAGTTGAATTCCTTCTGAGTTAGTCAAAGAATCTACGACTTCAAACTGAAAATTACTTAATAGCTCATCCAGGGGATTAGATAGAGCATTTTCAGTGGTAGGGGTGCTATTGGAGAAACTCTCTAATAAATCTTTACTAGCTACTCTGAGTTTTAAAACCGATTTAATCCACTTTTTTGCTGAGCTTTTTTGCTCCAACGAGAAGTTGTTCCATCCAGGAAATAAAACTTGCTGAGTCATTATGTTGCCTGATAAGTGTTGACACAAAAAGAAATGTAAGGAATGTCCATAGTCTCAAATTGCAGTTGAGTGACTAGATACCTGCGAAAGTGAATTCAAGGAATTTTCGTTGCCTGCCCCAAAGACAGTTTAACCGAAACCGCCGAGAGCAACGAGCAACTGACCAATCCCAAGCTATTTTTGATAATTCACAAGTCGCAGCATCTCCTCAAAAGCTGTTCGAGCGATCGCATCACGATCGTTCGGGCGTGAGGTAAAACTCTTGCATACATAAAACTTTGACCGCCTCTACTCATTTACGGGAGTATGGTTGCGACATCAGGACGGTTTAAGAAGATTTGCGCTAGACATAGGAACGTACAGACAACGATGCTTTAGACTGGTGAAAGGTCATTCCGCAAGCGTTGATGGATGCGTTCGTCTTAATTGTCAACCATCCCTAAAGTTTCTAAGTTGCCTTGTTTTCAGCTAACTAACAACCACCATGACCGACTCGATCGCCACCCAACTCAAACAAGCTTCCGAGGGTTTATTCTTCCTCAGCGAAACCGACGCGCCCTTTGAAGTCATTCATTGGCAGGCACAGGGAGAACTCACCCCGGCGAAGCTGCTGCAACTCACCGAACATCCACCCGATGCTCCCGTAGAAGTGGTAAGCGTTGACGAATTCTTTGAGGTCAGCACCGTTGATGAGGATTGGCACGACCAGGATGAACGGGAAACGGCGCAGCGCTTTCAGAACTTGGTTAGCATCCTCAAGCAAAACTTATCGCAGTTGCAGGTTTACCGAGTGGGCAGCGTTGAGATTGATGCTTATATTGTGGGGGTGACGGATAGTGGTGATTGGGCTGGGTTGGCGACAAAGCTGGTAGAGACTTAACAGTTTTCAGTCTCAAGGTAGAGAAAAAAGCTACGGTAAATGGGGAAACTGAAATAGTGTTTTTTCACTAAATAATGGTTTAGTCAACCAAGAGGAATGTATGGCTCAATCTTACACAGTCAAAGAAGGCGATACGCTTTACGACATTGCCGAACAGTTTTATGGCGACGGCAACGAATGGGACAAGATTTATCAAGCAAACCAAGAAGTTATTGGAGATAACCCCGATTTAATTGAACCCGGACAGGAATTAACAATTCCTGACAAATAATTTTTACTGGCTGTCAATCTGGCTCTCAATGACTTGCTGAACCTGTGGCGACACATTAGATAAGAAATTCAGCCCCGTCTCTCGTTCAACTCTTGCCACCGAAACTCGAAAACTTTTCCATCCCCTACCCTTGACGGTGGCATCGTTGGGCATCTCCACAGCGATCGTCCTGGTGTTTGCTGTAACTCCCGACAGTCCCAGCCCTGGTCTATCCAAAACTACGATGACTTTCCAAGTCTTTGCCGGCACTACAATCTTTTCCTTTTTGCCGATACTTCCCTTGCTTCCCACGGGCCCGGCAACGATGTAAAGTTCTTTGCCGCTCTGCACCAACTCCCGACAATACTCTTCCAAGTCACCCCACACGCCCCGATTCAACTCTGGCGATTGCGGCATCATATTGGACATCAGGAAAGTGCTGCTGTTATCCGCTTCGTTGCGAGTGCGATCGGCGCTTGGTGCGATGTGTCCCCGGTCGTAGCCGCTACCTGTGTAATCAGTGGGTCGCACTTTGTACCAAGTAGCAGGGAGTGCGTTGTCGGGGCGGAAGTTGTCTTGGCGATCGGCTACCCCAATCCAAGAACGATTCAGTTGCCACGAAACCCAGTTAGCCGTGTGCGTTTTGTTGTTGTAGGAGAGCACGTACTGCGGCTTCACCATCAAATAGTTGTCAGTGCTGGCTGCGTTGGATGCGGCGTTGCTCGGATTCCCCAGGAGCAAATTGGGATTGTTGGTTGCCGAAGCTACGGGATTCTGCGCTGCGGGTGTGGGTTTCTGTCTCGGCTTTTCGACCCCTGGTTTAGGAGAAACTCGCGGCAGTGAAGATGGCGGGGCTGATGTCAGATTGCAGCTAGCAACTATCCCCAGAATCGCCAGCGTCGCCCCCAACTGCCATATTTTCTTCATCCTTCGCCGCTCCCTTGCAAGTCCAGTGCTAGCTTACCAACAACAGTACGCTTGCCTCAAAAATGCAGCGATTGACGGGAGAAGCAACCGCCGCAGATCAGAGAGAAAGTTCACAGCATCCAAACGTCCAAACGTCCAAGTATTTAAACGCTTAGATGCTTTTGTCGGTACTAAGTTGCTGGAGGTATTGAGCGACGGACTTTTCAACCAGCTCGCTGATTTCTTCACCTGACTGTGCAGCAGCAGATTTGAGGTCGCGGTGCATTTGTTTAGGCAGGTAAACAGTAGCGCGGACAAAGTTTGGGTCTTTGCTTTTGGGTAATGCGGGTGCGGGTGTGGGGGTGATGTCGGGTTCCCCAGGTTTGAGCTTCTTGGCTTTCAGTAAATCGTCAAAGCGGCTCACGGCAGTATCTCCTTGCCTACAGCGGCATAGCAACCCCAAGCAGCTTTTGCATAGGCATCTTTGACAGCACTTACGGGAACCCCGGCGAGGGCTGCTTTTTGAAATACTGCCAGCCGCCTTACCTCAGCTTTGAATATGGGCAACTCAGCTTTCTCGATCGTTCTCCGAGACTCTATCCCAACTTTGCTGGGAAGAGGCGGGATGAGGGTGAGCAAAATGCGGTAATTCGATTTGAGGGAATGCAAAGCTTCCACCATTTGCACCATCGCTGTGAGCGCCATCGCATCGGGAGAACTCGGCAAGATTAGCAAGTCGCACCCTTCAGCTACAGTTTTGAGTTCGTCAGGGTCGGGTCGGGCCGGCGTGTCTATGACGATGTGGTCGTAATCTCTGGCAAACCGCACACCTTGCTTTTCATCCACTACTTTGAATGGTAGGGAACCCCGCGCTGCCCAATCTAAAGCACTGCGATTGAGGTCGCCGTCTACCAACAGAGTAGGTGCTTTGGTTTGCAGGTAAGCCGCTAAGTGCAGCGCTGTAGTTGTCTTGCCGACTCCGCCCTTGAATGAGGCGATTGTCACGATCATAAGTGTACCGATACGTTGATTAACTGAATTTTACCGCTAAATCATCTAAATGTCCAGATGTCTGAATGATTGAATGTTTTAAAATGGTGCTATATCTTGCCAGTTATGAGTCGGGTTGGCTCGGTAAATTAACGATAACAACGTAGCGCTCGGTTGCGGGCAATTGGAGGCGGTGGAGCTTCCTAAAAATCAAGCTGTTGCTGCACTGCAAGAGTTCGCTCCCCCATGTGCTCTCTCGAATGGCGTGATACTGTCAACGGCCATCACCTGTGGTTTATTTAATCATCTAAACGTCTAGATGTCTGACTGAATAATTAAGAGCAGCCGATGCGGTGAGACTCATCAAACAAGCTCAATCAGTAAGGCAAGGCCCGCCCCAGGCGTTGATGTTTCTCAGCCGTGCGGTGAAAGGAACGAAGCTCAAAACCGAAGCAATGGAGCTGTTGGGGAAACTTGCACCTACCATCAAACCGTGCTCAAATCGGTGATTTACCAAAAACAAGTGATTGCTGATTCTTCAGGTCAAGCAGCTATGGTGTGGCACTTGAGCGGTCAATCGGCTAAAGATTCCGGGAAAAAGTACGGCCGACTGTTTAAGGAAATCATGGGAGCGTTATTATGGGTGCCAAGAAACGCAAACCCGGGCGACAGCGCCCTCGAAGCATTTGTCTTCGATAGCCAAGGAAGCTGCACCAGCACTACCAGAACCAGAAGTTGTATCGCCTGCACCAACACCCACAGCATCATCAATAGGGGAAACACCACCAACACCAGAAGCATCAGCAGCATCAGCAGCACCAGCAGCACCAGAAGCATCAGCAGCATCAGCAGCAGAACCAGTCCCCGTTCCATCCAAGGAGAGCAGTCTGACTCACCGACTCCAAGCACCCGACAAAGAAGCGACGGTCAGGTTTACGGTGGATATGTCCGAATCCCTGCACCGTAAACTGTCGATGTTGGCAGCCAGGACGGGGCGCAAGAAAGTGGATATTGTGCGGATGTTGCTAGAGGATGGGCTCAAGGATGTAGAAGTGTAGGGCGATCGCCATTGCCACTGATCGCTTTGTAACATCACTTTTTTTATCAAAGCGATTGGCGTTTCGGCTTTCATATTGCGATCGTCAATTTGTCAGAGTTCCTGGATCGCCCGCTGTCGATATTAGTCGCTCCCCACCTCAATCTTGATTGGGATGGTAAAAGTTGCCCTTCTTGTGCCATGCTCTGGAACCTGGATCTCGCCGCTTGCTCCATTCAACAAAGGAATTAGTGCCCTTAGCAGCAGCACTTTCAATAGTTTCGGCACTTACTCCCAGCCGTTTTGCTAGTTCAGCAGCTTTCAGGGGGCGCAGCGTTATTGGAGTGTGTTCTGTTCCCAAGTTTTTGGGAGAACTTTTCTTGAATTGGCGTGGAATTCCTGCTGTTTCCAAGGCTGCGACTCGTCCCTGTAAATCGGCGATTTCCGATCGCAGTTGCGCGAAAGTTTCCCTGGTTTCGGCAGCTACCGTTTCGGCAGAGAGCGCTGGGGCTGCTTCAAAGAATTGCTTGATGATTTTGGCAAGCGCGGCACTTTCCGTTAGAGACTGCTCTGCCATGTAGTCGCGTAACTTTTGGTGCTGGTTTGGCGGCAAGTACCCCACAATTCTGATGTTCTTGGTTCCCATGAAAACTCTGGTTTGGGATGTTTATTCAAACTGAACCCGCACTATTTTTCTGAGATAGAACCGAATCGGCTGGTCGATAACTCATTGCGGGCCCTCGCTGGCAGAGCGGAATATGCCGTGGGTGTGCCTTAAAAGCATACTCAAAATAAGTGTGGCATCTCGACAACGCAAGATAAGCCGATATAGTAGCATTTTATAGCACAAAATAACATACTCATATCCTAGCTGCGAAGAATATCTGGAGCAATCCGACCAATTCGCTCGCGATCGAACAAACTTAAATTTCATTTACAGCAAGCAATTCCGGCTATTCTGAAGCACAATTTAGCTGGAAGTGCTGTATCAAGGGCTTTGGGGATTATTTGATTGATTTGGCTGCTGTGCCCCAGGCGTTGGATGTGAAGATAGCGCTGAGGTTTTGAGCCAATAACTCAGCCTCGGTTCTGCGTGTGGTTACAAAATTTTACGTTGTGTCCTATTTGCCTGTATCTGGGCTATAGCCGAACAAACGATGAAATTGGCGATCGCACTAATGCGCTTGGTGTTGCAAATTGTTACAGATCCATGTAGTGTGTAATTTAAAAATCAGCATTAAAACAGACAGTGAGACGAAAGGAATAAGGCATTATGGCAGAGCGGTTATTGCAACTTGACGATTTACGAACGATAGATAGCCCGGAAAGGATAGCATCTATGTTTCGGAAATTGGGCTATGTTGCCGAAGCTCAACCGTTTTATATAGAAGACCTCCAGCTATCGGCTAGGAATGCTGAAGCAATTTCTCAAACATACCTCATAGCTAACCAGGGAAATGCTGCACTTCAAGTTTTACTGTTTCAGCTAAATCCTAATGAGTGGGTTTCTCCCAGCACAGCCAGCACTCGGATGAAAGCGATCGCGTCTCAATTGGGCAGAAGTGCTACCGAATTTTTGCTGTTGGCAACGAAAGATTACAACCAACTGATGCTGGTCAATCCCCGCAAAACCTTTGACGAGAAGATGAATGTCAAAGCCAGCATCCGTAAACTATTAATCGATCGCACGAATCCCACCGCCTACGACCGCGATCGATTAGAAGCCATTGCCGCTAAAAATCAGGCTCCTTTGGCACTGTATAAGACTCAGTGCGAAGCGTTTGACGTTGAAAAACTGACCAAACAGTTCTATCGCGGTTACAAAGAGCTATTTGACAAGGTGCAGGCTGCTGTCAAGAAACACAACGTTCACCCCTACTTTAATCACTCAGACCGCCTCCACCAGTTTTCTCAGCGCTTGCTGGGGCGCGTCATGTTCCTCTACTTCCTGCAAAAGAAAGAATTTCTAGCAGGCGATCGTCGATTCCTTACCACCCAGTACCAGCGCCTCAAACCTAACCCAGACGATACGAACTATTACGCGGATGTGTTAGAACCCCTGTTTTTTGAAACTCTCAACACGCAACGTCCTAATTTTGAGTCACGTTGGGGCAAAATTCCCTATCTCAATGGCGGACTGTTTGACCGCGATTATGGCTCAGGTATTCGAGACGCAAGCGGACGGGAAACGCCAGAAAGCATCAACCTGCCAAATTCCTTGTTTGACCCTGGCAGTAGTGATGGCATTCTGGGATTCTTTAATGGCTACAACTTCACCGTTTCTGAGAACGTTGCTGGTGATGAAGATGTGGCAGTTGACCCGGAAATGTTGGGCAAAGTGTTTGAGAATATGCTGGTGGCTGAGGAACGAGGAAAATCAGGCACGTTCTACACTCCCAGAGGCATTGTCCAGTTTATGTGCGCTGAGGTGCTGACTCGCTACTTGGCTGATGAGTCACAGATGGACTTAGAGACAATTCACCATCTGATTGAGCTTGACCCGGATTTGCCCGATGCTGAGTTTAATAAGTTGATGACTCCGCAGCAGGCGAAAACCCTCAAACAAGCACTCGAAACTCTCAAAGTGCTTGACCCCGCTGTAGGTTCCGGTGCTTTCCCGTTGGGCATGATGCAAACGATTTTGGCAGTAAGACAGGCGATCGCACGGCGGGAGGGAATGAACGTACAACGCGGTAGCCTCACGATTAGCCAATGGAAACGCGATATTATCGCGAACAATCTCTATGGGGTTGATATTAAACCAGGGGCGATCGAGATTGCTAAGTTAAGAATGTGGTTGTCTTTGGTGGTGGACATTCCCAATATTGATGATGTGGAGCCACTGCCTAATCTGGACTACAAAATGATGTGCGGGGATAGTCTGATTAGCACGATTCATGGTGAACAGTTAATTCCCGACCCAACTAAGACACAACAGGGGATGTTGGCTGTTACTCCGATTCAGATAGCGATTCAACCACTACTAGATTTGCAGCATCGGTATTTTGATGCTCAAACAGAGGAACGTCATGAGTTGCGATCGCAGATTTTAACAGCCGAGGCTAATGTGTTTCGTGTCGCTGTGGCAGATCGTCGTCAATTTTGGGTAGGCAAGCAACGAGAGCTTGAGCGTAAGATTCAGACGATTAATGGCAAAGTTAGCAAGCCCCAGGAGAAAGAACGGGCTGAGATTTCAGCGAAGTTGGCAGAGTTGGATAAATTTGCGGTTGAGGTGGAAAGTGGGGAGCGATCGCCTAATTTCTTTCAGTATCATTTGCACTTTAGAGATGTGTTTGAGTCTAAAGGTGGGTTTGATGTGGTGATTGGGAATCCTCCTTATGTTAGACAGGAATCAATTAAGGAATTAAAACCCGCTTTACAGAAAGAATATGAGTGTTATACAGGGGTAGCTGATTTATTCGTTTACTTTTATGAACAGGGGTTTAACTTACTCAAATCTAAGGGGCATTTATCTTACATTACGTCTAACAAATACTTTCGTGCAGGGTATGGTGAGAAGCTGCGCCAATTTTTAGGGGAAAATTCACAAGTTCAGGTGTTGATTGATTTCGGTGATGCACCAGTATTTGAAGCGATCGCATATCCTAGCATTATTTTAGTCAATAAAAATAAACCAGATAATCATCAAGCTCGTGTATTGAATTGGGAAACTGGGAAAACTCTTGAAGAGTTTAATATGGTGTATAAAAGCCAAAGTTTTTATATGCCTCAGAAGGAATTAGGGACTGATGGATGGCGGTTAGGATCTCCTGCTGTGTTACGGTTAATGGACAAGTTGAGAGGTGCTGGTACACAGTTGGGTGAGTATGTGAATGGTGATATATACTATGGAATAAAATCGGGTCTAAATCAAGCTTTTGAAATAGATGAAGCAACCAAAGATGAACTTTTATCTGAAAATAGTAACTCCCAGGACATTATTAGACTTTGGCTCAGAGGACGCAATATAAAACGCTGGAATATTAATTATCCAAACACATATTTGATTTACACATATCATAAAATTAATATTAATAATTATCCAGCAATCTTTAAATATTTATTTCAGTATAAAAAAGAATTAGAGCAAAGATCCACGAGCAATTCTCATGCTTGGTATGAAATTCAACAACCTCAATATGTTTACTCTAGAAGCTTTGACAAACCTAAAATAGTCTTTCCAGATATTGAATCAAGTTCTTGTTTTACAATTGACAATGAAAATAGTTTTCCTGACACAACGGTTTTTGTTATTCCAAATGATAATAAATATCTTCTTGGTATTCTAAATTCAAAATTTGTACTCTTTTTTTATAGAAATATTAGTTCACAAGTTAGAGGAGGATCTCTTAGATATAAAACACAGTATGTTAAACAAATTCCCATACCTACCGCATCCGAAGCAGACAAAAAAATCATAGAAGCTCTAGTCCAAAAATGCCTTGATGCTAAAGGACAGGGTGTGGAGAAATGGGAAGCAGAGATAGATGAAATAGTGGCTCATTTATATGGGCTAACTGATGATGAAATGAAGATTATTAGAGGAGAGCAGTAGTTATGCCCCTACCCGACTACATCGACAACGATCGCCACAAACTCGAAGGCATCTTACGAGAAATAATTCTGGACGATCGCCAAACCGAGCTAGATATTGCCACAGGTTTCTTTCGGATAGAAGCATGGATAAGGCTCGAAGAACCTCTTAACAACCTCACAAACTTACGGTTACTGATAGGGCGCGACCCCACGATATTGCCAGCCGAACGCAGTCAAATCGACCTCAAAAAGTTCTTTCGCCGTGATATGCAAGGGCAGTTAGAGCAGGGTAATTTCAATCTGGCATACAAACAACAGATAGATCGCATCATAACCTATCTCAAACAAGAACATATCCAAGTAAGGCTGTACGGTGTCAATGGCGATAAAGTCTCATTTCTCCATGCCAAGGCTTATATTTTTGATGACTACAGCATCATTGGCTCTAGTAACTTCACCCCGTCAGGACTAGACGGAAACACCGAGCTAAACGTCCTGATAAAACAGAGTGCGATCGCTCACGATCTGAGACATAACTGGTTTGAGAAGTTCTGGAATGACCGCAGTGTAGACTTAGACTACAAAGACAAACTAATCCAGACCCTAGAGTCATCCAAGTTTGGGAGTAAAGCATACACACCGTATCAGGTATTTGTTAAAGCTCTGTACGAACTATTTAAGAATGAAACGCAGAGCGAAGGGAGCGATCGGACAACCTTAGAACTAGCAAGTTTTCAACAACAAGGGTTTGAGCAAGCAGTCAGGTTAATCGATCGCCATAATGCTTGTATGGTGGCTGATGCAGTGGGTTTAGGTAAAACGTATATCGGGTTGAGACTGATCGAACATTACCTACAGAAAGAACGCAGTCCTGGTTATGTACCCCGTGCTCTTGTGATTTGTCCTGCTCAGTTGCGAGATTTAGTATGGATTAAGAAACTAGATGAGTATGGTATTAAAGCAGATATCGTTTCTCAGGAAGAATTGGGGCGAAAAACCTTTGATATTAGACGCTTTACTAAACACGACATCATCGTTATTGATGAGTCCCACAATTTCCGTAATTCTGGGACTAACCGCTATATTAATCTTCAGAAGCTAATTGGTACAGGTAAACGTAGCAAGAAAATCGTGCTATTGACAGCAACACCAATCAATAACACTGTCTTTGACCTTTATCACCAAATGCTGCTCATGGCGCGTAATACTCCAACGTATTATCGCGAATGGGGTATCAGCAACCTTACCAGTTACTTTAAAGCTTTAAATCAAGGCAAAATCGAAATTACAGAACTGCTGATGCAGACAATGGTGAGGCGATCGCGCTTGGATGTCATCAAACGTCAGCAAGCCGGGGAACAAATCTTTATTAGTGGCAAAGAGATTCATTTTCCTACCCGTCAATTAGAAAACTTTACCTATAACTTTGAAGACATTTATGAAGGACTCTATGCCGGGATAGCTGACCAAATCGATTCTTTAAACTTAGCACCGTACAATATCAAGTCATTTAAACGTAAAATAGACAAAGATGATGAGAAAGAAGTTAAGAGAAATGAGGCACTAGCTGCCCTAATGAAGTCCCTATGGTTAAAGCGCTTAGAAAGTTCGTTAGTTGCCTTTGAATCCAGTATGATTAGACAGCAAAGGTTTCAAACTGAGTTTAATACTTGCTTGCAAAGTGGTAAACTGTTAACCACCGATAAGTTTCGTAAAATAATCGCTGCTGAAGAAGAAGAAGAGGAAAATATCTCGATTACAGAAATAGTGAACTCTCTTGAAGAAGTTAATCAAAAAGAATACGATGTTCCTCAACTTAAAAAACAAATCTCTCAAGATTTTCAGAACCTAGAAGATATTATCGAAAAATTACGAAACATTCGCGAAGCAGTGGCAGAGGGCAAAGAAAACGATCTAAAGTTAGTAGCATTCAAGAATTTACTACAACAGCAGTTACAGAGTAAAAAAACTCTAGTATTTAGCTATTTTAAAGATACCGCTAATTATTTGTACCAAGAAGTTATCAAGGATGAGGCATGGTTAGTGGCTATGGGCAATCCGGCGATCGATATCATCACTGGTGCAACGTCTGGCAAAATGCGGGAAGATAAAGTCAAGCGCTTTGCTCCCAAAGCTAACTGTGATAATGAAGAAGACAGGGAGGAGTGTGCAAACAACCCTATTGACATTCTAATTTGTACTGACGTGCTATCGGAAGGGCAAAATCTACAAGATGCAGGAGTGCTAGTAAATTACGATTTACACTGGAACCCAGTTCGCATGATTCAACGGGCGGGACGTATTGACCGTTTGGGTACTAATTTTGAAGAATTATTTATCTACAACTGTTTCCCAGAGGAAGGTTTAGAAAAGCTGTTAGGCTTGGTGAAGCGATTGCAACAACGGATAGCTACAATCGATCGCGAAGTTGGTTTAGATGGTAGCGTTCTAGGGGAAACCATTTCAGACAAGTCAATTGAAGAGTTACGCAAACTTAAGCAAGCCGACACCGACGCGGAGAAAGCAGCCATTCTGGAAGAGTTAGAGCAAGCCGTCGAACTAATTTCCCTAGATGAGATGCGTTTCCCCTTGTTAGAGTTTCTTACCCAAAAAAGCAGAGAACTGATTGAAGAAATCCCGATGGGAATCCATAGCACTCGCAAGGATGGGATTAATGGCATATTTCTAGCTTTTAGTGCCAAAGACCGCACTATATGGCATTTCTACCCACGCATTAAGGGTGCGATACTTACTGACCGAAACTCAACTTATAAAGATTTAATGATTACTGAAAAGCGCCGAATCTTCAAAATGATTCAGTGCAAAGAAACTGATTATCCCAATCCTGATGATTTACCACCCGTTCAGTTTGATAATGCAATCTTTGCTATTTTGCCCGGTGCCGTAAATAATTTAATTGAAGACTTCAAAAAACAGCAATCTAGCAGTTTGTTAAAGCCCAGATTATCAAAATTATTGCATAGCATCTACACAGCATTAACACAAAGTGAATCAGCAAATAATGATGAATCAGAAATAGATGCTAAACAGCGTGTTGTGAGAATTATTACCTCTGTTGATAACCTGAAAACTTTTGAGAAAGAAATTAAAGTGTTTTGGGATGGATTTGTGGAGGATAGAAACTTAACCAATCTAGTTACAGAGCTTGATGAATATTTTATTGAGAAGGAAATAGGGCAGGATATTGAAGATGATGAGCAAACTACTTTGGATATCATCAAAAAGGAGGATGTACAGCTTGTCTGCTATGAATGGTTTAAGTCAAGTTGACATAAGCTATATCGAAACTTTTGTGCCAGAGCTATATCGAAACTTTTGTGCCAGCGATCGCGCCACATCTTTCAAAAACGCACCGCTATTAGTTCAGAGCGATCGCGCCACATCTTTCAAAATCGCGCCACATCTTTCAAAAACGCACCGCTATGCTTTTTGAGTTCTGAGCGATCCGCCACACCTTTCAAAAATGCACCGCTATGCTTTTTGAGTTCTGAGCGATCCGCCACACCTTTCAAAAACGCACCGCTATGCTTTTTGAGTTCAGAGCGATCGTATAGCAACCGCCAAGGTGATTAGCTAAGTTACTGAAACCTTAGTCCCTTGCTATAAAGTTACTGACGGCTGCTTGCTTGCCCACACAACAAAACCTAATGCCTGGGCTGCGTCACCTGCATTATTCTGGTGTCTGGCGATCGCTCTTTCCCCAACGTTCTCAGCAGACACAAGAACTGTGGAGTTGCAGTGAGTTAAATATTTTGAGAAACTGAAGCCTTCTCAACTCACAGCGATCGACATAACCCAACAAGCGATCGCTCGAATTAGCCCAGACTTGACTACTTTATATAAACTTTTGTAACAATACTCGATATTTTGCATAAAAGTAGCGGGTCAAGGCAGATAGATACATAAGAGGGTTCTGGGTATTGCAGCGTTGCAGTGTAGTAGCGTTGAGAGTTCGCTAGATCATGATATTTGAGTAAACAGGGAGGAAATGATGAAAAGTCGATCGATATTTAATGCAGCGGTGAGTTTGGCGGTGTTGGCGGCTAGTTCTTTATTTTTAGCTGAAGTTGCCCAAGCAGAAACCAAAAGTGCTGAATCTGGGAATGTGAAAGCAGAAGTTTCCTTGGGATCTAGGAATGGACTTTGTTGGCAAAATCCGCGACTGAGATTAGTTCGGAACGGTCAAACAGTTTTAAATGAAGATATATCGAAAAAAGAAATTGGTTACTGTTGGTTGTTGGGCCTTCAAGTTCGGGACTTAGATAAAGACAATGAACCAGAGATTATATTAGATGTATTTTCTGGCGGCGCTCACTGCTGCACCTCATCTCTGATTTACCGCTACAACGCTCGAACTCAAAAATATGCGGCGATCGCCCATCGTTGGGGCAACGGCGTAAGCTACAGCATTGAAGATATAAATCGAGACGGCACTGTAGAATTTGTTTTTAGGGACGATCGCTTTGCCTATAAGTTTGCATCTTTTGCGGGTTCGTATTATCCATTACAAATCTGGCGATACAGTCAGGGAAAAATGACAGATGTAACCCGCCGCTATCCCCAAGCAGTTAAAAACCATGCCGTTCAACTCTGGCAAAAATACATAACAACCAAAACTCAAATCGAGGAAAAAGGGATCTTAGCAGCATATTTAGCTGATAAATATTCCTTGGGGGAAGGTGAGGATGGGTGGCGACGATTGCGAGAAGTGTATCGAGAAAGCGATCGCCAGAAGTTTTTCAGTGACTTGCGAAAGTTTTTGCAAGAGACTGGGTACATTCGCTAAAAAGTTCTTGTTAGTACAAATTGGCAAATTTAATAAGAGGAAGAAAGAACAGATGAAAGGAAACTCAATTTTTAGTGTAGCGGTGAGTTTGGCGGTATTGGGCGTTGCTTCAGTATCAGTTTTGGCGCAGGGGCAATCGCTCAGGGCAAACCCACAGATATTGGAAGGGCGATCGCAAACAGTCGCTCAACAACCAAAATCTCAACTTATCACTTGGAGGGAATTTGTAGAACGGGGTGGCAGACGTTTTGTCAATTACGATTACGACTTACCACCCGAGCTTAGGAATGGCTATGTTTACATCAATGCAGGAGCCGATAATACTGGAGGTTATATCCTTAAACAAGGTTTATCTAGTTACCCACCAGTTAAACCGGGAATAAGAGAAATTGATTACGCTGTGGCAGAGAGGTATGTAAAATCTGGCAAAGCCATTAAGTTTAACTGGGGAGGTGGTGCCGGTGCTTATCAAACTTATGGAAAAGATACTGAAGTTAGATTTTTGCGAAACCCTGGTTGGGGATGCTTAAGACTTACTTGTTTAGAAGCTCCTTTTATGACCAACGAGCAAATTAGTCGTATTCTGCATTCTGAAAGAAAAATAAAACAGAAAAAGTGAGGTAAACATGAAAGTGCGATCGTTTCCTCTAAAAACAAGTAGCTAGAAGCCGAACTTACGAACAAAATATCTCAGAAAATAGAGAGTAAAAATGATGAAATATCGAGGTATGCCATGAACTATTTGATATTGGGATTAATCGCTCTTCCTTTGTTGTCCGTGAAGGCGATCGCACAACCAATTAGCTATCCTGTCGCCGATTCGGTTACGATTGCAGCTAACAACGCGCCTGAAAAGGCGATCGATGAGTCAACAGACTTTATTTTCTACAAATTGTACCCACAACTGAACAGCCGCAAAATCCGCTCTAACGAAACGCAGTACATCAAGGAATGGGCGGCTATCAAAAAAGTATTGGGTGATGGTAACTTGGTTTACCAGCGAGGATGTAACGTGAGATCGGAGTGGCGACTTTCCGAGTATGACGCTCCGGGGGTGATAGCGGGACCAATTTTACTATCCAGTACCGTATTGAACAAAGTAGCAGATGCAGTCTTTTATACTCGCTATCCAGAGTTAGGCTACCGCAAAATAAAACCCTCAGAAACTTCGTTAGCGTCGGAATGGTCGCAAATCCGGCGGGCAGTTAGTTGGGGAGATCCTTGTTTATACTGAGGCTGAATATTCTCTGCTACTTCAACGAGGAAAAATAATGAAAAAGCGATCGCTGTTTAGGTTGATAATAAGTTTAATATTCTTGAGTACCAGCAGTTCAGTAGTGTTTGGTCAAGGGCGATCGTCCTCTGCAAGCGAACCTGCTGTTTGCAACCAACCTCAAACTCAAACTGAAATAAGCAATTGTGCGGCTGCTCTTTATAAACAAGCAGATCGCCTACTTAATGAAGTCTACAAGCAAGTAATATCGAAGCTGAACCGACGCGAGCGAGAAAAACTGATTGACGAACAACTAGGATGGATTCGCCGTCGCGATCCAACTTGTAAAAACAAAGTTCTATCAACAAATAGGATAGATGAAAGAGGGAGTCTTTATCCAACTTATCTCAATGGTTGTTTGGAAACACTTACCCAACAACGTACAGCCGAGTTAGAGAAATACTTACAAAAATAAACCAGAACACTCAATGCTAAAAATAAACATTTTCACCAAATTATTCGCCTTGTTCATTGCCACAGCAGTAATTGTTTCTATGTGGGCAACCTCAGTCAATGCTCAGGTTCAACTAACAGAGCGATCGAAACTAGCAATTAATGGAATTGGGCCGATTAGAGTTGGCATGACCGTTGCTGAAGCATCACGGGCTGCGGGAGTTAGGTTGATCAAAAGCTATGCCCCTCCCAATGAAGAGTTTTGTTCCTATTTTAAGCCACAAGAACAGCCACAAGGGATTAACTTTATGGTAACAAAAGGTCGCATTGTTAGAATAGACATTAGTAATGAACAAATCACTACTATCAAAGGATTTAAAGTTGGTGATACTGAAGAACAAATTATTAAAGCATATCCGGGACAAATTAGAATCATCAAAAATCCGCTAAGCGGTCGAGGTAACAACTTGACATTTGTTCCACGAGATGCAGCGGATAGCAACTATCGTTTAATTTTTCAAACAGGCATTGAGGGGCGTGTTAGATATTTCAGGTCTGGTCAGCTTCCTCAAGTTGAGTACATAGAAGGTTGTTCGTAATGTGGCAAATAGTCTGTGTTTGATATATCAGTTGTAAAGGAGATAAAGAAATGATGAATAAAGGAAAAGAGTTTTTGATTGCTGCCGTGACTTTGACAGTTTTAGGCATTGGCTGTTTAGCTGAATCAAAGCACAGCATGGGGTTAGCAATGAAAACCGATAGCTTGCTGGTACCAGGATTACCCAGTCAGTTAAAAATAGCTCAGAGACAAAATCCATGTAAAAGAGGCTCCAGCGTTGCTCCGGCTCAAGAAACCAGAAAGATTAGAGAAGAGAAATTTCAATTTTCCTTCAATGTTCCCACTAACTATCGAACAGAAAAAAGGCAGGATGGTAAAAATTTGACGATAAGTTTACACAATCCTGCTGATGATGAATTCTTAGAATGTTGCCATAAAAATGATCCAATTGCTTGCGGCTATCAAACTTTACCTGTATTTATAAAAGTAGAGCCAGCTACACCTGCTACTCCTCTACTTCCTGAACTTAGTGTATTTATTAAGAGAATAGAACCTATTGTAAGAACTTCTATTGCTAAGCAAAAAGCTTTTATTTATGTTACCAAGTCTACGATGACAGGTAAAATAGATGCCGACAACGTAGAAACTTCTTTGTCAGCTAGTTTCCTTACCCCAGATAAGCGAAATAAAATTACTATTTCTACTTCTAAATATGGAGAAAAAATTAGTGCTGTGGAAGAGAAGGTATTTAACACAGTGATTTCATCATTTGCTTTTGTGAGATAATTGGATAAAGGATAGGAGAAATTATGAAAGGGCGATCGATTGTTGGTTTAATAGTTAACTTGATAATTTTGGGTATTTGCTCTTTGCCAGCTTTTGCACAGATACGGTCTGAGCGGTATCCAACAGATAGGGAAATACAGAGATTAATTGCAGAATTTCGTAATGATATTCCTAGTTTTCGACGTTCAAGTGACTTGGGAGGTGATTACCTTAAACATCCAAGACAAAAACAACTATTTGAGCAGGTAAAGTTATTTGAAAGAGCTTGGTCGCAAGTCGATCCAGCCGTAGCACCTTTTTTGGGTACTTGGAATGCTGGAGCACCTGATTGGAGCATTTATCCATCAACTACCAGAGGTCGTGTTTGCGTTATTTTCAATCAGCCTAGCCGTGGCGGTACACCCAACAATAGTTATTTTAGTTTAGGCTCTGTATCGAATGGTCAGCTCAGAATTAAAGGTGAAAGTTTTACAGGTGAAAGTTATAGGATTTTTATCAGAGAAAGTAATTACTTAGGAGGAATGAGTGTTATCGATAATAGACCAGGTATCTCTGCTTATGTTTGGAGAAGTCCACTGACGAATTTTATCCAGTCATCGATTACAGATTCGCAGAAGACTTCGAGGATAATTCAACAATTTAAGGCTGCCGGTTGTACCGTTTCTTTGCCAAGCCAACGATAGATATATGCTGTTGTACCATAAAAAATCAGGAAAAAGTGTATGAAATGGCGATCGCCCTGTAGCTTGATAATCAGCTTGACAATTATAACGATTGGTTCTTTATCAGTTTACGCACAATCTCAACGATATCCAACCAATGCAGAGATTCAGCAAATTCTCAGAGAATTTCAAAAACGAGCGTCCTCGCCACCTTACTCAAGAGAATGTTGCGGTGGAACCGAACGCGATACACGTACAACAGCCCAAAGACAGCCACTAGAATCTTTTGTAAAAGCTTGGTCGCAAGCAGCTCCAACTGTAGCGCCTTTCCTCGGTTGGTGGGTGAACAATGATGGCGAAATAGGCGTTTATCCTTCAAATATCAGGGGTCGTGTGTGCGTTATTCACGTTTCTCCTGGACTAGACTACAAGTTTAGTGTAGGTTCTATATCTAACAGGCAAATTAACCTCAGTCGTGATTTAGCTGGTTGGGTGCTTTTGAGTCAAAGAAATACGAGTGGCAATACTTTTTTATTAGTAGCTTCTGTTGGTAGCGATAACATAGCTACAGCCTCGCCTGGTTCTGCTATTTATACATATCCTGAACTTCCGCAAGCACCAACAAAGTTACCGCTATCGAAAGCTAGCCCACAAGAAAATTCTCGGATAGTTCGAGAATTCAATGCTGCTGGTTGTACGGTTTCTTTGCCAAAACAACGATAACTTAAGCTCTGGCTGAACCAATTAACTAAAAAATGAGGAGAAAAATGATGAAAGTGCGATCAATTCTTAGTGTAATGGCAACCTTGACAATCTTAGGGATTGGAGCTTTCATAAAGCCTCAATTTGTAAGTGCTGAACCAGCATCTATCTTTAGACCACTGCTCCGGGATATTCAACGTCAACTCCCTAGAGGTATGGTGATGCGATTGCCTGCTGCTATTCCCAACCCGCCAAGTGGCATACCTGGATACCGACCAACAATAATACCTTCTAACGATCGAGAAGGAGGATATTTTGGCATTGTATTAGTTACATCTAATTGCCCTGAAACACGTCTTGTAGCCGTATGCGATACGGGACGTATTATTGTTGAGAAACGTAATTCAAATACCAACCAGAGGCTTCGTGAAGATCAGCAACAAGGGAGTTCAATCAAACTCAAAACAGGAGTTCGTGGCTTTTATCGTTCTTATATTCAGCCTACCCGAGGACAAATGAATGAAATTTCATGGGAACAAGACGGTATGATTTTCAGAGTCATGTCTCGCTCAATGTCTCAAGAGCAAGTAATCAATGTTGCTATTTCGATGGCAAATGAATTGCCTATTAAGCCTACAAACTGAAAAATAATGAGAGGACGAATGAAAAGTCGATCGCTTTTAGGAGTTATACTCAGTTGCGCGGTGTTGGGAGTTTACTGTCTGACCAAACCACAAACTGCAAGTGCTGAACCAGCACCTATGTTTAGACCAATTCTCCGCGATATTCAAAACCAGCTTCCTAGAGGATGGGTAATGCGCCTGCCTTCAGCCGTTAACCTCAGTGACAATCTACTTTACTCACAAGTGAGAACTATTCCCGGAGAGTTTGCCGTCTTCTTAAATTCACAACCCAACTGCAAGGTTAGATTTTGTTACTTTGGAGTTATTGCGGTAGCGCAAAATTCAGCCTATGCTAACAATCTGCGTTCCAAACCCGTTTTTTCCCAACAGGATATCGCAAGAGTCAGGGCAATTAGACAGCGCGATTTTCAAACTTGGACGGAAGCCGATAAAAAATTACTCAGTCGCTCCGAGATGGCAGTGCTAGAAAGGACACATATCGCTTTAAAGCAAGGAATTGAGGGTCTTTTTATCGTTCAAGATGGGGCGGGTGCTTCTACCCCACCGAGGGCGAGTGTGATTTGGAAGCAAAACGGCTTAAATTATTGGGTAAGCATGATGGGAGTGGGATTCGATCGCAACGGCAAAGTTACGCAACGCGATCGGTCAAATTTGATTGACTTAGCTATTTCTATGGCTAGCGAACCTCCGATTCAAAGTGTTAAGTAAGTAGGTAAAAAGTTATGAAAAATAAATCGCTATTGAGTTTAATGGTAAGTTCTGTAATTGTCGGTGTCGGAGGATTTGCATCAATACCTGCAATTGCCGAACCCGATCCTGTCTTCAAACCAATTATCGGCGAGATTAGAAATAAACTCCCCAGCAACTTAGTCTTTCGGCTGCCCAGTCGTTTGCCTGAAGCTATTACTAGAAAGATGTCTCCCCAATTAACATTTGAGGCCAACAGCGAACGTGCTTATCTTGCCCTTGAAGACAAAGACTGCCCTCCACGCTTTAGTAGGGGAGGAAGAGGAACCAGAGGATACAATCTAGTTTGCCTGCGTTTCTCAGTTACCTCAAGCACTCTTGCATCAAAATATTATCAAGAAGATGGACAGCGAGGATCGAGGGCAACTGCCGTTCAACTATCGAGCAACGTGCGCGGCTACCATTTTCAAGGTGCTGATTGGAATACAGTATTGTGGGTTCAAGACAATACTTACTTCAAAATATACTCTGGAACTGTGCGTCGCAATGAATTAATTGAGGTTGCTCGTTCGATGGTAGCTAATTCTCAGGTAATCAGCGGGCGATCGCTTTTTCAGGTTACTCAACAACCAAAATCTCAGCTTATAACTTGGAAACAATTTGTAGAAGAGGGTGGGGGACACGAAATCCGTACTGATTATGACCTACCTAAAGAATTTAGGAATGGTTTCGTCTATTTTAATTATAGACGTAGCTCTATTGATGCTTACATTCTCAAGCAAGGTTTATCTAACTACCCACCTATAAAAGTTGGAATAGAGGAAATTGATTCAAATCTAGGCGAAAAGTATGTAAAATCTGGCAAAGCAATCAAGTTTTACTGGAACTTAGGGAACTCTGGTTTACAATATGCCAATGATACTCAAATTAGATTTACTGAAAAGGGAACTGGTTGCTTTAGGACTAATTGCTTAATAGCTCCTTTTATGACTAATGAGGAAATTAGTCGCATTCTGCGTTCTAAAAGAAGAATTGAACAGAAAAAATAAGGTAAATATGAAAAATCGATCGCCACTCACTATTACAATCAGTTTAGCCATTTTAGCGGCTACATCGTTACCCATTGTTGCACAACAATCTAAACGATATCCAACTGAAAATCAGTTACAACAACTAATGAATCAGTTCCGCAATTTTGTTGATTCACCTCCTGAAGGCTCTCGTGGGTTTTATCTTCGGGATACTCGCAATGCAGCTCAGTCTCAGAAGTTGATAGCGTTTGTCAGAGCTTGGTTGCCCGTTAATCCTGATGTAGTGCCTTTCCTCGGTCAATGGACGGCGTTAGAAGAAACTATGAATATCTATCCCTCAACTATCAAAGGTCAAGTGTGTATCATAGAAACTTTTATTCCGCCTAGCGATGAAATTGGGATAAGTTTTGCTAAAGGAACTATATCTGGTAAACATATTAGAACTAGCGAACGCACGATTTTGGTTCTAAAAGGTAACTATTTAGGAGTAGCTTTTATCAATACTAGCAACGATCGACCGGGCATTTACGAATACGCTTGGCCCAAACCGCTAAGAAATCTTGCTGAATTAATGCGCGGTATTCCCCAAGTTGACAGGAATCGCTTCCTGCAACAATTCAAAGAAGCTGGTTGTACGGAGTCTTTGCCAAAACAACGATAGATTAATCTTGCTGAACTAACTAAAGGAAACTAAAAAGGAATTGCATGAAAAAAATATCGCTAATTAGCTTAATGGTTTGCTTGACTGTTTTAGGATTTGAATCCTTCCCAACTCAAGCACAAAGTCGTCAAGTTTGTAAAAGAGGAGCGTTTGTCGATCCAGCTAGAGAAAGCAAAAAGGTTAGAAACCCAGATTTGGGATTTTTGTTTGATATTCCGGCGAATTATACCAGCGAAACAAGTCGCAGCGATAATATCACTCATGTACTTTTGTATAACCCTAATGAACAGGAATTAAATGCTTGCTGTAAGAAAAATAGGCAAATAGGTTGTGATGGTAATCCCTCATTGGTTTATGTAAAAATAGAGCAAGCCAAGCCTAACACTCGCCTGCTTCCCGAACTTAGTGCAGATGAGCGATTAGAAAATATCAAACCAACAACCATTGCCAATCAAAAAGCATTAGTTTACGTCAAAATAAGCACGGCGAACGGTGTAAACACTTTTTTGACAGCTAGTTTTATGGCTCCTAATACTAAGTACAAAATTACTGTTGTTGCGTTTAGTTATACAGCAAAAATCAACCCAATTGATGAACGAGTTTTCCAAAGAGTAATCTCTTCATTTGCTTTTGTTAAGTAACTGTACTCAAAGATTAGACAATCGACTTGATCGACTTTAAATCAATGCCATAACAAGCACAACTTAAGCAGTGATTCAAGGCAAAGCTCGAACACATTTTTTGTTGCCACAACACATCATTAGTCAAATTTATGTTAATTATGAACAAAAACCTGAAGATTTTCGCTACTTTATTACCCATTTTAGCAATGGGCATTTTTGTAGCCCCTGGACGTGCAGGGAGAGTTGAGCCAACACCTGTTTCCTGTTGGTTTTTTCGGGGAGATAGAGTAGAACTCAAGCAAACCTGCATCTACGAGTCCCGATCGTGGGCAGGAGGAGGAGTAATTTTCTTGCGCTGGGAAGATGGTGTGCAAACAAAAATAGCTAGAGGTTTTCAAGAACGTGGAGAAAAACCTTGTGGTGATAATAATGGTATCGATGGTGTCTGTGGCGTGACATATTTGCGTGATTCTACAACATTCAAACGGCTCTCTGAAGAAGAGCGTCAAAAGCCTGCGATAAACCGTCAGTCGCGCATTGCCTGCGTCCAAGTAGGAGATAAATCAATCTGCTGGCTTAGATGAAATGACAGATTATATAAAATGGCAATCATGCTGTTAAACACTATAAAAAAAGGAGTTCGGGCTATGCAAAAGTTAAACAGTTTCAGAAAGTTCTTGACCTTCTTTATCAGCGCGGTTGTCATTGTTTCAGTTTGGGCAACATCAGCTAGCGGTCAAGCCCAACTAACAGAACGATCGAAATTGGCGATTAATGGAATCGGGCCGATACGAGTAGGAATGACCGTTGATGAAGCATCGCGGTCTGCTAAAGTTAGGTTGCTCAAAGCTGGTATTGGCGGTCTAAGCGAAGAGTTGTGCTCCTATGTTCAACCACAAGGAGAACCCAAAGGAATGAGTTTTATGTTAACAAAAGGTCGGATTGTTAGAGTAGATATCAGGAACAAGCAGGTTACTACTATTAGAGGAGCTAAGATTGGAGATACTGAAGACAGGATTTTTTCGCTATATCCAAGTCAGATTAAAGCAACTCCACATCCTTATGTTGGTCGCTCACCTTACAACGGAAAATATTTAACTTTTGTTCCTAAAGATGCTGCCGACAAAAACTATCGTATTATTTTTGAAACCAGCAAAAATCGGGTGACAAGTTTCCGGTCTGGGCAACTTCCTCAAGTTGAATACATAGAAGGTTGTGCTTAACAGCGATCGCCCAAACTCTCAATCTCTTAGTACTACCAACTACCTTTTGTTCAAATGTTTCCTGAACTCAGCTACCGCGTTAAGAAAATCCACAGATTGATGCAGTCGTGCAGTAAATGCAAGAATAAGGAATCTCGAATAACTTATTGCGCTAGCCCGTGTTCTGTGCCCGCAAGCGGTTGGTAAGGTTTCCAAAGCAATAGCAAAGGTTGGTCAAATGGATGAAGTCGTCAAGAAAGTAGCTGGTTTGGGTTTACCCGGTGTCATCCTGGTGGTGACGATGGCTGCGACAGGTTTTACAGGAGCAGCGGCCATTACAGCAGCTTTAGCATTTCTGGGTGGCCCTGCGGGAATGTTAGGCGGCATTGCCGTGCTAGGTTTGACAGGATTGATTGCAGATGCTTTGACAAAAGTGGGGGTGGAGGACTTGCTGACAGCGATTTATTGCCAAAGGCGCTTATCTGAACCGCACGGGAAACTTTTAAAAGAGATTGAGAAATTGTCCTTGTTTGACGGCGACATTAAGGAAAGGCTTCAAATGACGGTGACGGATGGGTGTGGTTGTGCGGCAGCGACGATCGTTACTAATATTCCTGATATCACAGGCTCGGCAATCGCTATTTTACAAGCTGTTCCAGGCATGACTCCAGCACACCACAGGGATTTTAAAAGTTCCCATCCAATAATTAGGCTCAGGGATGGGACGGCGGTTAGGGCTTGGAAAAACCCCATCGGCGTTGACCACATTTTTTTAGGCGATCCCGATGGCAGAATGATTTATGGCGGCTACGTGGGCTGGATTCACAGTGAGGGTTTGAATCAAGCTCTTTCGCAGATAAGAAGTAATTTAACCTAAAACGGATAGGTTCGGCGATCGCAAAACCTTGTACATCAGCAATCGCAATATGGTATCGGAAACTAAACGTTTAGTTTAGTTTGCCTTTCAAAGCTGGTTAATTTTCCTTGTGGCTAAGCTTCTTATTTCCGATAAATTTCACATAGCGATCGCCTTCCTAACTCCTGAACTCCGTATCTTTCCTTTGCTACTGAGTTCACAGTCTGTTATCTCAATATAACTCACCTAAAACGTCGGGGAATCTAGTTATTTTTTCTGACGATAAGTTACAGGGAAACCGCTCGCCAAATTGACGTTGCCATGCTTTACAGGCATCGATCTGGCTTGTTTTCTCATGCAAGGCTCTCTCAGGCACCTCTAGGGGTATCAGTTTTATGGATTTCACCAGTCTCAAGGTCTGCCATAACTGTCGCATTCAGTTACACAAAGTATTCAAGAACCTGGCAGCAGGGGGCAAAACCTCGGTTGACTGCTTCCTTGGCTTCAAGAGTGCATCTGGTGGTTAAGGATAAAGATAAGTTGCTGAACTTTTTGTTTACCCTAAACAATATGGTTGTGACAAATGAGTTAACCCATAAATTAAAATTAAACAAGTTATTTGCATCATTTTCTAAATAATTTCTTGTAGCGTTGTAAAAAAGCAAAAATTAAAAAAATAACTTGACCGCTTATCATAATGAGTTGGTATATTTTGAATGCTATAAACTCTAATACTGATTCTTTTTGTATTTTAACTGGCTGGGAATTGTTAAATCTGTTGTCTAAATTAATTGTCGTGTTTTGACTGCAATCCTTCACAGAGAGGTTATATTTTATTTTTTCGATAAGGAAGTCCCAACTAGCAGGGTCTAACCGAATGGCATCGTCAGCACCACTTTCTGCTAAGTATCTATCCCGATCGCCTACCATGACTTGACCACACAATTTTAAAATAACGGGAATTTGTGCGTTTTCTGGATTAGATTTTAACATTTGAACAATCTCCATCCCCTCTACTCGTCTATCATTGTATTTACCTGAATACATCTTATCGACTATAATTATATTCACTTGTTTGTTAGTTGCGATTTTCATTGCTGTTTCTACGTCAAACCCATAATATGCAACCAAATTCGATTTGAACATGAACATTCTCGCTGCCACAGTAAAATTTAACAAATTATCTCCAACCATTAAAACCTTTATTGAGTCTTTAAGCTCTTCAGGTTCATCAATCTCTGCAATGGCACAACAATTCATAGGATGAAATTTAAAAATAGCAATTATTTTTAAATTTTCATTCTGAAAACCCAGTAAATCAGAACAGACTTTTGCAGGAAGTGAGCAATAGACTAAATTCCACCGACAGGAGTTTGTATCTGGCTCACCGACCAGTAATTTGACATAACAAAGCCAGAAAGAAAATCCACTACTCATTATTGCATTCTAGTTAATTCGCTACTTTTATTCATAAACAAGTTGGTGCTTTTAAAGATACCTATTTAACCTTTACTTGGCTCTCAATTTTGCAACGGGTTAGTTTACGCAGTTTTAGTTTGTCCAGGGATAACCTTACCTTTGCCCAAAATATTTAGATGTCGAGTTCTCAATTAATGCGCTCGCTTTTTATTGAAGCCAAGTATGTAACTGTTCGATCGACTAAAACATTTCATCCAATAAATCGGTAACATCTCCTTGGTCACGACCCCGGTTATCATCGTAAATCATCAGCGTGTTGAGGTTCCTGTGCCTGCTGAATTTCTGAACCTTCCGCACATTCCCATCCGTCGCATCCAGTGCCGCCGTGATAACTGAGTCTTGGATGCGGTGAGGGGACATCTGCTTTTTAATACTAGCTTTTTCGCTGTGACGGACAACAATCTTGGGGATACCGTCGCCGATTAACCGATGTCCCAGTTAGGAAAATCAAGCGCTGTGAATAAGGGGTCAGTTTCCCCGGCTCGAATTGGTTTAACTTCCAGCCAATCGGCGATCGCTTGAACAGTCACGGCTCCCAAGTCCACTACTTCCGACTTAATGCCACGTCCCTTACCCCATATCCGCAAAGTCTTATTCACCGGGTCACAGTCACGGGCACTCAATTGACTAACTTCGTTAACACACTCAAAGTCTGGGATGAGAGAAAGTGGAGAGGCGATCGCTACTTTCATGGGAGATGGTGCCTCATTTTCCTGCGACGTTGCGCCAGATAAAGTAACAATTGTAGCTGGTGAAGCATCGGAACGACTGCATTTCTTACGCTTGCAAAATACCAAAGAACTCTAAAGTGTGAATCGGGCGATATTTAGTTTAATGGCACGGGTTTTGACACTCTTAGGGGTTGCAGACTTAACAAACCCTCAATCTGCACCTGAAAATTCTCACGGGTTGGGTCGAACGCAGCGATCGCCCCCATCGGGAAATTTCTCGTTCAAACTCTGATTGAAATAATACTGACACCAAAATTCTGCGACTTCTAACAATCTGGGTACAGATTCAGCAACGATACCCGAACCAGACTGCAATCCATAACCTTCTACATATTCTCTAGCTAGTTTATAAGCCCAATAGGGAAAATCTGTCTCTACAAAACAGCGCAGTGCATACTCTAGCTTTAGTAAATCTCCACTGCGGACAAAGCGCACCGTTGTCCACCTAAAATTGCGGTAGTCATCCCCTTGTAAGCCATCAATGTCTGTCAATAAGCTTCTCAAAGATTGTCGGCTTTCGTAACTAGGGTTTTCTCGGTAACTTTGCATCAGTGCGATCGCTTCACCCACTAATTGTTTTTGCTGTTCCCATTCTTCACTGGTGAAATGTTCGGGACAATTCGCTAGATTAATCTGTTGCTGCACCAGTCGAGCAATGTAGAGCCCAAACTTTTCGGCTGCGACTTCATCAACGCACAAACTTTTGATACTCGTCAGCCTGGTTATCGGTATGGCAAATCGAGTTTTTTCAACTTCTTGAGTGGTTTGAATCCACTTCTTGATTTTATTGGCAGTAGCACGTTGTTGGTTGTTTGGTTTCATCTTCAATTGCCGACTTTTAATATCCTGATTGAAGCAACGCTCCAGAGAGCAAATCTGTTAGTTGGAGTGTAAGAGCCCACTGGTTTAAGTAAGCGAGATCGAGTCGTTCCCCTTGCACCTTCAAAACTCCCAACACATCCCTCCACTGCTTTTGGGAACCGCCAGGAATTAGTTGGTACCAACTGAGTTTTTGCAGGACGATATCTTCGGGCGAGTAGATATAGATTCCCTCCTCTGTTAAACCGCTAACCGGATGAAGCTGGCGACGACTCATCACCGAAGCGGAAAAAGGGTCATCGCTGCTCATCACAAAAATGTCTGCTTTCTCCATAGAAGGCAAATAGATGACATTGAACGATGATTCGCGGGGTGCGGCTTTTGACTTGGCAATTGCTTCAGTCACAGCCGATTCGCTTATGTAAAACTCGCCTGACATGGCATCAATTAATCTCTGTGCGGTTCGGGCTTCCAAATCAATCACTAAGTCCAAATCTTGCGTAGATCTGTTTTCTCCCAACAGCGAACTTGCCACCGAACCTCCCACCACATAGGGAATATTCAGCGGTAGCAAGATGCTGGCTATTTTTTGCGCTAATTCGATCGGATCTGCAATCACGAGTTCACCCCAATCTTTACTGTTTGATAAAACTTCTATCCACTCAGCACCTAAGCACCTTTTAATAAATTCTTGCCGAACTTTTGCCTCAGTAGCATTGGGATACTGGGTCTTTATTCCAGATATTGCCAGCCTTCGCACTCCTTGATTGAAAGCGCAAGTCCGTTGTACTTTTTGTTGGGGCCTTAACTGTCGCAATAGCTGAAACATCAGCACGTCAGCTTCAATGCTGGTATCAATAGATTGTGGCTTGTATCCTGACTTGACCGTGACTGTTGGCATTGGCGGCATGATGCAATCTCACTTCCTCCATAGATTCCACAATTGTATTATAGAATCAAAGTTTTTCAGGTGGGTTGGAAAAAATGAAGTTGCTTCTAATAAAGCCAGCATTTTGTGTTTGAAACAGCGGAAAAAAGAGGAAAAATCATGAAATAGCGATCGACCCCAAAACTTTTGGAATGTCCTCTGCTTCGCCTTCTCCCCTCATCGGTCGTATTTAGCCACTGTTGGATAAAGTAGCAGTACGCACCCTACAGATAGAGTTGGTGAGTCCAAGACTGTGTTAGTTTTTGTTGCAAACTTCTTTGATGAGTTGATACTCCGCATCATATCTGGGCGTAAACGAAGTTTGCCACCATGACCCTGCTTTTTTGACATCACCTTGTTTGTTGGTCAAAATATAGTTAGTTGGACGAATCATGGATGTTGGACAATAAACTCTAAAATCTGCTTTCAATCTATCTCCATCAGAATATACTAAAGTTGTTGAAGCAAGATATAGTTCTGGCTTATCAAGCAACTTAACGGAAATTTGAGAAGATGGGATAGGCTCTGGTGTAGGTAAAGTTCCTGTTGGTGTTGTTGGATAAATTGGTAATGGTTGTCGTGGAGTTGGTGTCGATGCAGGAATTGGCGATGGTTGTGGTTGAGGTGTAACTATCGGAGATGGAGGAATTGGCGATGGTTGAGATTGATCTGTAACAGTTGGAGATACAGGAATTGGCGATGGTTGTGCAGGTGGTATAACATTTGGTGATTTAGGAGTAACTGGAGTTTTTGGAGTAGGAGATTCTTTTACTGGCGAAGGAGACTTAGAAGGCTGTGGTGATGAAACTATTGGTGGAGTTTGGGCAATTGGAGTCGGTGATGGGTTTGAAATCGGTGATTGTTCTGGTTGTTTGGTTATCCAAAATCCTGCAATAATAGCCGTTGCAATGAAACTACCAAGCAACAAAGTTTGTTGGATATTCCCAAGCTTCGATGGAGCTGCGGAAATAACTGTTGGTTGTTGAATATTCTCAGGAATATCTGCGATGGTAGGACGGATAATTTGATGAACCTGAGATGTTTTAGATTGCAATGTTTGCAGCATTTCTTGTGCTGTAGTATATCGATCGCAACTATGAGCAGAAATTGCTTTATCTAAAATAACGGCGAGGGTAGGACTAACTTGGGGAGCATATTGCTTCCAAAGAATTTCACCTGTATAGTTATTAGTTTCTATATCCTGTGGCCGTTTGCCTGTCAGTAAATAAATAACGGTTAATCCAGTAGCGAATAAGTCACTACTATAAACTGGTCGTCCAGCCGCTTGTTCGGAAGACATAAACCCACGAGTGCCGATCGCAATTGAAGTCTGTGGACTTCCTGAAGAACTCATGGTGGTAGCTATGGCTTCTTTGACTGCACCAAAATCTATCAACACAGGCTTTTGGTCGGATTGTCTAATAATTATATTGTCTGGTTTAATATCCCGATGAATAATGTGTTTTTGATGAACGTAATCTAAAATTGGTAAAAAATTAACTAAAAAGTCTCTGACGTAACTCTCGCTGAAATTGGATTGTGATTGGATTATATCTGTGAGAGTCATGCCCTCTATTAGTTCTTGAACGAGATAGAAGTCATTGTTTTCTTCAAAATAAGCATAAAGTGTAGGAATCTTGCTGTGGCTACCCAAATCTTCCAAAATAGCTGCTTCTCGTTGAAAGCGCTCTTTGATTAATGGATAAAGTTGCGGATGGTGAGAAACTGGGTGTAGTTTTTTAACTACACACCGCCGTCCTGATGGCATTTGGGTATCTTCTGCGAGGAAGGTTTCCCCAAACCCGCCAGAACCAATAGATTTGAAAACTTGATACCGATTATTTAATAGCATAGTTGGGTGTCAAATATTGTTTTACGACATACAGCATTAAAGTCAAGCTAATTAAAATATTCCGCTGTGAATCAACTATGTTCCGGGAACCGAGCATGATAGTCAGCTTACTTGATTTGAGAATCAGATTTGACGTTACCGCTCGAACATCTTCACACCCACCTGTGCCCCTGAAACAGCGTGTTTCCTGACTGCATCCGCCCCCCAGTGCTAAACAATACCAGATAAATGCAGTAATGCAGTAATGCAGTAGAGCGTTGGATAAGGATGACCGCAAACAGAGAGAATATTGGTCTACTGTTGGCTGATGGGGTGAGTTTTGCCGATATCAGCTTCTGGTTGTGGCTAACCCAGCCTCAGAAACAGCAATGATTTGGCTCACTCTCTTTTGTACAAGCTTCACCACAACAGAACCAGAATCCGGTAAAAAGATTTAGAAGAAGGAAACTTCCTGAAACTGAGGATATGGAACGTTATTTGTAATATGGCAATTTTGGTCTGGGATTTAAATTGTAACAGAGAAGCAAAATGAGCAAAGGGCGAGCGATTTTTAGTTTATTAATAGTAAGTTTGGCTGTTGTTGGTGCTAACTCTGGGCCAGTCTTTGCAGGGCTACAACAAGATAGTACGGCGATACCAAACTACATAGCCCAGCAACAGCGTAATTGCAGCAATCCTCAAAGTAACGTAGAGTATCAGAGGTGTGCAAGATTAAGGTATGAAGCAGCGGACAAGCGCCTCAATCAGGTTTATCAACAATTAGTTGCTAAATTAAGTCGTAAAGAGCGATCGGTACTTTATCAAGAGCAGATTAAATGGATTAAGTCGCGGGACAAAAACTGCGAATTAGAAGTTTATGACAATCGCGGTGGTTCTGGTTATCGAGGTTTTTTGAATGAATGTTTGGAACGTAAGACCAAACAACGCACCGCTGAATTAGAGAATTATTTAAGAAAGAGATAAGGAATAGAAAGGATAATTTATGAAAAAGCAATCGATTTTAGGAATTATGCTCAGTTGTGCCGTGTTGGGAGCTTGCTATCTCACAAAACCCCAAACTGTAAATGCTGCACCTGCATCTATATTTACACCCATTCTTCGGGATATTAAGAATCAGATTCCGAGAGGATGGGTAATGCGCCTGCCTTCAAGTGTCAATATCAGCAATACTAAACTTTACCCGCAAGTAATTACAGACATCCCCGGAGAGTTTGCAGTCTGGCTCAATTCACAACCAAACTGCACGGCTAGAGCTTGTCAATTTGGAGTTATTGCGGTAGCCCAAGATTCTGAATATGCTGATAATTTGCGTTCCAAGCATATCTTTTCTAAGACATTCCTACAAAGAGTTAAGGCAATTAGACAACGCAATTATCAAACTAGGACTGAATCAGAGTCCACACTATTAAATAGCTCCGAGATGGCAGTGATAGAAAGAACATCCATCACCTTAAAGCCAGGGATTCAGGGCGTTTTCATTGCTCAAAATGGCGGAGGTGCTTCAACTCCACCTTCTCTGCACATTCTTTGGAAACAAGATGGTTTGAATTATCGAGCAACTATAAAAGGTGGATTTGATTACGACCGGAGTGTTGTGATCCAAAGTCAGAAATCAGCATTGATTAATCTAGCTATTTCGATGGCTAAAGAGTCTCCGATTAAAAGTGCTAACTAATTTTAATAGGACAAACTATGAGTTTCCGTCTCCATTTACTTGCAGGCGGTATTCTCGTCCCTGGCGATCGCGAACAATTATCCGATCGCTGTTTTTCGATGAACTTTCCAATATCATTTATTTTTAGAGTACCCGATAACGAACATTGGGACAATTAGGGTAGCCCAAATAGTTGACTTTCTTTCTGTTACCGCCGACTTCAATCATTACCAAATTGCAGTCCCGCGATCGTCCCTCACCCCATCCACGATCGCCCCGAATTCCCCTTGCCCCCGCCACCGCCGCGTTAAGAAATCCCTCAGACTGATGCAGCAATGTAACAAATATGCCAGACTTTCAAGCGTCAGGTCGGGTATACACCAAGCATGAAGATTGAGGGACATGGACAAGCCAAAATACTCACTCAAGCAGAAATCGAACTGTTATTTAACGATGGTTTGCAGACTCATCGCGATCGCACGCTCTTTGGAGTTTGCCTCTACACCGCTTGCCGGGTGGCGGAAGCTTGTTCGCTGGAAGTCGTGGATATATACAGCGCGAAGGGTACAGTCCGACCTACAATCAACTTTCGCAAACACAACACCAAAGGCAAACTCCAAACCCGCACGATTCCAGTTTTTGAGGACTTGCGAAGTCTCCTGATAGCTTGGAAACCCAACACCGGCACAACTTATCTGTTCCCAGGTCGCCACCGCTGTCACCATTGGAAGCACCTACACTCAAACTCGGCGGATAGAATTTTGAGAGAAGCGTTCGATCGCATAGGCATCGAGGGAGCATCAACCCACAGCTTCCGCCGCACTGCCCTGACTCAGATGAGCAATGCCGGCATTCCGCTACGAGTGATTCAAGAAATTAGCGGCCACCGCAACCTCGAACAATTGCAGCGATACTTGGAGGTACAGCCGGATCAAGTGCGGGGAGCCATCGCTTCGCTGTCCATGCTTTCCTACGGGAGAAAAAGTGTATTACCTCACGTACAGGATGAATCGTCTGCTGTGCCGTCCGTGCCGCTAACCCCATCGCAACTGTCACACACCCCCGAAGACGCATCGTTCCCTAAAGAAATCCTCGAATAACAGCCGGTTGGCTTGAGGCGATCGTTCTACTTCACACCACACGCGCTCTCAACTCAAGTTTTGTTACAATCCTCAATGTAAAGCGGGTGCACCTACGAAAACCTGCTTACTTAAAGGAAAATAATAGCGATGTGGCTAAAATTTGGTGTTGCGGACGGCGGAGAGTTGGCGGGCATTGATGATGTTGAACGCGGAAAAACCAAGCTAACTTGTCTCTACTGTGGCGGCTTCCTCACGGCAAAAAAGGGTTCGGTGAAAGAGCACCACTTTTCTCACACACAGGAAACTTGCAAACCTGTGTCGCAGCGGATTAAAACCAAGGCTTTCCCGACACTGCCGCTCTATGACAACTTTCATGTGCAACTCAAGGGTGATGAACTCGAACAGTTAAAAGTGCTGTGGAAAGAGTACGGCGCAGAAAACCGAGAGATTCCCAAGGATTTAATCAGCTTTCGCTGGGAGCTCAAAGGGTTGCTGGAATCGGAGGGCGATCGCGAATACCGGTTCACTCATCTCGGAAAAATCCCGGTTGGTGCGCTTCCCCTGGCGTTGTTTAACAAAGTCCAAGAACCCTTGCTGCTGGAGGAGTTGAGTAGGTTGGAGAATTCCTCCGCGGTGGCGGTCGCTGCTGGACTTTCCTGTGCAGGCGAAAGATTGGCTGACTTACAGATTTATCGATCGCAGCTTCGGCGGATTCTGATTAATTCGCTCTATTTCCTTGAGGTCAAAGCCGACGGTCAAACGTTCTACAAGATTGGCGTTACTACCCGATCGATCGACCAACGCATCGCCGAGGTGCAGCGGGATATGAAAGCGCATTACTCGGATGTGGTGGTAAACCTGCTGGGATTGTGGGAACACCGAGGCAATGTCGAGCTGTACTTCAAACACCGATATCAACCTTTTAATCACCGGATTGGCAAACTGACAGAGTATTTTTACTTTCCCAATGTCAAACCTATTTTGATTGATTTGTATGGGATGGAATCAAAAGTGCTGAGTGATGTTGAGCTTGATGTACTCAATTGCCAGCAATCTGATTCCGCTGCAAATTAATCTAGGCGATCGCTTCGCCCCGCTTTAAATCGAGGCGAACGCCCCGCTTTAAATCGAGGCGAACGCTACGCACGGGCGATGGCTTCGCCCCGCTTCGCTACGCAAACCTATCCGATTGAGCCCGTGCCATTCGAGCATAGCGTCCCACCAAATCCATGCAATCTTTCCGAATCTATAAGGTGATCAGGGCATAACGAGGGGTTAGACCCCACAAAATGCCCTGATCACCTGGTCTTTTCCTTGTCCTATATGGGTTTGAGAGAAGCGATCTAAGTGATCAGGGCAAAACGAGGGGTCTGACCATACGTTATGCCCTGATCACCTTTTCTTTTCCTTGCGCTATATGGGTTTGAGAAAAGCGATCCTCTTCGAGGGCTGCGCTAACAGGGTGATCAGGGTGTGATCGAACAACTCCTCTCTTTTTTAAGGGGGGTGGCTTGTTGCCGAGGAACCACCCCCACCCCTTCATTTTTTTGGGGAGTAGTACCCTGATCGCCCTGATCGCCCTGATCACCACCCTGAAACTGTTATTCTTTCGTTGTGTTTGAAGTGATCAGGGCATAACGAGGGGTCTGACCATACGTTATGCCCTGATCACCCTGATCGTTGAAACGACACACTCAAACCCTTGATTTTGCGTTAAAAATTTAGTGATCAGGGCAGATTGTGGGGTTAAACCCCTCGTTATGCCCTGATCACCATGATCGGCAGATTGTGGGGTTAAACCCCTCGTTATGCCCTGATCACCATGATCGGCAGATTGTTTGATTGCTAGACTCAAACAGTAAATTTTGCGTTATGTTTTTAGCGATCAGGGCAGAACGAGTATCCCGATCGCTTTGAAGAAGATTGAGAGCAAAAAAAAAAAGAGAGGATTGCCCAGTACCAAATCTGTAGCTGGGCAGAACAAGAGGTGCAGTTTGACGCTTCGCTACGTTTTGCTACGCTACGTTTTGCTACGTTATGCTACGCTACGTTTTGCTTTGCTACGCGGTTGTGAAATTTGGGTGACAAAACTTTTAATGACCGCACAGGAAAACTGACGCTTGTGTCTCGCTTTTTGGTCAAGGTTGTACTGCGGGATTTGTACGGGATGGAAGCTCGTGTGCTGAGTGACGTTGAGGTAAATGCGATCGACATCGACTTAAAACTGAAAAATATCTCTCTTTTCCCTTCGGAGTGAGGGAGCCGCAATTTTGTCATAATTAGGTTGATCCAAGGTTCTCCGACAAGGGTTAAGGTTAACAAGAATGTATACCAAATACCACGCTTATAAATCAGCTACTCACCGATTTTTTATAACAGAAGCTTGTCTTCTCAAAGGTTCGGTAATGCACTACCCAGCAAATATGGATCTAGTTGAAGCCAAATATCCTCAATCTCTTATGACTCTTGAAACTACACGCTTTTGGTTCGGAGAAATAATTGAAGATAATGGCGATTATGTGCGAATTTCAATTAGGAAAAGGCGGTATATTTCGGAGATTTTTTGATAGCCTTTTGGACTTGGACAGTGTGCGGAGAAGAGTTGGATGAGGGGATATTATTGGAGTTTTGAGCGGTGGTTTGGGAGAAACAGAGAAGGTGGCGGGAGTGTTGCGTTTCTTTACCTTTCGTTCTCAAACTGCCTGAGATAGGAAATCCCCAGATTGTTTTATAGTTAAGATTTATAGTTGCTCTGCTTGCTTAGTTTTTTGAGTCAGGAATCGATTGTTTGTTACAACATTTTACATCGTGTCCTATGGGAGCATAACAGTTATGCAATCAGTATAAATACTGATGATAATTTAAGCTGCTGCTTTGAGATTGATGCCAATCATTCCATTTAAGTAAGCTACTCGATGAGCCAAGACTTGCGGGACATTTCGCTCATTCCATTGTGCACCAGAAATTTTTATGCGACGACCAATTTGTTTGATTGCTGATTCCACAGCACCCGAGCCAATCGAACAAATCTTATTTGACTGATAATAGTGGTAATTAACGATTCGTGATCGGTGTTTGTTGAGATATAGGCAGAAATTCTTGGCAGCTTTTTTGGTCAGATTTACAAAAAGTTGTTTCGCTTTCTCTACCTGTCCCATCCATAAATAAGCTTTGGCCTGATTGGATTCTTCGTTGTGAACCGCCAACCTTATTCAGATTTTCGATCAGATGATACCAGTCAAAAATTTCTCGGTGTTGTCTATTGGGGGCGACTAAACCAATAATATTCCAAATTCCATCATATCCATCTCCCAGACAAGTAACAATCTTGGCTTGATGTTAACTTGACTTCTGAATGGCATCCTGAATCAATTTCAAACTGTCTTTTCTAACTTGAGTGATATCAATATCTGCTGTAACACTTAAAGCGTAATCTTCTATAAGCAACTATGGTGTTGCAGCAGAATTTTTATATTCAATAAATTCAAACTCTGTCAGTAATTCATGAAATTCATTTGCCATCCCAGCAGTAGCTAAGTGATAGGGCAGATTCAAAATATATTCAGTATCTTCAGATGAAAGGTTGTTGAGGTCAATCATGAGGTTAAATAGATCGCCATTTACAATTATTCCAGACATTCTAACCGTAAAAAACTTATTCTATCTGAGCGTCCACCAGCAACAATGGTCACTCCATCAGGAGAAATAGCACAAGCGTTTACCTCTCCCTCACAGTCAAAGGTCGTAATATCCTCGCCATTATTTAAATCCCAAACTTTAATGGTTTTGTCCCATGAACCCGAAACGACAAATCGCCCATCTGGTGTAATCGCAACTGTCCGCACCCAAGAATAGTGACCAATCAGAGTATTCAGTTCAGTTCCACTATTGATGTCCCAGACCTTAAGCGTATTGTCATTAGATGCTGAAACTGCTAATTTTCCGTCTGGAGTAATGGCTACTGCATTTACTAAATCAGTATGTCCAGTAAGAGTATGCAGTTTTGTTCCACTATTGATATCCCATACTTTGAGGGTTTTATTTCGTAAAGCTGAAATAGCGAGTCGTCCATCAGGAGTAATGGCAACTGCTGAGGCAGACTGTTCATTTATCACACGAAGTTCTGTTCCACTATCAAAATCCCAGACTCTAAGACTTTTGTTGGGAGATTCAGAAATAATCTGTTGACCATCAGGAGTAATAGCAAGTACCTCTCCGAAATAGTATCCAGTTATAGTACGAAGTTCATTCCCACTATGTAAATCCCATATTCTAATAGTGCGATCGTCAGAAGCGGAAATAACGTGTTTGCAATCAGGAGTAATCACCACTCCATTTACATGGTCTTTATGTCCAGTTAAAGTACGTATTTCAGTTCCAGTTGCTAAATCCCATATTTTGAGAGTACGGTCTTCGGAACTGGAAACAGCAAATCGTCCATCGGAACTAATGACGACTCTATTTATCCAGTCTTCATGCCCGGTTTTACCAATATCTTCCGCAGATAAATCCCAGACTCTGAGGGTATTATCTGAGGAAGCAGAAACCGCCCATTTCCCATCATGGGTAATAGCGATTGCATTCACAATTAAAGTGTGTCCAGAAAGAATTCGCAGTTCTTGCCTTGTTTGCAAATCGTAAACTTTAATAGGACTGGCATTTGAACCGCAAATAACTAATTTTCCATCTGTAGTAATAGCTACTGAGTGGAAACGATAAGCCTCTTCTATGATAATAGATACTTCATTTTTATTGCTTAGGTTCCACAGTCTCAGAGTATCATCATCAGCAGCCGAAACCACCCATTTCCCATCTGGAGTAATAGCGACTGCTCGTACTGTGCCAGTGTGCCCGGTGAGGACACACAATTGATTTCCGCTCTGCAAATTCCAAACTCTGAGGGTTTTATCCCATGCGCTAGAAACCGCTAGTTTACCATCTGGGGTAACGGCAACTGCATTCACCGACTCCGTATGTCCGATGAGGGTATGTACTTCATTTCCACTATTCAAATCCCAAATTTTGAGAGTATGATCTTGTGAAGCAGAGATAATAAGTTTACCATCGGGAGTAATAGCAACTGCATTTACTCCATTTTTATGCCCTGTTAGAGTACGCAATTCACTTTTATTGTGTAAATCCCAAACTTTGAGAGTACGATCGTTGGAAGCGGAAATCGCTAATTGTCCATTAGGAGCGATCGCAACCCCATTAATCTCACCAGCGTGCCCAGTGAGGGTATACAACTCAACTCCAGTGTATAAATCCCAGACTTTGAGAGTGCGATCGTCTGAACCAGAAACAGCTATTTTTCCATCGGGGGTAACAGCAACTGCTTTCACCCAGTCACGATGTCCGGTGAGGGTGCGGACTAATGTTCCTTCTGGTGGTGTCAGATTAGATGTCAAAGGACGCAACCAGGGATATCCCAATTCCTTTGTTTGAGCAAGCATTGCTTGAATTTCATGCTGTTTGAAGGACAGTAAACGACCCCAGAGTTGTCCTGCTAGTTGTGCTGGATCATCAGCCAAAACATTTGCCGCTAAGTTAATTGCACTTTTGATTAATTTCAGACTAGCTTTTTTTTCATCAGATATCAGAATATCAGGTGCTAAAGCTAAATCATAATCTTCAATTAATACCTGTGGTGTTAAATCATAAACCTTAGCCTCAATGAAATCAAAATCAGTCAAAAAGCGAAATAATTTATTGTTATGACCAGCTTGTGCCATGTGAATTGGTAAGTTTTTCAAGGCATAATTTCGATCGTCATCAGATAAACTGGCTAACCAATCAAATATCTTCATCATTATCAAACAATCCTTTTGTTAAACTATTGACTATTAATTGATTTATCCCTGGGATTGTCAGCCCTGTTTCCTCTAAAATGTCCTTACGGTGCAAAAAATCCCGAAAACTGGTGTGGTAAACGCTATAGCGCTTTTGATGCTCTTTGATGAAATTGTGCAAAAACTGTTCCCACTCATTCAATACAGGTTGCACTATACGACTATCCTCTCCCGAAAAATCACAAATTTGTTGGCGAGAAACAGGTTGCTTCACCTCTCCTAGAATGTAGACAATTTTAATTTTGGCATCTGGCAAGGGATTAGCAGTCATTCCCATGCGTCGCCAGTGAAAACTATAGTAGCCTTGTAGACCTTGAGGGAAGCTTTCAAGAGTTAAATCTTTATATAATCCTTTTTCAATGTCTAGCAGGACATAGCGCAAGTACATAAAATTGTTTTCACTTTTATTTGCTATATTATCAGTAAATAGAATGATTGTTTCTTGGCGTTCATCAATCTGCTGGCGTAAATTTTCACTATCATCAACCCGGTTCTGGATGTATAGGCGCACATCTCGCTGGCTATCAATCTGATAGTCCAGCAGACTGATAATTTGATTGGGTGCGTAGGTTGTCAATGGCACTTCTACACCCCGTCGCCTAGTCATGATGAAATACACTCCGTCAGGTAAGTGAGGTGGCAGGTATAAGATATTTGCGTCCCTGTAACTGCCTGAGTCAACTTCATCCAAAGCATCAACAGCTATTACTATAGATTGACCATTTCTTCTTTGGGCTACTTCGTCCAACAAATGCCCCAGAAACTCTCCATCTAGCGTCGTATTGGATGGTAAGGAATCATAAGGCATTTGGTAACGGGCAATCAGTTGCTTGCAGACACTTTTCAAAAATTGGTCTGCCCGATTTGGCCCTTGCAGTTGCACGTTGAAATGGGCGATGCACCCGTTATCTTGCACGTACTTTGCCAAGATTGCGCTTTTACCCTGTCCGGGGTCGCCAATAATAGTGAAGTAGCCCTTTTTGTTTTCTTGTATGAAGGCCTGTATGGCATCAAACACGTACTCGCGCCCAACGAAACCTTCTGTTTTGTCTTGGATTAGTGACTGGAACTGGCTGAGAACAGTTGATGGTTTCTGGATAGCGCGGATGAGGGCTTGCATGGCCTCATCGTTGAGTTCCAAGTAAGTGCGATCGCCTATCTGTACCCCTTGCCCCTGCCCGATGTTAACGTTGTACTTGCCAAATTGGGTAGCAATTTGGCGCTCGCCCGCACTCAACACCTGACGCAAGATAGCTATATCTGCTTCAGTCTGCTCACCAGCAGCAATGTGGTCAATAATGTTACTTAGCTCATCAGGGTTGGTCATTTTTAAAGCTCTCCATAAATTATGTCTACCTTTCCAATGGCATTTCTGCAAAATGCTTTTGCAATAATATATGAATGAAACGATAGCGTCCACCGACAGATTGGAGGAATATACGTTCCTTGCAGTAGTCAAGAAAGCGGGCATAGTTCCAAGGAATATAGCCATTGCAGCAGAGAATAAGACGTAATATAAAATGTTGGATGCAGGCTGTACCTGATTCAGTAAGTCCAAAGAATGTTCCGGCCAACATTCCTGCAATGACGATAACTACAGTATCTGGTAAAGATAATATCGCAGATGTTGGTGTGGCAGATTTATTAAAAAGCAACGAGATAATCAGAACAAATATTTGTTCTCTCATCAAATAAGCTGATAACCCCAGCCATATACTTCCTAAACTTGCAAAATATATCGCATTGTAAAAGGATTTTTTTATACCTTGGTTAGGCTCGATTCTAATTTTTAGTTGTGGGCCACTCATCTCCAAAATACTTATTAAAATAGGCGCTATAACCATAAAAAAGACTAAATCAGGTGGTTTCCAGTTCAATAATGGAAAAGTAACTAAAGTTATAATCCAGCTAATAAATCCTATCAAACAACCAATCATTAATGATTTTGCCAAACTCCATAAAGATATATTCAAGGTTTCTACTGGTTCTATTGTTTTGGATTGGCCAATAGTAAAACAAGCCCAAAGACCAGAAAATATAGCCATAAAAAGACCAATACTCAGACCAACAATCTGACCTACAAATATATTTGTAAAATGGGAAATAATGATAAAAACTATTGTTGCTCCAATCGAACCAACAATAAAACCAAACAAACTTCCTACCCCTAAAGCATAAATCTTCTTATTGTCTTTATTGGGCAACCAATCAGGCTGAATTTTTTCAATTAAAAATTCAGTTTCATGCTGCCTCTGCAACTGATTTGCTAGATAAACTAGCCATTTTCGAGTTTGATGAGCATTGGGATTATTTTTCTTTTCATAAGCACGACTACTCCATCCCTGCAAATACATTTGTGGAGTTACAATATCTCTTTTTATGGCAGCTTTCCAGTAAGCATCAAAGAGGTACTGATGTTGTGCATTGATTGACGTTCTATTTTGAAATTCTTGAATAGACAAGGTTTTATGAGTCGCAATAAATCCTATAAGTGACAAAAACAGAGGTTTTCTTACTAGGCTCAATAGTTCAGAATCGAGTTGCAGCATATTCCATATTTCTATCTTGTTTAGATATTCTAAATACATCTGAATTTGTTCATTTGTAAGTTCTTTTAGTACAAGAGCATTATTTAGATTTAAGCGTTTATCCTGCTGAAATAAATTTTCTTCGGATTCCTGTTGAACATTTTGCTGCCATTGTCCCCGGACAACTTTCTCATACTCTTCTTTACGACTGCACACCACCAAATATTGTGGATGACACTCACTTTGTAAAAATTCATTAATCCTCCGAACGCAGAGCTCCTGACGCACTGACTCCAATTCATCTAATCCATCTAACATCGGCAGCAACTTAGCATCATCGACCCACTTCGCAACAATATCTTTCCGTATTCCATATTTCGACTTAACCTCCAAAACTAACCAATCACGCATAGACTGCTTATCCTCCTTCCAACCTGAAAGGTTACACAGCACTGGAATTACGCAATCAACATCTTGTTCAGCTCGCCCAATCAAAGCTTTTGCTAAATCTACCATTGTAGTTGTCTTGCCAGCACCTGGTTTACCTAAAACCAGCAATTTACCTGTAATTTCTTCTCGATCGAATACTTCCAAAATAGTTTGAGAATCAGGAATGGGTTTGCTAGGTTGACTCCCAATTCTAATGTCTGAACTCCAAAGACACTTTACCTGATCGGGTTGTTCTTCCTTCGCCAAATTTATGCACACCGCATTGTGCAAAGATTGATTTAGTCGGGAAACAACTTCTTCCTTCACAGCTTGCAGCAATAATTTCTCATTACGGGGACGTTGGGCTTTTTGCTTTTCTTGTAGAACCGAACGCAACGCTTCTCTGATCGCTTCAGCATCTGCACCTTGGTAAGTGCGATCGCCAATGTGAATATCTTCTCCCTGCTGAATATTGACAATATACTTGCCTGACTGTTGCATGGTTTGTTCAGCTTTGCTCAATACCTGACGCAACTCAGCCAGCTCCGACTCGGTTGCAGAACCTGCTGCGAGAATGCGATCTATAATTGTAATTAGTTCATCTAATATTGTCATTGCTTAAACTTAAATTTATCCCACACACTTCCTACTCAGAATCAGTCTTTTTAGGATTGCTAATTTCATCTCCAATTCTCGCGTGATCACCTTGAAGATTGGTAATGTATTTTCCTTTCTGTATACCAATATTCTGACCTACAGGAGCGTTGGGTACTTCCTGCTTGAAACCACCTGTCCGACCAATATTGATGTTGTGTTTCCCGTTTTGGTTAACTTTCTGATTAACGGAATTATTTTGATTTTGAACCATTTCACTTCCGCCTTGAAGCTCGCCGAGTAAAGTTTTTTTGTGACTTTCAGTCATAATAGTTGGCAGGACAAAATTGCCTCTGACTCGGCAGTACAGTACCGGAACTCCCCAATCTCGCCAATATTTTTGACGTTGTTCCTCATCTTTGAGAGCATCACATTGATTGAAAATAGCTATCCGACCTAACGATACTGCTTGCTCTAAAGGTAATCCTGCTGCCATTGCTTTGTAGAAAGTTCGACTAAATGTGATCGCACTTTCATCCCAAATTTTATACTGCATAGCGATCGCTGCCGGAATTCCGGCTGCCATTAAATTTGTGACTACTCCACTCCAAGCATTTTGTTCGTCGCGCCGTCCCGTTTCGCAAGCACCTAAAAAAACTAACTGTACGCCCCGATCGCGCAAATTAACTGCCAATGTTTCCGCTGACATGGGAGCAGATTTTCCATCTTCTCCCAGCAGCAAAATGTATCCACTGCTTGCATCTAATACTGATGTTTTAAACTTGCCATGACCCGCAAAATGAAAAATATCTGCTCCATAAATTAACTCATCTAGTAACTTTTGTGCTGTTGCTTCTGACAAGTATACAGGCTCGATCCCAGGAATATCTTGCAAGGCGTGATCGATATTCTTGCGCTCCTTATGTAAATGCAGAAGTGCTTCATCTTGGGGACTAGCCAAAGCAACTAGCAAGCGACGGTTTTTGGGAGTCGTATCTAATTTAATCCCGATGGGAAGTGGCTCGTGGCGCACTAGCGCAATTTTTTGATTTAAACCACAGAACCCGGTACTATTGTTTGCTTCGGTGAGCTCATGAACGTAGAGATATTCCCACGGAATGCTAGCCAAACTCGACTCTAAAAATAGACGCAGGCGTAATCCTTCATTAGGCTGTAATTGATTGACACTGTTTAAAAATAGCTTCCGAACCTGACTTGGTAGTAAAAAATCAGCAAGTTGCTCTCCCAAGCTAGTAATATCCTGTGCATCCGATTTTCGATTTTCAAGCTGCCTGATTTGACGCTGCCAGCATAAAGGAATTGGCCCGACAAACTCAGGAGTTTTACTTTCACCTGCGGGGGATTCTAAGACTCGCACTGAAAATTGCTTGTTGTCTGAATTGTCACGTTGGACAGTATCAACGACGAGTAAAAATTCGTAATAGTTATTAATTATCATTAGCTGTTTCCTCCATCGCCAGTTACCAGATGATTTTCGACAATACGGCGCACCCCAGGCACGCAATCTAGAAGTGTTAGATTAGGAGAATCTACGTAGTCAGCACCAACTAATATTACATACCCTCCTAAAGTAATGTACAAAGATGCTACCAGCAAATCACCTTGAGACAGTGTTGCTGCCGATAAAGTTCCAAACCACCTCGAACCTTGCAGTACCTTTTCAGCCCAATTTATCTGTTGTCGGTAAGCTGCATCGAGCTTGCTAATGCTTTGAATGGCGGTAATAAATTGTTCTAAATTTGCTGTACTGCTATCTGCTAACTGTTGAAGATTCTCGGTTGTCTGTTCTGTTTGGTAAAACCTTTCTAAAATATCGTTCAGCTTAGCTCCTTCTTTAAGTTCTTGTATCCATTCAAGTACCTGCTTAGCGGCTGTTTCTGCTAATTTTCGTCCCAAAAGTTTGATAACAGATTCATAAGCTCTGTTGAAGAAATCGCGAAACGCATTGTAAAGACGAGAGACATTTTCAGATTGCCCTAATACCCCAGCTATATCCATGCCGACAAAACCAACAGCTTGAGCTAGCTCAGTTACACCCAAACCCATAACCCTGGTTATCGCCAATTCACCAGTTTGGCTGGCTCGTTTTAAAATCAAATGAAGAGTATCTTCAACGGTATTTGATAACTCTATCCGAGCTGTAGGAATATCTGTTATTTCTCCCTCACCTCGCTCTGTAGTTTGAGAACTTACTTCGGCTTGACCGAGTATAACTTGAAGGTTTTCTTCAATACTCCGTAAGTTAGCAAAACTTCGTTCTCCGCTTTGATTGTTAGACCAAGTAGTTCCTTCTTCTTCCTCTAATGCTGCTTGGTATAGATAAGCGCTAATTTCTAAGTCAGTTAGAGCTTTAGCCAACAGTTTCACCGATGATTGAAAACGCATGGTTGGATCAGTATTTGTTTGCTGAACCGCCAAAACTGAAGTTAAGGATGCCGATACTGGAGATAAACTTTCTGCTTGTTGGGCTAAATCTTGAGCTGAATTCGGCCCCCGTCCTCCTCTTTCACCAGTCGGTTCGCCCGATGCTGCGAACAGTACACGCACTTTGTCAGCATAATTATGAGCAATTTCTAGAGAGGCATCTGGTGTATTCATTACTAAAGATAATTAATAGATAAGTTGTGAATCTTCAATGATTTAACATGATAAAACGAGAACGCTAGCCGTACATCTTCGCTTCTAACGCGGCCATCCGCTGTTCCAACTCCATTATTCGCTGGCTCAATGGCAAATCTTCTGTTGCGCCCAAATATTGAGCTAGCGCCGCTATCAAAATCTCGGATTTAGTTGCGCCCACCCGATTAACGTATTCGGAAAGTTTATCGTAGAGGGTAGGTGGGATTCTGGCTCCGATAAAAACGGTTGCCATAAGAAGGTACTCAACGCTTTTTTACAATGTTAGCAACTGTTTTCGGTTTTGTCTATTATATTGCTACGATCTTGCAAAATACACCCTAGGGAATACAGGTTTCCCTAAACTGTAGCATTCAGGCTGACGGCAGGCTGGCGATCGCTTGAGCCGAACATCCTTTTCCTTCACCCAAATATATATAATTTGTTAACAAGTTTTGCTGTCAAATGCAATGATCCTTCCAGTTCTGGGAGAAAGTAAACCCAAAATCAAGCCAACCCCCAACAGCAAACCATGCCCTTGCCTCCCCGATTGCGTAGGCTCCATCCGGGGCGGAGCCATCGCTGCTTTCTAGCTCGGAGAAAGCAGCGATGGGTCAGGTTGCGGGGAACGCGGTAAAGTTGAAGCAGTCAACATTGGTTTGCTGTTGTGCGGAGTGAGCAATGTTTAAGATTGCGTCCTGGATTGATGGTTCGTTTCAACCAGGTGATACATCAATTCGGAAAGTAGCCGTCCGATTTGATGTGAATAAAGCATCTGTCCAACAACTGATGATTTTCTACTTTCCCAATTTCTCAATAGATAATTAGCCCATGAATATTCGTACCCTCTTGAGCCAAACCGAACGCCAACGGGTGAGTGATGGAGCCGTTTTACCCATTTTGAACGGTTGCGAATCCTCTACGAGGCAATTGGTGCTGCTCTTGCCACAATTGGGAGATTTCGACAGCCTTGAATATGCTTGGTGGCTGCGACGGGATGCTCAACGGCTTGAAGCACAAGGGATCACAATCTGTGCTGTGGGAATTGGCGATCGCTCATCGGGTCAGCGATTCTGTGGTTATACAGGATTTCCAAGTGACTGTTTGTTTGTAGATCCCACAGGTGAACTGCACCAACAACTTGACCTATATCCAGGTTTATCCTTAAAACTACCCGGTTTATCGGCTGCTACCAATGCTTACCTCAATCTATTGTTCATGTGTGCGGGGATTGGTAGCCCTGGCACTCTGGCAGAAGTATGGAGAGGGTATCGAGGCGACGCAAGAGCACCTCAATTAATTGGTGATGATGAAATTATCCAGGCTTTTCCTCTTCCACCCCTCAGAGACTCCACATTCCAGTGGGCAGGTGGCAAAGGTTTCCAACGTCCATTTGAATTGGCAACTTTGCGGCTGCGGAATATGGGAGAAGTGCTGAGTCATTGGAAAACCTATGTTCCAAATGCTGCTTATCTCACTCAACGAGGCGCAACCTTCTTGTTTAATGCTCAGGGAGATTTAGTTTACGAGCATCGAGATCGCGCCATCCTTGGTTTTGCGGATGATATGAGCAATCCCCTGACATTTTTATCATCAGAAATGACGGCTGATGGAGACTCGCTAAGGCATGGCGATATGCAGTGACTACCACATTCAAAAGGATACGCTCACCTCAGTTCTAGGGAAAACTAAACTGCCATTTTTCTACTGTGAGGCGTTGCTTTTTAAGGGTTTCTAGCGCGTTTCCTGGCTTCTGATGCTTTGATATCATAACCGGAATTAGGATTAGTTTTGTGCAGTTGCATTAACAAATCGATGTAGAATTCGTAGTAGTCCTGCACTGTGGCAAAGTATGAGGTGCGAAGTTCTGTGGCGGTTATTGGGGTGGAGAGATTCTCAACTATTTTGAGAGAGGCTTCAATATCATTAAGTGCTTCGGTAAAATTGCCTAAATTGCGTTTGACAAAAGCCATGTTGGAAAGGGTGACAGCTTCTCCACCGCGATCCTCTACTGCGCGTCTCAAAGTTAGCGACTGGTTGTAATACTCTAGCGCTTTCTGTTTTTCTCCCAAATCTGAGTAAACTTTGCCGATGTTGTTGAGGATGACGGCTTCCCCACGGCGATCGCCTATTGCCCGTTTCAGGAGAAGCGCCCGGTTGTAATACTCTAACGCTTTCTGCTTTTCTCCCAATTCTGAGTAAATTGAGCCAATGCTCTTAAGAATGACGGCTTCCCAGTGAGGACTGCGTACTGCCCGAAATAGCGACAAGGATTGGTTGTAATAATCTAGCGCTTTTTGTTTTTCTCCAAAACTTAAGTAGATTCCGCCGATGTTGGAGAGGAGGGTAGCTTCCCCACCGCGATCGCCGATTGCCCGTTTCAGGGGAAGGGACTGGTTGTAATAATCTAGTGCTTTCTGGTTTTCTCCCAAATTTAAGTAGGCTCCACCAATATTGTTGAGGGTGAGGGCTTCTCGACTGCGATTGCCCGCTTCTCGATACAGTTTTAATGCTTTTTCATATTTGACGATCGCACCTCTTAAAGCTTCCGCTGTTCCTTGTTCGTAGAGTTCCTCTGCTTCTCCATATAATTTTTGGGCAGCGTCGCTACTGTTAGTTTGTGCAGTTTGTACAACTTTGCCAACGGGCACGGCTGCTGCAACTGGCTGACTTAGCTGAAGCGAAAGTGCGATCGACATACCGGCAAAAATCCATTGAGTGCGATCGAGCATAATCACCCTTTTTGTATTTCCTTCAATCTTAGTCATTAGGTCAGTTGGTGTAAAAATATACAGAAGTGGGTCAGAGGAGAGTTGCTGTGAAATATCGAATATCGCGATCGATCATTGCCGTTGTCGTTTTAATCTTGCTGGTAATCTCTGCGGTAGTCGGTACTCTTAACTTTGACAGTTTGATAGTGCTGGATGTAGCAATCGAACTCTTTGCGTGGCGGTAGTTAATGAGAATAAGGCCCAGTTTTTCAATGCTCATAACTCCCACCTGAAGTACCGATATGAGCACCCGTCGCCTTTTTACTCCACCAATAAGCGTGTGAATTTAAGTTGAGTCGGTCCGCATCGCTACCGCACCGATTTCAGTTCTGAGCTATCCTAAAAAACACTTGAACCTCTTACTTTTTTGGGGAGTAAGCCCGGAGTTGATGGAACGTCCCCCAACCATTCCATTGGCCGTCTGGTGGCTCCCAATACTTGACATATCGAGCGGTCGTCGGGGGAATTGCAACATCAATATCAAGTTTATTGAAACTGGTCTTTGGAGAGTAAGGATGGACTATCTCAGAAGCTAATCGCCAAGTCTTATTATCCGTTGAAACCTCAACGCGAAAGGTTAGTGAATTCTTAAACGCACCATCCCAATCAATATTGTAGCCAACACCGTTGAGTGAATAAACCGCACCTAAATCGACAATTTGAAAGGTGCCAGTGCCTTCATTGGTTCCGTTTCCCCACCGCCCTAGTTTTGGATAATTCGTTGTTGTTTGGTAATCAGCCGGATCGTTAGCATTTGCCCAACCAGGATAGATAATCCCTCCGTTTCTGGCAATCACTCGTTTACCCGCAGCTACATTGATGCCTGATATCGGCTTCGATGAAGCAAGATTGCTCGGAGATGCTGATTCCACTGCTGGCGGTGGAAGTGTAGGAGTGTTTGATACTTGTTGAATCGATCGAGAACAGCCAGCCACAGCTCCCGTAGCGAGGAAGATCCAAGCAAACCAGGCACACAATTGTTTCATCATTTGAGGAGGGACAATCGCCCCAGCAATTTAGGCGTATTATCCAAAGATACACTCGCCTCAGTTCTGGGGGCAACTAAAACCGAACCAAAAACCCAGACCAAAACCCCACAGACCCGCTATGCCCAAAATCCCTGAGTGCGATCGCCATCACAAACATTCTTAATTCAATGGGGCGAAGAACGGCTCTTATAGAATCTATTCTACGGCATGAGGCGTTGCATCAAACGCATAGATTCTGTTTCGCAGGACATAGTAAAGCGTATCGTTATACAAAGATGGTCCCTGAGTAGAGGGAGAGTATCCCGCACAGTTGTGGCACTCTTTATATTGCCAGTAGGGATTCCCGGTTTGAGTATCAAATGCGTAAAGAACTTCTTCCGACAAAAAAAAGACTGTACCCTTGTGGGCAAACGCACCTGTGTAACTGGTAGATGCTTTGGTAGGAAATCGCCATTTCTCTTGTCGCGTTACTAAATTAACAGCATGCAAATTGGGGCTAACCCCGCCAAAGTAAATGACATTATCGGAAATTGCCAGATCCGAATCTACCATGCCCTCATGCACTGAATATTGCCATTGAAGTTTGCCGGTCTGAGCATCAAGCCCATAGATGTAGCCCCGATGTCTAGTCGCATCGCCAGAGCCAATGTAAACCCTCCCCTTGTCCAAAAGGGGAGTGCTGTCCACCGAGTTATCAGTGGCAAATCTCCAAAGGGGTTTACCAGTTTGGACATCTAGCGCGTATAAACCGCTGCGAGTGCCTATGTATACAACGCCATTCGCAACCGTTGGAAAAGACATTACCTCATCTGGACGACCTTCAAACCGAGTGTTAATTTGGAACGGTTGAAGCGTTCCGTATGCCGGGAAGCTCCATTTCGACTTGCCTGTCTTGGCATCAAGTGCATAAAGATACCCATCTAGGCTTCTAAAGCAGGCTACACCATCAAACACTACGACTGGCGAAAGAACGTTGTTACTGACATTGGTTTGCCAATTCAATTGCCCAGTTTGTACATCCAGTGCATAAACATGAGGCGATGAACCTATGGTGCCAACATACAGCACACCGTCAGCGATAACAGGAGTATTGCTAACTTGGTTCGTAGGGGATAACTTAAAGCGCCAACGTTCTCTTTCTGTCTCGACCTCAACCGCAAAAACAACTGAGGAAAGTTGAGATAAATCAAAGCTTTCTTCGCCACCGAAATACATCACGTTTTGTGCAATCGCAGGTGCGGAGGAAGCGTTGTATTTGTAGGTACGCTTCAGTTCCTTAGTAAAGAACCTGTCTATCATGGAGTCAGAAGATATCCGAAAATCCGAACATTTCACAGCTAGCAGCAAACTCATTATTGTCAGAGGAGGAATCCAGAGTCGAGAATGTATTGCTTTTTGTAAATCAAACATAATAGAGAATTTTCCTGAGTTTATTACTCAAGTTTAAACTACCTTGCCTACGATATCGAATGATGCAGTGGTTGAACCCCAAACCAGCGAAGATGTTCTCGACCGAAACAAATCCCTGGTTGGTAGCGGTGATGTATTGTATGCGACTGTTCCCAGTATGTCTAAAAACGGTAAATACGAGATTGCATTCAACAATCGATCGGGCAATCCGGGCAATGCTGCTTTTCGTTTTGGATTTGCAGCAACTTGCGGGAGGAAAAATTGCGAGAAAGCCTCCTAAAACCAATCCCAGGTATCAGGCTCAATACAGTTATGTAAAACTAATTAATGGCTCTCCAGCTCTCGTAACTTCTTGGTGCGATGGTACTGCGTGTTGGTCGAGCGTGAGCGTGGACATCGCATAATATTTTGTACGAAGTTGCATCCAAACTGCGCCAGCCCGATGCTGCCATTGAAATTGCCAACTCTGCAATCTCAAAGTAGGCGTAAGCCTGCGAAAAATCAGCGTTCTACCTTAACGTTCCCAAACTTGACATACAGCCCAACCCGCCGCCATGCCCAAAATTCCTGAGTGCGATCGCTGTCTCCTCTACGCCCGCAACCCACACTTAGTCTGTGCCGTGCATCCCACAGGCCCGACCGCCGACACTTGCCTCGACTTTCGAGCCGACCCCAATCTCGAACCCGATGAACTGTGGGAACCAGAAGGCGCGAGTTACTATAACGGCGAGTTAATTCTGCAACCGCGGCAGCGGTGGACAGCATCAGAAAAATTGGAACTGCTGGATACTCACCCTTTGTTTACTGGCCGGTGTCCCCAGTGCTCGCACACCTTCCCCAAGTACGAACAGCCCCCGGTGCATTGGGATTGTGCGGAGTGCGGGTGGGTCGATGATTCGGTATAGGCTGGTAGGGATTGGGCGATCGTTGGTTTTATTGGTTGCAGAGCGATGAGAAGTGAGTCGGGGAAATTAGCTTTGCTGGTGTCTGTTATGGAAGAAGGAAAAGAGCTGCTGCGATTATCCTGATTTTACTGTTGGTGTTGGTATTTTGAGCAGAGGAATGAATTTGTTTTGGTTGCAAGGAATATCGGCACCACGGTAGCCAGTTTATCTGACTAGCGAGAACAGGCAAAAGCTTTGCGGTGGATAACTAGCACTATTAGCTAAATCAAGGATTAAATATGTATAAGAAAATAAGTAGATTTGGTGCTGTGGCTACTTTCGTACTTACGGGAAGTATTACTCTAGGAACCGCTATCTTTTCACCAGCAAATGCACAACCTGCTGGATGTGGAAGCGGTTGGTCATACACAGCTCTGCGTTATGTTCTGAGTCCTATCTCCAGCAGACAATTTAATGTAGCTTGTGTTGAACATGACCAGTGCTACGAAACTTTAGGTAAATCGCAGCAAGAATGCGATAAGGCATTTCACAACAGGATGCTCGGTATATGCGCGAGAGACCACAATACTATAATTGGAAAACCTCTTAAAGCAAGGTGCAATGGATTTGCAGATATTTACTACAGTGCTGTTAAAAAAAATGGAGGCGAACCCCATAGCCAAGCTCAAAAAGCTGCTGCACAAAAGGCATCTGCACCACATTGTGTCTCTGTAAATTCAAGAACTGCGTGGCAAAGATTTAACCTACCTCGTGCATTTACAAAAATTGCAAGCATTAGTGGAGGGTGGAGTGTTGACGCTAAAAGTTATGCTCCCGTTGGAGCCTCTGGGCATACTGGGCGCGATGCTGAGTTGCTTGCACCATACAATCAGTACAAATTTGACCAGCAGTTTCCTTTTGGGGTCTTGTTGATGAGTAGCGGACAGGGAACTGTGTGGGTTCAGAGTCCTAATTCATTCTCTTCCGCGCCTTTTAGTGCAATAGATATGAGAATCAATGATGCGGATAATGCACTGGGTGATAATGCGGGTTCTCTTCAAGTGTGTTTCGGTAATTAGATGCAGCGTTCAGGTTGCTTTAACAAACCCGCTTTACACCAACAGTCTGTGTAATTTTTGCGGGTCGGTGGCAGGATTGGAGCGCTCGCTTGTTGCTTCAGCAGTATCCTTAAATTATCAGCTACGCCAAAACACTCGATCGACACCCCATTTGAGAGTACAGCCGACCAATCCTCCAGCAAACACCACGAACGCACATTGAGGCAACACAGTTAGCAAAACCAACTTATGAGGCCACCACTGCCACGCACCAAACAGCATTGCTGTGTAAAAACTAAGTTCGGTTATTTTGCCAGTGGTTGCTTCACCGATCGTCCAGCCCAGACGGATTCCCTGGCAACAAGCGTCCATTATTTGAACGAACAGCACCAAATTCAATAAAATAGCGATGCTGCTGAGGATGTTGCTGTTGATATTTTGCAAAAAAGTGATGAAATTCATAGCGTTGATTTTTTAAACTACTCCCAATTTAGCAAGCTTAACAGCGGTTGTGTGGTGGATTCTCAAGTTGCCGAGTCCGCGAGCGACGGTCAGTCCAGGAGTCAAAAGCTCAGAAGCTCAGGATTGGTGGTAGTTGTGTGCGATCGTAAAGAGAGTTTGTGCTGTTGTGTACTTTGTGTGATCTGACGCAGGCGATCGGGCGTTGCTTAATCAGGGTATGAAATAAATAATTGAAAAATCCAGAAGCTTTGTAAACGCTGGTTTTTATGAATTGCATATTTAGCCTTTCATACCGTAAATCAGCAAGGCCAAAACCAGAAATTCGATGACTGGGTGCGTTAGTTTTTATCGCCGGTTTTCCTAGAGCCAATGTTCTGTGCTTTCCCAGTTCTGGATGGCGATCGCCAGCCAGAGCGTGAAATGATAGCAAGGGAAACGTTGAGAAATTGAAACCTAATACAATGACCGACTCGCCCATCGAAGCACTGGATTTACTGGACACGGACTACGCTGACATCCTTGGTAACAGCAGCCTTGCATCATTTGAACTGCAACTGGTTAAGTTTGGCGTTGACCTGGCATCAGCGCGCACCAACACTAATTTGATTGCGCTGATGCAGCATAAACCTGAAACTCAAGAGGAATGGGAATCTCTAACGGCAGCTTGGGAGGAAGCTTGCGGCTACAAACCTAGCGATGAGCATTTTCAATTGCTTTCACAGTTAATTTGGGACGATCGATAACTTATAGATTAACGGCCTCAAAGTTCAAGTAGATGCTTTGATGAGACGGTTCCACACGGGCAATAGGTTCGCATCATCGGTGTACAAGAGTTCTTTGAACAAGGGAAACTCTTTGTTGTACATCTTGTAAAGTTTGCGATTTGTCTCAAGACTGGCTTCGGTGTTAGCAATTCTATCAGCCAGTTTCACAATCAAAGCTTTTTTGTGGGATTGGATCTTTAGTGCGGTTTTGCGGAACTTTGCAGCTCGGTTTTCTCCAGGTTCATTGGTTACGGCAAACACAATATCGCTGATTTCATGCCCAAACTCTGATACTAATTCAGTGTAAGTAGTTTCGGTGTCCTCTAGGGTATCGTGCAACCAGGCTGCTGCTGCAATTGCTTCATCACTTAGATACCCGAACTCGCTCAGAACTTGAGATACTTGAGCTAGATGGTATGAGTAAGGACGATCGCCGTACTTTTGATTAGCGTGTTTGGCGATCGCGAAATCCTTGGCTTTCTCTACAATGTTCATTAAATTCCACGCATCACTTGAGCTAAAGCACCGCTGGGCAATCCATCTATAAGCAACGAAAACCCTTCGAGATAATTGCCATCAAGGATGCTCAGGTTATCAGGACGATCGCGCTCTTCTAAAAAGGATTGCACCCACACCATAGAGAGAGGAATGCCAAAATAGAAGCCCGGTATATCCCAAGTCGGGTCTATGGCGCATCCATCAGCATCTAAGAGCCAAGCGTGGGCAAGCGGAAACCCCACATCGGTGTGGATCGCGTAACCCTCAACGTAGGTAAGGTTGCTATCCTCGAACGCTAGTTGTTGGCAATTACTGTAACAATATTTTGCTAGACCTCGCTTCAATGTTTTGGGTAATTTTTTAGCTAGCATAATCTGACCTTGTTCTAATACTAATTGCTCAAAGCACGAATACTTGTGGTTGGGACCAGTCTTTCCTTGTCTGATAGTTATCATGTTTTCGAGATAGTCTTTGAGTTCAATTTCGATATTGCTGATTAGGTGGCTCATGTTTTCTAGTTCCTTGGTTATTGATGAACTGAATGCTTAGCTTTTTTCTTTCCTTTCAATGCCACATCTCTGTTTGAATAGCCCAATTCTCTGCGTTGCATTCTCTTCTCAACTTCAGTTTCCCAGCCAACAGGAAAACATACTTTGAGAAGCTCAACGTGTTCAATCTCCTGTTTGGTCAACCACCACTGTCTACCAGCAAATCTAACGGGGCGCGTTAGTTGATTGCTTGACTCTAGGTGTTGCTCTAATTCAGCAATTTCGGTAGCGTCTAGCCCGTAAGTTTCAGCTTGTTCGCACCATTGACCCCAAGTCATGTGTACGTTGGGATAGTTGACAGTGGACAAGAAATCTTGTGTCCGCTCGTACAGATCCTCTTGATTGATGTAAATAGTCATTACTTAATTTCCTCTAAGTTTTTTATTTCCAACTGCATCAGCTTTTCCAATTGGCGGTTGAGCAATTGTGCATCCGTTTCATTTCCGCATCGTTGCTTCTCCAGCCATTCCAGAATCTCTGGTTTTGGACGGAACGAAAGAACGGGGCGCTTGACATCGTACTTAGCTTTCGACTCTCGGATAATCTCAGGGTTGTTAGCGTGCCATTGCTGCTGCGGGGAGATTTCCACAACTTCAATATCTGTCCACATTGCCCTAAGTCTTTCACCCGATCGTCCTATAAACAGATGAGTTTCTAAATACTTTGTAGCACCTTTTTCGGTTTTCCAAGTTTTTGCCGTTTCAATAGTTGCCGAATCAACAGCATTGTATTGTGGATCGCCTTGAGTAGGGCTAAAATAGCGCACTCGGTTATCCTTTTTGAATCTGATGGCGTACAAGCTCAACTTACGCTCTCCTGTACCTGAGCAAGTTGTTGGTAACGCTGCCAAGCCTGTTGTGCGAGTTCTTCAAAATAAAAATCGGGTCTATCAGGTGAAAAAGTCTCGGAACTATGGTTTTTGTAAGCTTGCTCTGCTGCTTTTTGGACTTGGGTTCGAGCTTGAATGAATAGGGATTGGTGCTGTTCTGAGCCTAGTTCTGATTCGTCAAGTACCAAGTAACTGTTCGGATATTGGGCTGTGGCATTGTCAGCACCTCTACGGGTTTTCCAGCGTTTAGCGCTAGACAAAGTGTTGGCGTAGTAGAATTGTTCTGGTTGTCTAATGGATTGGGCTATAAACATAATCTGTGTTGTTCTATACTATGTGGCAACCAAGCTTTAGATACGTATACTTAAAGCTTGATTGTGTTGCAACTTAACCGACTAGCGGAGTCGGTATTCGGTTTCTAGGTACTGGATTATGAGCTTCCACTTTTCCTTACACAGGAGTGTAAATTCAGCACGTTGAGGTTCTGGGATTCGGTAGCCTACCATTGCTGCCCATCCAGAACAATTATCAAGCTCGCGACCTCCTCTATCTTGGAAAACTGTGTACAATTTCTGCATAGCTAGACTTGCCACAATATCTAACTCATCGTCAGTAGCAAGAGGAAGTGTGTTGAATTCCTCTTGGGTGATAACGCTTGATTCTACTTCTATCCCTAGATAATTTACTTTTTTCACTTTTTACCTCCTACTTTTCTACAACTTGACAACCTAACTCAACCTGAATCACCTCAATAAAGGCATCGACCAATCTTTTATATGAAGACGCTCCGCATTTTGCAGCAGCATAAATAGGAAAAAGATTTTCTTCATCCAATTGTTGCATCATTTTGCCGATCGACTCTGGACTGTACGATCTGGGGTAAACTACAAAGCCACCCCCTGATTCATCCCACAAACATTTCACTTTGGTAAAGCTCAGCACGTCCTGGATATCAGCAACTCTTGCAGCCGGGCCCGACCAAAAGAAGCGACCGTCATAATGCTTCACTGGCAACTGAGATGCTGCCATATCCAAGCAAAATTGGCGGTGTTCCGGTTCTGAGTATCTGTTCGTTATTCCGATAACCGCGCTTCCTTGCAGCGGTTGAGAATTGCGACCACCGAGTACCGCATCATATTGATTGGGCTGAGCCATGTTTACCGTTCCTCCTGATTCAATACCTCTGGCATCTGATATCTGGCATTAACTTCTAAATCTCCGAATTCAACCTCTTGTTCTTCGAGATAATTATCAATTTCACCCAAGCAAGCTGCCGCCATTTTTAAGTACACTTTCATTCTGGGATTGTCGCCATGAATATCTTCAATTTCCCATCCTTCGGTTTTGGCTAGTATAAGCGCCAGTCTTTCGAGTAATTCGTGATACATGATATGCTCCGGGTTATGGGTTTAGGTGATGAATATATTGCCGTTGCACTAAAGTTCATCAATGAATATCCTTTAAATATTTTTCGTTCAAGTGTTGCAGCAATTTTGGCTGTCTCCAGGAAACAAGATTGATTAAAGCTTCTAGCCGATCGTGCCAATACTTGCGGATTGCATCAATTTCGGAATTGGCTAAATTCTGATGCTGTTCTGTTAAGTCCGTCGTAGCCCATTCAATGGCTTGCTTGGCTTTTTGAAGCTGGGCTATACAAAGTGCGTACTCCGATTCGATGTCAGCCTCGAATTCTGCAACCAGGGGTTGCTGTTGCCCAGTCATGTATTCTTTGCCTTTGAGCATACTCATCCCTCCTGTAAAACCTAATATCTTGCTTTTGAGGAAACTGTCGATTTCAGCTTTCGCGGGATGCAGTTATTTTTAAATACACCTTGATTCTGGGATTGTCTGAATAACTGTCATTTTTTCCCCTTTTGGAACATAGCTCGGTTAGCCGCTACACCATCGAGCACCAAACTCTCAAGTTCGGCCTCTATCCAAATCGTTGCCCCCGAACACCGAGCTTTGGCTGCATCCTGGACTAACGTACAACCGGCAGTGAACTCTACCCGCTTGGCATACACCGCACCCAAGTAAGTATTGATGCTGATGGCTCGTTCGTCCACCAAAGCTCCCTTTTGCTTCGTAGCCTTTTTATTTGCAGCAACAATGTGCCTGTTTACGTAAATCTGTGCTTTCATAACTTGTGTATCCGAACTTGCTTTGGGTATTGGCGATCGCTCTTTCCGCTCAAAGTTAGGAGCGATCACCTTTTTCACAACATCCTCAGTATTATAGTTCGTTTACGAACAAGTGTCAAGAGTGTCAGCATTCAATTTCTTGGGAGATGCGCCGTCGTTGGATGACTATTGGCGCGGTATCGTACTGTTCGGTGTAAACGTTGCTTCCTACAAGTTTGCGCTTGCTAAGTCGCTGTTGGAGCTAGCACCAGGGGGGAAAACCCTGATTGCATTGGATGAATTGGCAGAGCCGTATGCTAGGCACGTTCTGGAACACTTGCGCCTGTGTGACAGCCAATCTCAGCAAACTAGCGCTCCCTATCCTTTTTTGGAAGCTTGCCGCCAATACAACCGAGATGAGATTAGTTACGACCAGTTGATTGGGATTACGGCTAAGCAAGGGTTGGAGGTGGTGCTCAAGAAATTCCACAACCTCAACTCATCTGCTACTCCTGTGAGTTTCTTTAGGAATGAGCGCCTGGGTTCTAGGGCAAGAGCGATCGTCCTGACCGATGAGTTGTTTCGGATGCTAGAAGGCAACCAAGCTCAGAACTTACCGGCTGAGATTGAGGCTAGGTGGCGGCTAGTCGAAACGGCGTGGGAACTCGGCATCTCCCGCAACCTGATTGCTGTGGATTATGATGCTGAGGAAAGTTTGCTGTTTGTTCAGAGCAACCGCCGCGTCAACATCACTTCGTGCCGTAGCGCCCTCAACGGCTATCAAAAGGGCAAGTGCTTCTATTGTTTCGGGGAGATTTCGATTATTAGTGGAGCGGAAGGTTTAACGGATGTGGATCACTTCTTCCCCTACGTTCTCCGCAACGCAATGAAGCAACCCATTGACGGCGTGTGGAATTTGGTGCTAGCTTGCGTTACCTGCAATCGAGGTGTCTGTGGTAAGTTTGCCCAGCTACCGCATCAACGGTTTCTAGAGAGACTCCACAAGCGCAACGAGTTTTTTATCAACAGCCACCACCCTTTAGGAGAAACCATAAAGCTGCAAACAGGTAAATCCGAAACTCACCGGCGTTCTTGTTTGATAGGAAACTACAATATAGCAAAAACTGGTAGACTTATTAACAGTAACTGGCAACCTGTGTTTGAATATCCACCTGCTTTTTGATTGCTCATTAAACCTATGGCTAATAACTTTCAACAAATCAAGCTTTACTTTAACGTACAAAAAATCTGTTTGGGCGGTGTAGCGGATGATTGGTGGCAGCAAGATTTTGATGGCGATTATTGGGCTTCTGATTATTTCTGGCTACCAACAGGCTACAATCCAATTGGAAAAGATGGGGATGAACTCTCTCAATTTAGCAAACCTCATAACTAACACGCTATGAACGACAATCAACAAAGCATATTGAAATCGCATCCGATTCCCGGCGATCGCGCTACGGCTCCCGGTCGCATTACTCTCAGAGAATGGTGTCCCAACCAAGAATGGGTTACGCATTTCTACAACCTGCAAGATGGTGGGTTTTATTACGGCCGTTACTTTACGGATTTAGCCGAAGCTGAGGCTAACTTCGAGCAACGGGTCAAGGAATATCTGGGCTTGGGACAACTGCCTAGTTCTTCTGAATCAGAGGAACCGGTCAAAGTGCCAGAACACATTCTCCAAGGCATTGATGCAGTCAGAGAGGCAAATACAACCAATATGTTTAACGCAGGCATGGTGCGAATTCAGGCTGTAGCTTTGGGATACATGGAAACTGCTGAATGGATTGAAGCAAATCTAGAAACCTATTGCAGCGGTATTTTTAGGGGATTTGCAGCACTCTCAACTTGATGGTAGCATTGTCACTTGAACAACAAAAGCGATCGCCACATTCTGAGAAATGAGCTATGGCAAAACCTAAGAGGTATCCCGACAATTGGCAATCCATCGCATTGTTAGTCAAAGAAAGCGCTCTGTGGCGCTGTACGAAATGCAACCAACAATGTCTGCCATCCGGTACTAAAAGTGGCTTAACCAAGTCCGAACGCTTGAAGGTAACTTTGACGGTACACCACCGCAATCGGATACCAGAGGACAACCGCCTCGAAAACTTAGTTGCGCTTTGTACTGCCTGCCACCTTTCCTACCACAATCGCCGTGAGTCCAACGTATCACCGGGGCAGTTATCTTTGTTTGCCGATGATGCAATGGATTGGGATATCAGCGATCGCCCTGGGGAATTGGTACGGGACAATTCATCTCATCCGAATCCGCTGCCATCTGTTTAATTAGCCCAAAAGCAGCCGTGCAATCTCCCAATGCTCTGTGGTTGCCGCTAGGTAAAGGGAAATACTGATAATCTTTGTGATAGTAGCTCCAGTAACCACCCCACTGTGCCGCCCATTCCATTAAACAATCAGAGCGCTTTTGTAACATTAAAATTGGCAAGCCGTAGAGTTCGCAGCAGTAGTTCAATATTTTAATATCAAATTGGGCGTTGTAAATCAAAATGCGTTTATCCTGAAGCACTTTGGCAATGCGGGAATAGAATTCGGGAAACAAGGGTGCATCCACTACCATTTCATCCGTTATCCCGTGAATTGCTGTTACTTCGGCGGGGATTAGGATTGAAGGTTTGATTAGCGTATTTAGAAGCGGTTCGCCCTTGTGACTGACGATCGCTATTTCTACAACTTCCGCATCGTACAATCCCGTTGTTTCGGTATCCAGAATCACCCAATCATCCATAACTAATTGTTCTCTCGCCCACAAAACGGCATTTATTCTATCTCGTTCAATAAATCCAACTTTGCGATACCATTCCTGGTAATCCCGCTTAATCTTAGCTTTGAGACGGTTGGCGGCTAAGGTTTCTAATTGTTTTGGAGTGGCTTTTCTCTTGGGTCGGCAGCATTCAGGATTCTTGGGATCGTAAAGCAGGACATTATATTTTTGAGTTTCGATAATCCCGATCGGTTTCAAAGGTGCAAGACTCAACTCTGCCAACTGCTTTTTAGTTTTCAGATGTTCTGGAGGCTCATTGGATTCACCCCACCAACTATATTTGGTTAGTTCCATATTTGACAAGTCAATATCAAAACAGCACATTCAAAATATAGCTCAATTTGCGACACGGGAGAACCCACGCAACAGCTAACAAAATAATACCATCGAAGTAGAAAAACCCCAGATAGGGGGATGAATCGTCCGCTGCAAAACTAAACGATATTCTAATTATCTCATAAAGATAATATCAATGTCTAGTAATTGAAACAACTAATCCCGCTTCACCGTTACTCTTCGTTAGGCTCTATTTTTTGAGAACTGCTTCTAATACAATGCCGTACAAAGGTTTGCCGATCTTACCTATTACATTCAAAATCACTTCTTTTTAGTTAACTTTTGAGCTGCTATAGCAATCCTAAATCATTACCCTTACCGCGAACATAAATGTGATTTTCCTAAAATCCATTAGTAAGGACACGGCAGTGCCGTGTCCCTACTGGTACTCGTGAAAATCAATTAGGATTGCTATAGAGAGCTCCGTACTTGAGCCAAGGCGGGTTAATCCGCTCAAAGTAAAAGTGAAAGGGGAAGGACTTGAAGCTTCCCATATCTATAAATGACCGAAGAGCGGGGCGCAAGCCCCCGCATTCATGCGTGGGGTCGAGCCTGCTGCGACTTCAGTCGCCTTGGAGCAATGCCACGGCTTTAGCCGCATTGTGCGCTACAAATTGGCACTTTATGTTAAAATAACATTGGCGTAAAATACCCCCTCTAGGCTCAAGACACGTTGAAACAGCAGGGCGTGAGAGCAGGCGTAGAGAAAGCTGCAAGGGCAATGGTGAAAGTCCAACCTGGAAGCAAAAACAAACCAATTCATTTTCATTTACTCAGTCGCGGCAGGACATTCCGAGACTTAAAACGGACGTGGAGGCGATGTCAGACTACTTTTAAACGTAGCAATCTCCGATGAATCGTCAACTCCATTCGGCGACCATTCTCCTATTCATAGGTTGTGGCGTGGTGAGGAATCCCCGTGGCTTTAGCCCTGGGGAGGATGTCAAAAGTCTGGTCTTACGCTTATTGGGAGAATAATCATGGCAACGCAAAATCAATCTCAAGTGTCCCAACCAAAGCCGGTTGATCCTCTAGCAGACTCTCAGCTACCGATTCGGACTACTTCTGACTGGGAAAAACCGACGATCGATCTCTTGGATTTGTGCTTAGAAGTGACTGCTTACATTTATCACTGGGAGCAATGAAGAACTCTATCACCATTACCTGGCTTGAACGACTCATTCAGGGGGTTGGGATCGTCACTGCCGGAATCGCGATCGCCAGTTGTGCTCAAGCGCCAGCGAACACTGTGCCCCCCATTCAAACGAGTCCTTCGGTTGAGGCGACCTCTGCTCAAGCGCCGTCTGCGAGTGGTGAAACCCAGGGATTTAGGAAAACTACGATCGCCAACAATTTGGAACGTCCTTGGAGTATCGCATGGCTCCCCGATGGGGCAATGCTGATTACCGAGAGGCCGGGACGGTTGCGCATTGTCCGCAATGGGGTGTTGGAGCCAACCGCGATCGCAGGCGTACCTGACGTTTTGGCACAGGGTCAGGGGGGCTTGATGGAGGTGGCGATTCATCCTCGATTTGCGGAGAATCGGTTGGTTTATTTGACCTATTCGCACGGTACGATGGCTGCAAATCGGACTCGGGTTGCCCGAGCCACGTTTGATGGCAAAGCTTTACGCGATTTGCGGGTAATCTTTGAGGTGGCTCAAACAAAATCCGGTGGGCAGCATTTTGGATCGCGCATTGTCTGGCTACCCGATGGCACAATGTTGCTGGCGATCGGCGATGGCGGCAATCCGCCCATCCAGTTGGAGGGCGAGCTGATTCGGAAGCAGGCGCAAAATCTGCGCAGTCATCTGGGCAAGATTGTCCGGCTGAATGACGATGGTTCTGTGCCGCGTGATAACCCGTTTGTGGGTAAGGCAAATGCCGATCCGGCAGTCTGGAGTTACGGGCACCGCAATATTCAAGGATTGGTGTTTGATGCGACGGCTCGACGGGTTTGGGTGACGGAACACGGGGCCCGTGGGGGAGATGAATTAAATTTGGTGCAAGCAGGTCAGAATTTTGGCTGGCCCCTCGTTACCCACTCGCAGGAGTACGTGGGTGGAGAGATTTCGCGGGAGCGATCGCGCCCCGGCATGATCGATCCGAAAGTGGTTTGGACTCCCGCCACGGCTCCATCGGGTTTGGCGATTTATCTGGGCGATCGTTTTCCGGCGTGGAAAGGCGATCTATTTGCCGGGGGATTGGTGACTCAGGATGTGCGCCGGATCGATCTCGATGCAGGGGGGAATGTGCTGGGCCAGCAACCGATTTCGATCGGGCAACGGGTGCGGGATGTACGCCAAGGCCCGGACGGATTGTTGTACATTCTGACTGATGAATCAAATGGGCAGTTACTGCGACTAGAACCGACTGGAGGATAGCGATCGCGAATGCTAATCAGAATTTTGGGCGCGGCAGCCGGAGGCGGATTTCCCCAATGGAATTGTCTGTGTAGGGGGTGCGAAACGAGTCGATCGGGCAAGGCGACAAGCTTAACTCAGTCTTCGATCGCGATTCAGTCACAAAATGGTGATTGGTTTTTGATCAATGCGTCGCCGGATGTGCGGCTGCAAATTGAGCAAATGCGCGCACAACAATGTTTTGTGGAAACAAGTCGGCGATCTCTGCCCTTTGCCAGCATTGTGCTAACCGATGCTGAAATCGACCACACGACTGGGTTGATGCTACTGCGAGAATCATCACAACCGTTAAAAATCTATGCGTCTACCAGCGTTAAACGTGCCTTGACCACGGGATACCCATTATTTTCTACCTTGCAAAATTATTGTGGCGTGGAGTGGTTACCTTTAGATTTGGGCCAGTCGATCGCGATCGCACCCGATTTAGAGATGGAAGCCTTTCCACTCTCGACCAAACCCCCTAAGTATATGCAGGGTGAACCGGGATCGCAGGAGATTTGGGGGGTTGGATTGACGATCCGCGATCGCTACACTCATGGCAGCTTGACCTATGCGCCGGGATTAGCCACGATCGACGAGGCCATGCAACGTCGATTCGACGCCAGTGATTTGATTTTGATTGATGGCACCTTTTGGACAAACGATGAATTGCCAGCATTGGGGATTGGATCGCGATCGGCACTTCAGATGGGACATTTACCCTTGTCGGGAAAAGAGGGAAGCCTAGCACAACTTGCACAATTGAAAACGCCGCACAAAACTTTAGTTCACATTAACAATACCAATCCAATTCTGATTCCCAACTCTTTGGAGCGTCAGATAGTTGAAAGTCAAGGAATTGAAATTGGCTTTGATGGATTGATGTTTACGTTGTAAAGAATACCATGATATTTACATCAGAACAAAAAACGCTAGCATCAAAACCTTGGACACCGGAAGAATTTGAGCAAATGCTGCGTCAGCAACATCGTCGTTATCATCATCTTCATCCTTTCCATCAACGGATGAATGCAGGTGAATTGACTCGATCGGAAGTGCAACGTTGGGTGCTCAATCGCTTTTATTATCAACGCAATATCCCGCTGAAGGATGCGGCAATTTTATCGAATTGCCCAGATCACCAAGTACGCCGGGAATGGATTAAACGGATTATCGACCATGATGGTCAGCAGGCTGGCACCGGCGGCATTGAGTCGTGGTTGCGCTTGGGCGAGGCCGTTGGTCTATCGTCTGAGCAATTGTTGAACGATCGACAGGTATTGCCAGGGGTGCGCTATGCCGTGGATGCTTACGTTAATTTTTGCAAGACTAAACCTTGGATTGAAGCGATCGCCTCTTCATTAACAGAGTTGTTTGGCCCCGATGCCATTCGCGATCGCTTAATGGCATTGGAGCAGTATTACCCCTGGATTGATCCGAGTGGATTTGAGTATTTTCGTGTGCGTTTACACCAAGCTCCCCAAGATGCTCGTTACGCCTTAAATTTGGTTTTACAACATTGCCACACCGTTGAGGCTCAACAGAAAGCCGTTCAAGCATTAATCTTTAAGTGTGATTTGTTGTGGAGTCAGTTGGAAGCGATCGATCGGGGTGATACTCGTCCAGGAACGGAATCATGAATGGTCAAAGTTGTCCCCGATTAGCCTGTGGAGTGCGGTTGTTTTGGGATGAGGTTCGACAACAGCATTTTTTGTTGTTTCCCGAAGGCGCGATCAAGCTAAATCGGACGGCTCAGTTAATTTTGGAGCTTTGCGATCGACATCATACGATCGATCAAATTATTGCCGAATTAGCGATCCAATTTCCTGACGCCAACCTTAAATCTGATGTTTACCAACTGATTGCTCAAATCACCCAACGAGGATTTCTGAACGATGCTACAGCGTGATGAAATTGCTAGACCCTTTAGCCTAGTGGCAGAATTAACTTACCGTTGCCCGTTACGGTGTCCCTATTGTTCTAATCCCCTCAATTGGCAGGGGGAGGCATATCGTCAAGAACTTGCGACAGCAGATTGGCTCCGAGTGATCCGGGAAGCTCGACAGTTGGGCGTTTTGCAATTAGGTTTAACAGGTGGAGAACCGCTGCTACGCAATGATTTAGAAATATTGGTCGAAACCGCAGCAGAATTGGGACTTTACACAACCTTAGTCACGGCTGGAACGCTGCTAACAACGCAACGAGCAACTAAATTACGAGCATTGGGATTGGAGCATATTCAAATTAGTATTCAAGATAGTCGGGCGATGGAGTCGGATCGGATTGCCGGAATGCGATCGTTTGAGCAAAAAATTGCGGCAGCCGGGCGGGTAAAGGAATTAGGCTTGCCATTGACGTTAAACTTTGTGTTGCATCGGCATAATCTCGATCGCATTGCGGAGATGATAGCACTGGCAGAAACGTTGCAAGCCGATCGAGTGGAGTTGGCGAACACTCAATATTATGGTTGGGCACTGCATAATCAGAATGCTTTGTTACCGACTCGCGAACAATTGGCTAATGCTGAGCAAGTGGTGCAGGCGGCGCAAAAACGAGGCAAAATTCCGATGGGCATTCTCTATGTGATACCAGATTACTATGCTGACTATCCCAAGCCTTGTATGGGCGGTTGGGGCAGTCGAACGTTGATTGTGACACCCAACGGCGACGGTTTACCGTGTCAAGCCGCTATGGCAATTCCGAATCTGGAGTTTGGCAATGTTCGCGATCGCACTTTAGATTGGATCTGGTTTGAGTCGGCGGGGATGAATCGGTTCCGTGGCACAAGTTGGATGCCGGAACCGTGTCAAAGTTGCGATCGTCAAATGGTGGATTGGGGGGGGTGCCGCTGTCAGGCATTTTTATTGACCCAAGATGAAAGCGCCACCGATCCGGTTTGTCATCTTTCGCCACACCATACTCAAATCCAATCCATTTTGGCTCGGCTACCTAGACAAGCAGAACAGTTTGTGTACCGCGATTGCGATCAATAGAAAATTTAGACCACCTATAGCAATCCTAATTGATTTTCACGAGTACCAGTAGGGACACGGCACTGCCGTGTCCTTACTAATGGATTTTAGGAAAATCACATTTATGTTCGCGGTAAGGGTAATGATTTAGGATTGCTATATATCCTCAGTTAGTTGAAAAAAGTCCATAAGTTAAAAGTATTAAAACACTGTGCGTTTGGGTTTAGAAGTTTTCATAACTTTCAGGTTCGCGCCCTAAGAAAGATGAAGAGGCGTGTCTATTGACCGCCTCATAACATCTTTTAAAAATCACCTCGGCTTTAATCAGGGGAGTGCATCAATCTAGGTGTTGGTCAATTAAGGCAATGAGTTGAGCGATCGCTTTCTGTTCTTCTAAGAGCAATTCCTTAAGCTGGCGCATCTGTTCGGTGTTCGGCGGACGGTGTACCAAATCATCAACGAAGTCTAGCAAAGGGGATTTTCTAAAAGGTCTACTCAAAGCAGCTTCATCTCGCAAGCGCTTGGTTCGCTCCAGCTTTGACCGTTGCAATCGGTTTTTCTCCTGACGGCGTGCGATAAGTCCGTCAAGTCTTTGACATCCGCTCCCAGTCTTCTTCATCTCCATACATCTCTTTTATTTCTTGTTTCAACTCGGTTATCTGCTCGGTAAGATTTGCCACCTGATCTTCAATGGCATCTGTTTTATCTTCCTGGATTTCCAGAGAAATCTCCACAGATTCAACATATTGCGTTAACTTTTGTATTGGATCGGGTTGGGGTGTGTCACCGTTAGGCGTATCACCGTTAAGCCCATTGCCGTTGGTCATCTGTCGTCCCTCCCATCACCGGCATTGGGTAGTGTCTCACTACTTTGGGCTAACAGAGAACCGGAGAGCGAGTGAATCATTTGCAGCGCTTCAGTCTCAGTTATCCAAACATTTAAATGCTCAGATGTTGGGAACAAATCTAAGACTTCGCACTCTCCCAGAGCCTCAAACACAGTGCAGGAGTAGCGCTGCGAGTAGGCGATAACTTCAATGAGCGCTTTCTTCTGGGTGTCGGTGCTGGTGGTCAGGAGTTGTTGCCAGCAGGGATGAAGTTGGCGGCATGAGAATTGGTCAGCGATCGCTCTCACCAAATTCAAGGCTTCAGCAGAGCTTGGCAAAAAGTCGAAAGTCAGAGGCCATTTATCCCCGAATAATTCGATCGTCCCGCATTCTTTGATAGCGCGGGTGAGGGTATCCCTTTGACGGAATGAATAAACTGCCGCTTCCATCAGAGCCGTAAGCTCTTGGTGTGGCATCGCATTAAGTGATGTCAACAACTGGCGATACAAAGCGGAAGTTGTTGGTGTACCCGGTTCTGATGCGGATGCGGGTGCAGGTGCGGGTGAGGTCGAGAAAGTTGCAGCCGCTTCAATGGGTATGGGTATCTGTGGTTGTGTCATCGATCGCCCCTCCTATCAAGAGTTGTGGGTGCTTCGGATTCGTTGGGTAGAGCGGCGATAATGCGATGGCAAATGGCAGCAACCAGCCGGTTGCGATCGGCAGAACTCAGCGCTCGCACCGTTACAAACCAAGAATTTAGGTGAGATAAATCGTTGTTGACAGTGCCGGAATAAGCTTGAAACGGGTCGGTTTCTAAACTAATGAATGTCCGCAAAGCGTAAAGTTCATCCCAATTCATCCCATCCAATCGGTTGATTAGCGTTTCGATGGAATATTTGAAAGCCCCGCGCCCGCTACCGATGGCTGGCTGCGTGAGATGCCACCAAGACATCATGTTCGCTGTTTCGATCGGACACATGATGCGAGTCTTGGGAACGCATACGTAAACGGGATGCCCGTATTCCAGAATTAGTTGCTCTTGTGCGTCCAAGAGTTTCCCGGTCACGGTTTCTGGGCGAACATCTGTTACTTCGATGCGTCCCTTGGTTGTGGTGACGCGGGGATTCGGCATTTCTGAAAAGTTTTGTTGGGCTGCTTGTGGCGGCCCGCTCAGTGCGAACATAAAATTGCTCCTTGTAGCTGGTGTTTTCAGCAAGCGGGAGAAGTCCTGGCAGTAGTGTTTGCAGCACCTCGCCAGGGCCTCATTCCCACCCTAAAACCTGCGATGGAGTCAGTCAAGAAGTTTACCGTCTAAAGTAAGGTATTAATTTCAGGTGAGTTATCAACGGGATTGTTTGAGGCGATCGGCAATGATACTGGAAAGTTCGGGATTGTTGCCTGCTGCGTCGAGGATGGAACGGAGAGAATTGGCATAGGCGAGCGTGCGTTCGTACTGTTCGGGCATTTTCTCGAAATCAATGCCACTTCCCCACTTGCTAGAAATGGTCTCTGTTTGCACGGCTAGGATGCGACTCAACAAGCGAACGCATTCCGCTCTATAGCCCCTCGTAACTTCCATCTCCGGATCGGCATTAAACCAAAGCCTACAAAACTCGCGCGCTTTCACAGGTTTTACAAATTTATCGATAGAACGTCTTTTTAGTACCAACATAAGTTTCCCTAGCTCACCATATAATATATGGTAAACTAGGGAGATGATGTCAGCAATATTTACCTGATGATATCATGTTAAGAACCCGCGCTGCACCCTAAAAGAGAGAACCGGAGCGCGTCAGAAAGTATTGGCTCTGGCAAGCTTACAGACGAAACAAGCAAGCTCTGGCTCTTGTAGACGCTTTGATGGCTGAAACCTTGGAGCGGCGGTTTGATGAAGCTTTTGGCATCACCCGTACCGAACTTGAGCAAAACCAACTGCTCAGCCAACGGGTTGGCTGAGCTTGAACGCGATATTAGCGAGGCGTTTTGGGTGGAGGATGAGAGATGGAACGCGACAACTACGAACGGCATCGACCCGTGGGGACTTCCAGGGGCTTCGTTAAGTTGCTCAAGCCGGGACAAGGCAACCAAACACAGGAGAAATCATGCAAACCCAAACCGAAACCAGAACCAAACCAGTCACGTTTGACGAGTTCGCAGCCTGGTATCCAGAGAACTCGGTCAAACGCTACGAACTACACAACGGAGTAATTGTCGAAATGCCTTTAGGAACTGGTCGCCATTCCCGTGTTACAGCTTTTACACGGGACGAAATCAGCGCAGAAATCAGGCGACTGAAATTGCCTTGCTTTATCCCCGGTGACTGCCTGCTTAAACCCACTCGTGATGAAGCTGGTTATCAGCCCGATGTTATTGTCTTAGACGAAGCGGCTCTACGCCAGTGCGAACCGCGCTGGGATAGGGAATCCATCATCACGATGGGTTCTTCGGTGCGATTGGCTGTAGAGGTCGTTAGCACCAATTGGCGAGATGATTATCATTTCAAATTTGCTGATTATGAGGAGATGGGCATCCCCGAATACTGGATTGTGGACTATCTCGGTTTGGGCGGTCGCAAGTTTATCGGCAATCCCAAACAACCCACCCTCTTGATTTGTCAACTGGTAGAGTCCGAGTATCAGATCAAGCAGTTTCGGGGCGATGACACTGTTGAGTCGTTGGCGTTTCCCGAACTGAGGTTGAGTGCCGAGCAGATTTTTCGAGCCGGCTTGCCTGCAAATGAGTTGGCTTGAAAAGTTCAGGTTGCAAACACGATGCGGCTTTCCGCATCGGCACTCTTTATCTGAAGAGGAACCTTGAAAAACCGCTCCAAGTGTTTCAAAATATGTCCAACTTTCATGGAGAAAATAAACGATGGCACTGGCAAAAAAGGAAGGCCCGTTCGCCTCAATTTAAAGCCAACAGATTTGCATCGAATGCTTTGGGCGTTACGGTTTGCTGCTTATACCGAAAATTGGCAGAAACCTAAACACACGCGATGACCGTTACATAAAACTCAAAATTAACGATAGCTACGTCATTAAATCGTTTAAAACGTTCGCCTCGATTTAAACGCCTCGTTTTAAAACGATTAAATCGAGACGTAGGCGTAAGCCGGCGCGTAGCGATCGTCAAATCTTTACTAATTTAAACTAAAGTTCCGTATTTTTACTGATAAATTATTAGCTAAAATCGATGTATCGAGTTAAAATTAAATAGTATGAGACAAAGACTCCCCGACCTTCCCGATGCTTTTGTGGAGAGAGTCAAGATGTTAGAACTGAAATTAGACTCTTTAGAAAAAGAGATTGTAAACATAAAATGCGCTCACACAAACCACAGAAAAGAAACCAAAAGAATTCGAGAAATAACTCAGCTTTTTAGATGGATTCCGGGAGGCGCTAAAGCCTTTTTGGGGGTTATGCTGGCTATAATTTTCTTTTCTTCTTTGACAGCAGAAATTCTGATAAAAACAACGAATTTTCATATGGAAATTCGCCGTTATTTAATAGAAATTTTGAATTAACGATTAGCTTTCCAGATGTAGGGCAACACGAAATTATCGTCTGCCCAAAACCCTTTTTTTAGGGCTTTAGCTTGTGATTGAGCAACACGAATTGTTTGGTAAATAATTCCTGAATTGATGGGAGGAACGTGAACTGCTAAACCCGCAGCAGCAAGCATAACTTGGATATTATTTCCGACGGTGATTTGGTCGATCGAGTCGCACAGATGCCAGTCGGCAATGGTTCTGCCAAAACTATCTAGGGCGTTGGCGGAGCCCCCGTAGGGGATCGGCACAAGGCATATTGTTTTTCGAGCAATCATCGACAGCAAAAATCCCTTAGCTTCTGCCCCCCATTCCCACTGGTTCAAGTCTTCTGGTTTTTGGCTCATATCAGCTTTGTAACGTATTTCCGGCGTATCAATCCAAGCAGCGCGGGTTCTAGTTATCTTTTTATTTCTGCTAAACTGAAAAGTGTCAGCATCTAATAAAAACTTTCTGGGTACTGCAATTGGTTGAGTCATAAACTTTAGTAAGAAGGAATATTTCATGGCAGGAATCGCATTGCACATTGTATCAACTAAGTTGAGAAGCAACTCCATCATCCGTTAAGTATAGCAGAGCTGACGAGAAATCGACATAACAAAACATCCGCTGTTGATACATTCCGATAATGTACGGATGTTTGTTAGTTGAATTATCAACATTGACATTTTAGCATATTTACTTTATTCTTTTAAAGAAATCGCTAATAGTTTAAGCTGTTTTCACCCATAATTCTCAGTGTCTGCAAGGAAACTGTTTTTTCTGGTCTATGATTACTTACCAATTTTAAAGTTTATTTCCTGCGATGATTGTCGTTGAGAATGTGAAATTAGGATTAGATTGATAGCGTCGATCGCCCTTAATCATCTTCATAAATTGGCTATGACCTGCGCGAGTTCGACCAACCAAACAACCAGCGCTGGCTGTGTGGATATCGTTTTTGGGATGATCGAAACCATGATGTTGATTTATGCCAAAGAGTCCTTCATCAATGCGATCGCCAGTCCGTACCATATCTCTGTTGTAATCTCGGCATACAGAAACTGGGGAAACTTGAACTAATGCCTCGTGCGGTTCACTCATGCCGTGAATCCCGACTCGCCACGATCGATATTGCCCAAAAGCAATCCGCGCTGCACCATTGGGATTCATTGGATTATCGGTAAAATGAAATCCTGGTTCGGTAGTAGCTTGCCATCTGCCGGCAATTATCGGCATTCCATCCTCAAATTCAATTACCATCCGCAAATCGTTAAAGTGATTTGGTTCATCACCATTTAACGTTCCATCGGTGTTCATCCCCTCAATGTAGATGATATTTAGTTCATCTTTACCCCGAAATACTTGATATTTCTGGGCTTCCATGTACTCGATAATCTTTTCTGCTAAATTTAGCACAACATATACCTCGCAATGTTATACAATAATTATACAAACATTTATGCAAATATGAAGATATTATCGATCGACGGTGGGGGAATCCGAGGAATAATCCCAGCAATGATGTTAGCGGAGATTGAGGGACGGACAGGCAAACGGATATGGGAGATGTTCGATTTGATTGCGGGCACATCTACCGGAGGGCTGTTGGCGCTGGGATTAGTCGCACCTGATTTTGATAAAAACCCACGGTATTCGATCGAACAAATAATCGAAGTTTACCGCTGTCGGGGCAGAGAAATCTTTTATGAACCACCGATCGAAAGTCAGCTAAAAGTTGATGATTTGTTACGTCCTAAATATTCTTCGATCGGTCGTAAACAAGTAATTCGAGATATGTTGGGTCGGGAACCACTTAATAAAGCACTGACAAATATTTTGATTCCCGCCTACGATATTGCTCAACGAGTCCCGGTATTCTTCAGCAACTCCAACAAACGCGGTAAAAGTTTTGAGAAAGTTTGTAGCGGTTTCACGATGGCAGAAGCAGCGATGGCGACTACTGCTGCACCAACACTTTTTGAACCATATCGCGTTGGCAACCGAGTCTTTGTTGATGGCGGAGTTTTTGCTAACAATCCATCTGCGATCGCTTCTTCAGAAGCAACCACACTTAGCAATCGAGAAGACATTTTGCTGGTTTCATTGGGAACTGGACATTTAACTCGCAAATATTCCTACGAACAATCTCGCAATTGGGGATTAGTCAATTGGCTTGACCCGTTAATCAATATCATGTTGGATGGCACGAGTGAATCTGTAGCAATCCAAATCGAATATAGTTTGCAGAAATCGCAGCATTACCGATTTCAGGTAGCGCTGAATCATGCTAATGATGCTCTCGATGATTGCAGTGTTACCAATATTCAGAATCTCAAAGTTTTGGCACAGGAATCGATCGCACACAATACCAGGAAAATTGATGAATTGTGCGTTCGTCTCATTAACCATTAACCATTTACTAAAATTGGTTCAATCCACAGCCTCTTTGATTCTTTCCAGCGCCGACCTTCACCCGATTCTAAAACTCGCCAGTGTCCGCGTCTCCAATGGGATTGTGGCGATGCGTGATTGCCATTACTTTCCGTAATTGATGTGGGTGCCTGATAGTTTTTGCCAAGCCAACGGGGATATTGTGTATTTCTGACGCTCCCACTCCCACTGGCGCTCGACTTGCCAAATCCTTGTTTCGAGGTTGTCTCGCCTACTACGACATCCGATAGCAATGCTGGCGAATATTCCAATGCCAGCAATAAATTGACCACCAGGTTTCTGATGCCCTGAATGAAAACTTGATCTTCAACAGTTAAGGTCGATTTCCCTAAACTGCTATTTTCCTGATAAATCAAGTTACTGTCCGAATCAATCGCAGTTCCACTCATCCACACCGTTTCTTTGCTATCAATGGTTGCCCATTGAAAATTCAAATTATGTTGATTAAAACTGGGAATTTCGATATCCCGCCAACGTCCGCGAGTCCATTCGGGTTTGTCCGCACTCCCACACGCAATCAATAAATAGTCGAATTCGGCACCATCTGGTGTAAAAACGGTGTGCCGTGGCAGTGCTACCAACAGATACGGGAGCGACGGTTGCCAGCCAGCAAAGATTCCTGGTTTGTGGAGAGAATCTGTGCACTCGAACGCTTCCAGTAATTCTGGTGTCAAACAATACAGCGGAGCATTGTGACAGAACCATAGAGCAAATCGGTGGCTGTGGACAAAGGTTGAAATATCCACGGTCGCGTAATTGATGCTAGATGTCCCTAGAGCAAGTGCGCTGATGATGCTTAGGGTTTCCCAAGTGATGTAATTTTTGGGCATTTTGTAAGAGCGATCAGCTTTTATTTTTTGAATCAATTCTTTTTTGCAATTGGCGATTATAGTAAAAGTTTTGTTGCGATTACACCGTTTGGGGAGATTGATATGATTGTTTAGCATTTTGTTTTTGTGTAATTTTTGTGTTTGCTTTAAAGCAATTACGCACAATCGACAATGATGAATTGTGCGTAATTGATTTGTTAACTATTGACGAAAACTGGTTCAATCCAAATCCGTTTTGATTGTTTCCAACGTTCTCCAGCCTCAAGAACACGCCAATGTCCCCGTCGCCAGTGCGATTAAATCGAAGCGAACGAACTGAACCTCTAATCGCATCAGAAGATTCAGACTTTGTTCGATAATTTTTACCAACCCAACGAGGAAACCTGACTAATTGAGTTTTTGGATTGGTAGCAAAACCTCTTGACTTGGTTGTTTCAGATTCGGTAACTGTGGCAAAAAGTTCTGGTGTGTGTTCGATCGCTAACATGACATTCAAAACTAGATTACGGATTGTCTCAAGAAATTCGCGGTCAATACAAGAAAGTTTTGCTGAACCAAAGTTAGCATCTTTTTCGTAAATTAAATTGCCTTTGTCGTCGATCGCTGTAACAGAAGTCCACACAGTTTCGTTGCTATCCACAGTGCTAATGTGAAAAAGCAACTTTGATTCTTCGGGTATTTCCTCGATTTCTCCATGTTTCCATTGTCCTTGATGCCATTCTGGATGCTCTGGACTTGTGTTTGAAACTAATAAATAATCAATTTTGCCACCTTCCGGTGTGACAAAGTGTTCGGGAAGCGCCAAGAGAAAACTGGGTAACGATGGTTTCCAGTTCATCATTACCTGTGGTTTGTGCAGTACATCAGTTTGATCGAATGCTTCAACTATTTCTGGGGTTAAGCAATAAACTGGTGCATCTTGAACAAACCATAGTGCTAGTTTGGCATTGTGGATGTATGTACTTTTGTCCCCTCCATCGTTATATTTTGATAAAGACACTGACACTAATGCGCTAATTGTCTCCCAGCTAATATATTTTCTGGGCATTTTGTAACTGCGATCGGCTCGAATCTTGACTAGCAAACTTTTGTTGAGTTTCTCGAATAGTTCTAGTGTGCGCTTTCGAGAAATTTTGTTCGGTTGTTGCATATTCTTATCAAGTAAAAGCAAAAGCAGAATAACGCTACTAACAGCGAAGCATTGCTCTTGCTTTTGCTTTTGATTCTATATTTAAGGAAACTGGCGAATTTGCAAATCTTCAGGGAATTCGCTGATTTCACCCCCTTTACGATCCTTGGGTTTGATGACGTAATTGTTATCGACTGGATTTGAACCAAGTTGTTTGACAAATACAGCGAGGTTCGCTGTTGCACATTGTTGGACGATCGATTGAATCCAATCAAGATGACATGGACGAGCGCCACTACCTGATTCTCCTCCGATAATCACCCAGTTCAAATTCTGTGAATACTCTGCTTTTAAAATCACTTTTTGTAACAACGGCTCACAACTTAAAAACCTCACAGCAGCCGGAGTTTTAATTAACCACGGGATTCGATCGTCCGCAGCTTTTTGATTCTCGACAGAAGTGCCAAGCCAAACATTGGCTAATGGCCATTCAAAATCAAAAGTTTCGTAGGGTTCATAAGTTTCCGGTTTCAGATTAAGTTGGCGACCTAAATCAACAACTGCTATTCTGATGCGTTGCCTTGCTCCTGATTTGAAATACTTAGCCATCCGTTCAGCCCGTTTTGTTAATATCTGAAATGTGTGTTGATTTGCGATCGCCATGTAAGCAAATGCTAAATCAATCCATTCCTCTTTTACCCATTCCCCGAATAAATCTGTCATTGAACACAGAAATACTTTCTTTTTCGATGGCTTACGCCCCGCTTTGCTACGCATTCCTATTAACTTTTTCATCACCTCTTCATCGAAAATTAAGTTTTCAGGTACTTCACCTGTAAATCGTAATTTACTTGCAAATTTGAAATAATTACTTTGGTTTTGAGTCTCCGAATAACAATTGGTACATCCAGGTGACACTTTTTGACACCAATGTCCACCATGAGAACCATCAGGTCGTACTAAATGAATTGGATTACAGGTGATGTCTGTCCAAGAAATTGTACTCATTTGTTTTCCCTTAATTGTTGGTTTGTTGAAATGAGATTTTGCTATTTAATGACCATTTTGTTAATCATAACAAAATGGTCATTGAACTGAAGAAACTTACAGAATTTCAGAATCTGGGAATCTTCCGTTTGCTAGAAAGAACATGATCGTTTGTTCGATCGTTCGCGTAACTGCTTCATCAACAGAAATTCCTGATAGCAAATAGACCACAGCATTTTCTATTGATGCTAAATCTCGTTCGCTAGTACCATATTTGTCATCTTCTTCTGTAAGTCCAGCATTGCAAATAGTGGAATATTCTGCCCATTCTGGAGATTCTTTGATTTGATGAATCATGGTAGAGATTACTTCAAATTTAGCGATGAGTGAAGGATTCATTTGGTTTTCTGAAAATAACAAACAACTCTGTAAGCGAAGCATTACTTTAGAAGTCTGAGATTTTTCTCAGACTTCAGGAACTTTTGTGCTTTGAGTGTTTTGAATCAAATTAACCTTATTCGATTTATCCTTTTAAGATATTTCTCCACTGAGGTTTGTATTTGAGACATTCTTGAATGTAGTGTTTCGCAAGACTTTCTTTGCTAATTGAGTGTTCATTTTTCCAATTTTCTTTTGCTTTCGCAGGTGGGTTAATACCTAAAAATTCTGTTGCAGCTACAGCTAAGATTTCTTCGCTTGATAATGGAGTTTCGATCGAACCTTCAGCGATTTCTGCTGCTGCCATTTGATGTTTGCTGTACATAATTCTGTTTTGCGTTGTGTTTAATTGAGTGAAAGCTAAGATAAATCTTAGCTTTCACAATTTACTAATTAATCAGCACTACGCAACAAAGCTTGGCTAGAGCCAGATAAAGCTTTGGCTTCTAATGAACCGATGTTCATGTCGTAAGACTCCCAAATGGCGTCTTTTTGGGCTTTCATACCCAGAAACATTGAGCCAAAGTTGTCGATCGAAGGCATAACCCAACTTTCTACTTTCATGCAATAAGAACGGTTGGAACCTTCGCCTTCTTTGACAGCCTTGAATGTCGCACAGAAGACGCAAAGACTGCGCCATTTATCATTTTTGCCACTAGCTTTCCCCTGGGTCAACTTGGCAAACACCAGTTCGATCGCAGTGTAGAACTCTTCCAACGATTCACGCAAACACCACAAAGCAACATTCTTGAACCGAATCCGAATCGGGCGTGTGTGCAGCAAATTGTTGGATTCATCCACAAACATTACCAGATGTTCACTGACAACTTCCATTGTCTTTTTATCAAGTAAGGTGCGATCGAACTCATAGGAACCCACTACAGTTCCTGCTAAATCGCCATTTTGTTCGGCATTTTTGTACCGGATGTACGGTGCAACATTACCGAGAATTGCCATACGGATAGTAGAAAAGAACAACCCCTTTTCCTTGGCTCCTGATGCCAAATCAATCTCCGTCAATCCTTCGAGATTAGTCCAGCCAGCCTTGATAGCATTTTTCTCAGGGATAAAGATGCCACAGGGATTGTCGTTGATGACGATTCCATAGGGAAGCCGTGGGATGCGAACTGCATTGAATTCTTCACCCATTAAGCTAGGATCAAATTGAAATTCAGATGCAATTGATTCAGTGGAAGTAGTAGATTCAACAGCATCAGAGGAAACAGATTTCTTAGTCATGATATTGAGAAAGTGAGTAAGTGAATAATTGAGACAAAGCTCAACACTTAAAAGCGAAGCATTACAGAAAAGAAATTGACTGGGATAGAAGGCTATCCCATGAGTATTACTTGATTAAGTTCAATGGTTCAATCAAGGGGAACTTGCTTTGTTTGATTAGCTGACGCATTCGATCGCCCAATCCTGGTTTCCCGCGAATACCAGAGAATGTGTAATCAAACCATTGGTGTTGAGAGTCAATAACCTCAAAACTTATGGTTGTGATGACTTCTTGAAGTTCGATCGCCTCGTCTTCAAGTTTTTTTCGATACTCAATCCATCGCTCTAAAGCATTGGTTGTGCCATCGCTTAAGACGGCGTGACACCAATTACCGTACTCTGCGAGAAAAGTTAGCTGTATCCAATTCTGTGCAGGCATATTCTCGAAAGGTTTGCCCCAGATTGGTTCTGAAGCCCACAAAACAATTATTTGTAAATTGTTTCCAACTGAAGTTAGTTCACCATTTTCATCAAGGAATATTTCACCGAGTTTTCTGTTGAACCGATATTTTACTGTTTTCATTTTATACCTATTCTTTGGGTAAGTAAACTGACAATGATGGCGACAAATAAGTGATTTCTTCAATCACTTTACTATGCAATCCCCGCAACTTTGATAAGTACGGAGATTGGATAATCTGCGCTGATTCTTCTTCAAGTTCTGCCAGAGCTAATTGAAGTTGTTCGATCGCATCGGCAATTTCTTTAATTCGCTTTGCATTCTTCTGTTTAAGATTCAGAGTTTCATCCAAAATATCCTCATCTAACCTGAGTAATTTCGGGTAGTCGTGATCGTACTTTTTCCGAAATACTAAGACAATTTTGGTTTTGCCATTATGGTAAACCATATTTTTGCCGTTGGTAGCCAAGTTATTGCCCACAATGTCGATCGCTTCGACAATCGCATCAGGCATAAACGATTCAATGCCCGCCTCAAGTTGAGCAATCTGTGCTTTCAATTCTGCCAATTGTTTCAGGTAATTCATGATACAATAAACTAATTGAACTGAATCTTTTCTAGGAGTCAGCGGGGAAAATGAACCTTTCCCGCTGGCTTTTTGTTATTGAATTATGTGGCTAACCTTTGCCACAGAGTAAGTTACTGAGGCAGTAACTGAGTGAATCTCAATCGCTGATTGAACCTGAGTAACTACAGGATTACGTGGAATGATTGGCAACATCACCTCATTATCAGAATTATCATCAGATAATGCTTGATAGCAGTCGGAGTCACACGGTTCTGGAAGCATTTTGTCAAAGTATTTTGTGCAGTGAATGCGGATGAAATCTTCTGGAGATTCATTAATCTGGTCAATCAATTCACTGAACCATTCAGCTAAAGCGACACGGATGTCGGCTGGATCATTGAAGTTAACATCGTGAAATCCGATCGCCTGCAACCGCTCAACAATTACTGGAACATCAAGCACAGTTTCAGCAAGCTTTGTCTTGTATTCTTGAAACTTTTTGGGATTAGTTGTGCAAGTCATGATAAATTGAGTAAATGAACAGCAGAACTGGAAGGAAACGGTGATGAGACTCCACATCTCATCACCACTTTTAAGCGAAGCATTACTTTCTTCCGTAGCAGAATCTCTGCTTTGCTCTTCAGAAGCAAAGCAGAGATTTTTGCTATTGGATTTTGCTATTTGATTTTGCCTAGTATTTGCAGAAGATAGATGCCCGCAGCGACGCAACTAAGCTCAACATCTTCAAGAACATCAGGAAACTTGAGTTTGTAGCCAAGGCTGGTAGCCTCGTAAGCCACGATTAACCCGACGGCGATTGCTTCTTCTGCCAACTTAGTAATTCGCCCCTTGATGTGACCTGTAACTTTGCGTTTAGTCATGTTTGGTGAGAGTTTTAGAGATTTATTGAAAAAAATCAACATGGACAAGCGAAGCATTGCTTTAAATCGAGGCGAACGGTTGTTCAAAACTCAGAGGCAAACAAAGCTGTTGTGGTGGTTTTGTAATCCAGACAATCTTTTCAAGTGGATTAAATTGGTAAACCAGAAGATTGTTTGCGATCGCCAAGTCAATAACATCACCGGGAGCATTGTGAGCAGTTTTCAGAATGCCATCCCAATTAGTTCCGGTGTAGACGCTCAGACAAATATCAGATTTACGCACCATGTGGCGCACAACAAGCGCTCTAGAGTTGTGAAATCCTTGAGGGTATAGAATCACGGTTTCTGTTGCCAGCTCTAATTGCTTGCGAAACCGTGACCGCTGGCGAGTTTTCCAAGTGCGATCGATGTTGGGATGTGGCAGTACAGCAGTCCAGGGCAGCCGTCGGGCAATCAAGATATCGGCAACTACCTGGTCAAAACCAAGTGTCATCCCACAGAGGAATTGACGGACATTTTGTTCGATCGCCAAATCAATCAATCCCTCAATTTGTCGGCGGTAATGGGTGTCAATCCAATAATTTCCAGAAAAGAAGGCTTTAACTCGCTTTGGCATGACAAGAAAGCCCCTGGGTATCCAGGGGCTGATAAGGTTTATTGGAGAGCTAGAAAAGGCTTAGTTGATTAGGCGGTTCCAAAATGGAGAATTCGTCAGTTTTGGGATTAAACTGAAAAATTAATTTGTTGGCTTTACGAGCCATTTGGATTGTGTGAAATGTGCCACCTTCTCGCCGACCGTCCCAAATCGCCAAACACAAATCTGCATTTTTCACCATGTAAGCATTGCGTTCCATCATGCAGGTGGGTGTATATTGCTTTGAAATCAGTATTCTTTCGCTGGCGTTTTCTATCAAATTCTGGTATTTGTCTTGGTCGGTTTGCGACCATTTTATGGATTGGTGGGGACATGGTATGATGGCTTTCCAACGAACTCCTCTTTCTACAAGAATTTCTGCTGCTAATAAATCTGTACCGAAAGCCATTCCTGACCAAAATTCTCGAACACCTTGTCTCATAGCAAGATGTATTAACCGAAGAATTTTGCCACGGATATCGTTGATATTTCGATGTCCCGTGAAAAAAGCTGTATGATATTCCATATTTTCTGGTTCTTGGTTGATTTCTCGATCGATCGCAATTTGATAGTCCAATAGTTCAAATTGTGGTGAGTACATGAAACGTCAATAAACTACACCACCAAAAGCGAAGCATTTTATGGTGTAGTTTTAACAACCTTTCTAAGAATTTTAACTGATTAAACTTTGTTTTCTCGAATCAACCAAAGGATAGCATTTCTTATTACATCCCCGTGACAAGCCAATGGAGCACAATAACAAGTCAGAATTAGTGGTTTGCCACCTTTGACTAACCGTGCCATCGCTAACAATTTTTTCAATGCTCCATTAGGATTATGTTCGCTGATATTAATCTGATACCACAACCATTCTCGATAAAGTTTAATTACTTGTTCTCGATTGCCATCAAATCCTATGGAATATGGATTTGCTAGTGGACTGCGTGGGAGTTTTTTAGTACCTCTACCAATGTAGATTTTATCTTTGCCAATAAACCCATCAGTTTTGCCATTTACAACTTGCATGATTTCTCCTGATTTTGAAATAACTATTGCAGATGCAAAGTAAAAAAAAAGCCTTAATCTACCCAAAATAGGTAGATTAAGACTTTTTAATTATTTGCATTGTTTATCTTTGCGAATTGACCAAGAACCTGTGTTACCAGAAGCTCCACCTCGCACAAGACAAAACTTCTTTCTTGTCCAAGGATGGCTAAACGTAACAGTTCCATGTTGTCCGTGACTGCCGCCAATGCCAGCGTTGGTTTCTGATTGCCAACTAATCAAGGTAGCTCGATCGCTACCAGCTTTCCCTGCAACACGGGAGTCAATACCTCTGAAAGTAGATTTAATTTCAATGCCAGATGGCAATGGCACAGGGTTACTACAAACTCTATCTAAACATTCAGCAATCGCTGGTGGATTGCTATAAATCGCTACACTACGAACTTGCCCGTAATTTACGATGGCATCGTATTGCGATTGCTTTGATGTTTGATGAATTTGTAACATCGCTCCAGTTATTTTGGCATAACCGATTAATCCAGTTCCACCAATAAGAGCAATTGCAGATAGTTCACCGACAATTACGATCGATACCAATTTTTCGATTAAAGTAGTCATGTCATCACCACAAAAAAATTACATCATTTTTGCCGTTCGCCTCGATTTAAAGGCTTGGATATTTGTATTGCAGCGAATTACTGTGGGCATCTTTTCTAACAAAAAAGCCTTAACTTTCCTGGTTGAAAGTTAAGGCTTTTTAGATACCTATGAATTAATCTTGCAATGAACAAACAAATTCCATAAGTTGTTTGGCAGCCAAATCATAGGTTTCGCAAAAACCTAATTGTTCGACATCGCCAAGTGCAAATTGCCAGAAATACCAACCAACTGGTACACCGATCGCATTAAAATCAATTTCGGTTGCTTGAACAATTCTTGCACCGTTCAACTCAATCAATACATTCATGGCATTACCAATTTGAAATAACGCCATTTTGCCGAAGGCTTGGATGTTAGTATATTGCAAAGAATTACTTTAACAATATTTTTAAAAAGCCTTAGATTCTGGGTAGAATCTAAGGCTTTTTATTTCTAAAACACTTGGCGGATCGTCATATTCAAGCGTCCACCATTTTTCAACAAGCTTTTGGGGGCTGTGTTGGGGATGATTTGCTTAACTCCGTGATAAGCAAGTCGCGATTGACCGTGCATCACTAAGATATCGCCCGATCGCAAAATTATGCTCTTAGTTGGATCACTACGTTTAGTGCCTCCAACTAGAAATTCACAATCATCGCCGATCGATATGCTGATAATAGCTGGTGATAGGTTCACTTCAGTATTATCTTGATGGAGTCCAAGTTTACTTTTGACAGTTGCTGGATAATAATTTATCAAGCAAGTGTCAGGGATGTAACTTTGTTCCCCAGCTAACCTGGCAACATAAATTGCTAAGTCAGCTAAGCTGTCGGGCATCGCAGGAAATGCTCGACCATTAGGCTGTGTGCGACTATAACGATAACCTTCACGGTCACTCGTCCAGCCAACCTGTCCACAGCTAGTTTGTTGGCAGTTGAAAGGTTGACCACTCGGCATCACAGGTGTGATGAAAGGTGCAACTGTAGCAATTTCTCGGCACATTTCAACTAATCGAATTTGTTGGTCGATCGTCAATATTCCTTTGAGGTGTAACATAATCGTCATTGATTTGAAACTACACTATTTTGCCGTAGGCTTGGCTTTCGATATGATGCGGAGACTTATTGTAGGAATCTTTTCTAAAAAAAAAGCCTTAGCTCCCAAGGGGAAACTAAGGCTTTTTGTTAAATTTGTGTTGCGAGATATTTGATACATCTTGCTAACATTTCGGCTTGCTCTTGATTAGTTAGGTAAAGAAGTTTTATATCAACTTCTTTCGATCGTTCTGCTAACTTAACTAGAGTATGAAAGTAACGACCTAGAAGGTTAGTTCGGTTACTTTTGGTGGCTTTTCTTTCGAGATAAACAGGTAAAAACTGTTTAATCTCAATCCACAACATCGATCGATAAGCTTCAACAGATAATGGACAGTACAAAGGTGACTGTCGCAAATCATCTGTATGAAACTTATAGCTGCCTTCGCTGACATTAAAAACTGTGTTGTCACAGATATCAACGACTAAACTTACTTTTTCAGTGTCTAATTTGTCGAAATCGACTTCTTCTACTCTGATATTCATAATCGTTACCGATTTGAAACTACACTATTTTGCCGAAGGCTTAGCTTTCGATATGATGCGGAGACTTATTGTAGGAATCTTTTCTAAAAAAAAAGCCTTAGTTTCCACGGGGAAACTAAGGCTTCTTTTTAAAAGTCGTATGGATTGTCTTTATTCAAAGCTATGTCGTACTTCTTGGCAGTGCCATTCAGTTCATTACGACGAATGTAATGTTCTGTGCGAACTGCCAATAAATCTTTAATTTCATAGCCCAAATCAAGAGCAAATTCGACTACACCATTGTAATCTAACTCATGAATTTCATGAGATTCCCATTCAACCTTGAAAACTTCATAAGCTTTGTAGGCTTTGTCCTTGCCTTTGATCTGATTTTCAGTTTTGTAAGTATCCCAAGCGATGATGCGAATTGCATCGCGTAATTGAGAAGCACGTTTTTCGGAAAAGGAAGGGATATTGAGAGCCATGATAAGTACCAGGTAAAGTTAATAACGAAAAAATTGGCTAACATTTCAAGCGAAGCATTGCTCTTGCTTCTTCTGATAAAGCTATGATTCTTAGCAAGAACCATAGCTTTAAATCCTAAAATTCTATATCTTCAGAAGATGTATTCCAGCAAATGTGATTTTTCTCAGAAATAACTTGCTCACAGGTTAAGTTAAAGTCATCTTGAAGTTCTGCGATTGCTTGCTTTGAACGATCGATCGCAAGTTCAAGAGTCTTTTCAATTCCCCAAGTAGTATTGAAATCTTGGATAGACCAAATCCAATCATTAAGTTCACCCATAGACCAAGGGCGATGATCGATATCTACGATCTGGGTGAAATTGACGACAAAAGGTTCGATTGTTACTTGAAACATCATAATTACCTAGAAGAAGAACACCATTCTTGCCGTAGGCTTGGCTCACGCAGTAATGCAAAATATTGATTTGCTATTTCAAGACAAATCAATATTTTGGTTTAACCTTGGATTATTCTGGTTAATGGAACACGATTGATATTGGCTCTGGTGCCGGAACTACGCCCATCCCAAATAGCTAACCCATAATCTGCGATCGAACACATCATGCGATCGCGATTAGAGTAATTGCCTGCTACCGACACAGTAGGAAACCCATGATGATTTCTAGGTTTGCCTAAACTGTTGAATTTTGCATAATAGACTGTTACCTTTTGATATCCTTGTTTTTTCAGATATTGTTGGACTAGGGAATCAACGCCATCCGCATCGCCTATGATTATGTGAAAGTTTTGGGCAATGATTCTTTCTATTGAAGCTATTGCCTCAATAGGTAGTGTTTTAATCGATCGATTGCCAGAAATTAATACTTTGGTCATGATGATTCCTTTGGTAGTTTAATTAAAAACCTTAGTTTCTAAGGAGAAACTAAGGTTTTATTTTATCGACTTGCAAGATAATTAACAAATCTCACAAGTAACTCCGCGTTGGGCTGATCATAACCAGATAACACCCAAAACGTAATATCTTGGGTCTTACTTGTTTCTGCGATCGTCTTGAATTGCTGCAAAGTATAATAACCTTGAGCTATCCTGAGTTTTCGATCTGTGATGGTGGCGAAGTCAGTTTGAACTAAAGTCCAAAGATACTGACGTAGCTCAGCAGGTTTCATATCAATATTGATATTGTTCAAACCTTTACCTTGCTTGTCAGCCCAACTAGAAAGCTTAATATCCTTACCAGCATAGCCAACTACGAAGTTGGTAGCCTTAAAGGATTCTTGCTCGTCAGTAGTCATCAGAATACTTTCCCCATTTTGTTTGTGGAAATATTTGCCTGAGCTACGGTTAACATCAAAGATGTTCAGGGACTCTTTGATATTTCTGATTTGAATGGTCATGACAGTTACCGATTTGAAACAACAACATTTTGCCGAAGGCTTGGCTCACGCAATAATGCAAAGAATTACTGTAAGAATCTTGTCTAAAAAAAAAGCCTTAGTTTCCAAGAAGGAAGCTAAGACTTTTTGATTAACTAAACAGAATCACCACGAAACTCATAGGCTTCCATTTCTACAAATTGTTCGACACTTTCATAGATGTCAAAGCCTCGATTGTGCTGTTCATGCACATCAAAGAACATGAAATAACCTTTGTAGTCGATATCATAACCGTCTGATTCATTGATTTTCCTTAGATAGCTGCCATCAGGAAACTCAATCTTTTCATTCTCCTCATTTAAGAAGAAGTTAACGGAAGATTCGATCGAAAACATATCGTGTTCTGCGATGGAATCTTCTGGTGTTAAATCAGACTTTTGTTCGCAATATTCAAGAAAGTCAGGTGATTGGGAAATTTCTTGAACGAGTGCTTCCAAAGCTTTAAATTTTTGGTAAAGTGAAAGTTTCATGGTCATTACCGAAAGAAAGAACAACATTTTTGCCGTAGGCTTAGCTCACGCAATAATGCAAAGACCCTCTTGTCTAAAAAAAAAGCCTTAACTTCTAGGTAGAAGTTAAGGCTTTTTTACCGACTTGCAAGATAATTAACAAATCTCACAAGTAGTTCAGCATTAGGCTGATCGTGACTAGACAAAACCCAAAACGTAATTTCCTGGGTTTTACTTGTTTCTGCGATCGCCTCACAGCTAAAAAAAAAGCCTTAGTCCCCAAGGGGGAACTAAAGCTTTAATTACTTCACCAAGAAATGCTGAAGTAAAGCTGAATTTCTGAGATTATGCAACTCTTCAGGAGTAAAGTCATCTTTCAGAAATTCAAGCTTTGCATCCAGACATTCTTCAAACTCAGAGAACGGTTTATGACACAACTCATTCTCGCGCTGTTCAAACTTCTTCATAGCGAAGAAAGTTTTGATGAATTGGCGACAGGCGAGTTGGTGTCGAGTACGTTGGATTTTCATTATAATCACCGAGAAACAACACCATTTTGCCGTAGGCTTGGCTCACGCAATAATGCAGAAACCCAATGTTAACTAATCAATCCTTCATTAATGCAATCGACCACAAAATCTGCTTCTAGACCACGAACTTTTAACTCAAATGGGTACGATCGACACCGTTTACTTTTTCTTGGATCTGAGCCATCTTTCCCAAAGTATGCTCCATTTTGTTGAAGTAATGGTTTGATTCGATCAGCATCAATTTGTGAACGAACACCAATGTATGTGATGAAACTTTCAAAACCGGAATCTTCATCGGGTGCGATATCCCAATCAAACTTATTTACGACTGCTCCACAAATTGTGATGCGATCGGATAACTTAACAACCAGAAACGAGCCATTAGGACTTGATTCTAAAACTTGTCCTTGAATCCCTGCAAAAATGATCTTAGACATGATAAAATTAGTGAAGAAATAGTTTAGACAGTTGCGGGAAATTATACCCATAGTTTCCCGATTTTCTCATCACTCTAAAGCGAAGCATTTTGAAAACTTTGAATTGCATAGACTTTTTTGCTGGAATTGGTGCATGGGAATTAGCATCGGCAGTGGTGAACAGAGTTAGTAATTATCCAGTATTTCGGACGATCGAATTTATCGAAATCAATTCACAAGCTCAAAAAGTATTGCGAGCGCACTTTCCCCACATCCCCATCTATTCAGATGTCAAAACTTACCAGCCCATCCCAAAAGCCGCCGATATCTACTATAATTCTTTTCCTTGCGTCGGCACCTCCGCAGCCGGAACCAAGACAGGTCTTTCGCATCAAGAAAGTGGATTGTGGTTTGAATCGCTGCGGTGCATTTCGATCGGACAACCAAAATTTATCATCATCGAAAATCCCATCGGACTTATCAATCGAGGATTACGAGCAATTATTGCCGGACTCACGCTGGCTGGATATCAAGCAGAAATTGAAATTATCAGCGCGTCGGAGCTTGGCGCACCGCACCAAAGACAGCGCGTGTTCATCATTGCCTACCGTTTTGACTTACAGCTTAGGGAACGGCAAAACTTCACCGAGTGGTCAGACAACATTGGAGCGGATATTAAAAGAGCAAGGGAGATTGGAGCGATCGAAAAAACTAAACCCGGCAGTGTGCGCCTGGTTAATGAAATTCCCCCCTGGCTGGGCGGAATCAGTTTTGATGCACACAACTGGGCAAACCCACCAATCCGATCAGGACTATCCCCCCGGACACCTGGACGCAGAGAATGTGTGAGTTTTTATGGCAGGTCGATCGTACCCTTACAAGCTGCTGTGGCATTAATGCGGATACAATTTCTGGCTTCTTTGATAGAATAGTTTAAGTTAATTATCTTAGTGACCATGACTGAAATCTGGATAGGAAAACAAGTTTTGCCAATTGTTGATGCAGTTGATAAAGCAATATCTAACGGTAAAGATTGGTATACAAGTTTGCCACATATCAAATTTGTAATGGAATCTCCAGCAATGGTTGCTGTAAAAGATGTGGTAACATCAGCAATAAATTTACAATTGACTACAGCCAATGTAGGGAAAGTATTTTGTGAGACAGTTTATGGCATTAATCTTGCTAGAAACTCACGAGTTTATCAACAAAATCTAGCTGGGCGTGGGCTGAGTTTGTTGGGGAATATCAAGCCTTCGAGTAGGGATAAATCTTTGTATGAATCGGCAGTAATAGCACATAATGAATCATTGAATTTACCAAGATTATCTGTTGAATTAGCAGCAATAGAAGACCAAATCGCTGCTATAGAAAAACCAGAAAATCCTTTGGCAATCATGGAAGAATGGCGACAACAAGCTATGACTAAGACGGCTGGAATTATTGATATTTTGGTTCAGAAAATAGAAGAACTGAAAGGCAATGCTAGGCGAGGTGCAAATGTTCAACTTGATCGAGCAACAAAGGCTACAATGGCAATGAGAACAGGGCAAATTCCACTCATATTTGCCAACTCTGATTATGAAGTTAGATCGACATTAAATTGGGATATTGGTTCAATTTCCAAATATGGGATTAGCTCAATTTCCCAGCAAAACATTTATGCCAATGCGATCGTACCCATAGCAGTCGGTGGTGCAGCGACAATCGCAGGCGCTGGAGCAATTATTGGTTCGATCGCTTCTTGGCTTCTTAGCAGCTTTTTTCTCAAAGGATTGGCTGGATTTCCAATGCAAATGTTGGATGCTCTGAAACATACAGTTACCTCGATCGTTCTCAAAGTTCTTGGTTCGTCTGGGGCAAATGCTTACCGATTTTTGGCTGCATCAGTTATAAAAGCAGGTAAAAGTTTAATTCCAGTGGTTTTTGCTCATACAGGAATGTTTAGCGCTGCCTGGACTTTTTTAATGCCTTATGCTGCGCCAATTATTGGAGCAGCGGTATTGATTCTTTTAGCTATGAGAAATAAACCTTTAGTTGGACAAAATCTATATGTGTATGGTAAAACTAGCGATACTATGTTCTCGCTAGGTACCGCTCATTTATACGATACAAACAGGGCAGAAATGCGGTCGGAAATGCAACGAATAGCAAGAGAGTTGAAAGCTGAATCAATCTATGATTTTTCTCAACTGTATGGAGTTGCCACAGATGATGATGATAAACCAGTTATGGTTCTTAATTTGTTAGATACTGAAAATCCAATATTAACTGTAGGAGAAGAAGCGATCGCAGAATTACTAGGTAATTGGGCTACAATGTTACAAACATTCACTTTATTTTGAAAATATGGCTACTGATTGGAATAATATGCTAATTGATGCAGATACAGTCACCGGAACTGTATCTGTCATCTCAACCTGGAGGGTGTGGAATTGTTTAAAAAGAGAATGGGATTTATCGGTTCCGCCAGTGGTATTAAGGAACACAATGATTGGTGCATTGTATCCAAAACCAGCAGACAGGTTTATTATTGGTGCAATTACCAATGACACAAAAAACCCGAATTTCTTGAATCCATTTACACCGCCAGATTCCCAAAGATTTTCACTAGATTTAGCTAGCAATAGCAGAACACATGGAAGATTTCTATTCAACTCAGAAGAAATTGGAGAGAACTATTATGGCAACACTGCCGATGTTCAATGGAAAAGAATAATCTATGGAAGTATTCTGCACACTGGATGTAAGCAGATGGTTTACAAAAAAATCAAATATATTGTCGTTGATGATGAGCGAGTTAATGAAAAAGGTGCGCTTGAAGATGACAAAACACATTCATATCATTGGCGAACAGGAGATAGTCACGCCAAAGCAAGTAAGAGTTTAATGGAATTTTTGGGGCTTAACAAAGCTCACGAGGAAGAAGAAGATAAAATAATAGATTTAAGTATTCCGATTCAATTTAGAATGGCAGTCCGGGATAAATGGGTGGGAAAAGGTACGATCGCCTACAACAAATTTCTTGATACAGAATTAGGTGGACAATACGATTTAGTAATTCCTCTTAGTTCCCTTAAAGGTAAAAAGCTGGAACAGGGAGTTTATGAAGATGTTATTTTAATGGGATTGGTTTTTGAAGGAGAACAAAGAATGGCAAAACCAGGATGGATGTTCTTCCAATGGTTCCCGATGAGTGCTTTGTTGAAACACAATAATGGGAATTATAGTATTATGCGAACCTTGCGGGAAAAATGTGCAAAGCTAGCAAAAGCCTACAATTCTATCAAAGACTTGGCAGAAATTTTGAGAGTTAGTCAAGCGGTGAAAGATGATAGTTTGCTAAATCCAAACGCAGATATTATCGACAATTACGAGCAATCGGAAGGCGAATATATTAGCCCTTTGATTAGAATTATTCAGGTTGATGTGCATGGCGTATTACTTTTGCATCCGTACATTATTCGGAAAATTCAAGAACGTTTACAGTTGCAATGGCTTGTGCTTGCTACAGCAGGCGGAGTTCGCTTTTATTCGGTGATGTGTCAACCGGATGAAAGCTTAGATGTTTACTACAAAGATGGCGCACCCGATGGCGAAAAAGTCATGTGTGCACCGGATTTTAGACCCGGATTTTACATAGTATTTTGCAATCCCATGAGACATTGGGGAGATTGTCAGATTTGGCGAAATGTCCATGAAGGTACCTATGCAAATGGAACTGGACTAATTGCAGCAACCAGGAAACAATTACTGGGACTTGGTAGAGATACGGATGGCGACTTTATGCAATTAATACCTGTGACAAGATTTCCTGCATTAGCAGAAGCAATAAGTAGATTTCCTAAAGCTCCTAAAACTGAGAAATTTGACAAAATTGCACTGAAAGGAGATTTGCGAGAAATAGCAATTAATTCGATGAATAATTTTACTGGGGTTGCTGCTAATTTACTTGGTCGTGCTGCTGCTGCTGGTGTAGAGCATCATTACATTGATATTCCCCCCGGCGGATTGCAAACTGAAATTAAGAATATGAAAATTATTGATTTTCTGTCTCAACAAGTTCAGATTGCTGTCGATAGCCTTAAGTCAGCATATCCTAATAATATGGTTGGAATAAACGCTGTTACAGAGTATATAGATTCGATCGGTGTCAGTCAGATCCCCTGGCTCAAAGGATTTAAAGACCCGTTGGTTTATTCTCAATACCCTTGCCCGGTGGATGAAACAGCAACTGATACTATTAGCCAAATTGTAAAAACTGTTAATAGTTATTGGAGAAAACCTGATATAGGGATTGTTTCATCACCAGTAGCCTATAAAGATGCTTTGTTTAAACTCTATCCGAATGTTGAGCATCAACTAGAATTAGCTAATGCGGTTCGGTTGGATTACGCAGCACAAATTAACAATGCGATCGAATGGAAGAAAGTAAATGGAGGTAGTTCCCAAAAAATCAAGGAAGTTTCGCAACTTTTTAAATCTAAACGTGATAGTATTTTGGCAACCTTGAAACCTAATGAACCATCAGGCGGAAAGACATATAGTGCAGATAGTTGGGCTGCTGCTTATTGGAAAGTTTGTCACGTCTCTGAGACAGGTTCTGCTGGTTTAGTTTTCTTGCTTTGGATTGAAGAAATTCTGAAAGAATTGAAAGGTACGACCAGAGAAATAGGTGAAGCAATTAAGATCTTCAATACTCACAAAAGCGAATTTCAATTACAGATGCTTAATTCGTGGGGCGATCGTAATCCTAGACTAGGTTACTCAGGAAAACTTGTAAGCATGAGAATTGTTTGGATTGACGCATTGGACAAAAATGGAAACGTTGTTGGCAAAAAATTAGCAGTTACAATTATGAGATATAACGAACTAGAAAAGGGATATCGTTATTTTGGTACAATTGCCAACGACTACACAGCTGGTTTGCAAGTAGGGGAAACTCGTGACATGGCAGTTTACAACCATCGAGTTAGACCTGATTATGTTTTATCTCAAACACGATTTTTTGTCACTGAAGCTTGGCTTTTTGACCCTAACATGATGACCACGATCGAAATGGAAAACTGGGTCAGGAATCCACCATCTAAAGGTTGATATCTCATACACGTGACCGAGAAGCGAGACGCAAGCCCCTGGCTTTAGACATGGGGCGCGTAAATCAAAGTATCCTTCGATCGTAGACCTCAACCAATTTGATTTTTAGCGAAAGCTCTCAATTAAATCGAAGCGAACAGAAAGAAAAAACTAAATTTGTGATAATATTTATCTAATCTCTCACTTAGCTTTCTCACATGACCACAGAATTTATCCAAAAAGCTACCGGATTACCTGAAGGTACGATCGTCAAAGTAATGGATTCTTTTGTCGAATTCGTAAAAGCTTCCCTCCTTGAGGGAAACCAAGTTGAAATGAAAAACTTTGGCGTTTTTAGTTTCAAAGATTTGCCCGAACGTCCCGGCCGTAATCCTCATGCCAACGTAGCGATTACGCTTTCAGCAAAACGCAGCCCAAGTTTCAAATATTCCAAAAAGTTTGTTGATTCTGTTCAACCATCAGTTTCTGCCATTCCCACTGTCACTCCACCATCAGCTCCACCATCAGCTCCACCTGTGATGCCGATGACTCCCCCACCACTGGTATCAAAAAACTGGTACTTAGCTGATGCAGCGGGTGCATTTTCTGAAGTGCCAGAACACGAACTCAAAGCCAAGGGCTTAAATGCCTCCAGTATGCTTTGGAGTGCCGAAACTGATTGGAAAAAAGCAACAGACATTCCCGCACTTGCTTATTTACTACCGTAATTTTACTCAGAAATTATGACAGAATAAAATGTTATACAAAGGAGTCGCTTGACTCCTTTTTAATTGCTATACTTAGTGAGAAATGTATTGGTAAAAATATGTCAGCCGGAAAACTAAGTTTCACATTGGCAGAATACAAAGTGCGTGAGGATGGTACTTGGGTAACAGCGAGAGTGGGAGTTACGCGATCGGACGGTTCTGTGGGCGCGATTACAGGTCGTGTGAATAATTCCAGTAGCACAGCGCCTGCACGGGCTACACGCAATCTAGATTATGTTGATCCTTACGGCACTGGTACCAATCAAATTTTGGGATGGCTTGATAGTGAATCGGGGACTAAATTTTGTACTTTTAACATTATTAACGATGATTTTGTCGAAGGTGATGAAGTTTTACCTCTCACGCTCAATACCTTTACTGGAGGTGCGACGGCTGGAGCAATTGTCGCTACCAGATTGATAATCCTTGATGATGATTTTGTTATTGCAAAACATCGGTGGGATAACACAGCATTGCAATTTGAAAATCCTGATGGAACTTGGGGCAATATTGTTGAATTGAAAGGTGCTATTGGTTCCACTGGTGCAACTGGAGAACGGGGACTAACTGGCATTAAAGGCGATCGAGGTGATACTGGTGAACGCGGTTTACAAGGTGAACCAGGCATTCCCGGTATTCCCGGCGAACCTGGTATTCCCGGCGAGCGTGGCTTTCCCGGCATTCAAGGCATTCCAGGCGAACCTGGCTTTCCCGGCGAGCGTGGTATTCCCGGCATCCCCGGTATTCCCGGTGAACCCGGTATTCCCGGTGAACCCGGTATTCCCGGTGAACCCGGTATTCCCGGTGAACCCGGTATTCCCGGTGAACCCGG
>NZ_JAUBVZ010000018.1:122205-122427 GCF_036702805.1 Microcoleus sp. A006_D1
TATTCCCGGCGAGCGTGGTGAACAAGGCGAACCAGGTGAACGTGGGGAACGTGGGGAACGTGGGGAACCAGGTGAACCAGGCATTCAAGGTGAGCGTGGTGAACAAGGCGATCAAGGTGAACCAGGTGAACGTGGGGAACCAGGTGAACGTGGGGAACCAGGTGAACGTGGGGAACCAGGTGAACGTGGGGAACCAGGTGAACGTGGGGAACCAGGTGAACG
>NZ_JAUBVZ010000019.1:0-112050 GCF_036702805.1 Microcoleus sp. A006_D1
CTTATTTCGCCAAGAGTTGTCAAGCTTTTTGGGAAACTATTTTTGACTTTTTTTGAAACCTATATACACCAAGGGTTGAAGAGCGTTAATCCATGCTCCGGTATCCATCGGTAATTCCTATTGAGCGGCAGTCCCTGCTTTTTTGCCCCCAAATTCGCTTTTTGGTAGCTCTGTAGAATACTTCACAGGTGAAAAATCATGGGACTGACTCGGAGGTCAGGCTTTGGTTAGGTTCGATCGCCCCCACTGCACTATCACAGCACCAGGTTGTTGGTTGATCTCGGTCATATACCAGATATATATAAGTAGTGCCTGCATTGGCGCTTACTTGACTGAGGGAGGGTGAGGTATGCCCTAGACCCGATCGCCCGCCTGCCAGTCCTCGCTCCACACAAATCGATCGCCCGCAACTACACTTTCCTTAATTACAGCAACCCCAGACAGCTTCATTTATCCTTGTTATCAGCCTTAGATACTCGATCGCTCCTGTGAGTCTCCTCAACATCTACATCTAAAAAGTGCAAGTGACTCTCGGACTCAGTATTGGCAGCAATCACCAAACCAGTCTTCCCCCAAGGAGCGATCGCCCGGGGTGCGACGGGGCTGCTAAAATTTCCTATTTGAATGCCTTGACTGTTTAAAACCAGAATCTGCCCCCCAACATCCGCCAACACCCATCCCCAATTAGTCACACAAGCAGACACTGGCAAACTTTCCAGAGGAATTCGCGCTACCTTGAGCGGCCACAATTTCATCAACAGCACCGCTGGTTTACCAGCTTGGGGAATTCCTAGCAAAGTATAAGGCTCAGGTGTCAGCAGCATCTGTCCGACGCTGGCAGACAAGCGCACAGAACCCACCGGCGTGCCGCGACGAGTGTAAACTCTAAAAATAGTTTGGGGATTTTTTGGTTCGTTGTCCGGCCAAACTGCTAAGACGTGTCGCCCATCCAAAAACATTAATTCTGGTAAATAGTGTTCCGGTAACGCCACAGTAGCAATCGGCTTCAGGGCTGTTTCCCCATCGCCTGCAGAGCTGTTTTCGGCTAAAGCATAAAAGCGCAGTTCGCCTGGAACAGCCACTGTCAACCAGCGGTCGTGAGAGTCAACAGCAGCTTTAAAAGCATCAGGGCCTTGCCTGAAACCCATATCCAGCAGGCACTGAGGCTCCCAAGAACGATCGTTGAGCCAGTAAAGTTTTTGCGGAGTGAGAACGCAGCAGCCGTGAGCAGCAGGTAAAATGCCACGTACTATTTCCGGCATAGATATAGATATAGAAGTCGGCATTTCTTCTGTGACTAGCTGTTTTTCCGGCTGACACCAAACCTTCACCTCTTTACCTACAGCAGCGTAGAGATACTTTTCAGTGGCCATTAAAGCGGTCAGCGGTGCAGGAAATATCAGGGGCTTTGGCTGCGAAACTGAATAATGCACAGTCCGAAGTAAATTAATCGCCGGCTTTGATGCTTCTTCCTCTTCAACTTCCGCCAAAGAGTCAGTTTCCGACTTCAGACTTTTAGCGCTACTGGTGGCGGGGTTTTCCCAAGGAACAATGCAGTCGCCCAATTGCCTGACAGCGGGGTCGTACATGATCAGCCGCAGAGCTTGAGCCATTTGGGAAGCACTGGCAAAACGGCGGGCGGGCAGCTTTTCCAAAGATTTTTTGACTATTGCTTGCAAAGGTTCGGGGATGGCGTCGGGAAGCTGCAAGCGTTGATTCAGGTGCGCCCACCTTAAGTCTCCGGGGGTGCCACCAAAAGGGCGGTAGCCCATTAGCAACTCAAACAGCAGAATTCCCACTGCATATATATCTGACATGGGGGAATAAAGACCGTAAAACCGCTCTGGGGCCATGTAAGCGGGGGAACCTACGGTAGCGTCGGGAGAAATTTCTTGATGGAGGCGAGTGGTACCGATTTCTGGTAGCCGACGTGCGATGCCAAAGTCAGACAGCCGGGGCGACCAACCTTTGGAACCTAAAGTTAGGAGGATATTTTCGGGTTTGATGTCGCAGTGAACTACGCCTCGGCGGTGGGCGTAGTCTAGGCCGGCTAAAACTTCCATGACTAGCTGCAAACCTTCGAGCAGCCGCAAGGGGCGGTCTTGTTTGAGCAGGTTGCGGAGGGTTCCTCCTTCGCAGTAGTCCATAACTAAGTACCTGCCTGTAGCTGTGTGTTCTAGAGCTCGGCAGGTGACGATGTTGGGGTGCTGTAAGGTGATCAGAAACCACAACTCTCGCAAGAATTCGCTAGTTGGGGCTTTTTGATGGCTGAGTTCTTTGAGAGCAACCAGTTGGCTGGTAAGCCGGGAATCTTTGGCGGGAGTTTCTCGAACACTGGCACAAAAGACTCGACCAAATTGCCCTTGTCCGACTAGCCCTAAAATGCGGTACTTAGAATGTTGCATTGGTCTAATTATAGGAAATGCTTGAGCTAGTATTAAAATATGTAAAGAATTCTGACAAAAATTCAAATTTTTGAATCGATCGCCAGGTACTGCTATGTTATCTCAGGTTCATTCTCAGCCGAGTCAGATCGATCGCACGGTCGCACCTACTAAAATCCTTGAGTTTCGTAGTCAGTATCAATCTTGCCGGATTCGGGTGCCGGATCTGGAATTACCTGTGGCTGCTATTTTAGTCGATCGCGAGTATTACAGTTTTTTCAAGGCCGTCCAAGAACCATCTAAGGTTTTAGCCATCGCGGCTAAGCTAGGGAATAGGGGGGACTCAACAGCGATTACCAAAACAGCTAGCGGTTATGCAATCTGGGTTCTAGAACCCGAAGCCGATGCTGTCAAGCCATCTTAACGTTTTTGAGTGTCAGCCAATTTTTTTTGGGTTTCAATATCTCGATCGCCCAAGCTTGCATACTGAACTTGAGAGGATGAAAAATCAATATGGTTAAAATTATTAGACTAGATCCAATTGCCGAAGAAATGGCAGTGGAAACTCGATCGAACATCCTGGCTGCCTTACTTTCCAAAGACTTAGACGTTCTCAAGGAATGTGGCGGGCGGGGAATGTGCGCTACCTGCCACGTTTACATTAAAGAGGGCATGCAAGGCTTGTCTGAGGTGAACCGCCGCGAGAGGAGGACGCTGGAAGTCATTACTACAGCTAAAGCCAATTCGCGACTTGCTTGTCAGGCTCAAATTATGGGCGAGGGTGTGGTTGTACAGATACCTGCGGGGATGTACATTAATGCTATTGAAAATGTAGGCGCTCTGATCGGCCGCCGGGCCCAGCAAGATTTGTTACACCCAATTACGGGTCAAGTAGTTGTGGAATCGGGAAAGTTGATCACTCGTTCGGTCGTTACACAGCTTAATGAAACTCGCTTTCAAGTAGGACAGTATTTAGTTCGGACTAAAGAAGCTTAACAGTTGACAGTTGACAGTTGACAGTTGACAGTTGACAGTTGACTTCGGAGTGCGAAGTTTTTAGGCAGGGGATTTAAGCCCCAGCCTAAAAACAATCCACCTAAAGGTGGGGGCTTAAATCCCCTGTGATGCAGGTGAACTACCAACGCTAATATCATTGCAGATATTGGATGAGGCAGCCAATTGAGTTAAAACTTGATATGTTGGATTTGAACAGATTGTTGCCCAAAAGAAAAAAGTTATATGTTGAGCCAACTTGCGCGTTTGAGTACGGAAGCAGATGGACGCTACGCCACCGCTGAAGAACTTCAATTTTTGAAAGACTATTTTCAGTCTTTAAATCACCGGATGAGTGCTTATAAAAAAATTCAAGCCGCTGAGAAAGAAATTATTCGGCAAGTGGAAGCACAAATGCAGTCTCTCGACCCTAGTTTATTTCGCCGGGGGTCTCAAGATGTGACGGCAAAGTGGCGCGTAGATGCTCTGCGGGTGTTGAGGCACTCGGCGGCAGCACTTTTGATTAATGATACTGAACGGTTGCGCGATCGGCTGCTGCTTTGGTTCCAAACTATTTTAGGCGCTTTTCAAGCTCGAAATAGTTCGGCAGTGACCTACGATGTGATGAAAAAGGTACTCAAACAATATCTGACTGCGGAAGAAGCCAGCCTATTTATTCCGATTCTGGACATCAACCGCACTGTACTCGGCAAATAATCGAGGGGGGATGTCATACCATTACTGATTACATCAAGGCTGAGAATTTGCATACAATTGCATTCTTTTGGGAGAGTGGTATCACCTTAACGGCTATAAATCGTGCCGTTAGGAAGAATAGCTCCAATCAAGTTCGCTCCCCTCAAATCCGCCTCAGTGAGAATGGCTCCCCGGAGGTTGGCTCCTGTCAAGTCAGCTTTCCGCAAGTTGGCTTTACTCAGGTTAGCTTTGCTCAAGTCAATTTCGTGCAAGCAAGAATTAGAAAGGTCGGCATTGATCAGGTAGGCTCCGCTCAGGTTGGCTTTGCTGAGGTTGGCCCCGCTCAAGTTGGCTTCCATCAGATAAGCACCGCTGAAGTTAGCTTCATTCAACAATGCCTCTGCCATATTGATTGCAGTTAAGAGTTTGCGGCTCAAGTCTACACCGCCCAGATCTGCCCCGCTGAGGTTGATACCGCTTAAGTGGCACCCATTCAAAGTAATATTTCTCAAATAGGTTTTGCTGAAGTCTGCTTTGCACAAATTGGCTCTGTCCAAGCAAGCTTCGCTGATGTCTGATTCGCTCAAACACGCGCCGTTTAAATAGGCTTGAGTGAGGTTAGTTCGCCTGAGGTTAGCTTTCAACAGGTTGGCTTTGGTGAGGTTAGCACGGGTTAAGTTGGCTCCGGCTAAGTTGGCTTTGGACAATTCGGCTCCGGTAAGCTGTACTTCGCTCAAGTCTGCTTCTTTGAGACTCGCTAGACTCAAGTCTGCATCTTTCAAGTTTGCCCCGTTGAGATTGGCTTTAATCAGATAGGCTTTACTGAGATTTGCTTCGCCCAGATTGGCTTTGGTAAGGTTGGCCGCGCTCATATCTGCTCCGATGAGATTTGCCTTGGGGAGAATTGCTCCTGTCAGGTTTGCCCAATTCAGGTGAGCTCCGGCTAGGTTGGCGCCGGTGAGATTGGCTCCGCTGAGATTGGCTCCGCTCAGACTTGCGGCGATCAGGTTGGCGCCGGTGAGATTGGCTCCGCTGAGGTCGGCTTTGCTGAGGTTGGCTCGGCTCAGGTGGGCTTTGGTGAGGTCGGCCCCGCTGAGGTTGGCACCGATTAAGTAGGGTCGCTGCTGGTGTTCGTTAAGGTTGTCCAAACGTAGAGTTGGGGCATCGCTGGAACGGTATAAATCGATCGAACTCAACACAATGCCGCGCAGGTTTGCCTGTCTAAAATCTCTTTCGCCTGCTGCATATCGATTTAGAAGTTCGTTGGCGTCCATTAAGTTCGAGCAAAAAGTTTGAGGTTGTGATAGTTTTTGAATTTTGTGAGTCGATCGGGTAAGTTATGAATTGTCTATCTGCGAGTTATAATTGTTTTTTTATTGATAGATAAAACCCGTTATTCAAACTTTGTAGCTTTTTTATAATTTAACTCTCAGTTTTGATTGTCTGGTGATAAAATGGCTACCGACTAATCGATTTGACAGCTATTAGCAATAAACTAATAGCTATCAAATAATTTATTTTTTTTCTTGGCAAAGTTGACTGATAACAGCTTCGTGATCTTGTCCTTCTTCGACGAGAGAATCTGCCGGTTGAAGACGATCGCGCAGCCCTAAAATAAAGCGGTTGCAGTCGGAACCCAAGGATTCGCAGGAGGTTTGCAGGCAGTGGAGTTCTCGACCTGTGAGCTGACTAAAGAAGGAACTTAAGATGCCTGCTTCTAAAAAACAGGCTGGTCGCTTCCCTTTGGGAGCTGTTTTAGCAAAAAGAGAGTTAGCAATTTTTACTACTAAAAATCCCTGTTCGGAATAGGTAGGGTCAAAATTAAATGTTCCCCATCCGTGAGTTTTCCAGCACTGTTGCAAGGACTGAAGAAATTCTACCATTTCCATTTCGGAAACTGGCTGGCCATAGTATTCGCTGACTTCTTCGCAAAAACGCACGTAGAAGTTTTTTCCCCACCAGCGACCGCAGTTGAAAAGCACGAGGCGGGATGCTTGACCTGTTTCTTGTTCTAAGCCGATATAAATGGCTTGAATTAGTGTTTCTGGGAGCGCTATGAGCCGATCGCCCCGGCGGTTTTCCAGCAGGCCGAGTTCGAGGTCGCCTCGGACGTAGGCATCGCTAGCAAAGTAGTTTCCAGGGAGTCGGGGCTCTTTGAGCAAGTCGGCAATATTAATCATCGGGAATTGGGAATTGGGAATTGGGAATCGGGAATCGGGAATTGGGAATCGGGAATTGGGAATTGGGAATTGGGAATTGGGAATTGGGAATTGGGAATTTGTCTACTCTTTATTACCTTGGTCAATAATCATTGACTTTGCTTGGTCAAAAAATGGTTGCAATATAGCTCGGGCTTGCTCGGAAAGTAGTTCTTTTAAACGAGTTTGCAGCAGATTGCAAACAGTTGCTTCGATCTTTTGAGTTTGGTGGGCTTCGACTATGCCAGAAACCCAGTCGAGGAGTCGCTGTTCGAGAAAATCTCGATCGTTCAGCAGCATGGCCATAGAGCTGTAGCGCAAGACTAACAGCCAGTGTTTGAGCGATCGTTCTAAGGTTTCTTCTTTTTCGTCGGGGAATGTTTCTTGTAGCTTGTTGGCTACTGGTTGGAAGATGCTTGCTTCCTTCTCTCGCAAAAATTCGTAAATTTTTAAGCGCTGGGACAGGGTGGCAATTTGACGTTTAAAAGCTATGAGTTCTTCGCCTTTTAAAAAGCGATTTTCTGCCTGATCCAGCAGCGCCTCAATCTCAGGGTGCATGATTTTAATTAAGTGGTAATCGGTAATTGATAAAAGGAAGGAAGAAGGAAGAAGGAAGAAGGAAGAAGGAATGAAGAAGAGGGAACAGGGATTGCACTATTTTTCGTTTGCCATTGCCAGGACAGATTAAAACAGGTCGAATAGGTCGTCAATGGTGACTTCTGCGGGTTCAGAAATAGAAATTACTGGCAAGGGTGGCGGTAGGGGCCGGGCGCCCACTTCGGGAGTTCCTTCCCAAGAAATAGCTTGAAAAAAGTCTGCTACGGATCGGGTTAAAGTCAGCACTTGACCGGGAGTCGAGCCATTTTGGGTTTCTAAAGGTTTTCCCAGCCAATTATAGTGACCAAAGAATTCTTGGACAGACTTGTCCAACCATGAAGTTTGACTTTTCATCTTTCTTCCTGCCTGGATAGGCCCACCGTCACTATACATAGCGAAATTGGTGGGAGGAAAGGCAGGGCAGGTGATGTGCCTTTCCAGGTTGTTTACCGCAATATTTCACCTTGTTGTAGTCGATTTTCAATATCGCGGGCGTTGGCACCTTCGTTGAGCCAGAATGCTGCGGCATCAATTTTATCTGGGTTGCCGAGGAGGAATTTACAATAGGTTTCTCCCATGGAATAACATTGGAGTTCTATGCAACTCAGAGGCTTTTTGACTAGAGATCCGAAGAAACCGGCGTACAAACCGGCGTATAGGTGACAAACTGGTTTGCCCACGTCGCCCAAGGTGCGAGCAACTGCTGAGTCGAAGAGGTTGATGAAGATGCAGCCGTGTTTGCGATCGCTCATGTCTACTTCCCAGCGACCCCAACCTTGAGCAGTGAAAGGCCACCACCAAGTTTCTAGCAGAAACATGAGATTCGACTGGCGAATGTTTTGGCTGAATTCGGCGCTAAACCATTTTTGAAAAAATTCTGCATCTTGCAGCCCCCACTGGCAACCAATAGTATACATGATCACAGAGGAAGCCGGGCCTACTTCTTCTTCGAGTCCCTCCACCAAACCGATGATGAAGTCTTCGCTGGTGAAAATGTTGCGCGACTCGTTCCAGTCGTTAATTGTACCAAACTGGCGATCGAAGGCAAAAAAATCCTGAAACCGATAATGGCCGTGATTTTTAGGATGCTTTTGCTTGAGTAGCGATTCGCTGTGGGTGGAGATTTCTTTTTGGGCGGTAGAGACCATTTAGCGGGTTACTCCTTTTTGGTGTAGTTGGGGAAAAATATGGTCAAATAGAACAAGTAGACAGGCCTGTGTATCCAATTTAACGTCATTTTTATGAATACAGGCAGAGGGTATAATTTTTTACTGCAATATTTAAGATGTGAAAATTTTAAGATGCTGAATTTAGGCGCTTTTTGGGAGTTCTGCCTTCGGACAATTGCTATCTGACGCTCGGAGGCAAAAGTGCGTATAACGTTAAACGGCGATGTGTTATCGTTTTGTGCAAGCTGTTCACTATATATATAGGGCATATGGGGATGAAACATCACGCTTGTATTGCGATCGGCATCAATCAATATCAGTTACTCCAGCCTTTGAGTTATGCCCAAGAGGATGCAGAGGCACTGCACACTTTTTTGACTGAGGAGGCTGATTTTGCGCCGGATGGATGTCTGCTGATGACGGATAGTTCGCCGTCGCTGTGGGGTCAATCAACGTATCCGAATCGGGAAAATATTCTGAGGTTGACCCAAAGCCTGTGCGCGGAACACCTGCAACAGGGAGATTTACTCTGGTGTTTTTTTAGCGGCTACGGTGTTAGCTATGAAGGCAAGGATTATTTGATGCCGGTTGACGGCAATCCGGCGGATATTCAGGGTACGGGGATTCCGGTAGAGTTGCTGTTGAATACTCTGAAAAATGCTCCGACGGAAACGGTGTTGGTGCTGGTTGATATGAACCGCAGCCAGATTGTGAAAGCGGGGGAAACGATCGGCACTCAAACGGCAGAGCTGGCGCGGGCACTGGAAATCCCGACGGTGCTTTCTTGCCGCCCGAATCAAGTTTCGCGGGAAACTTCTGCTCTGCGTCAAGGATTTTTTACGACGGCGCTGTTGGAGGGGCTGCGATCGGGACAGTGCACGACGCTTAAGGGTTTAGACCGTTTCTTGAGCGATCGACTACCGGAGCTGTGCGACCACCATTTGCGTCCCAAACAAGAACCTTTGATGGTGGTGAATCCTCCGGGAAAGGCTCATTTGGTGATTTTGCCGGACACTGCTGGGGTGGCAACTGCTGCGTTGGCCGGACGCAACGGCAATATGGCTGTTGGTGCGGCTGATGAGTTCGATCGCCCGCAAATGGCGGCGGCTACGGCTCGAATCGAGCTGCCTCCGGCAGTTCGCAACGCGATTGATGCCCCGGTTGAGAGGCAGCCGATCGATCGGCAGAATACTGTGGGTCCAACAACAGGTGGGGCGGACGATCGACCCAACTTGCCGCCTCCGGAGGATGCCGATAACGGGGCGTCGGACAAATCGTTTTTGCAGCAGCTAATTTTGTGGAGTGGAGCTACGGCTTTGCTGCTGCTGTTGGGTGTTTTTGTGACGAACAGGTCAATTTTTATCGGCCAGCAGGATGGAGATCCGCGATCGCCTGCTGAGAATGCTCAAAACGCTGGGCCTCAAAAATCTGCTGGTGCTGGAGTGCCACAGAACCAACCGCAGGCGGTGCAAGCAGGGACTGGAACCAAGCAGCCGCCGTCGAGCCAGCAGGTGTGGGCTGAGGCGAAAACTTTCCTCAAGGATGGTTCGGCTTCTAGTTTTAATAAAGCGGTGGTTAAGGCTCGGACGATTCCGGCTAGCGATCCGCTCTACCCGCAGGCTCAGCAGGATATTGAGCGCTGGAGTTTGACGATTTTGGATATCGCTAACGGGCGGGCTGCTCGGGGCAATTTCCAGGGGGCGATCGGCGCGGCTAAATTGATGCCTGATGTGAATCAAGCTGTTTACAATCAGTCGAAACAGGCGATCGCTCAGTGGGATAATTTATCTAAAGAGCAGCAAGTAAATACTGCCTTGCTATCGGCGGCTTCGAGCCAAATTAAGCGCGGGGCTGCCTCTTCTTACAGTAAAAGCATCCAGCAAGCCAATAAAATTCAGCCCGGTCAGCCGAAGTATGAAGAAGCTCAACAGTTGATTGGAGAGTGGAGCGAAACTATTCTCAAAATTGCTCAGTTGCGCGGCTCTCAAGGAAAGCTGAAAGAGGCTGTTGAAGCTGCTTCGCTGGTGCCGTCTGGTACGCAGAGTTATCAGCCAGCACAGGCGGCGATCGCTAATTGGAAAACTAAGCTGCAACGCCAGAAAAAAGGTTGATTTAGCTAAGATAATTTCCCGGTTCATTATCGGGAATTATCTTGGCTAAAAAGCTGATAACGCTCGCTCTATGCCTCTTGACACTTCAAGAGGACACCTACACATCGATAATTTAAAACAATAAATTTATTCACCATTTCCCCTTCGCAGCTCAGGCGGCGGGGGATTTTATCTACTGTGCCGTCTCGGAGTTTTTGGATATTGAAATATCTCGTAGTTGCGGGTTAATTAATACCTTTAATTCACCTCTTAGAACTCTATCAACCAGCCCCTGTACCGTCAAAAACTCAGTGTTTGTTTTTACCGGAAGTATGGCGGCAGCGACGTTTTTAGATGCTCAAATAATGTTGAGGCGCTACTTCTAAATAAGTCTGTTTTTATCTCTAATTCAAACATTTAGGCTGCGGATTTGCTTGCTTCAGCTTAGCTGCTTAATTTATACTCGCTCTCAACTTGAGCAACTAGCAAATTGGGCGATATATCACTGCTATTAAACACAGACCGTGAAGGCAATATCTGCGCCCTAAACCTGGGCAGCGCAGCTATGCAAGGTTGATTTACTTTACCGATATTTTTGGCTGTTAGGAGCGCGCGACGATGGGAAAAGTGTTGGAAATTGTGCTGTTTTTAAATTATTACAATTGACAGATAAGCTGTTCTACATTTAAATTGTGCGTCAAAAATCAATCCAAGTCTTGTGGGACGTTGCTCTGAGCATCGTTCCGAATATGCAATTTCAATGCCAAACAGCTTATGTTATGGATTATACAAAATGACTCTTACTGGCAATTCTAGTCAATGTGCGATCGTCCCCAATAAATTTAGAAAACAAATGCACCGCCACAGAGCGGAAAATGTCTGGATTCGTAAGTTGCGAGTCTTAGTTGGCGCGGACATCACAAAGCTGCCTTAATTAACACAAATCAGGGCTTTTCAAGAAAAGCCAAAAAATATATGATTGAGAAACAACGATCAAAACTTGCTTGCTTATGGTAGCCCAGGTGACAACACGTACGCCTTAAGTTATAGTCGCCAGCGAGCCATAGGGGCTGAGTTAAATCAATAGGGTGAGGTGAGAGTGTCTGGGTGTTAAGGAGGGCGATCCAAGAGGAATGTTCGGCTGTTCCCTTCCCCATGGGGGAGGTTCAGTTGACAGTTGACAGTTGACAGTTGACTGCTTGAGGGCGACCTTTACCTGGAAGGAAGAGGATTGGAGTAATCAATAGCCTGATTTTAATTTCTCCCTACAAGGGTTCCGGCTTCAAACCAATTCTTTCTGGTAGAACCTAGGAAGCCAAGGATCTGGAGACAATGCTAAACTTTTTGAGTTCTGGAAAGTAGCGTTAGCACTAAACTCTGCATTATTGTGGGAGGTGACCCAAATTTGTAACAGTTCTTAACTATAAATAATTCTGCCAAAACTGCTAGCATAGTGACACTTTTGCCAGCAAAAACAGATAAAGTAAATAAAGTTGGCTAGCTCTAGACGCTCCGATCCCCATCCTGGGGATGTTGAATCAATTTGATTCGTACCAAGTGGTTTTAGAGTTACAATTGGAACCAAAGCATCGCTATTTAACTGAGTTCTTTAGTTACTTTTACTTTCTGCTATGAACGTAGATTTTATCAAAGCCCAAGTCAGGTTGCTACAGGGTGCAAGTTCATCGGAGCGAGAAACCCTTATTAAAAACATCGGCGTCTGTGCTGGCGTCATCAGACCTGGAGAGTACGTGACTCCACAGCGGAAGCACGCCATCACTCTCTGGTTGCAAACAAATGCAGTGCGACTCCGGCTTCCCCAACTTCCTATGGATTTATCGGGGCACAAGCCTTCACACGGAAGTAATTAAGGGGTAGCGACAGCATCACATAAATTAGTCAATCTTGCCTAAAAGTGCTTTTTTATTGAGCTGTACAGCGTCAATGAGACACGATTGAGATTGAAAAAATGTTTGTAGGGACAGTTGGGCCCGAAAAAACGCCTGCGGACAAGAAGCGGCCTACCGCTTTGGTAAAATAGGAAATGAACGTCAAACCTGCTGGAAAAGTAGATTTGAGTAAGTTTCGCAGAACGGATTATTGCGCACAACTATAACCTGGGTTATTTGCTTTTAGATTTGAGATTTACGATTTAGCTCGTGCTGCATAAATTTGCTTTTTGTGGAGCGGCTGAAAAATCAATCCTATTCAATAGGTATAACTAATTACAGGGGCAGTCACTGAACTGCCCTTACTTTTGAACTCGGAGGCTAAAATACTTCAATTTACAATAAACGCATCTACTTACAGACATAGTTTAGCTGAACTCTCTAGTCAGCTCCAGCTCAGCGAAAGATTGTGTGTGATGTGACACAGCGAGAGAAGATTCTCGCTGGTGCGAATCTGGAATTGGGATCGTCAAACATCAGGAGTTATTATCATAAACTGGCTTTCTCATATATTTATCAACAAAAATACTGTGCCTAAGAAACAAAAATTTCCTTATTTAGTTGGTTCTCGATGGACTTCTCACCAAAAAAATTGGGGGTGGCGCCACTTTCAAGTAGTCAACCGCAAAAACGAAGGTAAATGGGTATTTGCAGAAATGGTGGCATCTTGCGATCCGAATGTCCGTTTCTGGCTGAACGCCCAACAGCTTAAAGACCGATCGCTCTGGCAAGCTGGATGGCAGTCTACGCAGGAATTAGAGGAATTAGAAGTGGCAGAATAAAAGCCAGTGCTTTGGGGTAGAGTGAGGTAGAGGTTGGTAATCGGTCATCGCAACAGGGTGAAGTAATGAAAAAAAAAGTTGTGTTCTTGGTGTGTTTGCTAATTAGTGCTGCATTGGGCGATGGATTTGGCAAAGTGTCGATCGCAACTCCAGCGATCGATCGCAGCAATACTCTGTCTGCCGATATTCCAACTCCCCCAGCGGACTTGTCCGGCTTAGTCCTCACTTTACAAGACTTGCCCGCAGGTTTTAAAGAGATGCCAACTGCGGCTATGAAAAAACTGACCAGCGATCTCGCTAGCCTTAAACCAGCAAGCCTGTTTGGTTATCAAAAGAGCGATGAGGAGCAGTTTCAATCAATCATCGGGTTTACAATGCAAATTCCCGACCCGATCGAGCTAGCTCAATTTGATGCAGAAATCCGTAAAGGGAATTTTGCACAAGAGTTCTCAAAAAGTTTAAACGGTGGTAGCCCAGAAGATCACTTTCCTAATGTTACTCCTTTAACCCTAGAAGATCGAATTGGCGAGATATCGGGGGCGTGGACAAGCAAAGGAACAATACAAGGCAAACCTGTCAATGCCGAATTCGCGGTATTTCGGCGTGGAAAAATAGTAAGTTTTTTGATGCTTATGTATCTCAACGGCAAGAAACCGGCTATCACAATGAGTTCAGCCGCCCGGCAGCTTGACAAACGCATCATGGAACTGAAACCTGACTTAACTCAACCGCAATAAGTAGGCGCTACCAGCAGTAAAAAAAATCAGCATCTTAGATGCGGACGCTCCAGAGATTAGTTACGCTCACAAAAGTCGTGCCCAAATACCAGAGAAACTCGGGTGTTATTCTATCAGTACCATCGATCGCACCAGGCTTCTGCATCCAGGAATGATATAGTTTGCCGTAACATCCGAATCATCTTTTTCTGAGTTTAGTGCCGTCCCGCTCGCAAGCGGTTATCGCGAACGAGACTATAGTATAATTTCGATACTATGGGGTTTGATATGACTGAAAATAAAGACCATTATTTACACCAAAATATACCGAAATACCTATGACTGCCGCTGTTTCCCTGCAAAACGCCTGCAAAATATACAACAAAATCCCCGTTGTAAATGACCTTTCCTTCACAATTGAAGCCGGAGAAATGTTCGGTCTCCTGGGCCCCAACGGTGCTGGGAAATCGACGACAATTCGGATGCTGACTACGCTGACAAAACCCAGCAGCGGTCAAATTCAGGTAGCTGGATATGACGTGATGCGCCAAAGCTTGGAAGTGAAACAGTCCATCGGTGTTGTACTGCAACAAACCAGCGTTGATACTGAGCTTTCCGTCTGGGAAAATATGGAGTTTCACGGGCGGATGCACCACATTCCAAATCCGAAGCGGCAACAGTTGATTAAACAGTGGTTGGGATATGTAGAATTAGCAGAAAGGCGAGATGATTTAGTAAAAACTTTGTCGGGTGGAATGAAGCGGAGGTTGCAAATTGCCAGAGCACTTTTGCATGAGCCGGAAATCTTGTTTTTGGATGAACCGACTGTAGGGTTAGACCCGCAAACGCGCCGCCGGTTGTGGGAAATTATTCTAGATTTGAATAAGCAGGGAATGACGATGCTGTTGACTACGCATTATATGGATGAAGTTGAGTATTTGTGCGATCGCATCGGGATTATGGATGGCGGTAAGTTAATTAAACTGGGAACGTTGGCGCAATTGCGGCAGGAACACGGTCAAGGGTTGGTGATGAAGCAAATTGGCGATCGCTGGGAATACAAGTTTTTCCCGACTCTGGAAGAAGCTAATTTTTATCTGGATGCCAAAGATGATAAGACTGGGATGATGGTTCGTGCTTCTAATTTAGAGGATATTTTTGTAGAATTGACTGGCAGACAGTTAGATTGAGCGATCGCTAATTGCTAAATAGACTCGGCGATTGAAATCGCTACTACTAGATTGATCGATCGCTAATTGCTAAATAGACTCGGCGATTGAAATCGCTACTACACAAACGAAGTCCGCCTCCGCGGACTAGGAAACAGAGTAGGATTTGGTATAAATCCTTCCGACTTATTTTCTAGATAACTAAATCATTCTCACTTCAACGTCTTAATTCCCAATTACTAATTCCTAAATGACTCGCTTAGCCACAACAATAGAAGCTATACTTTACCTCAAAGGTCAGCCGGTGTCGATCGCAGAAATTGCTGAGATTGCCAAGTGCGATCGATCTGAAGCCGAAGACGCCATCATCGAACTCATGTCTGACTCTTCCCACCGCGACAGTGCATTAGAAGTCGTCGAAACCCCAACGGGATACAGCCTGCAACTGAGAGACGAGTTTGCGAGTTTAATGCAAACTTTAATACCTCCCGAATTAGGTGTTGGGGCTTTGCGGACGCTGGCGGCGATCGCCCTCAAAGGCGGCATCGCGCAGCCAGATTTAGTTAATTTGAGGGGTTCAGGAGCTTACCAACAGGTGCAGGAACTGGTAGAAATGGGTTTCGTGCGGAAACGGAAGCCAACGGATGGGCGATCGTACTGGCTACAAGTTACCGATAAATTTCACCGGTACTTTCAAGTAGACCAACTGCCCAAACAATTGCAAATTGACTTTCAGGCAAATTTGTACCCAAGCAATGAGGAGTAGTTTGAAGTAGAATGTAGCAAGCCAGAAATTAAGAATCGCCAAATGGTTTTTCACCCTGACTTTGACCGGGACAATGCCCAACAAACCGCAGTCAATCCACTTCTGAAGTACCTCCAACACCAATCCCCGGAGGTTCTAGCCCGCATCGCCAAGTCCGCCAGCCCTGAAATCAGAGAAATTATCTCTCATAACGTTCAAGGACTTGTCGGCGTCTTGCCTTCGGACAATTTTAACGTTGAGATTACCACTGACCGCGAAAACTTAGCAGGTTTGCTAGCTTCAGCGATGATGACAGGCTATTTTCTGAGGCAAATGGAGCAGAGGATGCAGCTAGAAGAAAATTTAGCAAGCACCAGCTCGATTAAACCAAAATCTCCCAAAGATCAGTAAAAAGATCAACGGGTTGGGGAAGCGAGAAAGATGAAAGTTGTTGAAAAAATAAACATTCCTGGACAGACAGGGAATTAAGAAACCGGGTTTTGATCCTATATTCCTCGCGATACACGGAGGATTTTGGTAGAAAAACCCGGTTTTTGCGTCCAGAACTAAGTAGTTGTACAGAATTAATTACATCAAGTCTCACCTAAAAGCCTTGTCAGCGTCAAAAGCCTCTTTGTAACTAATCTTGTTTGATTGCCGATCGTCAAAGGCATTCGCCTTGAGAACTCAGAATACATAATTATTTTGGTTCCTCAAAGCTGAGTTTTAAATCCTCTCTAGGAAAAGTGAGCGCAATTGCGCTCACTTTTCCTAGAAAAAAAATCAACTCTCTCCCACAGCAGGAACCTCGCCCCGGTAGTTGTACAGAATTAATTACATAAAATCTCACCTGAAAGCTTTGTCAGCGTCAAAATCCTTTGTGTAGTTAATCTTGTCCGATTACTGCTCCTCAAAGGCAGAAGCATTTAGGACTCAGAATACATAATTATTTTGGTTCCTCAAAGCTGAGTTTTAAATCCTCTCTAGGAAAAATGAGCGCAATTGCGCTCATTTTTCCTAGAAAACAAATCAACTCTGTCCCAGAGCCGGAATCTCGCCCGATCAGTAGTTGTACAGAATTAATTACATAAAATCTCACCTGAAAGCTTTGTCAGCGTCAAAATCTTTTGTGTAATTAGTTTTGTCCGATTATCGATCGAGCATCTGGTGCATCTTTCAACCTCCACCGTGGCAACTAACCACCCGCGGGGCTACCGGATAGGGGAAAAGCACCCGGACGTACTTTCAGTTTCTGAACTTGACCCAAACGGTTAATTTCCACTTCGAGTTCTTTGCCGACAGATGTGTTTTCCACCCGTTCTTGCACGTCTCCAGGAGTGTTGACCGCAATTCCGTCAACTTTTTGAATGACATCTCCGGCCCGCAGGTCGGCTTTTTGAGCGGGGGAATTTTCCATGACTCGCGTCACGGCTACGCCTTGATCGATCGTAATTTTATTATCGAGCTGTTTGTTAACTTCTGCCTTGGTGGCGGGAGTCAAGCTGAGCATTTGAATGCCGAGATAGGGATGTTCGGCTTTCCCTTTGGCGAATAACTGATCGGCAACTCGTTTTGCGGTTTCAATCGGAATTGCAAATCCCAAGCCTTGAGCGTCGGCGCGAATGGCAGTATTGATGCCAATTACTTCGCCTTGGTCGTTGAGTAGCGGGCCGCCTGAATTGCCGGGGTTGATGGCGGCGTCGGTTTGGATGAAGCGGACTCGTTTGTCGGGGATGCCGACTTGGGAACTGGTTCTACCCGTGGCGCTGATAATGCCTACAGTCACGGTATTGTCGAGACCTAAAGGATTGCCGATCGCGATCGCCCACTGTCCCGGTACAATATTGTCCGATCGCCCCAAAGCCACTTGCGGCAGTTCCTTGCCATTAATTTTCACAACAGCAACATCCGTCAGCGGATCGACTCCCTGCACCTTACCCTCAAACTCGCGCCCATCTTTGAGCGTTACCTTAACAGTATCCGTCCCAGAGACGACGTGAGCATTAGTCACGATGCGGCCATCAGCAGTGAGAATAAACCCCGAACCGGTACCGCGCTTGATGCGTTCTTCCGGCTGCGGCAAATTGTCCCCAAAAAACCTGCGAAACAAAGGATTTTTGAAAGCTTCGGGCACTTGATTCGTCACCTTAGTCGATGCGTCAATCCGCACGACAGCGGGGCCGACTTTTTCGGCTGCTTCTGCAATAAAATTGGGATTGCTGCGATCGACTGGGCGATTGGACTGAACAGGAGGAGACGCATAGGGTGGGATTTGCTGGCGCACCACGGGCAAAACCAATCCGGTTTCCAGATTGTTTGAGCCTTGCAGATAGCGATTCCCCAACCATCCGATGCCTCCCCCGATCGACAGCAAAGTCACATAAAGCGTCAACTGCTTAAAAGATAAACTCATATTTAACAACTCCCGCTGAATACCTCATCCCCGCAAACACGATCGGCATCAAGCATTTTTGTCTTGGCGACGGTTCGGAAGCGGGGCGGGGCGTACCGCTTCCTCTCCTAACATAGCTAGGGGCATCACGGGCAAAAATTGCCTGATTTGCCAAGAGGGACAAAAACTAATAATTCTCATCGTAACTTGGCTTAGCCTGGGATTTACAAGTCACGGGCCGGGCTCAAGCTTTCAAATAGGCGCTTTCACTATGCTATATAGTTGTCAATTGCCCGAAATGAATACTTTTTTTGTACGTAATGACTTTTAAACGTTGATTTCTGGTGATTTCTGCACTCCTCAAGGTCGATCGCCCCCGCCCAGAAAACGCCGGCAAATCTTCCTCTCGGTGCGCCTCGATCCTAGTTGCGACTGTTTTCTTTCCGGCGATGTGTCGATCGGGCCGCCACACTAAAAAACCCTAGGAACAACCTACGGGAACGAGACATAAATTTTAAGCTTAAGGGCGGTTATGCCGATTTTTTTTCGTGAGACTCACAGACGAGATCAGCGAAAAATGAGTGGCAACCGTTAACCGGAGATTGAGTGAGATTCCTAAATGGCGTAACCATAAGGGTTAGAAAACTAAGCCCGTGATGGGATTTGAACCCATGACTTCCTCCTTACCAAGGAGGTACTCTACCCCTGAGTTACACGGGCATAAAAATTAAAAATGTTAAATTAAAATTTTTGACTTTTAATTTTTAACTTTTAACTTTTATTTAAAGTGTGGTGGGCCGGGCTGGATTTGAACCAGCGTAGGCGTAGCCAGCGGATTTACAGTCCGCCCCCATTAACCGCTCGGGCACCGACCCATTTGTACCCACAGTTAAATAACTTAGCACCTTCATCTTTATTTTGCAACATACATTTAAAATTTTAATCATTAAGAGTGGAACACATAAGCCAGTTAGGGGTACACAGGAAAATCGAACACTGTTTCGCCAAACTCAAGCAGTATCGCGCCATTGCCACGCGCCATCACAAACGGGCTGTAGTTATAGCAAGCGCGCCCGGTGGTTAGGAGATTCTGAGTTACCAGAAAGAATTGGTTTAAAGCCCCAAGCCTTAAAGGCGAGAAATTAAAAGAAAACTATTCATTACTCCAATCCTCTTCCTTTTAGGTAGAGGTCGCACTCCGAAGTCAACTGTCAACTGTCAATTGTCAACTGTCAACTGAATGAAAAAACCCGCTTATTCTATTCCCTTCTTTCCCTAGTTTTTAGTCTCGACGCTCTAGTCCCTCGCTATATCTGGTTGATTTGAGGACACGCCCGAAACTCCTGACTTTAATTTCAGCAGAATGAGATTAATTTAAACGTTTTTTCAACTCAAAATGACCGATTAGTTGAGCAAATCAAATCTCTTTCAACCTCACGATTGTATAATTTTATGCAGCTATTTATGAGTTAACGAATCTGAATGACGAGGAAGATTGAGGTAGGTTTTAGTTGTCAAGAATTGGCAACAAGATATAACGGTAAAAACTAATTTTATACATCTCTAACCTTTGGTAGAGTCGAAATAGCAAGCACCTCTATATTATTATGGACAAGTAAATATTTTTGCCGTTTTTCTACTAAAGTTACTATTTTATTCGACTTCAAAATCTATGGAAAAATAATTTCATACATGATTGTTGGGATGTCAGATGGGCTGACAGTAAGCTTTTCAGTAGCAGCAGGTCGATGTGCGTTAGCGTTAGCGAAAAGGATCGCCCTGGTTGGAGGGTTAGCCGAACTAGGGGCTGGTAGCATTTTTATGAGAATCAGAGGCGAGCTTGCGTGCCAAACTCCAGCGACAACAGCCGGAAATTCGGGAAGACAAGGGCACAGAAAAGTCAAACATCAAGGTAATGCTGTTACTGGAAGTTAAACAGGGAAAGGCTGATCTCCCTGGCGTTGACACAATCCTATTTCGCTCTTGGTGTTTGAGAAACCAATTTATCGGCGTGGGATTTTGGATCGTTTCACCGAGGTAAAAAGCATACAACTCGGTGAAGAGTCCGTAAAATATCAGATATTTATACAAGTTTTAATTTTGAGTCTTAATATGAGGTTGTTATTTTATGGTAAAACGATCGCTCCAAGCATCCTCTTCTGGAATTCAACAGGCGAAAGCAGCGTTTGCCATCAAGGGCTGGACTCAGGACAATCTAGCCGGAGAAGTCAACTTAAAGACTCGTCAGCCAATTGGGCGATTTTTCACAGGCAAATCGGTCGATCGCCAGACTTTTTTAGGCATTTGTACCATACTTGATTTAGATTGGCGAGAAATTGCCGACAATCCGCCTGCGGAATTTCCAGAACCCGTAGATACAGCCGAGACAGCCTCTGGGAATATTGACAGTTTAGTGCAAGTTGTGCGATCGCAATATCACGACACAATTCAAAACCAGTGCGGCATCTTGCAATTACTCGACATCAGCCGTCCAGTCAGCATTGATGACATCTACGTCGATGTCAACATTTTAGAAGAGATAGCCAGCCAACAGTGGTTTGAAATTGCCGACTTGCAAAACTTGAAGCCCGGTGAATTTGAGCGCGTCGGCTTAGGCGCAGTTGACCAAAAACAAATACCAGGAATGCAAGCCGTCGAAACCTACTCCAAACTCAGGGTACTAGGTAAACCAGGAGTCGGCAAAACCACCTTTTTGAAACATCTAGCCATTCTGTGCAACCGGGGCAAATTTGCCGCCCATCAAGTGCCAGTTTTCATCGCCCTGAGAGATTTTGCCGAAGAATCCAGAGATGATAACAAATTTAGCTTCCTAAATTACATTCATCAGGCATTTCTCACATCAGGTATTCCCAATCCGTCTGTAATTGAAACTTTACTCAAAGCCGGTAGAGTTTTGCTATTGCTAGATGGCATGGATGAAGTGCTCAACCAAGACATTACAGCAGTTCTGAAAGAAATTCGCAAATTCTCAGAAAAATATCATAAAAACCAGTTCGTCGCCACCTGCCGCACCGCCGCGCAAAAACTGCAACTGCAAGGCTTTACCGATGTGGAAATTGCCCCCTTTACCGAGGCTCAAATTACCACCTTCGCGCAAAAGTGGTTTGTGGAATTTGCCAAAAGCAACCCTGAATCGGGGGAAGCACAGTCTATGGAGTTTATGCGCAAATTGGACTTGCCGGAAAACTGGCAGTTTCGCCAACTGGTAGTCACACCCATGTTTCTGCATCTTGCTTGCTGGGTGTTTCACGGTCAAGACAAATTTCCGACTAAACGGACGGAGTTTTACAAGCAAGGACTGGATTTGCTGCTGGGTAAATGGGATGAAGCTAAAGGAGTCGAACGCGATGACGTGTACCGAGGGTTTTTATTACCTCAAAAACTGAGGCTGCTGAGTCAGTTGGCGGCAGTCACCTTTGAAGACGGACAGTATTTTTTTGAGCAACGGATCATCGAACAATACATTGGGGATTATTTGCGGAATTTGCCAGGTGCGACATTGTTGGAACCAGAGGAACTCCAACTCGAAAGCGAAGCCGTACTTAAATCTATCGAGGCTCAACATGGGTTGCTTACAGAACGGGCGCGAGGAATTTTTTCGTTTTCCTATCTAGCATTTCAAGAATATTTCACGGCTCGAAAAATTGTTGCCAGTCACAATCTGGGAGGATTAGAGCAAGCGCTGTCCGGGTTGGTCAGTCACATAACTGACCCGCACTGGCGCGAAGTCTTCTTGCTAACGACTGCGATGTTGCGTAGTGCAGATTCGCTGGTGCAGTTGATGAAGCAGCAGATTGATGTATTAGTTGCTCAAGACCCTTATTTGCAAGAATTTTTGCTGTGGGCAAGTCAAAAATCGCAGATGATTCCTACAGAGCCCAAAGTTGCCACTTCACGAGCATTTTACTTGGCGCTTGCCCAAAGCCCTCATACAGCGGCTCACTTTGCGTTAGCGTGTACCCTCGATCAAGGGATGTTTTTAGATACGGCGTTAGATAATTTGCTGCTGGAATGTGCGGTTAATCACAGTCAGGATTTTGCCTGTGCCAAGGCTTGTAGTGAGGCACTCAACAATATTCTGGTGACGGTTCTGGATGCTGGATTTTATAAGTCTTTGCAACAATTGAGAGACGAATTGCCATCTGCGAGTCAAAACCGAGAATGGCTGGATGACTGGTGGCAGAAAAACTATTCTGCCTGGGTGGAACAATTGAGGGAGACGATCGCCCATTACCGCAATATTAACCATACATGGGAGTTTAGTCCAGCTCAACAGCAAGTGCTGGAATCCTACTACAATGCCAATCAACTTCTGCTCGATTGTCTGCACAGCAATTGTGAAGTGACAGCCGCCATCCGACAGGAAATCGAAGCGACTTTATTGCTGCCTCAGCAGGAACTGGAAGCTAGGGAATGGCAATAAATTCTGAATTGATACAGATTTATGTAAAGAATTATTAAGTATTCACTCAATTAATACAAATCAAACATCTGTCAATACTAGACTTGAAACGTCAATTGCCTATAATTCTTAGAAGATAACTCACTTTTAGGAACAAAAATTTAATAACTTAAACCACGACTACAGTCCTCTCTCCTATAATCTGGGAAGTAAAAGGAGGCAGAGCCTCCGGATCTGCGTTACCAGGCAGAGCGAAAGTAACAAGCAAGTCGCTTAAGTTATTAAATTGCCATTCCTTAGCTACCTGTAAAAGCTTTGTGGGAAAAAACGGCACGTTAAGTCGATCGACTCAGGATATAAGATGAAGACTTTATTGAGTAATGCAATCCCATTGTCAAGGCACTCAAAAGCCGATCGCACCCAGCAGATTTTAGACACACCAGCGATCGAGTGCGGCATGAACAGCCGTCATACTTGTCTGTGCTGTTCTACTGTTTTAGTCCGACATATGCGATCGGGAAGGATTTACTGGCGCTGTGGCTGTTGTCATGCAGATATGCCCGCTTAATCAACGCCGACAAGCAATAGTTTTCGGACTCAGCAATCATAAATTAGAGGTAAAAATGTCATTCGAGCTAATCAATTTAACATTGCCAGCAGTAGTGCGAGAAATTGGCGAAGTCTTAGATGACTACCCAGAACATCCCTATCAGTCAGCTTTTTCGATGCCTGAATTTCGGCAAAAGCTGATTGCTCACGTTCTCAGCCAAGTTCCCAACCATTACACGATCGCCGGAGAAACAGTACCGGTGAGAAAACTCGGTGCTCCACACCGTTCTCCTTTAGCGGAGCGAATGTACCGAGAAACGGTGATTCGGGGGGGCATTTTGCACATTATGAGAGAAAATGCCGATCGATTGAATCATATGTTTGAGCAACAAAGGGCTTAGAGTTTAGTATTGGCTCCGCTGCACGCTGGGAGCATCTCTTTCGGAGTGTGAAAAGCATTTTCAATGCTCACAATAAAATTCGTTAGTAGTGAGGACTAAGAACCCGCTAGACGAGGAATTTAGTCCTCCACAGACCGCTGTTTGACGACTAGGCCCTGATCCCCCCTAACCCCCTTAAAAAGGGGGGGACAGGATTCCGATCGAAGTCCCCATTTTTAAGGGGAATTTAGGGGGATCTGGACTCGGAGCAAAGCTAGATTTTTCGGAGTTTTTGCTATCGCAGCCAACACATTTGCAATCAAGTCAATTGACTGAATATTGAAAAGGAGAATAGTGATGTTAGATATTGATGAAATGGGACAAAAAGAAATTCAAGAGTTTCTACAACAAGTAGGATACGGTCATCTTGGTTATATACACGAAGGAAAACCCTACGTGATGCCAATGCACTATTATTTCAAGGATTCCGATATCTACCTGTTTACAACCGAAGGTATGAAGACTCATGACATAAACATGAATCCAGAAGTCTGCTTACAGGTAGAGCAAATTCACGATCCGCTGCATTGGCGGAGCGTGATTGTGAGTGGCAGAGCCGATCGCCTAACCGAGCAGCAAGAAATCGATGGAGCGATGGAATTAGTCAAAGGGCAAAATCCCACACTTTCGCCTGCGATCAATCGAACTTGGATCGACTCTTGGGGACGTGCAGAGGTAATAGCCATCTACCGCATCTCTGGGGGCGAAATGACCGGACGCACGACTGATGGGCCAAGCAGTCGAGCAGCATCGAGTTGATTGCTTAATTCAACTGATACTACGGGTATTAGATCGAACTCGGCGGTTGAAACCGCGTCTACACAAACAAAGTCGGCCTGCGCCGACGGTCGAATAAAGGGAGTCGGAAACCCTGATTTGGTATCAGATCGGCTGATAGTACCAAGCGAGACGTTCATGGTGGGAAGTGTGGCCGCTGCGGCTGCCTATGGATTGGCACGGTTGCTGGCCGGAAATCAGAAGTTAGAGAATAAACAATGAATTCACAACTTTCTACGTTTTGGAGCTTACCTGCCGATCGGGTGCTGGCTCAGGTGAAGTCTACAACCGCAGGCTTAAGCAGCCAGGATGCTAAACAACACCTGAGCGAATACGGTGCGAACAGCCTGAAACAAAAACATAAATCGAACTCACTGACGCTGTTGCTCAACCAGTTCAAAAGTCCGATTATTTTGATTCTGATTTTTGCCGCCGTGCTGTCAATATTTCTTAAGGATGCGGCAGATGCGATCATCATTTTGGCGATCGTCCTAATTAGCGGCTTACTAGGATTTTGGCAAGAACGGGGAGCGACAAATGCTGTTGAGAAACTCCTGGCATTGGTGCAAGTAAAAGCCACGGTTTTGCGGGATGGTAAATCTCAAGAAATCCCCAATGAACAGGTGGTTCCGGGTGACATTGTGATACTTAATGCTGGCGATAGCATTCCCGGTGACTGCCTGATTCTGGAGTCGAAAGATTTGTCGGTGAATGAAGCGGCGCTGACTGGAGAAACCTATCCGGCTGATAAACTCAGCGGCGTTTTGCCTGCTGAAACCGATCTGGGCAAGCGCACTAACATCCTTTATATGGGCACTAATGTTATCAGCGGTACTGGCAAAGCAGTGGTGGTGCATACCGGAAAGGAGACTGAGTTTGGTAAGGTATCGGAACGATTGAAACTTAGGCCGCCGGAAACTGAATTTGAAGCGGGACTTAGCAAGTTTGGCTACTTTCTGATGGAGGTGACGCTAATTTTGGTTGTCCTGATTTTTGCCGCCAATGTTTACCTAAAACGCCCAGTTTTGGAATCATTCTTATTTTCCCTAGCGCTGGCGGTTGGGCTAACTCCTCAACTTCTGCCTGCTATTGTCAGCCTCAATTTGTCTCGCGGCGCTAAGCAAATGGCGGCAAAGCAGGTGATTGTGAAGCGGTTGGCTGCGATCGAGAATTTTGGCAGTATGAACGTGTTTTGTACGGATAAGACGGGTACGCTGACGGAAGGGGAGGTAAAAATTCACTCGGCGGTTGATGTGGATGGCAAGGAGAGCGATCGGGTTTTGCTCTACGCTTATTTGAATGCTGCGTCTGAATCTGGCTATGTAAATGCGATCGACAAAGCGATTCGCCAGCACAAAACATTCGACATTTCAGGCTATCAAAAGCTCGATGAAGTGCCCTACGATTTCAACCGTAAACGCTTAAGCATCCTGTTTAAACAAGAGAATACGCATCTGATTGTCACCAAAGGAGCCCTCAAGAATATTCTGGATGTCTGCTCAACGGTAGAGACTGGTGACGGAATTGCGATCGACATGGCAGCAGGGCGGCAGCAAATCGAGCAACGCGCTGAAGAATTGGGCAGCAAAGGATTTCGAGTATTGGGAGTTGCTTACCGCAATTTTGACCGCGATTCCTTCAGTAAAGACGATGAAACGAACATGACATTTCTAGGCTATCTGGCGCTGTTTGATCCGCCGAAACCAGGCATTGCTGACACCCTCAAAGATTTGGTAGCCCTGGGCATCACTCCGAAGATGATTACGGGCGATAGTCGGGCTGTTGCCATCAGTATCATTCAACAGGTAGGACTACCCGAGCCAAAGGTTTTGACTGGTGCAGAACTGCAAAAACTCAGTGATGAAGCGCTACTGCATCGTGTTGGAGAAACAAATGTCTTTGCTGAAGTTGAGCCGAATCAAAAAGAGCGGATCATCATCGCGCTCAAAAAAGCGGGGAATGTAGTTGGCTATCTGGGAGACGGTATTAACGATGCTTCTGCGCTTCATGCTGCCGATGTGGGAATTTCCGTTGAGAGTGCGGTTGATGTGGCGAAGGAAGCAGCCGACATTGTGCTGATGGAAAAAAACCTAAATGTCTTGGTTGAGGGTGTGAAGGAAGGACGAATCACGTTTGCTAATACGCTGAAATACGTGTTTATGGCAACCAGCGCTAATTTCGGCAATATGTTCAGCATGGCAGGCATTTCTCTGTTTTTACCGTTTTTGCCGCTACTGCCCAGTCAGATTTTACTCACAAACCTATTGACTGATTTTCCTGAAATGACGATCGCCACCGATCGCGTAGACAAGGAATTGGTAAACAAACCCCGCCGCATGGATATCAAGTTTATCCGCAAATTTATGTTGGTGTTTGGTTTACTCAGTTCAGTCTTTGATTATCTGACGTTTGGAGCATTGATATTTCTGCTGCACGCCAACCCCGCGCAATTCCGAACTGGTTGGTTTATGGAATCGGTGATTTCTGCATCCATAATTGTGCTGGTGATTCGGACGCGGCAGTCGATTCTCACGAGCAAGCCGGGAAAGTATCTGCTGATGTCAACGATCGCGATCGTCATGATCGCACTATTTCTTCCCTATACTCCGCTTGCAAGTTTACTGGGATTCCAATCCTTGCCGCTCGAATTCCTGTTGGTGCTAGCGGCAATTGTCGGACTTTACATCCTCAGTGCAGAAACTGTGAAACGAGTTTTTTATCAACACGTACAATAGACTTGAATTGCCTATTTTTTTGATTGATAGATCGACCGCAGATATCAGGGAGATGAACGCAGATTAACGAAGATGCAATTTCAAGAATTGAGAGCGAATGTAATTTAAGTCTAATCTGTGAAAATCTTCTCTAGCTATCCAGAGGCAGAGAATGCTCTCACTTAAGTGGGAGATGCTGAATTCGCAATGAATCAGCTATTTATCATTGCAAAAAATGCCGATCGCCTGAATCATAGCAAAGTGAAATTGTATCACTGATTCGCTATCGCTCAACTTGTTTCTGGTTCGTTTTCATCCCGTCACCCACCTGAGTACAGGTAGGGTGCGGGACTTCCCACTCACATTCAGTTAAAATCAATACTTCGGACAGTTTTTTAACTGCCCTGTAAGCCTTACGGAGGAAGCCCTGCCATTTTTAACGAATTTTCTGAAACTTAGCGCTGGACTTAAACATTGAAAAAATAGTCCAGCATATAGCCAGCAATGGTTTGGGACACTCGACTAGATATAAAACTGTCCGAAGTATTGTTAAAATAAGAATTGAACCGCAGTTGTGGGATAATACATAGTTAGGCATACAAAGCGATCCAAGTGTTTCCAGTAATGAGGTCGCGACAAATAAATATTGAGAATTTAAATGCAATTCACGGAAAATGAGTTTAGAGATTACCTTTTTAATCATCACAAAGAATCGATTTCAGAATTGATTGTTGGGCGGCGCGAACCTGTAAGTTGGCAAGGTGACGAATTCCCCCCGTTAAGTTTTTTATTACAACAAATAGCCGAACAAAAAATAAACAAAATTTTAGATGGGCTTGAGTCGCTAGTGATTATCGCCCAAGAGTTACGGCTTGAAAAAACTGGCGATTCGACGACACGAGTTGATCTTTTTGGTAATTCGGAAACCAATGGACTAACAATTATTGAGTTAAAGAAATCTAAACAGACTGAACGACAGGCTTATACTGAACTTCTCGCCTACGCAAATCATTTTTGTTCTATTTTTCCAGGTATAACAGAAGGTGTAATAAATTCGGTTTTGATCGCTCCAATGGAAACTAGAACTGTCAGAGATGCTTTTGCTCAAGAGATACTCGCTAATGACAAGTTTGCAGTTGCATTAATACCCAAACAAGATGAGGGAAAAATAACTTTATCTGTCTATTATCCAGACAAATCCTATTATCAATGGTTTCAGAATAACCTGCTAGACGACAGATCAATGCTTACGGTAGCTATTTCGTTTCCAATAATTGATGGCTGGATAGATATTGACCAAGAAACTGGCGATCGTAACATCCCCGATTATTCAAAAGTAGCATTAAATACGATTTCAAATACGATTTCATACCAATTGGAGGCTGGTGGGTATCATTCACTCGTTTATGCTTCTCAGAATTGGGGAGAAATTGCGAAATTATTACCATACCCGAATACTATATATGTAGTAGTCATCAATCCATTTGCATCATTTCGCAGTGGCATTAATAACCAAAAAGTTTCTGGTGAATCTGCTCTGGGTAGGCTAGCTGAAATTCAAGAAATTTACGATCAATTGGATGAAGATAAGAGAGAGTTTTGGATCGAAAGTCTGGAGTCAAACTTTCACGACTTTGTGATACGTACTGTGAGGGAGGAGTTTGAACGGTGCTTTAGAAACACTGACCAATCAAGTTTCCAAAGCGAGATATCCATCCCAGATTGGTATGGACTGAAAACAAGCATGATTGACTCCGTGTTCACTCACAATCTAGATATATATCTAAGCGGGTTACTGAGAAAGATTTACATGAGCTATGTCGATTACATGTATAACAAGAAAGAAGACGATTTCTATTATAGTGATGATCTACCCAAGTATTCTTACGATACGCTGAGGGATTTTCTGCCAGTGTGGGAGATACTAAGAGGTCTTGGTTTGGGCAAAGAGAATGCCTAACAACCGTGTTGCAGCGGAACGTAGCAGGCTACTTCATTAAGTTGCGGAGGCTATTTTTGTCCGCTGAACACAACCGTTAGAAAGATTGGTTGTACGAGGACTATCTATAAAAAATAGCAATTTTTAGTTAAGGATTGAGGCAATCATGGTGATAATGCCTTTAGTCGTTTTGTTTCTATTACTTGCAGGATTTGTTGTCTTGCAAATTAATAGCGCAGGAAAGCCAAAACCTTATTTAGGTGAAGATGGTAAAGTATTGCCGAACAGCATTTCCGAAAAAGGTTTTGTTGACATCAACGGCGGAAGACTTGGTTTCTTTATCAAGGGGAAAACCCTGAATAACCCTGTTTTGCTCTATCTACATGGAGGAATGCCAGACTATTTTTTCACAGATAAATATCCAACAGGACTACATGACATATTCACTATTGTATGGTTTGAACAACGTGGGGCTGGGCTTTCCTATGCCGCAAGATACAAGGATAGAGAAATCACCATTGATGATTTGATTTCTGACACGAAGGAAATTACGAATTATCTAAGGAATCGATTCGCTCAATACAAAATCTACTTAATGGCTCACTCAGGTGGGTCTTACCTTGGTATTAAGACAATTGCAAAATATCCTGAACTCTATGCTGCCTATATTGGTGTATGTCAGATATCTTTCCAAAAACGGTCTGAGAAGAAAGCCTATGATTATATTATTGAAGAATATAAGAATGGTTCAAAATTAATGTTTCAATCGATCGCCTATAGCAAACTTTAACGGTCAAGTCATCGACATTTTCTGCTTGCCAAAGTAGTTCGCCGATCGCATTTTCACGATCTATGGTGGCTTGCTGATAGTTGCGCTTCTGATTCTTGTGATTAGATTGTTGAGTTGATGGGCAATCAGAATATCCGCCTACAGATACATATATATATATGATGCGATCGCTATTCTAGATGATATCCTAACGCGCAGAGAAGCGCATCAATAAAAAAATGCCGTAGTTGTGATCGTTTCCTCTGTGGTAGTTCTTTTAACCAAAAGCTTTTAACCAGTAACATACATCATATTTTTAACCAAACCTTCAGCGCAAAGTGCTGTATCTTGCCCTTTAAACCTTTTAAAACATGACTAAAATCCAAGAAATTTCTCTAGACGATTTGTGGGAATCAGCACCTAAGAGCGATCGCCCGTTCAATCCTGAATTATTAATCAATCTTCCTAATCTAGCCCGTCGCTATTTGGAGAATGCGATCGCCCCCGGTACACCCCTCGCATCCGCCGTTCGACTGTGGATGCACGGTGAAATCAAACTCGGAAAACATTGGCATTCATTTAAAGCGGAAGAAGTGATTTGCTGGGATCGAGGCATGATTTGGCAGGTGACTACTTTGATGAATGGCTTACCAATTTTGGGAGACGATCGCATCGTGGATGGTGTCGGTGAAGCGAAGTGGAATACCATACAGAAAAGCGGAGAGGATATCACTCGATCGTGTGTGGGACGAGTTCACTCAGAGTCCATGTGGTTGCCATCTGTCCTCTGTAACCCTGACATCATCTGGACAGAGTTAAACGTTTCCCAAGTTCAGGCAACCTTCACAGCACTCGGAGAACCGGCCAAGATTACCCTGACGGTTTCCAATCAGGGAGTCTTGGAGCAGATCAAAGTCGATCGCTGGGGCAATCCCGACGCTGGCGCGTTTCAATATAACGACTTTGGTGGAATCGTAGAGAAGATCGGCACCTTTGAGGGCTATACGATCCCGACGCAACTCCGGGGGGGATGGTTCTTCGGCAGTGAACGCTTTGAGTCCGAGGGCGACTTCTTCCACTGCACGATCGAGAAGGCAATCTATCAATAAAGGAGGCATCCATGTCTGAGTCAATGAACCAACAAATTTTGCTCAAAAGTTATCCGACGGGAGAACCCAAAGAGAGCGATTTTGCCGTTGTCGAAACAGCAATTCCAGAACCGGGAGAGGGAGAAATTCTCGATCGCACCATTTACTTGTCTCTCGATCCGTATATGCGAGGGCGAATGAGCGATCGCGCGTCTTATGAGGAAGATCGAAGACGGCGCGAGCAGATTGATACCAAAAACAATGCAGACTCGCTAGTTTATCAATCAGAAAAACAACTGGAAGATTTGGACGGTCAAGTTTCTGATGCGGATAAGGAGCGGGCGGTATCATTGATTGGAGATTTGCGATCGGCAATTGGTCAAGAAAACTACGATCAAATGCGATCGCTCACAACGGATCTCAAACAAGCCCTGATGCAAATTGGTAGCGCCGTTTACGCCAAAGCTGGTGCGGATGCGAGCAATCCTCATCCCGCAAGTCCACCGTCGGGAAACAGCGAGGAAGATGTGATTGATGCTGATTTTGTACCCTAAATAGACAAGATTGCAAAAATTCTTTTAATCAAGTTTTTGGGCAGGCAGAACACCTATCCCACAACAAAAAATAATTTTTGTGGGATGGGCCGGAGAGCCCGTCCTAGGTATTTTTGCAATCTTGTCTAATGAGCAAAGTAAACATGAGGACAAAACCCAGCGTGCAAATAATTCTGCCTAGGGACTTCTGAACTATTTCACTGGGGTTCTCTTGTTCCTGATAACCTATGTTTTGAGTGAAAGAAAGACCATGAAAATATTGACAGTGCTCAGCATCGGATTAGTTATTAGCTTGGCGGGATGCAATCTCATTAGTAACACCTCCAACGTCAAAGGAAGTGGTAATGTTAAGACCGAGAAAAGATCGGTTGCTTCCTTCGATTCTCTAGACGCGAACTATGTTGGTTCGATCCAAGTGCGTTCTCAAGGGCAGGAGAGTCTCGAAATTAGTGGCGATGATAACATCATCCCATTAATTACTACTGAAGTTAAAAATGGTACTTTGTACATCCGACCCACTAAAGGATACAATCCTCAGCAAAAACTACAAATCATTGTATCGACTCCCGATCTTAAAAAGTTTGTTTTCGATGGAGTAGGTAAAGCTAATCTATCAAATGTAAAGAACGACCGATTGGAAATAGTGGTGAATGGTGTCGGGGATTTCACTGCATCTGGTGAAACAAAGGAAGCAGATATTACATTATCGGGTGTCGGAAGTTTAGACGCGAAGAATTTACATACTGTCAACGCGAAGGTAAATTCGACTGGAGTAGGTAATGTTGACATATATGTGACGGGGCAACTGGATGCACAGGCATCTGGTGTAGGGAAAATCAATTACTATGGCAGCCCGAAAATCGTCAACAGGCAGGCTGAAGGGATCGGGAAAATAAATGAAAGATAAATGATGTGCGACATTCACAAACGACGCGCCTAACATTAGTTTAGAGGATAAATTTTTATGCCTATAAATTTCAGTCGTATGAATCGTTTCGTCGCGCTAGTCGTCTTGTGTTTGCTATTCATCCAGCTTGCTTCGGCGCAAATTTTGGCTGCACCGCAACTTAAACAACAGATTGTTGTCAAAGCTGAAGAGTACATGAATGCTGCTGTGAAAGTGAATCGCTTCAGTGGTTCAATTCTCGTGGCGCGAGACGGTAAACCTTTGATTAGTAAGGGTTATGGAATGGCAAATTTAGAACTTGATGTGCCGAACAAGCCACAAACCGTATTCCGTTTGGGATCACTTACGAAGCAGTTTACCGCGATGGCAATAATGATATTGCAAGAGCGTGGAAAGTTGCACACTAATGACCTGATATGTAACTATCTGTCGGACTGTCCTGCTGCTTGGCAGTCGATTACAATCAGAAGCCTTTTGACTCATACTTCCGGCATTCCGAACTATACAAGTCTTCCAAACTTTTTACAAACGATGCAGCTACCTAGCACCCACGCGAATCTTGTCGAGCGTTTCAAGAATATGCCTTTAGAGTTTACGCCCGGTGAAAAATTTAAGTACACTAATTCCGGGTATTACCTGCTTGGCATGATTATCGAACAGGTTTCGGGTAAATCTTACCCCGACTTCTTGCAAGAGAACATCTTCGCGCCGCTTGGCATGACACATACCGGATACGATAGCCACAACCGCCTGATCAAAAATCGTGCAGGGGGCTACGAATTACAAGATAACTCGATTATCAACGCTTCTTATATTGATATGTCTATCCCGTTCGCGGCAGGTGCGCTTTACTCAACAACAGAAGATTTACTTCTCTGGGATCAGGCTCTCTACACTGAAAAACTTGTTTCGCGCCAAATACTTGCTGAGATATTCACGCCATTCAAAGACGGATATGGTTATGGATGGGGTATCACAAAGCGGTTTGACCGTCAAATGATAGGGCATGATGGCAGCATCAATGGCTTTTTCAATTCTATCATTCGCTTTCCCTCTGACCATGTAACAGCGATCGTTTTGAGCAATAACCAGAATGCGCCTTCGGGAGAAATCGCCAGCAGTTTGGCGGCTATTGTCTTCGGCGCACCGTATAAAATGCCGCAGGAGCGAAAAAGTGAGCCGCTTCCCAACTAACGGTTTGTGCGAACTGACAATTTCTTGTGTTCATATTCTATGGTGGCTTGCTTGCAGTTGCACTTCTGCTTCTGGTGATTAGATTATTGAGTTGAGGGAAAAAACTTGGTCAGTCTAATCGTAGAAATGTTGCTATAACGATTCGGGATGTTTTGACCGATCGCAATTAACCTACATGAGGAGCGTCCAATCTATGGATACGACAATTGCCATCGCGCAAATTTTGATTCCAGTAGCATTGTTACCGATCGTTTTTAATCACCTATAATAAAGGAAACCAATTAATTACAAATCCTGCTAATTTTCTCGATTTAAACGAGCAAACTAAACCGTAATTTAAGAGGTCTCAATCATGAATGACGAATCAATGGTGTCTCAAGCAGAAGTTCCCAATCAAGCCGCCGCGGAAGCTCTACAAACGATCGCCGAAAAAAATCATTTTGCTGGAGGTAATGCACTGTTAAGCGCCGAAGCCGAGGCCGGAGCCGAAATCGATCCTGCTGCGATCGATCGCTCAGCAGCGACAAATTTTGCTGGCAATCAAGCCACAGATCCAACAGAGGCAAAGCGGTTTACCACAACTGAAGACTTTGAACAACTCAGTGAAGAAGGAGATTTATCACTGACAAACGATGTTCCCAGTGCAGAATAATTAGATTTTCAGTAATTTAAATCATGCCAACTGCAACCGACTTCAAAGATTACTACACCATTCTGGGAGTTAGCAAAACTGCAACTCCTGAAGAAATCAAGCGAGCATATCGCAAACTTGCCCGCAAACATCATCCTGATGTGAATCCCGGCAATCCAGAAGCTGAGGATAAGTTCAAAGATTTGAATGAAGCCAACGAGGTTTTATCAAATCCTGAAACGCGCAGCAAGTATGACCAATTTGGGCAGCACTGGAAGCAAGCAGGGGCAGGGGTTGCTCCTCCTAGAGGAACTAGCACGAATGCCGGGGGATTTGATTTCGATCCGTCCACCAATTTCGATGAATACAGCAATTTTGATGATTTTCTCAAGGATTTGCTGGGTCGTCATGGTGGCCCAACCCGATCGGGAAAAACTCATTCGCGCTCTTCGACTCAGGCTGATGATTTTGGTGGATTTCGCACTCAAGCGCCTGCACCGGATACTGAAGCGGCGATCGCGCTTTCGCTTTCAGAAGCCTTTCACGGCGTGCAGAAACGCTTGCAGTTGGACAATGAAACCCTTAACGTTCGCATTCCCGCAGGTGCTAAATTAGGCAGTCGGATTCGACTGAAAGGAAAAGGTCGCGTCAGCCCTTTTTCTCAACAGCGAGGCGATTTGTATCTGACAATCGAACTATTTCCCCATCCCTTTTTTAAGTTTTCGGGTGATAATTTAACTTGCGAGGTTCCTATTCGCCCAGATGAAGCTGTTTTAGGTACTCAAATGCAAGTGCCAACGCCGGACGGTGGTGTGATGATGACTGTGCCGAAAGGGGTGAGTTGCGGACAATCGCTGCGGCTGCGCGGCAAGGGTTGGATCTTGCCGAAAGGCGATTCTCCGCAGGAGAGGCTTCGCCAACGCACGGATCTAATTGTGAAACTTCAGATCGTGTCTCCGAAGGAGTTGAGTGAAATCGAGCAGGATTGCTATGAAAAGATTAAGGCGAGTAGCAGTTTTAACCCACGTTCTGCAATAGAAGAGGTGAGACTATGACCGAATTTAGCTTGTCCACTATCGTTGTTTCCGAAAAAGGCGATCGGCTGTATACGTTTGAATATGCAGCTTTGGTGACAGAAACTTCAACAACCGTAATCGAGCAATTTGTGGAAGTGGGGTTGATTGAGCCGATCGGCTCAATGCTGCACGGGCGGGAAATTGCGCGCATTGGTCAAATCCAACGGTTGCGCCAGGATTTAGGGCTAAATCTCATAGGAGCAGTAATGGTTGTAGATATGGCGCAGGAAATCGCCCAACTTCGGGCCAGGCTAAAAGCATTGCAGGCTTGACTTGAAAAATTATTAGTTATGTTGCTGTGTTCTTGATTGCAACGCTAATTTTTGCCAAATTTTGCAAATTATCTGAAATTTATGAGGTCAACCGCAGATTAAGGCAGATCAACACAGATAAACGCAGATCAAGGCACTTTGTAGATGAAATGCCGGCTTGCTTGGTACACCGAAGAGCACCCGAATTATAGGCTAAGCCCAAATCCCTAATTCAATAATTCGCCGGTTTCTTGCAGGGAGTGCAGGCGGCGGTAAATGCCTTTTTGGTTCAAAAGTTCGTCGTGGCTGCCAACTTCGACGATTTTACCGCCGTCTAGTACAACGATCGCATCGGCTTCGCGAATTGTACTCAGTCGGTGGGCGATAATTATGGTGGTGCGCGTACCCAAAATGTTCTGCATTGCTAGCTGGATCGATCGCTCCGACTCATAATCCAAACTAGAAGTAGCCTCGTCAAAGATTAACACATCCGGCTCTACCAACAGCGCCCTGGCAATCCCCAACCGCTGCCGCTGACCGCCAGACAAGCGCATTCCCCGCTCCCCGACCACGGTATAGTAACCTTGGGGCAACAAGTTGACAAACTCGTCTACTCGGGCGATGCGGCAAGCTTCTTCAACTTGCTCAAAAGTTGCTTTCAGGTTGCCGTATTTCAAATTATCCAGCAAAGTACCGTTAAAAACGTCAACTTCTTGATGAACAATGGCTAAACGTTTGCGGTAGCCAGTCACGTCTAAACTGGAAATGTCCTCGCCGTCGATCAGAATGCGGCCGGAGTTGGGCTCGAAATACCGAAACAACAGTTTAACTAATGTTGATTTCCCGGAACCCGATCGCCCGACTAATGCTACAGTTTGACGGGGATGAATCAATAAATTGACATCCTGCAAAACAGGTTTTTCGCGATCGTACCCGAAACTCAGCCCGCAAAACTCAATTTTGCCGCTAAATCTATAGGGCGACGCGGATGCAGCATTTTCTGTTGCTAAATTCACCGCATCTACACCGTCTGGTAACTGCATAAACTCGTGGAAGCGGATCATTGAAGAATAGCGGCGGGCAAATAATTCGGCGATAACGCTAATCGGACGCAGTTGGGAATAGGCCATGCTTGCCAAAGTGTAAACTGTGACAAAATATCCCAGAGAAATCCTGCCTGCAACGGTTTCTGCTAGGCTAAAACCTAGAACTGAAAACAAGCAAAACTGCACGATTGTCTGCTGGTATGTCCCCAGGGTGACGTATCCTTTGTGAATGCGGTTAATTACAACTTTCAATTCGCGATCGAGTCTGGTGGTTTGCCTTTTGAGTTCCTCTTTTTCCGTGGCAAAAGCTTTGACTGTTTTGATGTTGGTGATGATTTCCGAGTTGCGGCTTTCGGTATCTTCGATGTATTCATCGAGTATTTCTTCTCTCTGAGTAACTACCATCAGAGTTTTTAAGGTAAAACCGAGGATGAAGAGGAAGGAAACCAAAATTAATAGGCCGATGCGCCATTCAATTAACCAGATAACTGTAAAGACGCCGGTTAAGCGGACGACTTCGGGGATGAATTGACCGGCAATTTCTGGGTACGTCCAAGTGTGGTTGGCGATGCCTTTGGCGATGCGGCTGGAAATTCGTCCGGCGTTGTTTTCGTCGTAGAATTCTAGAGGTAAGGTGAGGATTTTGCCGATCGCTCCTCTCATCTGATCCCGCCGTGCTGTCAGTGGTAGTGCCCAGTGGAACCAGTTTCCCACCCAAGGCTGTACGGGTGCTTTGGCGACTGTTACCAGAAAAATCAAGCCCAGCAAGACGGATAGCGATAATATTTTGCTGGGTGATTGCTGGGTAAGTGAGGCGATCGCTGCGATCGATGTTTGCGTTACTGTATCTGTAGGTTGATTGGATAATACGTTTAATATTTGTCCGATCGCGTAGGGCACAGCCAAATCGGCGAGTTCAAACAGGCTGGATGCACCGATGCTGAAAACCGACATTTGACCGTAGCGGCTGTAGTATTTGAGAATGTCCCGAAAGCTTGCCATAATTCTTTTTGCGATACAACCCTTGTAAACACTTGAGTCTGATAACTGCGCGCTGGGCGCAATTCAATTACAAGTGTACTACAAAAATAGTCGATCGGGGAGATCTCTGGGGATAGCTGGAAGCATTCGGGCCCGGTTATGAGTGCGCTCGACGTTTTTGCGCGATCGCAGATTTATCGCTCAACCGCGATGATATTTCAGATCATGTTCAGTCGATCGACCATAATATTTGTGTCGGGGCGGGTTTACTTACTTTTGGGCAACAATTGATTTAGGGCATCACACAAGTATTTCTTCACGGTGTCTCTGCTTGCACCCACGCCACTCGGAATGGTAAAGATCATATCAACATTTAATAGATTGCCGTCCTGTGAGGCAAATATATCGATCGGCAAAGCACGCTGAAATGCTGTTGCGGGATTTTCGGCTTTCATTACACCCATGCTCACATCGGTGCTGACAGTCTTGATGCCCTCGCGAACTAAAATCAGTCTTAATTGAGAAAATGCTCTCTCTACTGATAATCCCTCAACCTGGACACGCGCAGAAAAGGCGGCACCATTGAAAAAGTCCCCCTTTTTTTGGAAGCTTTCCTCGCAGGTTGTGGCAAAAGCAGGGGTTGCTAAACACAGAAGAGCTACGGTTAAGAGAATGGATCGCATATTAGCTGTGTTACGAGGGTGAAACAGTCGTCAAGATCAGGATAAGCACAGTAAAACCGTTTGGCAAGTGCTGTCTGAGCCCCAAAAAACACAGAAGGCAGAATTTTCGGAAATTCTCCCTTCTGAGCAATACTTTCTAATTTTTAGGTTTTAGTCGTCTTTTAGCTGAAGGTATAGGCTGATTGCAGCGCCCACCAGATCAGGAAGCCGATGCCGCCAGCAATGACGATCGCCGAAATAGCGATCGCGATCGGGCTGTCAGCTCCTTTGAACTTCATGATTCCGCGATTTAAGTCTGACATAGCAGTGTTCTCCCACAATTGCAGCTTGATTGTAGCTTTGCTTTCGGCGGATGACGGTCAAAAGCAATGCAATTACTGATTTTTTTAACAATCTGGCGGCGGCCGCAATTTCAGCCGGGGACGGGCATTCGGGCGCTTTTACTGGGTTTCTGAAAAAAACTTACAAAAAAGACTTGACAAATTCCGAAAAGTAAGACAGTATGGTTAAGACCGCAGGAAATGCGGGTGTGGCTCAGTGGTAGAGCGTCACCTTGCCAAGGTGAATGTCGCGCGTTCGAATCGCGTCACCCGCTTTGAAAAATCAAGAAAATAAACAAAACCGGAAAGGATATCAAAAAACTTTTCGGTTTTGTTTTGATAATGGTTGAAAATACCTAAGTTAATGGTAAAATTGAGTCCAGGACTTGCAAGTAGAAATTGCCGATCGGGCGATCGCTCGAAACAGGCAGTTAAAAGTCTTGATTGGGCAGAATTGAAAAGTCTGATTAAGTAGATGTGTTAACGATTATTCTGGCAAAAACGCTTTTTTTATCCGATCGCCCGTGCCATCCCAAAAAGCTCCAAAGATTGACTTAAATGATGAGTACCCCTGCCCTTGCCGGCGGAGGGGTCGTCTCGTGCCGATAATACTGACAGAAGCCTTTGGCTGCAACCGTTGTCAGCAAATATTTGTGTTGGACGAAAGCGGACACGTCATCGAGCAACTATCAACGAACTATCCTTATAAGCAGGCTTGGCGATGGACGGGTCAGCAGTGGAACAGAGCAAATCCGGGTTTGAAGGCGCACTACTTGCCGCTGGCCCTGGGGATGATTTTGGTGCCACTATTGATTTGGTTGCCCCTGGCGCTGCACTCACCGGGCCCGAATATTATTCTGTGGGCAATGGTCGCTGTGCTGTTAGCAATGCTGCCGGCGCTGATGGTATGGCTAGCTTACAGGCGTTAGTAAGATGATAATAGAGGATTTTAGCCATTCATCAGAGGGGGCAAATGTCGCCCGCCGCGCTTATCAAGCTTCTATGGAGTTGGCGGCGACAAAAAGTACGGATCGCGCTGCTGGTTTGCAGGCAATGGCGATCGCACTCAAACGTCGGCAAAATGACATTTTAGAAGCAAATACTCTGGATCTAGAAGCGAGTCGGGATATGGCGATTCCTGAGTTGATTGTAGAGTGGCTGAAGCTGACACCGGAACGGATCAAGACAACTGTCCAAATTCTGGAACGGTTGGGGGAAATGCCAGATCCGATCGGCAGAGTGATCAATGCTTCTTATCAAGTCGATCGCTGTCAAGTGTACTGTCAATCGTTGCCGCTGGGGGCGATCGCCCTAATTTACGAGGCGTTTCCCGAGTTGGGGGCGATCGCCGCGGGTTTGTGTCTCAAAAGCGCTAACAGCTTGATTCTCAAAGGCGGCAGCGAAAGCTGGCAAACTAATGCTGTAATTGGAGAAGCTTTGATGTCGGCGATCGATGATGTCGGTTTGCCGTCAGGATGTTTGCAGGTATTGCCACCGGATCGGGGCGCTTCGATCCGGGATTTGGTGACTCAAGACCAATATCTCAATTTAATTATTCCCTACGGTAGACCGAGTTTGGTGCAGCAGGTGGTAAGGCTGTGCACAGCGCCCGTATTGCGATCGGCAATGGGCAATTGCTACCTTTATTGGTCGCCGACAGGTAGTTTGGAGATGGCAAGGTGGATGATTTTGGACAGCCATCAAAGTGTGCCAGATCCGGTAAATGCGATCGAGAAAGTGCTGATCGATCGCAATCAAAAGCCTTCTTCCTTAGTCAGGCTGTGGAATAGTCTAAAAGAAAAAGGCTTTCAGATTAGCGCCGACGCGGATCTCGTCGCAGATTTCCCCGAGTTGAAGCTGGCGGAACCCTACGAGTGGACTCAACCTTATTTAAACAAAACCATCGCGTTTAAAGTTGTCGATAGTCTCGAAATTGCGATCGGCTGGATCAACCGCTACAGCAGCGGCCACGCTGACGCCATCGCCACTGAATCTTACCTAGAAAGCCGCCAATTTGCTCTCGATGTCAACAGCGCCTCTACTTTTATCAATGCCTCGCCTCGGTTTTGGCGCTATCAAAATCGGGGAGATGCGATATTTTTGGGAATGTCCAACCAAAAAGGCTATCGCCGGGGATTGATCGGGCTAGATACGCTGACGACAATTAAAGAAATTGTTCAAGGTAACGGACAATTTTAGGGAGTTATGTTCTCCGGCTTAGCTATTGAATGGAATTTAAGAGAGAGCATCTTTTTTTTACAAAGTTTGTAGTGAGGACTTCAGTCCTATCAGTCGGCTTTTAGTAAACAAAGACTAATAGCCGTACTACGAAAAACTTTTATTGTAGGCGATCGATCGGAGATGAGATGAGATTCAAAATCTAGAGCAATAGGATGTATTTTTGCGGCTCGATTTGATTTGCTATACAGATGGCTGAGAATTATAATTTTCCAATAATTACGTTTTTATGATATGTGTCAAATGTCTGGGTAACAGTTTTAAATTTCACAAAATAATGATTTGCCAACCCTAAATTATCCCAAAATCGATATAATTAAAAAAGGAAAAACAATCCGACTGAAATTAGGGTGTAATTAGCAAACAATGAATTCAGAAAAAATGCTCATTTCTTCAGACGAGACAGTCGATCGCGAAACGCTAATTAACCAATCGACATACATTAAAAAATTGCGTCCGCTGCTGCCACCAGAAGCCTTTGAACCAGATTCTAGCAAGTTAGCAATATTGTTAATCAATCTGGGAATTCTCTTGCTGGGATGGGGAATTGCCGACTATCTCGATCGCTGGCCTGTCTATCTTTTATGGCTGTACTTACCATTAGCCGTGATTATGGGCAATAGTATCATAGTTTTGCTATTTAGCTCCCACGACCTGATGCACGGTAGCGTTCAGAAAAAGTCTCGCCTGAGTTATCCCATCGCCTTTTTAGGCCTAAGTATGCTGTTGATGCCGCCTACTCAGTGGAAATCGCTGCACAACCTCGTACACCACAATACCACCAATTCCTTAGCAGACCCCGATCGCAATTACCTGTACCAGCAACCGGATACTTGGGGAAAATGGATTCAAAATCTATTTGTACCGTCGGTAGAAGTCAATCCGCTGTGGTTGATTGTGGGAATGGCTGGATCGTGGGCGGTGCATAATTTCCGCAACGTGTCCTCGGTGTTGTTATTCAACGATAAATCTGTTGATTACGTGCCGGCTGCGTTTACAGTTAGTCCGAAAGATCGATCGACTATCGCCCTAGAATGTCTGGGAATCTTAGGAATTCATCTCAGCGTCTTATTTTACCTAGACTTTAACCCGATTAAAGTTACTCTTGCCTACATTTTGCCGATCGCACTTGGTCATGCAGGAGCAATGTTTTACATCTACACTAACCATATGGGTTGTCGGATGACCAGCATTAATGATCCACTGATCAATAGTGCTTCGCTGCGGGTTCCTAAGATATTTGACTTGCTGCACTTAAATTTTTCTTACCACACAGAGCATCATATTTTTCCCAGCATCAACTCAAACTATTACCCGATGGTACAAGAGTTGTTACAAATTCACTATCCCGAGCGGATGAATTTAATCGATGCTGGGGAAGCTTGGCGGTTGCTGATGCAAACGCCGCGGCATTATCAAGATGAAGTCACCTTCACTGATTCCTTAGGAGAAATGTCCGTTAATTGCAGTATTCTCGAAGAATACAAAGGCTGATGCAAGCGATGTTCAAAAAGTAAGGTTCGCAGTGTGGATCTTACTTTTTTAACCCAGTTATATCATGTCCCAAGATTTTACTTGAGCGTTGGCAATTCAGCGGACATCATATTATTATAAGTTGCGTCGCGTTAAAAACCGCCGAGTCAGAGCGGCGGTTTTTAACGGGGATTTGGTATTATAGCAACCGCACATCGGTGAGGACATAAATAACTTCATGAATAGAGCCGATACCCGTACTGCATCAATGATTTGATTCCCGTTATGCAACCCTTCGGCTTGCTTCGGCTACGCGGAAGCTGAGCGCATTCGTTCGCCACGATTTAAAGCTCAGCACAAGTCGCTCAGGGCGAGCTGTCAACTGTCAACTGTCCACTGTCCACTGCTATAAATGCTGATACTATCGATCGCTAAAGAAGATTTGAGAGCAATGATTTCCCTTCGTGCAACTCTACCTTCGGAACTTCGATCGCACGACTACACTAAAATTGGTTTGATCGTTCGGAATGCAAGTCCTAAGATTTTTATGATGGCTTGCATTCCCGACTGCAAACACCTTTATTAAGGGTAATTGAGCGGACACTATCTGAACTCGCATCTCGTTATCTAACCATAATTAAGGTCGCACTCAGAGCAAATAGTTTTTATTCAGATTTAGAAAAAAAACTATTCGCTATGACTACAAAAATGCGCTAATTATGGACGATCGGCATCTCAGGGTGTCCTGGAATGTCAGGGATTAGGCATGAACCATTAAATATTGGCCATTACCATTGTATTCACCATCGCAACTGGCGAAATTAGCAACAAACCAAATCAAGTAAAACCGCCAGATGCGGCGAAATTTGGCATAGTCGATGCCGTAGTTTAAATCTTTGACTGTCGCCTGAGAGTCATCAAAGTTTTTCAGCCAGTTAGCAAAGGTTGTAGAGTAATTGTATCCGTTGAGATACCATTGTTTGATGGTTTTGAGGTCTTTGTTGTGGCTGGGAACGGCATCGTATTTCCAGTAACGGCCGTGGGGAAAAATGTATTTGTGCGTGAAAACGCTGGATATGTTGTTAGGGGTGCGAACTGTGATGATGTGAATGAAAAGGCGGCCGTTATCTTTGAGGAAAGAGGCGAGCTTTTGGAAAGCTTTGGTTAAATTGCCTACATGACAAAAAACTCCGATGGAGAGAATCTTGTCAAATTTGGTCTCGAATTGGGCGTCGTTCAAATCGCCTTCAAATAGGGTAAATCGACCGGAACTGAGGTAGCTTTCGGGGTCTTGCATCTTCTGACGCATATATTCGCATTGATGCTGGCTCAAGTTAATCCCCGTAAAGGTAACATTGGGGAATTTGGCAAGAATGTAATTGGGAACGCAACCCCAACCGCAGCCAAAGTCTAAAATGCGATCGCCATCCTGAATCTCTAGCTTCTCAATCACATCATCAATCATCTGCATCTGGGATGCTTCGAGGTTGGCGGCTCCTTTTTCCCACAATCCCATGCTGTATTTAGGATAAATGAGTTTGCTTTCGCCTAACATGGGATTCAGCATGGCTTGAGGTAAGTCGTACTGAATTTTCATTAAATCCCGCGGGCCTTCGGCTGTATGCTCTGTTTCTGTGAGTACCCATTCATAGGGTGCCAGCAGGGAGGGAAAATACTTAAAAAAGACGGGCATACAGGTATCAAAAAGCGATCGCAATACAGAATCTGGTACTTCCAAGCCGTTGATATAAGACTCTGCTACTGCCATTTGCACCGCGTTAACTGCACTGACTGCGAGGCGGGTTGCTCGGTAGGCGATCGGACTTTTGAGATGGATATTTCCCACCAGCGGGATGTGGTGTTCGAGGTTTTGTAGGGCTGTTGATGAACTCATGGTTATACTGGTTTTAAAGATGCTGCTATTCTATCTCACGAAAATTGGCTGGTTGTTAGAGAGCCAAAAAGCTCAAACTATTACTAATCAAGGTTTTCACAGCAAAATCCTGCAAAATTATCAAAATATCTGGCGGTTGAAGGCGATTCGATAACGGATTTATAGGGTTTTCAGCCATTATAAATTTATTAAGAATTATGTCAGTTTATTTAAGATTTGAAAATTGAGATTTGAGCTTGATTCCACAGCATTTAGTGGGGCTTGAATTGGGGTGTTTTCAGGGTGCGATCGCGATTTGAGTGCTGAGTGAGTTGGGCGGTTGGGCTGAGGGTACGGGGAGCAAGTGCCGATCGCCATTTATACTGAATCAATCAGGTAATGCAGAAAAGATGCCGAGAAACCGGGTTTGCATACAAGTTCGCTGCAATAACAGATGTCCGCGAGATTCGTTCCTAATTAGCTAGATACGCCACATATGCCACAGATTCACTATCTGCCGGACGATCGCACGATCGAGATAGACGACAACGATATAATTCTGGAAGCTTCCCTGCGTGCGGGAATTCCCCACACCCACATCTGCGGCGGTAGCGCCCGGTGTTCGACTTGTCGCGTCTTGATTGTCGAAGGTTTGGAATTTTGCTCGCCCCGCACCTCGCCGGAAGAAGATCTCGCGAAAAAACTGCACCTAGAGCCGGAAATTAGGTTGGCGTGTCAGACGCAGGTGGCGGGCGGGAAGGTGATTTTGCGTCGGCTGGCGATCGATTCTGAAGACTTGGAATCATTTAACGACGAAATCGCCGGAAACTTGATTTCTGCACCTGTCGGTCAAGAGAAGAAAATTGCAATTTTGTTTGCCGATATTCGAGGGTTTACGGCTTTTGCAGAATCGCTGTTGCCCTACGATGTAATTTATATTTTAAATCGCTATTTCCAAAAAATGGGTTATGCGATCAACCGCAACGGCGGGATGATCAATAATTATATGGGCGATGGTTTTATGGCGCTGTTTGGGTTGGAAAATCCTGACAGGGCGGCGGAACAAGCCGTGAGGGCTGGCGTGGAGATGTTGGAGGAATTGGAGAAACTCAATCCCTATTTTGAGACTTTATACAGTCACAGGTTGCGGATTGGGATTGGGATTCACTGCGGTTTGGTGGTTGTGGGGAATTTGGGCGCCGAGCAAAATCAGTCGGTTACGGCGATCGGGGATGCGGTGAATTTCGCCAGCAGGATTGAAGCTGCGAACAAGCAAGTGGGAACAAGTTTGCTGATTTCTGAGGAAACTTATCAGGAAATTAAGGATTTGGCGATCGTGAATCAGCGCGTATCAGTTCAAATCCCGGGAAAGAGCGGCGAATATCCGCTTTACGAAGTTGTCGGAATGCCGCCACTGCCGATAGAAATCGAGGACATTTCCGAGGTAGAGGAAAAATATTATTGGCAGCGTTTTGTCAAGAAATTAAAACGTTTAATTGCTGCGGTGCGAAGTTGGATGAGGAAAATATTTGGATTATGAAACTTATACCAGTTATGAAAAAAATTGCTACTTAGGATCGCGAATTAAATAACTTACAATTTTTATTGTTATTGTGGGATGGGCGTCCCGCCCGTCCAAAAAGGGCGGGCGGGACGCCCATCCCACAAACTTGTGTAAGTTATTTAATTCTCATTCCTTAGAGAATCTCATCTGTAGGGAAACGGCATTGCCGTGTCCGGCCGGGACTTATGCCAACAACAAATATTTTCTATATAATTAATAATTGTAGCAAACTTTAGTCAATTGACTTTAGATTTATCTGAGCATATAATTTTTTATACTGAGGTATTCAACGGGATAGTTTGTATGGATAATCTCTCCCAGCTTCTCAAAAAAATCAAGAATACACCTTCACTCTATTTGGGTAAGGCATCAATTAGTTGTCTTCAGGCTTTTTTGTCTGGATATAATGTGGCACAGTACCAACTTGGCGTACCTCTAAAAGAAGAAAACGCTCTAGATGGCTTTCAAGAATGGATACAGAAAAAATTAAATATTGATTCATCTCAATCATGGGCGAATATAATTCTATTTTTTTCTCAGGATGAGAGGGATGCTCTCAATAGTTTTTTTGAACTCTTTGAGGAGTTTTGTCAAAGTAAGGTGGGCGAATCGGGGAAGGTGCGGACAGCGCACCCTAAAAGGATTTGAGATAAATTGACAACCGCAGACATCCGCGTTCATCCGCGTGCATCTGCGGTTAAAAAACCTCAATCCTAAGCCATCACCATGCCCCCATCAACGTTAAAAACCTGCCCGGTAACATAAGCCGCCGCCGCATCCGCCGCCAAAAACTTCACCATCCCCGCAACTTCCTCAACTTCGCCGTATCTTCCCAGCGGAATGTACTTCAAAATCTCGTCAGATTTGACATCTTTTGTCATATCTGTGGTGATAAATCCAGGTGCAACCGCATTCACAGTAATCGCACGACTGGCTAACTCTTTCGCCACAGTTTTCGTAAACCCAATTACTCCAGCTTTTGCCGCACTGTAATTAGCTTGTCCGGGATTTCCCATTTGGCCGGCAACCGAAGCAATATTAATAATTCGGCCGCTGCGTTGCTTTAGCATGATTTTGCTGGCAGCTTTTGTACACAAAAATACGCCGGTGAGATTCAAATCAATCACAGCTTGCCAATCTTCTAGCTTCATCCGCAGCATCAAAGTATCGCGGGTGATGCCGGCATTGTTCACCAAAATGTCAATCCGTCCCCATGTTTCCATGACTTTACTGATGAGTGCATCTACATTGTCAGTTTTGGAGACATCTGCTGCAAGGGCGATCGCTTCTCCACCTGCTGCGATTATTTCTGCTACCGCCTCATCAGCCGCAGCGCTAGAACTGGCATAGTTCACGGCGACTTTAGCGCCTTCTGCTGCTAAGCTTAAGGCGATCGCGCGGCCGATTCCCCGCGATGCACCGGTGACAACTGCAACTTGACCCCGCAGTCGCTGATATGTCTCTGGCAATAATTCCATAATTGTGTCCTCGCAATCTACGCTCAGAATTTTGCACTAAAATCGATCCAGAACCAAAAAAATTATTTTGTCTTATGGCAGTTCAAAAACAGTTCAGCAGTTTTGAGGAGTTACTATCGGGCTCTGAGTTGCCTGTGTTGGTAGATTTTTATGCTACTTGGTGCGGGCCTTGTCAGGTGATGGTACCAATTTTAGAGCAGGTGAGCGCTCAAACTAAGGAGCAGCTCATGGTGGTTAAAATTGATACGGATAAGTACGAGCAGTTGGCTTCGCAGCATCAGATTTATGCTTTGCCGACTTTGGTGCTGTTTAAAAATGGTGTTGAGGTCGATCGCATTGAGGGAGTATTGCAACCGGCGCAGTTGATCTCACGACTGCAACCTCACTTGTAACCACAGCCGATTTTCTCACACGCGGGGGTGCGTCAGCCAATATCTGATTGCTGGTGAATTGAATTATAGCTGACGCACCCTACCAGTTACTTGGTATAACATTGCATTCATGGCTTATTACTCAATCCAATCAGGCCCCTCTACGAATTCCCCTCCTGGTTCAATGGTTTTGCAGAAAAAAGCTCCCATCATACTGCCAAAACCTTTGACACCTATCAGGTTGGTTGCCACCAAAATAACATTTTCAGTTTTGGTTCTCTCGCAGTCAGCCTCGGTCAAATCAGCACCACTCAAAATAGCATCTCTTAAGTCGGCATCGTTCAAATTAGCTTTTCTCAGATTCGCACCGCTGAGGTCGGCATTGCTTAGATTAGCCCCGCTCAGATTCGCGCCACTTAGGTTAGTACCAAGCATTCTAGCTCCCTGCAAGTGAGCATTACTCAAATTGGCATTGCTCAAATTGAGAGCTATAAGGTTGGCTTTGCTCAAATTGATCCCACTTAGGTCAACCCCGCTCAGCCCAGTGTTCTGAACCCCAATCCCCGCAAAATTTCTCTCCCCAGCAGCGTACTGTTTGAGCAATTTACGAACTTCTATATATCGTTGAGTTGGAGGATCAAAACTAACTTCATCAAGAGTAGTATTGCGGAATATAGCTTGCTCCAAGTTAGCAGATGCCAGACTCACAATATACAAAGAAGTATTACTCACGTTGGCACCAGTTAGATTAGCACCCATGAGGTAAACTTCATTTAGTTCAGCATTGCTCAAGTTAATATCAGTTAAATCAGCGTTCTCTAAAATAATATCTCTCATCACAACACCTTCTAAGTTGGCTCCTCTCAAATTCACCCCCCGCAGATTGCTTCCTTCCCAGCTTGAATTCGAGAAATTGGCATAACTCAGATTGGCATTAAGCAAGTTGATATTTCTCAAGTTAGACTCTGTAAAATTAGCGTGACTTAAGTTAATGGCAGTTAAATCAACATTGGTCAGATAGATCCCAGTAAAATCTCTCTCTCCATTAGCATATCGTCTCAGTAATTCTTCAGTGTCCATAACTTTTATCCTAAATCTATAATATGAATTATAGCAATCGAAAATTTTTAGTTAGAAAATTCTACGAGGAAGAAATCGGTAGGTTTTACCATCAATATGACTCTTTATCGGATTTCTTCCCAGACTGTCGCATCGGATGTCTTCAGTTGTTTGGTGAGTTTGGTGATGGTTTGGAGTCGGTGGAGATTGAAAGACCTCCACAAGACATACCTAAAACTGTAGCTGACACTTACGATCGACATTTTTGGTACTCTCAGCACAGCCTCAGTGAGATATATCTTGTAAAAATTCCCGTCGAATCTCAAATCTCATTTGCTATTCTGATACAAGGGTATGTTGATGATGGTTGGGATAATAGTGGCTCGTTTATAGAAGTTTTTGATCAACAAGGTCAGTTTCTTGGATCTGGTCGTTGCGATCGCGAATGTAAATATTTAGAGACATTCGCGATCGAGTGGTTAGAGCGACAATTAAATGGTCGTGACTTATCTACATCCTCTCCACCTTGGATTGGCGATGAACCTGAAGGTCAAGCTGCTTCAGAGCCAATGTGGTCAGAAGAAATACTTTCGCAACACGCTGTAAAAATTGAACGCGAAGGTTCGATTATCCGCTATGTAATATTTAGCGAAGATTAGGAAGTTAATTCCTAGTTTTCACTTAACTTCTTGTTAGCAACAGCGATTCGACGCGCATCGAAAATCATCGAATCTGACGAACCCTACTACTAATATATGTATCGAAAATATCAGAACGCTAACTTCGCCGAATATTGAAACAGCACCAATCTTGGCGCTTCCACAGAGTGGCCACAATCCAGCCGTGTTGTTCGAGAGTGTCCGCAATTGGCTTAGCTTGATCGAGCAAAATGCCGCTGAGTATGGCCCAAGTCGTGGGTTTGCTAATGGCGGTGAATTGCGGGATTAAATCGATGATTACTTCTGCTAAAATGTTACACATGAAACCGTCGATCGGCTCCTTTACCATTTCTTTGAGCCGATCGATACTTCCGAGCTCTGAAACCAACTGCTGCGGCTTAATGCGGTTGAGTTGTCTGTTGCTGATGGTCGATCGCACTGCCAAAGGATCTGTATCCAAAGCATAAACTTTTGTGGCACCCAACAACACTGCGCCGATCGACAAAATACCCGATCCGCAGCCAATATCGGCAAGTACATATTTTTTGTCGTCAAAACCGAGACGCATTTCCAGCGACTCCAGACACAGTTGAGTTGTAGCGTGAGCACCTGTACCGAAAGCGACACCGGGATCTAAACGCAAAATTATGCGATCATCGGTATCAGTCGGTGGCGGCAACCAAGCCGGATTAATTAAAAAGCGATCGCCCACTTCTTGAGGCTGCCAATGCTGCTTCCAAGTAGTGCCCCAGTCCTCCTCTTCAATCAAATCCCACTGCATCGCAGGTAGGGGCAAACCCGCACACAGAGCATCTTGGCGCAGCCACAACGACAGGGCAGCCAAATCCAGCAATCCTGCCTGTTCTTCGGGCAAATAAGCCGACATCAGGCAGGAATTGCTTTTGAGCTGAGTAGCAGTTCCCCGACAGTTAAATTGTTCCAGACGCCAAAAGATGATATCTTCGAGCCCCGGATCGCAAAGAATTCTAATTTCCCACCAGCTATGTGCCATTTTTTTAGATTTTAGATTTTAGATTTTAGATTGGGGGAGGGGAACTGGAAACTGGCAACTGGGGAGTTAAGAATGAGGATTGACTAATAGAAAAAATTCAGATTTCTTGCCAATTACCAATGACTAATTACCCATTACCAATTATCAGTCCTTGCATCCAAAATCTCAACTCCAAAATCCTTCAAATAGTTACCGTGTAAAGATTTTAGATTTTAGATTTTAGATTGGTCGAACCTAAAAATTTAAAATCCTTTAAAGATTCACCGTGTAACGATTTTAGATTTTAGATTGGCTGAACCTAAAATCTAAAATCCTTTAAAGATTCACTGTGTAAGCATCCCGAATCCCGGGAACTTTGATGATTTCAGCCAATATCCCCTCTGGTAGAGGGTCATCGAGGCTCAAAACCATCACCGCATCGCCTCGCACGATTTTACGGCCCACTTGCATACTGGCAATATTGACATTAAAACTGCCCAATTGGGAACCAATTTTGCCAATAATCCCCGGCATATCGCGGTGCAGGGTAAACAGCATATGGTGAGTCGGGGAAACGTTGACTGGGAAATCGTCAACGCTGGTAATCCGAATTTCGCTGTCGCCAAGCACAGCACCCGTGACGGTGTGTTCGCCGAGGGTTCCCTTGGCATTGAGGCGCAGGGAGCCTGTGTAGTCGCGAATAGAAGCATCTCGGGTTTCAACGACGCGAATTCCGCGTTCTTTGGCTTCGATGCTGGCGTTGACGTAGTTAACGCGCTCTCGCAAGGCTTGGGAAAGTAGGCCTTTGAGAGAGGCGACGACTACGGGCTGGCTTTGGTTGGTTGCCAATTCGCCTTGGAGTTGGACGTTGAGGTAATCGACTCGGCCTCCGGCTAGTTGGCTGACGAGGTTGCCGAGGGTTTCGGCGAGTTGGAGGTAGGGTTTGAGTTTTTCGATCGAGTCTGGGTAAATTCCTGGGATGTTAACAGCCGATCGCGCGGGCAATCCTAACAGTACATCACGAATTTGTTCGGCAACGTCGATCGCCACATTCACCTGAGCTTCGGCGGTGGATGCACCCAAGTGAGGCGTTAGTACGATGTTTTGGCCGACAGTCAGTAGAGGGGAATCGGCTTGCAGCGGTTCGTTTTCATAAACGTCGATCGCAGCGCCGGCAATCTTCCCTTCTTTTATGGCTTCTGCTAGGGCTGCTTCATCTATGATGCCACCTCTGGCGCAGTTAATGATGCGGGCCGTGGGCTTCATCTTCGACAGCACCTCAGCGTTAATTAGGTGCAGGGTTTCTGGGGTTTTGGGGATGTGCAGCGTGATGTAATCGGATTCGCGCATCAGCAGTTCGAGTTCTACTAAGCGACAGCCCAACTGTTCGGCTCTTTCGGTAGAAATAAACGGATCGTAGGCTAGTAGTTTCATGCCCATTGCTTTGGCTGCGGCGGCGAGGTGGGAGCCGATTTTGCCTAAGCCGACGATACCGAGGGTTTTTTTGTAAACTTCTACGCCGAGGAAGCGATTGCGTTCCCATTTACCACTCTTGACGGAGGCGTTGGCTTCTGGAATGTGTCGCGACATAGAGAGCATCATGGCGATCGCGTGTTCGGCGGCGGCGATCGTGTTGCCTTCGGGGGAGTTGACGACTACAATTCCTTTGCGGGTAGCGGCGGGTACATCGACATTATCGACGCCGACGCCTGCTCTACCGATGATTTTGAGTAAATTGCCCGCTTCAATGATTTCTTTGGTAACTTGGGTGCCAGAACGGATCATTAAAGCGTCGTAATCTGGGATAATTCTCACCAGCTCTTCGGCTGAAAGTCCTGTGTTTACGTCAACTTGCGCGACTTGGGACAGGATGTCAATTCCGGCTTGGTCGATCGGATCGGATACTAGAACTTTAGGCATAGCAAGCAATTGAGTGCAATAGTAAAAATAGGCTGAGCTTTGGCGAGCGAGCGAGTTGAGACTTATGACTTAGAGCCGTATCTAACAGCTCAGCTCAAACTGGCCTTTGTGCAGTTTGAATTGTATCTGTATTCGGTCAAGCTAGGGCGTTTTTGCTTGAAATATTTTAGGTTGGCGCGCGATCGAATGCGAGCGATCGTCTTAAAAACGCCCAATTGCTTAGCTAGCAAGTCTTTTCAAGTTATAATGAATTCCGGGTATTGAAACCTAACTATCAGGAATTATTCTCAATGAATTATCTTATCGCCGTACTGCCCGATCGAATGCAAGCCGAAGCTGCCTATTGCGCCCTCGAAAAAGAAGGCTTGCCGATGAAGCAAGTAAGCATTTTAGGCCGCGGCTACAAAACTGCTGATGAATTTGGCTTGATCGACCCCAACCAGCAAGCAAAGAAACAAGCGAAACTCATGTCTGTTTGGCTGATACCGTTTGGCTTCATTGCCGGCGTTACTTTCAGCTTGATGACTCAGTTGAAGACTTTTGCTTGGGCGGGCGAAATTGGCGATCACGCGATCGGCGGATTGCTAGGTGCGATCGCGGGCGGAATGGGAAGCGTTTTTGTTGGTGGTGCGGGAGGAATGGCTTTTGGTAGCGGCGATGCTTTGCCCTACCGCAACCGTTTAAATGCAGGCAAATTTTTGATTGCAGTTAAAGGTAATGACGCTTTAACCAATAAAGCTGCGAATATTTTGAAGCAGTTTGAACCCGAAAATATGCAAGGCTATACAGAGACTTAATTCCCATCTGCGTTCCTCTGCGTACATCAGCCTACATCTGCGGTTAAAAATTCCAAGTTAGTATTATGGCAACAATCTAATATTGACTTGGATTCAAGTTATGTTCCCAGAATATTTAACCTTACTTGATATTTGGAGAAACCGATGGAAGTTCAAACGATCGCCTTATATTCTCCGCTCGAATTAACAATTGAATTAACAGACGAACAGTTTTTTCAGTTGTGTCAAGAGAACCGAGATTTAAGATTTGAGCGGACTTCTACTGGAGAACTAATTATTATGCCGCCTGCGAGTAGCGAGACTGGCAGACGAAATGCGGAGTTAAGTTTTCAAGTCCAAAGTTGGAGCCGTCAAAATAAGCATTTAGGAATTGCGTTTGATTCTTCAACTGGATTTAAACTGCCAGACGGTGCAGATATTTCTCCCGATGCTGCTTGGATTCGGCGCGACAGGTGGGAGGCTTTAACTCCCGAAGAGAAAGAAAAATTTGCGCCAATTTGTCCCGATTTTGTGGTGGAATTGCGCTCGCCCACCGATTCCCTAGAAAAATTGCGGGCTAAAATGAGATTGTACATGAAAAATGGAGTTTGTTTGGGCTGGTTGCTCGATCGCAAAAATCGGAAAGTAGAAATCTCCCGTCAAGGTAGAGAAGTAGAAATTTTAGATGCAGCTGCAACTCTGTCAGGTGAAGAAGTATTGCCAGGTTTTGTGTTGGATTTAACTGATATTTTCTAAATTTGTAAACAAGCATTTTTCTCTGCTGTTGTGGAGCGATAAAATCTGTTACCTACTCTAGAGCGCGTGCCGGATAAGCTGCTGCAAAAAATTGGCAGCCGACAAGTCTGAACATGGCTCCGTATAGTTGGGATTTTGTGCAGCCTGTTCGCGGTTTGTCACTAAAAAACAAGCAGCCGTGAAATGCCTTTCCCGCACCATCTTCTGACAAAAAAGTTCGTAGCGTTGAGCATAGCTTGCCCCTCTAAACTCCGGCAAAACTGCGAAATGCGGTTCGGCAACCTGCACCGCTGCGCGCGAGGCCGGACTGTCTTCTAAAACAAACAGATATCCCAACCACGGTGGCGCAGGTGCTTCGCCAAACACCCCTTCCCGGTAAGCTGTCCAGATGTCGAGAGCAGCCCCCATCGCTTCTTCTGTGCGGTTGTTGAAGTTGTTGCCAAAGCTGCCAACCTGGCTTTTCAACTCGATGACTACCTTGAGTTGCCGCTTTTCTGGGTCTACAACCAGGAAATCATACATCTTCGTCGGCCGAAAAAAGCCTGGGATGACAGTTAGGCTTTTCTTAACGTGGATGTGGTTTTGGGGAACACCCGCAGCCAGCAGGAAATTTGTCAGGGTGAGGATGAAACCGTCCATCTGCTTGCCTCCTGTCACCGCGCTGCGATTGCCTTGGTCAACTTTGCCTGCTAGCACCTGGGCTTGTGCTTGGGCGATGCGGGTATCCCAAAAACCCTGCACCGCTTCCCGAAAAACATCATCGGGGATGGGCGACTGTCCCGTCAATCGGCAACCTCCGCCATCAATTCCTCATAGACTACGCGCAAGCCATAGGTTTCTTGCATCCGTTTCAGCGCCATCTGATGGTAATTTGGCTCAACATCTATCCCGATACTGTTGCGTCCCCAGTTGGCCGCGGCGATGCAGGTTGTACCCGTCCCCATAAACGGGTCAAGTACCGTGTCCCCGGCAAAGGAAAACATCCGCACCAGCCTTTCTGCTAGTTCCAAAGGATACGGGGCGGGGTGTTGCTTGGTGGAAGCGCCTTTGATATCCTGCCAAATTTGTTGAAACCACTGCCGGTGCAGAGTTTCCGGTATCACGGACAATACCCGGGCTGTCACGCTGGGACTGCGGTAGCCGCCCGGTTTCCGCTGCATCAGGATAAATTCGATGTCGTTTTTGATGACACCTCCGGGTTCGTAGGGTTTGCCGAGAAAGCTGGTGCCATTTCCTGCTGCTTCTAGGGAAGCATTGGCGATTTTGTACCAGATAATCGGTGCGAGGTTATCAAATCCCAGATGGCGGCAGTTTTCCTGAATGCTGGCGTGCAGGGGAAATACCATGTGTCTGCCAAACCGCCGGCGGGCAACACAAACATCGCCCACGACAATCACCAGCCGTCCGCCTGGTACTAAAACGCGCCATACTTGCTGCCATACTCGATCGAGCTCTTGCAAAAACTTTTCGTAGTCTGCTATTTCCCCAAGCTGGTTTGGATTTTTGAGATATTCTTTTAAATTCCAGTACGGGGGCGATGTGACTACCAGATGCACGCTTTCATCGGGAATATATGTCAAGTTTCGGCTATCGCCCTGTAGCAGAGAATGGAAAGATGGCAAGCTTTGCACTCGATGCTGAATTTCCTGGATCAGTGCTGCATTTTTGCTAATAGCAGGAATTGCGCGCTGTTCGTCTGCTGCTAGTAATGCCGCTGCTTCCTCGGGTACAAGGGTTTTATCCCGTAGCGCTTGTTTCAACGGTTCGGCTGCTTCCTGAGACAGAAACCGCGTTGAAATATTCACCTTGCTTAAACTCGAAGACTTCATACATTTGGTACAATAATCATGTTCATCATATCAGCTTTACCAGCCACAAAAATCATCATATCCTTATTTGATGATTTTAGACTATAATTAAAGTAGTGCGACTGTTAAAGAAGTAAAGTTTTTAGTTACAGCAAGGTTTCGTAATCTCAAATTAGAATCTAAATTGACTGATGTTACAAAAAGAAGAACTGTTAAAAGGCATCGAAAATCGCGAATCTGTAGCGCGGGCGCTCGATCAAGCTGAACAAGCAATTAAAACTTGGGAAGTTACTCTGACTGATTTTCTGTCGCCGCCGGAATTGGCGGACACTCTGACGGTATTTAAGCGCTTAACTGATGTGGAATTGGTCGCTTGGGGCGGCTATCCCCAGGGTGAAAGACAAAGAATTGCGATCGCGCGATCGGAAATCCCGATCGACTCTGGGAGTGTTAGCATTGCTGCGATAGAGATAGCTGGCAATTTCTTGTTCGACACCGCCAGTCACCGCGACTTCTTAGGCGCAATGCTGGGTACGGGAATTGTCCGCGAGAAAACGGGCGATGTAATTGTGTTGGGTGAACGCGGCGCGCAAGCTATTGTCATGCCCGAAATGGTAGAGTATTTGGAGATGAGTTTGCAGCAAGTGCGATCGGTTCCTGTGAAAACTCGGCGCATTGAGTTGAGCGAACTCAAAATTAGAGAACCGAAAAAGAAAGAAATGACCACCGTTGAAGCATCGATGAGATTGGATGCTGTCGCCTCCGCTGGATTCGCCATGTCTCGCAGCAAAATGGTTGAATTTATTGACAGAGGCGACGTGCGAGTTAATTGGAAAGATATCACCCAATCTAGTTATCACGTTAAATCTGGAGATTTAATCGCTGTTAGCGGCAAGGGAAGATTGGAGATTGGGGAAGTTATGATTACTAAAAAAGAACGCTATCGAGTACAGTTAACTCGATATTTGTAATTATGACCACTTCGTTGAGTTCCCAGAAACCGGGTTTTTTAGTAGATTTAGGGCGATCGCAAAGTATTTCGAGAAAAACCCGGTTTCTCGCCCCCTCGGTTCCCAGAAACCGGGTTTTTTAGGAAATTTAGGGCGACAACAAAGTATTTCGAGAAAAACCCGGTTTCTCGCCCCCTCGGTTCAAAGAAACGGTTTTTTAGTAGATTTAGGGCGATCGCGAATTATTTTGGAGTTTATATATTTTAACAATTATCTTGTAGAGCAGCCTGTAGAATAATTCAAAGGGTATAGGTGAGTTTTATGGGGCGTCTTACCGATCGAGCTTTTGACATTTTGCGGGCGGAAGTTGACAAGTGCGCGGCTGATGATGCTATAGCGGGTGCAGTTTACCGGGGGATGGTGATGAAGCGGTTGGAGAAATTACGATCGCAAAACGGCACTTTCGCCTCAATAGAAGAAATCCGCGATACCTTCAAAGGCGAATTTCCCAACTTCAGCGAACAAGTTCTCAAAGCTGCTGTCAAAGCCAACCGCGCGCCCGGATTGTTTGATAAAATCATCTTGGCTGGCGGTTTGCTGGGTGGCGCAGCCGGGATAATTTGGCTGATTAATCTGCCTTTCCCGATGATTCGGTGGCCCGTGGCGAAAACCATGCCGATATTATTGCTGCCTAGTTTTATCAGTATGGATTACAATTACCGACAGGCGATCGCCCTAGTAGAACAATCCGATCAACTGGTTAACAAAGCCACTGCTGCGGCAGATTTTGAATATGGCGACACGAAAGTAAAACAAGCGCAAAAACATCTCGATGCTTTGCCGATTTGGTTCCTCGGTTACTATCCACAAACTTATTGCTCTTTTTTCGGCTGCACTTGGCGGTTTACAGTCGATGAATTTCAAGCAGCCCGCAAAAATATCGGGCGCATGGATGCTCAAATTTTCCAGCAAAAAAATGCTTTTATTGAGTTAGATCGAGTCGAACAAACTCTCAACGCGGCGAAACAGCAGTATCAGCAAGCAAAAACGGCCACCGACAGGCAAAAAGCGAGTGGAAATTGGCAAAGTGCGATCGACCAACTCAACCAAATTCCCGCAGAAACCCTCGCGGGAAAAACTGCTAAGCAAAAACTCCAAGCAGCAGAAAGAGACTTTCAAGCAATGGGCGGAATCGCTACCGGTTCAGTGCGCGCCGACAACTTAATCGAAGCAGCCAAAGAATTTGCTCTTTCCGCCGCCGTCGCCTCCCAAAAACCGCCGCATCCAGCCACACAGTGGGAGCAAATAGCAGGCTTGTGGGAAGAAGGAATTAATCGATTGAAAATGGTTCCTCTCGATAATCCGGGCTATCTCGACGCTCAAACTAAACTCGCTCAATATCAGAAAAATTTAGGAATTACCCAGATTAGACTGCAAGCAGAAAAGGATTCGGCAAAAGCTTTGCAAGAAGCTAAAAACTTGTTGGCCAGCTTGCAAAATAACTTAAATTCTCCCAGTCAAAATCCCAGGAACTCCCTCGGCCAGTTGCAAGAAATTATCAATCAATTAGAATCCGTCAAACCCGGAACAACTGTTTATCCCGAATCTCAGAAATGGCTGCAATCTGCGCGGAAAAAACAGCAAGAATGGCAAAAGAAATAAAGCGTATCAGTCGCAAACCTCGATCGCAATACCGCCAAATCGCGCTTCATCCGCCCAGCACTTGATACCTTCAATATAGCAAATGTGGCTGGGATATTCTTCTTGAGTATCCGCTAGAAATGCCTGAAAACCTCCATCCATTGAGACATTAAAAAACTCCACCTTTCGCCCTTGACTGTCACAGGCTTTGCTGCGGCAAGTCGAACATACTAGACGGGGATATCGTTCCCAATACGGGGATGGGATGGCACAGATGGGGCAGGGCTGAAGTTGTCGATCGTTCATAGGAACATGGACTTAAACAATATATCGATTACCAAGTCGGGTCAACATACAGATTAATTATCACTTGCTTTTTCCCGGAAGGGATGCCGGAAATACAAGCACAAATGGTATCTCCGCCATCAATTTCTACTTCGCAAGCGTGACAAGAACCCATCAGACAACCAGTGGGAATAGAAACCCCTGCACGTTTGGCTACATCGAGCAAAAGCTCTCCTGCTTCAGCTTCTACTGTCACATTATCAGGTAAAAAAACAATTTTTGTCATTCAATTTTAATCTCCGCTTTAACTAACCAATGATTAATGACAAAACGGGAAGAGTTGCATAATTTCTACTTCTTCCTTCTTCCTGATGACTGATGACTAATGACTAATGACTACTGACTACTGACTAATGACTACTGACTAATGACTAATGACTACTGACTACTGACTAATGACTAATGACTAATGACTAACCTAAAATATGCTTGATATCTAAATGCTTTTCCACTGTATCTGCCAAACTTTCTAACAGAGCTTCTCGGTGTTCCCGGTAATTAGGAATACCTGTAGGCAATGCACGGAGTCCGCGCTGTTGGCGCAAGTGATTTAACCAAGCTCGCCGCCAAGCTCCATTATCAAAGACGCCGTGCAGATATGTGCCCCAAACTGATTGAGAAGTGTTGACCATTCCTAAACTCGGATCGTCAAATAGCGGTTGAGTCAAATCTGACTCCAGCATTTGCGTTCTTCCTTGATGAATTTCGTAACCGGAAACTGGCAAACCCGGTTGAGGATAGTTAGATGTTACGATGCGTTGGCGGGCAATTTTGTTCGGTGCGATCGCAGTTTTCAACGGCAGCAATCCCAATCCTTGAAATTCTCCCTGTTCTCCCTCAATACCTTCTCTATCGGTGATACTTTCTCCCAGCATCTGAAAGCCGCCGCAAACTCCCATGACTGTGCCCCCAGCTACTAAGTAATTTTGAATAGCTTTTGCCATACCTGTTTGGCGCAGCACCTGCAAATCGGAAATTGTAGTTTTAGAACCCGGTAAAATCACGGCATCTGGATGGCCTAGCTCGTCTTTTGGGCTGACATATTTGACTGTGACGGTAGTTTCCGACTCCAGGGGGTCAAAGTCGGTAAAATTGGAAATTCGGGGCAAGCGGATGACGGAAATATTCAGGTCGGTTTGAGAATTGGGAGAACGCCGATCGAGCAAATCGAGAGAATCTTCTGCCGGAAACACTTCATCTATCCAAGGAATCACCCCAACCACGGGGATTCCCGTCCTTTCTTCCAGCCAAGTCAGCCCCGGATCTAAGATCGATTTTTGTCCTCGGAACTTGTTAATAATGAATCCTTTAATTAAAGCGCGTTCGTCTGGATCGAGCAATTCCAAAGTACCAATAATGTGAGCAAAAGCGCCGCCGCGATCGATATCAACGACTAGCAAAGTCCGAGCATTCAAGTGTTTAGCTACCCGCATATTTGTTAAATCGCGGTGTTTGAGATTAATCTCAGCAGGGCTGCCGGCTCCTTCGCACACAATCATGTCAAATTCTTGCTTGAGAAATTCTAAAGATTCCCGAATAGCTTGCCAGCCGATATCAAAATACTGCTCATAATATTGAGATGCTCGCACATTGGCGATCGCCCGGCCCTTGACAATCAATTGAGAAGTCATATCTCCTTGCGGCTTGAGCAAAATCGGATTCATTTCTACCCAAGGTGCGATGCCCGCGGCCCAAGCTTGGACTGCTTGAGCGTAGCCAATCTCTCCGCCTGCGGCTGTAACATAGGAATTTAGTGCCATATTCTGACCTTTAAACGGAGTTACCCGCCAGCCGGATCGAGAAAAGATTCGACACAATGCTGCAACAAGTAAAGATTTTCCTGCGTGAGATGTTGTTCCCACGACCATAATTGCTTTCATAATATTTAGGGAGAAGGAAGTTCGGCAACGGATTATTTAACGGATTTAACGGATTTAACGGATTTAACCGATCGATGTTAAGGGAATAAGAAAGAGGGAAGAAGGTAGAAACCAGAGTCAAAACAATTCGAGTTTCTACCTTTTGCTTTTTGCCTCAAGATGATGGCTGATCTTCGGCGGATACATTCTCAGACTTGGATTCAGCGGCCTGTTTGGCCGTTTCAACTAGATCGTCGGGTTGTTCTGCGTCAGAAGAGGCTTTTTCTTCTGTGGATGCGATCGAGATTGTTGATACTGAAATTGTTTCCACCTGCACGATCAAATCGGGTTCTCCCGGTATTTCTATCTCTACAGGCGGTGCTGAAATCACTTCCACCACAGTCATTTCTAGAGATACAGCCGGGGCTTGTGCTTCCGTGATGCCTGCTGGTTCCGGTTCACCAACCGCAGCCGCAGATGTTTCTTCAGCCAACGGCGCTGTCTGGTTTTGGGCCGGCGATTCGTCTAAAATCGGAGTTTCCTCTATTTTGGCAGAACTGGCGATTTCTGCGGCCATCAACTCGGCCATTGATTCCACATCGGTGGGAAACGGCACTGCTTGACTGGTTTCAATACCGCTGTTGCTGGTTTCGGCTGCTGCGGCGGCTAATTCTGATTCGAGAATCCGATCGATATCCGGTGCCGGAATTGCCGTTATTTGAGATTCAGGGGCGATCGACTCCTCTGCCGCTTTCGCCGTTGTCACCGGAGTCTTTACAGCGGATTTACTTTGAGCCGATCCCAGTCCCAACATACCGCCGAGACTATTTTTAAGATTGCCAAACAAACTTCCGAAACCGCCAGATTTTTTAGCTGTTTTGGCAGAAGTTGGGTTAGCCGTTGGGGCTGCGGTTGCTGTCGCCGTTGGGGCTGTCGAACTAGCAGCAGACTGGGACTCTTGAGCCATCGCCCTCCACATCAGGTCAAAATCATCATCATCCTCTGGCTGCTGTTTAGCTTCTGGTTGAACCTTTGCTGGCTCCACAGTTGCTGCGGCGGCAATTTCTGAAAATTCTAGAGGTGGAGGTAGAGGAGTGAAGCTACTGGCTGATTCTGCTGGGGCGGGTTTAGTCTCAGCAACAGGAGTTTCGACTGAAAACACGGGTATTTCTGTAATTGCCGGTGCGCTCTTGTCGGGAATTTTCAAGTCAGGGGCGATCGCACTTTCGGCAATCATGTCAGCGATTGGGGGAGTCGCCGGCTGTCCATCTACCTTTACCTCGCCCTGATTCACAGTGGGTGCTGGAACCGCATCAGTTTTCGGTTTGGGCGATCGAACAAACTTAGGTTTTTTCCCTGCGGGTTCTGGTTTCTTGCCAAACAAACCTGATAGCGGTGCGCCCATCGCCCCGACCAAATTCGCCGCCTGAGGCATCGGCGTTTGTTGAGCAACCGGTGTCACCAGCCTCCGCAAAGTCAAAGTTTCCCAAGCAAACCAGCCCAGCAGAGCCACGCCCGCCATTTGACCCAGCAGGAGAGCACCAGTAATTCGCCCCGCACAAGCCCATAAAATTAACGCATAAAAAAGTCCTACCCCGCTCCAGGTAAAATCACTTTTGCGGTGAACTTCTGGAAAAAAGAATGCCGCCATGTAAATACTGAAGCTGCCCAAACCGACCGCCAACGCCATAATGTATGCAAGCATATTGTCGGTACCTCCGCTGTATCAAATAACTTCTACGCGCTAATTCTACCTTTGTGAGACACTCAACGGCTTCTTTCTCTAGGACAATTCCCGATTTGAAAATCCGAAGCCACAAGCCAAAAGCCAGAAGCCAGATTTTTCCCACTCGGACAGTCTCCCCATCAGCCCTCTTACCCCCTCACCGTCTCACCCTCTCCTCAGTCGTGATATCTATCACTTAATTATGCTCCTACGATCGCACTTGCCGTAGAAGAAGTTCTGTATGGTGTAGGTGTAAGAGGAATTATGCCGGAAAGCATACGTAATTGGAGGTAGTGCCATGTTAGAAAAACTGTTGTTAGCTGCGGCTTTAACTTTATCGCTTCAAATTTTTGCCGGAGTCAGCACTGCCTCGAAATTACCAAAAAATCTCGTATTGCGATCGATCGATCGCCCGACACAAACCCTAAAACTTCCCGTCGATGCACTACCTATGCTCTTCAAGTCGAACGTCGAATCCTAATCATGCGTGCCAGATAATACGTGCAAATGGCATTTATTGTAAGACAGAGCTTGTCTAATATTTTTTTCCAAGTGTTCTTTTTGATATATAATCGCCAGATGAAACTCAAAGCTAATCAGCACATTGACGATTAAATCAAGGAGAGTAAAAATGGGACTTAGCGATATTCTATTGAATGAAAACAACAGAGACACTTTTGTTGATGACTGTGTAGAGTTGATAGACAAACAAGTTGCTTCAGCGCCGGGATTGGGTGGTTTAGCTCTGAAAGCTGCCTACTCTACCGTCAAAAAGATACGGGCTGACTATTGCGCCCAAGTCGTCGATCAACTTTTGCCAGAAATCTCGATCGCACTCGATCCGATGTGGACTGAAGCCGTAAACAATGGCAACCCAGTCGAATATCTAACTGCAAGAAAAGCTCAAGTAGCAGACGAATTGCTCCAAATAAGTGACAAAAAAGCCGAAAACAGCACAAGAGCCGTGGTTAAAGGCGCCTATGCAAAACTCCGCCCCTCAGCTAAGACTTACGTGGAAAACGGCATACCAGATTTAGCCGAAATTATTAATAAACATTGTGCGATCTAAATCTTGAATTAGATAAGACGTACGGTTGAAACCAGGTTTACACAAACGATGTCCGGATGGTGCGCGGACTGAAGAGGATAACGTAATGTTCCGGTCTTCAACCCTTGGCAATGCGGGTGAGAGCTTGTATAGACGCGGTTTCAACCGCCCAGTCTTCTTATCCATTCCCAACAATCCACTGATTCGCAGCCAATATTTTCAACATTGCCTCTCCAGTAATGCCCAATCCCAATAACATTACAAACAGCGCACTAACCGCAGGTAGAAATTTGACTGCTGTAATCTGTTTTGGCAGTTTATGAAAATTTTGTTTAGCATAAACCAAGATTAATCCGATCGCACTCAGCACCAAAGCCAATCCCAAACTAAACGCTACCACAAGCGTCATGCCCAAACCAATATTGCCCAAAGCCGACGCACTCAACAGCATCACCAAAGCGGAAGGACAAGGCAACAAACCGCCGGAAATTCCCAACACTAATAAGCTTTTCCAAGTAATGGGAGAACCATCAGCACCGGGCGGCAAATGCGAATGAACCCGGCCATCTCCGTGATGGTGGTAGTGCTGAGATGTATGTGGTTTGACAGGTTTAAATTCCCTTTCCCAAGTTCCTCTCTTTAAAAGATTTACTGGTTCCTCACGCTGGGAATTAAGAAATAAATTCCTGATTTTTTTAAATACTGAATGACTCAATGTAAACCTAACTTTGGTTCTTTGCAAGAGTAAGTTAAGCCCAATGATAGCTACTAAAAAACCAGATATTAAATTTAACCAAGGGTTGAGTTTTTCTGGATCGACTAAGTTAGAAGCAAAAAGTGTAATTCCGCCGACAGCAAACACGCCCGCAGTGTGAGTAATTGTGGTTGTCGCTGCTAGAAATAAAGCGTGCATGGGAGTAGCCCGCGAACCAACTAAATAAGCGCCGACTATGGTTTTTCCATGTCCAGGCGACATTGCGTGTACGCATCCCCAAGCAAATGCTCCGGCTACTGCTAGCACCAAACTCCAACCTGAATCCCAGATAGATTCTTTTCCTGCTAACAAAAATTCCCGGTTTTGCGTGGTAAATACAAAGCTTTTGACAGCACCAGCTTGCACAATGGTAGCTTGACAGCTAGCTGTCGGAACTCCTGCCAAAAATAGATTATAGTTAATCCGAAACTTCTGATGTTTTAAAATTACATTAGATGCGGGCCAGGTGTAGTCTAAGATTAAGGTGCTGTGGGTATTTGGCTGCTGGATCGAGCTGGCGGTTTTAGCGGCCATTTCTAGCGGTGTTACTGTTACGGAGCCTTGAAAATTGCTGCTGTTAGTGATGCGAATTTGTTGGCTGAAAAACTTTTCTAGTTCTGTTTGGTGGCTGCGAACTTCAGCCAGTTGTAACTGTCCGTCTCCATTGTCGTCAGCGAATTTTGTTAAGCCGGTTGGAAAGGTTAATGTTATTTCGGTTTGCAAATCGTTGACGATTATTTCTGCTACTGATAAATCTGACCAGTGCGAGTAAACTGGTCGAGTTGAGGTTGTTAAAAGTAGTAAAATTGTGATCAAAAAAAGAATGAGATATTTGTGCGATTTGTTCCATTTTTTTTGCATAAATTGCTCCTGGTTAAATTGTTTTTGGAGGCAGAAACCGGGTTTTTTACAAAAATACTGCATCAATGCCTTTAATACTGGTAAAAAACCCGGTTTCTTTGATATTGATGTGTCAAAGACTGTATTTCAAAATTCATAACTTCCCAAACCTAATGTTTTGCCCGATAGACTATCAAAAGTAGGGTCAATTTCTTTAGCCTTTTGAAAGTAAGCGCGAGATTCAGCATCTTTTCGTAAAGTGCGGGCGATCGCACCAGCCCGGTAAAACATACCCGCATCCCGAATGCCCGATCGCACTATTTCGGCCATCACTCGATCGGCCTTTTGGAATTCCCCAGCGCTAGAAAGCGCCCAGGCGTAGATATCCAGTGTCACCGCATCCCTGCGGATTTTCACCTCATCCTGCATTAACAGCAGCGCTTCGGCGACATCCTGCGATCGACCTTTTTCCAGCAGCAAACTCGCCAAATCCCTGCGGTGTCCAAAACCGCCAGAAACCTGTTCCTGTCGCAGCCCAGCTTCTGCTTTGTCGCGCAATCTCCCGGAGGCGATCGCGTCTCCCTGCAACTCCTTCACCCTCGCCATACCGCGATCCACCAGGCGATCGAACACAGTCGCAGCCCCGCCAGAATACGCAGAAACCTTGCTGTAATTAGCCTCTGCTTCCCGATAATTGCCCTGTCGCGTTTCCAAATCCGCCAAATAAATCAGCGCCAGCGGGTATCGCGGCACCAACCGCAGCGCTTCCAAAAACAGCGCTTTCGCCTGCACAAACTGCCCGCGGCGGGCGTAAAATCGACCTAAGAGCGATCGGGCGCGCGCCGATCCCGCAATCTCTCCCGGTTCCTCCGCCGCCATTGCTTGTCGGTAATCCTGCAAAACCTCCGCATCTCGCCCCTGGGACTCTCTCACTAAAGCTCTTAATGTGAGAGAACCTAAGTTGGGAATCCGATTAACTAAGGTTTCTGCTGCTATACTTGCCTCACCAACTTTTCCAGTGGCTAAGTGAGATGTGACTGAAAGGGCGATCGCATCTTCATTGTCAGAACCCGCCTGTTTAGCAAAGCGCAAAGCAGTCGCAAAATCGTGTCTGGCCTCGGCAATTCGAGCTAAAACTAACAGCGCACCTTTGTTGTCAAAAGGCAAAAGGGCGATCGATCTTTGGGCCGCTTGTTCTGCCAATAAAAACCAACCTCCCTCCCCAGTTGCGCGAGCCATTTTCAAATAAGCACCCGCCAGTGCCGCCCGGTTCAAACCACTCTGGGAATCCACAGCCAATCGCTGTTGATAAAAAGCTATTTCTTGCTGAGTTGCTTCCTTTTGATTGGGATTACTTCTCAAAGTTTCCGAAAAATGGTAGCGGTAATTAGCATCAAGATTTTTCGGACTTTGGTTAGCAAATTTATCTGAAATTTCACGCAGATTCGGCGTAAGATTAACTGCGATAATTCCCACTATCGGCAGTCCGATTAGGAGCAGCCACCAGAAAATATCCGATTTAGTTTTTTGTGATTTATTCGCAGTCATAATATTGTAGGGTGCGTCATTTTTGGCTCTAGCACGAAAAACTACGGTTTAATTCGACGGGGCACCTTGCGAACTGTCAACTGTCAACTGTCAACTGTCAACTGAAAAAAGTCTTGCTACAAAACAATTATTAGGTTGGTTTCCTCAATGATTGTGGAAGGTGCGTCGCTCTGAAATTGTTGCTCTTTTTTTCAGAATTGTCGATGGCGACGCGCCCTACAAATAACTGTCAACTGTCAACTGTCAACTGACTAATTCGGCAAAGCCAAATAAGGAAAATTAGGTTCTAACGGCTTGTGTCCCTGAGCCGGATTTCCCGGAGCTCCGTTATATGAAACGTTATCGCTAACCGGAGAACCCACCAAAGCTCCCAGAGTAATATCAACAACGTCGTCCATAAGCAAACGACCTCCGATCAAACTTCCTTGAGAATTTGTCGCGCTGGCGTAGCCGCTGGTTTTTGTGGTATCGATCCGCATGACATCCGGTAAGAAAGCTCCGGCGATCGCATTTGGATCGACATTATCCCGACCGTCCAAAAGATCCACAGCATTCAGAGTAGCAACAGCTTCCTGCCGCACCGGAGCAGCAGCAGCGCTCAAATCCAATCTCGGAGGAATATTATTGAATGCTTCCAGAAATGCGGGAGTAACTACCAAACCCTCATTAATTAGAGGTCTCGCCAAACGCTCAAACTGTTTGAAACCGCCAGCTCCATCCCTAATAGAAACAGTTGTCCAAACATCAAAAGTATTCGCCCCAGTTCCTGCTTGCAAAAACGCTTTCGGAACGCGCACAGCAATTGTATTGACGTTGTAACCTCTCGTAAAGTCGATCGCTTGACTCGGTGGCTTGAAACCTACTTTTGCCCCCGTGCCCAAAGCCCCAGCGCGGACTCGGAAAAATTGTTCCACATCCAAGAAAAACGGGTCTTCCCGCAAACCTGCAAATACAGTCAAGTTAGAACCGCCCACAGGTACTGTATTCAAAACAGAATTAGAATTCAGCGGAGTTGTGGCAATTAAATTGCCATTAACTGTAGTCTTAGTAGTTGTCTCGGAGCCGCCGCGAACAACAGTTATAGCCACCGCTTGCATACCTTGATTGTTAGGCGGACTGAAGGCAAACCGCAAGATAATATCGGCGCGTCCAGTCGGTGTAGAATTCACGTCACCTACCTGCGTGATGTGAAACTGGTAAAGGGCTGTAGTGCTGAAATAATATTGAAAGCGGGCTACAGAACGGGGATTTGAATTCATTGTCAATACTAAATCCCCGTCCGCAGCACTGGAGTTTTGGTCTTTTTCGCGATATACGTACAGGTCGGTTAAATTGACAGTGCGACCTTTGATATCGACTTCGCCGTCGTCGTGGTCAGAAGCGGCAATTATCCCTGGAGTTAATACAGCAATTAAAGCTACTTCAATTGCTAGTATGATGCGGCGAAGTTTTTTGGTGAGTTTCACAGTTAGCACCTATATTTCAATGATATTTTTACAAAAATTAATGGTCAACCACCCACCTGCGCGGGTTTTACTTTTGTCGCAACAGGTTTCAGTGTGTTAACCTGTCGGGCTTTTGGGCTGTTGCTGAGCCTTCTCATAATTGGTATACGAAGGTTTGGCTATTTTGGATCTCTGCTGCTGCAAGATTGGGTATAAAAAACTATGCAGAAGTGATAAACTGCAATATAAATCGGAAAAATTACAATTCAAAGCATGACAAAGTGAGCCAGCAAAGGCATACTTATGATTGCCTCCCCAATTAACTTACAATTATGTTCTATAGTGATATACGCCGAATATTTAATTTTGGATCTGCACACTCAAAACAAAATTTTTTAGGTACACTGAGATGACAGGGGAAAAGTCAAGCGATGAATCGCTGCTTTTAGTGCAGATTGCCCACAAAGACCAAACGGCATTAGCTAAACTTTACGATCGCTATGGTCGTCCAAGTTACGGTCTCGCTTACAAAATCCTGGGTTCGGTAGAAGAAGCTGAAGAAGTGGTACTTGATGTTTTTTCCCAAATTTGGCAAAAAGCAGCAACTTACGATCCTAGTCGCAGTCGAGCGGATACGTGGTTGTTCATGCTTACCCGCAGTCGTTCCCTCGATCGCCTCCGAGTGTTGCAGCGAACATTCCGCGCAGCCCAAGCTTGTCTAGAAGATGCGAAAAATCCCTGTTCGAGCCTTCCAGAACCGATGGAAGATGCAATGCTCGCAGAACGCAGCGCACAAGTCAAAGCGGCGCTAGAAACACTGCCAAATGAACAACGACAGGCGATCGAACTAGCCTACTATCAAGGGTTGACTTGCGCGGCAATCGCGGCTAAAATCGGTATCCCGACAGGCACAATCAAAACCAGAATTCGCTTGGGTATTTCTAAGTTACGTCAAGCTTTGAACGAAGAAATTTAGATTAATTTTAAACAAATTTTAAATAGTTTAAGATTAATCTAAAATTATTGCATCTCTAATCTTCTATCTTGAGTGCTATGGCAGCGGAAAAATCTCAAATATAAAATCAACTTAGGCTGAATTTCAATTAATGCCGGAAAACAGATGGAAATGATGCCAGACGAGGAGTTTAATATCCTTGCAGTTCTTCAATCTCTCGATACCCTCGACGAGTCAGAAAGTCGCGCACTTACAGAGAAATTGAGAGCATCCCCAGAACAGGAAAGCGAACGGGCTGCCTTGGAAGCAGCAATTGCCGCGATCGCCTACACAGCACCTCCCGTTCCCGTCGCCCCCGACCTCAAAAACCGCCTGTTCCAGCGCATAGCCGAACTACCACCAACGGCAGAATCAGTCAATTCAAAGCCAATTGTTACCTCCCCAAAAGAGAACAATACTCCATCTTTAATCGTGCGATCGCGCGATGTCAAATGGAAATCTTACGGAGTTCCGGGAATCTCGATCGGCAAGCTTTACATTGACAAAAAAAAGCGCGAGATTACCTGCTTGATGCGACTAGAACCGGGAGGAACATTTCCCCTGCACCGACACGCTGGCTCGGAAGAAGTGCTTGTATTAGAAGGAGACTTAATTGTAGAAGGGGAAGTTTGCCGTCAAGGCGACTACATTCGATCGGTTCCCGGTTCCACACATTCGTCCCTCACACAAGGGGGATGTTTGCTGTTAATGAAAACTTCCACAGACAACGAAATGCTAGTTTGAAAATGGCAGGCATCTTGCCTGCCCCACAAGACTTTTTGGAGATGTCTATTGTGAAGCATCAATTAACAATTACAAATAAAGGATAGTGCCATGCTAAATTACTGGCGTTTAACTGCTCTGATGTCCGCCGTTATTATACAATTTGTCCCGATCGCCAAAAGCGCGATCGCCCAAGAACGCGAAGGCTGTTTTCTGGTCAATGCAGCAGGAGAAGTAATTAACTTAAATCAGTTGTGTTCGCCTCAAGAATCTATTAAACTTACAGGAAACGATGGGAAATTTATTGAAGACTACAAACGCTTAGCAAAAAGCTACTCTCCAGACGCAACGAACAATTTACTGCAAAGCATTCAAAGTAGCCCAGGTCAAAAAATTGCCGCAGCTAAAAGAATGTGTGCGGAAGCCAAAGCGGGAGTTTCTCTGCCGGAAGTTAAATTAAGGGCGATCGGGCAAGCTGCCAGTATCGAAAATCCAACAGTCAAAGAAAGTTTTCTCGCCGAGGCCGATATTATCACTACCCTTGCAGGCAATCATTACTGCCCGGAATTAGCGAGTAAATAAGATGGTAAAATCTGTAGAGACACGGCAATCCCGCGTCTCTACTTGCAGTTAAAATATTAATTGTCCTCTTGTCGCGCCACGACTCAGGAAATTACCAGACATGAGATGAAACATTTAAAATCAAGTTCCGCCGATTTGCGGGATTTATTCAAAGACAGCATTACAGTTAAATACCTCGCGGAACCGCTAAAATCTGTGTCGGCGGTTCAAGATGCAGCTAAATTGCGATCGTGGATGGAAGCGCGCGATTTTGACGTGCTGGGGATCGAAGAAAACGGCACGGTTTGCGGCTATGTAGAACGATCGCACTTAATCACAGGTAAATGCAGCGACTACCAGCAAATTTTCCACCCGTCACAGTTAATCGCCGCGTCTACTCCGCTGATGGAATTGCTGCCGCTGCTGCGAGAAAAACCGAGATTGTTTGTATTGGAAAGCAACCGCATCAACGGGATTGTCACCTGCGGCGATTTGCAAAAAGCACCGGTGCGGATGCTGCTGTTTGGGTTGGTGACGCTGCTAGAAATGAATTTATTGCGGATTGTGCGGATCTACTTTCCCCAAGATTCGTGGCAGAAGTTGCTGAAGGGCGATCGCATCTCAGCGGCAAAACACCTGTGGGAATTAGGGCGATCGCGAAATGAAGCAATTGACTTAATCGATTACCTGCAATTCTGCGACAAGCGAGATTTAATCCTGACGAATGCCGAAATAGTCGATCGGCTGGGGCTCAAATCCAAACGTTACGGGGAGCGTTTTCTCAAGTCAGCAGAAGCATTGAGAAACAAATTAGCACACGCTCAAGATTTAATCAACGGTTCTTCTTGGCCTGAAGTAATTTTTCTGGCTCAGGAAATAGAAGCTTTGTTGCAGCGCTGCGAAGAAATTGAAATTGCCGCACCCGCCGAATTAGACAAAATTTAATAGACCTCTTACACAAGTTTTTTAAATCAAAAATTCGGACGGGCAAGATGCCCGTTCCACAATTTTTTTATTGTGGAACGGGCATCTTGCCCGTCCTAGCTATTTGGGCAATATCTCTAATGAATTTTATCTTGATTTCTTAGTCTGCGTCGCCGGACTTTGCTTGTATTGAAGCGATTTCAATCGCCGAGTTTTATCTTTATTTCTTAGTCCGCGGAGGCGGACATCGTTTGTGTAGACGCGATTTCAATCGCCGAATGGTTTAGTTTTTAATTTTTAGTTTCCTGTTTGTATATTGAGGAACCCAGCCTTGAGCAGTGGTGTAATACTGCACAGCTTTCAAGTACAGCAACGGAGTGAGATAAAACCAATGTTCGGTATTGGGTGGCACTTTAATGTATTCTTCAGCTTCCAACATTAATTGGACTTGAGAGCCGTTAGCATACACAAACCCAAACACACATTCCCCAGTTAAAACGTGAATAACTTCTGCATCTGCGTGAGTGTGAGTGCGATCGCTTTGAGTCATGAGCGAGTAAATCTGGGGCGAACCGGGATGCAGCACTTTCAAGTCGCACCACTGACATCCGCTGGCGCGCTTGAAGTATTCAAACTCGGTTTTAAATGCTGCGAGGATCTGCTGTTTTTCTGTTACATTGAGAATGTCTTGAAGTAAGATTTCTTGCACCGCAGGATTTTCGTTCGTTGGCAGGCGATCGACCTCAATATTTAAAACAGCCAGTTGGCTGGCGATCGCCCCGAGTTCCGTATATGTCCTACCGTCTTCTAGTTGCAGAACAGCCATCGTACACCACCTATTTATTTGGCTTAGAGGATAATTTAGTTTCCTGTTTCCATTACAGACTAAACTCCTGCTTATTTTCAATAATAGCCGATCGCTAAAATGAGATGTTTTGCCTCCCCAATCCCCAATTGGATATCACGCTTTAACTAAAAAATCTTAAATTTTAACTTTTATTTAATAACTTTGAGAGTAGGGTGCGGAGGGCGCACCTTACAAAACTCAAAACTTTTAGAGCAGCATTCCCGCAATGCAAGCAGTCATAAAACAAGCCACAGAACCAGCAATCATCGCCCTCACACCCAACCGAGCCAAATCGCCCTGACGCGACGGCGCCATCGCCCCAATTCCCCCAATTTGAATCCCGATGGAACCAATATTAGAAAAGCCGCACAAAGCATAAGTCGCAATAATTGCCGATCGTTCCGAAATCGCCTGTTGCTTTACCAATTCCATCAAATCCAGATAAGCAATAAACTCATTTAAAATCGTCTTCTTTCCCAAAATTACCCCAATTTTGCCGCAATCCGCCGCAGGCACCCCCATCAACCAAGCTACCGGAGCCATCAAATAAGAAAAAATCCATTCCAGCGACAACTGAGGCACACTAATCAGCCCGCCAAACCAACCCAAAAGCGCATTAAAAAATGCCAATAAACCCAAAAAAGCAATCAACATCGCTGCCACATTTGCTGCTAACTTCAAGCCATCGGTAGCACCAGAAGCTGCGGCATCCACCGCATTAGCATAAACCTGATCTACCTTAATTTCCACCTCGCCAGCAGTCAAGGATTTTTCAGTTTCCGGGTACAGCAATTTAGAAATAGCCAAAGCAGCCGGTGCCGACATCACCGACGCAGCAATTAAATGTTGAGCCGACACCCCAAAAGAAATGTAAGCCGCCATAACTCCGCCCGCAATTGTCGCAAAACCCCCCGTCATCACAGCGTGAAGTTCCGAGAGCGTCATTGTCGCCACATAAGGCTTAATTAACAGTGGCGCTTCTGTTTGTCCGACAAAAATATTGGCAGCACAAGAAAGCGTTTCGGCACCGGAAGTTTTCATGGTTTTAATCATGCCCCAAGCGACTGCTTGCACCACCCGCTGCAAAATGCCATAGTGATAGAGTAGGGTGATAAACGAAGAGAAAAAGATAATAGTCGGCAGCACTTTAAAAGCGATAAAGTGTTCGGCAAAATTGTCTCCAAATACGAACTTTGCCCCGGCATCTGAAAAATTGAGAAATTGGGTGACTAAATCTCCCAAAAATTTAAATACCGCCAAACCCGGAGCAGTTTTGAGAATCAAAATTGCAAAAATTAGCTGCAAAGCAATTCCCCACAGTACGGGAGGCCACTTAACCGCGCGCCGATCGACTGAAAATGCGTAGCACAAACCGACAAAAACCGCTAAGCCCAATACAGAAACAAGTCTTTCCATTTCAGTCACATTCCCTTATAATCAAAGATTAAAGCTCAAAATTACGGCGCAGCCTAAATGCTGCTACTTTTATGCCTCTACCTATAGTTGCTATTATTGGACGCCCCAATGTAGGCAAATCGACGATCGTCAACCGTTTAGCCAACAGCCAAGACGCGATCGTCCACGACGAACCGGGAATCACGCGCGATCGCACGTACAGGCCAGCATACTGGGGCGATCGAGAATATCAAGTCGTAGACACAGGCGGGCTAGTATTCGACGACGAGACCGAATTTCTGCCCTTAATTCGCGAACAAGCCCTGGCGGCCCTCTCAGAAGCCAGCGCAGCAATTTTCGTAGTAGACGGACAAACCGGACTCACCGGCGGCGACGAATCCATAGCCTCTTGGCTGCGGCTGCAAAAAGTCCCCGTCATTCTAGCCGTCAACAAGTGCGAATCCGAAAATACAGGACTCACCCAAGCCGCAGACTTTTGGCAATTAGGACTGGGAGAACCTTACCCAGTTTCCGGAATTCACGGTAACGGCACCGGTGAATTGCTAGACGAACTAATGACTCACCTTCCCACAGAAGTAGAGCCAGAAGTAGATGAAATTAAAGTAGCAATTATCGGTCGCCCCAACGTCGGGAAATCGAGTTTGCTCAACTCATTTCTGGGAGAAAACCGCGCCATAGTCAGCCCGATTTCTGGCACAACCCGCGATGCAATTGACACATTAGTCGAACGCAACGGTCAAACCTACCGCCTGATTGACACAGCCGGAATCCGCAAAAAGAAAAACGTCGAATACGGCGCCGAATTTTTCGGGATCAACCGCGCTTTCAAAGCCATCCGCCGCGCCGACGTGATACTGCTAGTAATTGACGCAATTGACGGCGTTACCGACCAAGATCAAAAATTAGCCGATCGCATCAGCCAAGAAGGTCGAGCCTGCATCATAGTCATCAACAAATGGGATGCCATAGAAAAGGACAACGACACCATCTACGACTACGAAAGAGAAGCAAGAATCCGACTCTATTTCCTCGACTGGGCAGAAATGATCTTTGTCAGCGCCATGAGCGGACAGCGAGTTGAAAAAATCATAGAATTAGTAGACAAAGCCTCCGACGAACACAAACGTCGCGTCGCTACCGCCGTGATCAACGAAGTCATAGAAGAAGCAACAAGCTGGCACTCAGCCCCAGTTACCCGCCAAGGAAAACAAGGCAAAATCTATTACGGAACCCAAGTGCGATCGCAGCCGCCAACAATTGCGCTGTTTGTCAACGATCCCAAACGCTTCACCGAAAATTACCGCCGCTATATGGAAAGCCAATTCCGCAAACATCTAGGCTTTACAGGTACTCCAATGCGGCTGCTTTGGAGAGGCAAAAAAGTTCGCGCCACCGAAATCAGCACAACAAACAGAGCACTGCGCGTGAAGTAATTCGAGATTTGAGAATTGGGATTTTAGATTGAATAGAAAACGCAGTTTAATGATATAATTAAGTTGCGTTTTTTTATGTCCTCTTCCTTCTTTCTTTCTTTTCTCTTGCTTCGCGTACTGCGTCTTCGCGGTTCAATAAATTGATATTCTTAAAAATCTAAAATCGACAAAATGGATTTATTGCGATCGCTCCCCATAGGACTTTACTTAGAACAACCCGTAACCTGGCTGCACAGGCTAGACTCCCGCGTCAAACTAGCTTGGTTGATGACATTTCTGATCGCGCCCATACTCGCCAATCCCGTCTGGCGGTTGATGCTAGTAGCAATGTTAATCGTACTGACACTAAGCGCAGCCATTCCCTTCCGCGTGTGGAAGCAGCAAATGGGACTGCTTCTGCTATTCTGCTTTTTAGTATTTTGCCTCAGCGCGATCGCCCCCGACGCACTTCCCTCAGAACACCAGCCCCGCATCCCCGCCGACGAATTAACCTTTTCCCAACAGCCCGCAACCCTTCCACCCCCTCAAAAGCCCAAACCCTGGTACCAACCTTTTAACATAGGCTCAAACTCCCCAACCCAAAATCCCCAATCCCCAATCCCAAATAAACGGAACCAACCCACAAACTACAGTTACGTTGTATTCAAGCAAGGCCCGATTAAAATCACCCGCAAATCCATAGATATAGCTATCAACGTCAGCACCCTATTTTTCACAGTAATTTACAGCACCAACCTCTACCTCCTCACCACAGCCAGCGAAGAAATCACCGCCGCCATCGAAAACTTAATGCAGCCGCTGCGCCGCTTGCACTGGCCTGTCACCGAAATAGCACTAACATTAACCTTATCTTTGCGGTTTATTCCCCTAGTATTGGAAGAAATACAAAATTTAGTGCGATCGGTCAGCACTAGAGCCATAAACTGGAAAAAACTCGGATTTCGTCGCGCCGCTCAAGTTTGGTTGACGATCGCAGAGCGGCTGTTAGAAAACTTGCTGTTGCGAGCCGAACAAATTGCTAGCGCCATGAAAGTTCGCGGCTTCACCAGTCCCGATCGACACCGTGTAGAATGGCACTCCTTGCACTTCAAAATGCGAGATTGGATCGCCCTCGGCTGCTTGATCCTGCTCTGGAGCGCCCGCTTGGTTTGGGGTTGGGACACTTGACAGCTTTTCAGTTGACAGTTGACAGTTGACAGTTGACAGTTGACAGTTGACAGCTTGCAAGGGAGAAGGGTTGACAGTTGACAGCTTGCCCGATGATCGCAAGGGAGAAGGGTTGACAGCTTGCCCTCCGATCGCAGTCGAAGGGTTGACAGTTGCACAGTACGGGAATCAAACCATTTATGCTTGGCGGCTATCGGCCACCCATCAAAGCAAAACTGATGCCAGTTTCCAACAACAATCCAGGTGTAGGTAGACTCCAAAGCCATATCCAGTAAGTCATCCCCAACTCTTCAATTCTTCAATCTCAAATCTCAAATGGTATGAGATACTTCGACGCGACAGTCCTGCTAAAGTAATAGAGACAAATATTTAGAACTCCAAGACTTTGAACATCTATCTCGGGACAGATATTGTATACGTTCCCCGCATTCAAGCCGCATTAGACCGCTTTGGCGATCGCTTCCTCCAAAAAGTTTACACGCCGGCCGAGCAAAGAGACTGCGGGCAACTAAATTCTCAAGACAGGAACATTAAAGGTAAAATGAATCGAGTTTCCAGCAACCAACTAGCGGGGCGGTGGGCAGCCAAGGAAGCTGTTGTCAAAGCTTTAGGCACGGGATGGCGGGGAATACGGTATGCAGATGTGGAAATTCGGCGCTCCGAAAACGGTGCTCCAAACGTGCAACTGCACGGAACCGCAGCAGCACAAGCATCTTTTTGGGGAAATTGCCAATGGCAATTGAGCCTCAGCCACGACGGAGACTATTGTATGGCTACGGCGATCGCCCTTTGCACCCCGCCTGAGAACAACTAACCCGCAGGCGATCGAGCGAAACTCAAATCTAAAATCTAAATCTATAATCTAAAATCGATCGATTGTGAGTGTGAATGACTACCGAAACCTACCTGAATCATCCAAACTTTGGCCTCCTCTTCAGGATATCCCAGGTTGAAGACAGCCAAGAATTATTTACCACCCTATACGCCCAGCGCCTATTTTTCTTAGTAACAAACGGCCCTGGCGGCCTGAGATTTGAGCCCATCAGCCGCTCAGACGCTCGCCTCATGGTCGAAATTCGCCTGCGAACCCTCCGTCGCAGCGGTCAATATCACGAGTACGACCAATTGCAGGCCGTTCACAAGCGCACTTTTCAGTAGCGAAAATTAGTAATCGGTAATTCGTAATCCGTAATTGGTAATTTGGTAATTGGTAACTGTCTTAATTTTCCTTCCCTCCAGTTGCCAGAATTGAGTACCTATGACCATTGCCTCTCGAATTAACAGCATTCGCCAACAGTTGCCGGAATCAGTGCGGTTAATCGCCGTTACCAAACAGGTACCGACTGAGGCTATCCGGGAAGCATACGACGGCGGTATCCGAGATTTTGGCGAGAGCAAAGTTCAAGAGACTGCCGAAAAACAAAGCCAACTGCAAGATTTGCCGGATATCAACTGGCACTTGATCGGTCACTTACAAGCCAACAAAGCAGCCTTGGCCCTAGAGTATTTCCAGTGGATTCATTCTGTGGACAGCTTAAAACTGGCGGCGAGGCTCTCACGCCTAGCAGGCGAAATGTCCCGCTCTCCCCAAGTTTGCCTGCAAGTCAAAATGTTGCCCGACCCCGACAAATACGGCTGGAGCGTCCCAGAACTGCTCGCCGACCTCCCCGAACTCAACAAATGTGAGCATATCAAAATTCAAGGTTTGATGACAATACCTCCGCTGGGGTTAGATGACTCGCAAATTCTAGAATTGTTTAACAGCACCCGCGAACTTGCTGACAAAATCCAGCAGCAAAATTTGCCCCGCATTCAAATGCAGCAGCTCTCGATGGGGATGTCGGGAGATTATCATTTGGCAATTCAAGCAGGTGCTACTATGGTACGCGTCGGACAAACCTTATTTGGCTCTAGGAGGGGATAAATTGTTGAAATCTTCTGATAAGGACAAATTAGGTTAAATATAAAGTAGTTAGCGACCCGCGGCTAACCCGCAACGCGAGTATAGTCGGGGCAGTACAGTCGTGAAGGAGCTTAAAAGGTGAGCATTTTTTCTAAGCTACGAGATTTTGTAGGCTTCAACAACGAGCCTGAGTACGATTACGAATACGACGAAGCGGAAGGAGAGCGTTTTCAAACCGTCTACCAACCGCCCGAACCGAACGCCGCTGCTGCCGCCGCAGCAGAAGAAGAACGCCGCAATCGCAGAATGCGCGATCGGTCAGTAGTAGGATCGACAGGTACGGATGTTGTTGCACCAACCGGGGGAGTAGGGTCAGTAATGAATAACGTGATTGGAATGCCTGGAGCTATGAACGGGATTTCGGAAGTAGTAGTGATGGAGCCGCGCACTTTTGAAGAGATGCCGGCAGCAATTCGAGCTCTCAAAGAACGCAAGTCTGTGGTTTTGAACCTGACTGTGATGGACCCAGACCAAGCGCAAAGAGCTGTGGACTTTGTGGCGGGCGGTACTTATGCCCTTGACGGTCATCAAGAGCGTATTGGCGAAAGCATTTTCTTGTTTACTCCTAGCTGCGTGCAGGTGAGAACTCAGTCTGGTGTGGTTCACGAAGTGCCCCCAGCCCAAGGACGACCCCGCGCTGCTGCTGCTCCTGCACCCACAGTCTGGCCGGCAGAACAAGCTCAATTGGCTCAGTAATCTGTTGACTGTTGACTGTTGACTGTTGACTGTTGGCAGTTGGCAGTTGGCAGTTGGCAGTTGGCAGTTGACCAATAACAATAGGACTAAGACAAAAAAAATGTCTGCTATCGGTAGTTGGCAAGGTGCGCAATGCGCACCCTACATATAGAGTGTGTACGTCCAGTACCGAAGTAATAACCAATAACCAATAACCAATAACCAATAACCAATAACTAATAACTAATAACTAATAACTAATAACTAATAACTATGATAAAATTTGGTACGATCGGCGGCGGGGTAATGGGAGAAGCTCTCCTATCCCGCCTCATAGCACAGAAAGTTTATTTGCCTTCAGAAATATTGGTGAGCGATCCGCAACCCCAACGGCGCGAATTTTTGACGGAAACCTACGGAATCGGAACCACAGCCAGCAATCTAGAAGTTGCTGCCGCTACAGAAGTGCTGTTTTTGGCGATTAAACCGCAAGTTTTTGAGAAAGTAGCTTTGGAATTGGCTGTGGCGACCGATCGCAAACAAGGAAATAATGGAGAAACGGCTGATTCCCAGCCATTGGCGGTGATAGTGTCGATTTTGGCAGGAGTTCCCCTCAGCAAGCTCGAACCGGCTTTCCCGGGGCGAGGAGTGCTGCGGGTGATGCCGAATACTCCGGCAACGGTGGGCGCGGGAATGAGCGCGATCGCCCCAGGGAAACTCGTGCAACCGGCTGATTTAGAATTAGTCAAGCGGATGTTTCAGGCCGTGGGAGAAGTCGTAGAAGTGCCTGAAAGTATGCTAGATGCGGTGACAGGCCTTTCCGGTTCCGGCCCGGGTTATGTAGCAGTTTTGATCGAAGCATTGACAGATGGCGGAGTTTGTGCTGGTTTGCCGCGGGCGATCGCCTCCCAATTAGCCCTGCAAACAGTATTCGGTACGGCAAAGCTATTGCAAGAAACGGGAATGCACCCAGCAGAATTAAAAGATCGAGTGACAAGTCCCGGCGGTACAACTATTGCCGGAATTGCTACATTAGAGAGTAACGGCTTTCGATCGGCTTTGATTGAAGCAGTGAAAGCAGCTTGTTTGCGCTCTCAAGAATTAGGAAAATAGGTGTTAGTGCCATGCTGACTTTAAAATTAGATTTAAGTCCGTGGATCGAGTTAACAGACGATCAGTTTTACGAACTGTGCCAACATCACCGCGATTATAAATTTGAACGGAATGCCAAAGGAGAACTGCTGATGGTTCCACCGACGGGAGGAGAAACGGGAAATCGCAATATGGATTTATCCTATCAACTTCAATCCTGGAGTCGCCGCAATCCAAATTTAGGAATTGCTTTTGATTCTTCTACTTGCTTTAAACTGCCAAACGGTGCCAATCGCTCTCCCGATGCTTCTTGGGTAAAACGCGAAAAATGGGAAGCTTTAACTGCCGAAGAAAGAAGAAAATTTCCGCCGCTGTGTCCTGATTTTGTTGTGGAATTGCGTGAAGCGAAGCTATCCCGTAGGGAATCGCCCACTGATTCTATCAAAGAAACGCGAGAAAAAATGCAGGAATATCGGGAAAATGGCGCTTGTTTGGGGTGGTTGATTGACCCGCAAACCCGGAGTGTGGAGATTTATAGGAGCGATCGAGAAATAGAAATATTGCAGTCTCCTGTTACGCTGTCAGGGGAAGATGTTTTGCCCGGATTTGTGCTGGAACTAAGGCCAGTTATTGGGATTAATTGAAAAGCTGTCTGACCGTATATTATACGGTAAAAAATTTTGACTTTTTTGTACGCGAGGCAACGGCGCGTTATTACTCGGGTTCGAGGTTCTCTTTTGCCTGGTTTGCTCTGAGCCGATGGTTTACCAAACGTTTGTTGCTCTGCTCGGTATAGGCTGCAAAACCTAACACCCAGAGCATCCTGTGTAATTCCGCTTGTTTCCAGCCCTCGTCTTTCGCTAATTCTTGCATTTGTTCTAAAAGCGGAGCAGGCACGGAAAAATCTATGCGCACCATTTTCGGAGCATCAATTTCGGGCATTTTCAATATTCCACATTCATATATTGCTTATCCTACAAGGATTTAGGGACTACTAAGTCCTTTTGGATTCCCGGTGGCACATAAAATCACCTTCTAAGGGTTTACCAAGGGACTCAGAAGGGGTATAATTAACAAAATCATGCGATCGCAACTAAATACAACAGATCGCGCCGCGCTGAGGATCTAGACCATCCTCGGCGCGACTAACCCCCTAATACAAGTAGGAGACTCAAATTATCATGACAAACTTTGGCATAGGTTGGGAAACTACACCAAGTTTTCCGCCACAATTGGTTTATTCGCAAACTCTGGGTTTTGTGCCTAAATCCGGCGATACTTTGCCGTCGGTCATTCCTGGTGTCGATAGCTTGCCACCTTGCTCTGATGGCTACGAACTGGTGAGAGTAGTGATTTTTGGCTCGAACTACGGCATTAACTATACCATCCGTTGGCTTTGGGGGCTTAATTTCGCTCAAATCTCCGAATGGAGTTTCCCCATACCTGCGCCCGGTTCTAGCGAAATGATGAGCATCGTCACCAAGCGGATTCCGCGCTTGTCGAACTAACCGATCCAAGCCGTCTTTACTCTGGTCTGACGAACTTAGTAGATGTAGGGTGCTTATGGCGCACCCTAAATGTAGAATACCTTCGTCCGGGACTGTCTAAGCTATGTTGAAATTGGCAGCACTTATCGAGCTGGCAGACACTCCATTGAGAGAGGCTAAAATTTCACCTGTTGCTGACAAACGGATGAAAGTTGAAGTATTTTCTTGAGTAATTGACAATTGTGCAAAAGTGAGATTGTTACCCAATACTAACAAGTCTTTACCAACTTCAAAGTCAGTAATAGTATCAGTACCGGCATTGGTAGCAAGCAAGAATTTATCATTGCCATTACCTCCCGTCAAAATATCACTTCCCAAACCGCCAGTTAGTAAATCATCACCCTTACCTCCTAGCAGAATATCGTTACCATCACCGCCATTCAAAATGTCGGCACCGCGACTGCCAAACAAGGCATCATTACCGCTACCTCCCAGCATAATATCATTACCTTTGCCTCCGAAAAGAGAGTCATTTCCGATCGCACCGTCGAGGTAATCATTGCCCCTCATGCCCATCAAAACATCATTTCCGCTGCCGCCAGTCAGGATATCGTCGTCATTTGTACCAAGAATGCGATCGGGCGAATTGCTGCCCAAATCCGCGTCACCGGTAACAACAGGAACCGCAAGCCCAGGCGCAGGCGAGGTTGCGTCTTGAATTTTGCTGTCTAAAGCAGCACCAGTATTCTCAGCAACTAACTGGGAAATTGGCTTGCTTCCCGCACCAACTGCTTTAAAGTCTTGAGTAGTTGCGCCCAAAGCTACTTTTTGGACGCGGGCGACTGCTTCAGGAATCGATGTTCCTGTTGTACTGGAGACAGCGGCATCAATGCGTTGATTTGCTGTTGCCATTACAGTCGCAGCTTGCGAGGCAAGTTGGGTGAAGTTTTGACCGTTAAAACTGGGGTCAACTTGCTTAATTCTACTGACAGATTGCTGAATTATTGGTTCTAAATCTGCTGCATTGCTGAGGTTTAAAACTGTACTGGATTGAATTCGACTCGTAATTGAACTGACGACAGCCTTGACAATATCCTTAGTCAATGCACCAGAAGCACCGTCAATCAAAGCGCTAGTTTGAGTGATGACGTTTTGGACTTTCACCATTGCGGATAAAACTTGGACTCCCCCTGGCTGGTTGTTGTTGGTTGCCTTGATGGGATCTAAGCTAATTAGGTCAACATTAGCGGGGATGGCAAGGGCGGTTTTGACTAAAGATTGTGCTTCTTCTGATGTAACTCCTTTGTCGATTAAATCAGCAACTAAACTGGTTAAAAGGGTGACAACAGTAGCATCTGGTGGTGCGGTAACTGGTGTTTCTAGCGGTAAACCCGTGGCGGTATCGGTGCCACCTATGGCAACTAAATTGCCTTCTTCAGGGTCAATTTCCCCGTTTTGATTTTTGTCGAAAATGTCAGAGGGGAGATTCAGCTCGAATTCACCATTAGGGGTAGTTGTGGCAGACGGTTCATTAGCATCGAGTATGCCGTTTTTGTTGGCATCAAAGAAGATAGTAGCACCAGCAATGTAATTGTCAATCACAAAACCGCCGAAATTGTAACTCTTGAACGGGATTATCTCGCTAACACTGGCACCTGATGAATCCGTTCCTGTGATCTTCATCCAGTAGTTAAATTTCTTCGGGCGAGTTTCGCCTATCTTAATAGTGCGAGTTTCGGGATTGAAAGTTAACCATGAGGGGAGAGGAATTTCCGGAAAACTTGACTTATCGATTAGTTTATTATAGCGACTGCCGTTGAGATCGGTTTCCGAACGGTACGCAGACCGATTCAAAGCATTGTAATCTGCCAGACAGATCGTATAGTTAATACGATCGCCCGGATCGGGGTCAGTATCGGTATTTGCAGCGAGGGTAAACTCATTGGCAGTTTTAGAACCTCTTTGTTGCGACAAGACAGAACGATTTACCAATGGCGGGCGGTTATCCGTTGGCGTCGGCGTTGGTGGTATGGGCGTTGGCGTTGGTGGCGTTGGTGGCGTTGGTGGCGTTGGTGGTATGGGCGTTGGCGTTGGTGGCGTTGGTGGTATGGGCGTTGGCGTTGGTGGTATGGGCGTTGGCGTTGGTGGCGTTGGTGGTATGGGCGTTGGCGTTGGTGGCGTTGGTGGCGTTGGTGGCGGTGTTGGCGGAGTCGGCAGTGTAGGTGGTTCTGGTGTCGGTGTCGGTGTTGGTGTCGGTGCAGTGTAATTAATAATAGTCGTGGTAGCAGTATCAGCAGTAATTATCGGTGTTACCGCTGCGACGCCTGTGGGATTTGACAAGGTGACGGTAATAGTTTCATCAGGTTCAACTACGGTATCGCCCAACACATCCAGAGTAATGGTTTTCGATGTTTCACCTGTCACAAAATTAATCGTGCCAGCAGGAGTTCGTGCCCCAGAAGTGCCGCCGATGTTGTTATAATCCGTGACGTTGGTAGCAGTTCCGGCGATCGCATATTTGACGCTACTTGCCCCGTTAGTGACGTTGCTGCGAGTCACAGTGAAAGTTAGAGGTTTTTTGCCGCTACTGCCTTCGTCAATGCTGGCAGTATCGGTGGCAATGGCATAAGCAACAGAAACCTGATCGGCAATAGTTAGTGTGGTTTGTTTTGTGGGGCCGGGAATCGCACCTGTAATTGTGCCCAAGTTTAAAATTGCGGTTTCGGCGTTTTCTGGGATACTGTCTGGCTTGATTGTAAATGCAATATTCTTGGTGAGTGCGGCACCTGTTGTACCTGCGGGGAATGTAATCGAAGTAGGGGAAAAGGTGTAGTCTAAATTTTGGGTGGCTGTGCTAGTGGGGTCGAGGAGAATTGGGACAACTACATCGTTTAAGGGAATGCCACCGGTGATCTTGACGGGAATATTAACTACTGTGTCTGTTGTTCCTTCCACGCTGCTGTAAGTGGCGGCACCGAAATTAACTGTATTCGATGTATTCAGCAGAACTGAGACATTGTTAGAAGTGCCGTTCGTAGTAGCTAAATCCAACTTGCCGTCAGCATTAAAATCTGCCGCAGCTATACGATTTCCCCCGAGAGTCTCCAGGTTACTAAAGTTGCTGAGATTAGCAAATTTACCCGTACCATCTCCTAACAAGACTGAAACCTTGTTCCCGCCGGTAGGCATGGCTAAATCGAGTTTGCCGTCGCCGTTAAAGTCGCCTGCAACCAGAGAAAAGACACGACTTGCGACAGCAAAGTTGGTAGCATTACCAAAATTACCCGTACCATCTCCCAAGAAGACTGAGACATTCTCAGAAATGTCGTTACTTGCGGCGAGATCGAGTTTGCCATCACCATTAAAGTCGCCTGTGGCGACAAAGTGATTCTCTCTCCCAACAAGATTACCCGCGCTAAGGTTAACGGGGGAGTTAAAGCTGCCATTACCATCTCCTAAGAAAACGGAGATGTTGTCAGTTACTTCATTGTTCGACGTGACTAAATCGAGTTTGCCGTCGCCGTTAAAGTCGGCTGTGGCAACAGTAAACTTTGGTTTGTTTGTATTAATTGGAACGGGAGTACCAAAGCTACCAGTACCAGATCCGAAAAGTATTGAAATTGTTGAAAAGTTGCTGCCAAACCTCGGGGCTGTGGCTAAATCTAACTTGCCATCTCCGTTGAAGTCGCCGGCTGCGATCGAGCTATGATGCATATTTAAAGCGAAGTTGGTAGGATTACCAAAACTGCCAGTACCTGTGCCCAGCCGGATGGAAACGAAACCGGGGTCAGAACCACCAGGATTACTCGCTACAGCTAAATCGAGTTTGCCGTCTCCATTAAAGTCGCGCACTGCAACGCCAAAGGGATTCTCGTTACCTGGGTCAAATAAGGTGGTAGCAGTACCAAAGCTGCCCGTAGTACCCGTCCCCAACAATATGGAAATATTGGAGCCCCTGTTGACCACGGCTAAGTCTAGGAAACCGTCGCCGTTCAAGTCGCCCGTATCCATGTCACTAGGATTCCCGCCGACACTATAGTTCCTCGCTTCACTGAAGGTGGAGAGAACATGGCTGTATGCTGCTAGAACTTCGGGCCGAAATGCTAAAGAGGCTGCTATTTTCCCGGTTGTCACTTCTAGTTCCCAGTCGCCGCCTTTTGCTGCACTTCCGGTGAGGTTTTTGGAGGCGGCAACGTTGGTATTTGTGAGTTGGGCGATGCGCTGAATGAAGGTGAAACCGTCTACTGTTTGTTCATTATCGATCGCACATTCATTAATGTCACTTGGGGCTTTTTCGTGGGGGAGGGCGGGTTTATGTAACCTGTCTGTTACCTTTAAGGCTGTTCGCGAACCCGCCCCTACAGGATGATTGAAAATTGTGCAAGATTTCGGTTTCAACTGAGATGTTGCACCATTCTCAAGAACGGGCAAGATGCCTGTTCCACAAGAAGATTGATTTTTTGTGGAACGGGCAAGATGCCCGTTCCTAAATAGCTTTGCGACATTGCAACCGTAAATCAGAATGTCCGAACCAGGAGTTAAAGCACTCTTCCACTGCCGCAATTTTTCGGAATAAGTTTCCAGATTATCTTGAGAAAATCTGCCATTACCCAGTTGCAAACTTCCCGGACTGCCGTGAGAAACTATGTGAATGCTGTCTATATTGGTGCGAAGAGCTAAAATTTCAGTAATTTGGTCGATCGCATCCCGGTTCCCATCCAAAACCACTACTTCCGTACCCGGTGTTACCCCGGCAATCAAACTTTGATAATCTGCAACTTGAGAATCGATAAAGGCGATCGCACTTCCTGAAACTTGACAATTAAAGTTTGGCATCACAGCACCTATTCCTGATTGAACAATAGTGAAAAATTGTTGCATCAACCATAACAGTTGATTGCATAAAAGTCTGTAAAGATTTGCTAAAGATGTATTGCTACATAATCCCTCGATCGAATCGATCGGTTTGTCCGCAGATCCGCCGGGGTTGGTTTGGATATTGCGGCACAGTATTTACGGTTAATTATTGCGAATTTGGAGGTGAACCCACTTTACAGCCTATTGAGAATGCTGCAAGATTTCAGCTCGATCGCACTTTCTACCGTATTTTTATTAAATCAGGTGGCTATTTGAGAACGTGAGTGAGTTCTCATCGACTTCTCATCGACTTTTCATTAGACCTTTCCCATACTTAGGTTTTTGTCCAAGTAGGGCAAGGCGTAATACTAGATCCGCGTTAAATACCCCATTTGTAATTAACCGCAGAGTGCGCAGAGATTACAGAGAGAGGGAGAGACAATCGAGACGATAGTCAACCCGGATGTGGTATATCGCCGCCCCAGATGGCACATTCAAATAATAATTTAGATACATCCCGATATCCCGATCGCGCTTGCCAAAATCCCGATCGCCGCGCCCAATCCCATCATTAAATGCAGTTATTTTACTAACAAATACGCTGTAACTAACTGTAAGGTGCGCACTGCACACCTACATTTCCTACATTTCCGAAATAGTGACGTACAAAAAAAAATAAGAGTTGAGTTCAATGGAGAACTACCGCCAATGCCAGAACAGTTAGAAGAAAGAATCGCCCTCTTAGTAGCTGAAGTTGGTCGCCTCAAAGACAAAGTAGAGAGTAACTCGTTTTCTAAACCTTGGTGGGAAAGAATTGCTGGAACATTTGCTGACAATCCTGCCTATAATGAGGCGATGCAGTTGGCTCGGGAGTATCGCGAGTCTCTGCGCTTAAATTCTACCGAGCAGTCAGAAGATTAAATGTATATTTTCGATACGGATCATCTCAGTGTTTTAGATCGCGGAGGGGTAGCAGCACAACCTCTGCTTCAAAGATTAGCAAACATCAATCCAGCTCAAGTAGCAAGAAGCATTATCAGCTACGAAGAGCAGATGCGAGGATGGTTGAGTTATGCAGCCAAAGCACAGAGTATTGAACAGCAAGTTGAGGCGTACAAGCAGCTAAAGCGCCAACTTATGAATTATTGCGTTATTCCCATTCTTGACTTTGATAGGGAAGCCGTGCAATAATTTCAGCGCTTAAAAAAATTGCACCCAAGACTGGGCGCAATGGATTTGAAAATTGCTTCAGTTGCGCTAGTTAATCCAGCAGTTTTGTTGATGACCAGAAATAGTCGCGATTTTGGACAAATAGGGGGTTTATTTATCGAAAATTGGACATAGCAATTTATCACTCGCTAGCTGCTGTTTCCAATTTATGTCCAATTTTGGGTTCAGTACCGTTCAAAAGACGCTGAATGTTGCTGCGGTGCCGCACAATCACAAACACGCCGCCCGCAAGTCCAAACAATACATAAGCCAGCGGTTGATGTAAAGCAAACATCAATCCAGAAACGCTAACTGCTCCGATAATCGAGCTCAAAGAAACAATTCGCGACAGTGCAAAAACTATCCCGAAAATTCCCAAAGTTCCCAAACCAACTGGCCAGTACAAACCGAGCAAAACTCCCAAACTTGTCGCCACAGATTTACCGCCGGTAAACCCCAGCCAGATAGATTTGCTGTGTCCCAAAACAGCAAACAAACCTGCTAAAGTTGCCATCCACGGGATGATAGTTGCAGTATTTTCTAAACCTGCGGAGGTTGCTAGCTGGGTGGTAAACTCTAGAGAGTAGATGTAGCGGATTAGGACGATCGCACCTACGCCCTTCAACACGTCAACCAGCAACACCGCCAACCCCGGCCACTTCCCCAAAGTTCTCAGTACATTAGTCGCGCCAGTCGAACCCGAACCCACTTCGCGAATATCAATTCCCAGCATCCATTTCCCCAAGGCGTACCCAGTCGGAATCGAGCCCAGCAAGTAAGCTGCTATTAAAAGTGCGCCATTTAAAACTATCCAGCTAGCCATGTTTTAATTTGAGATTTCGTGTACTTTTACAATTTGCAAGCTTTCCTCTTGAATAATTAGCAATTAGCAATTAAGTAGGTGGTACAAATAAACATTAGATGGGGAGGAGAGGAGAGGAGAGGGCGGGTTTTGCCTTCACAAAGAGGGCGGGTTTTGCCTTCATAAAGAGGGCGGGTTTTGCCTTCATAAATAGGGCGGGTTTTGCCTTCATAAATAGGGCGGGTTTTGCCTTCATAAATAGGGCGGGTTTTGCCTTCATACAGTCGATTGTTTCATAGATTATTCGCTAAACCCGCCCCTACCAGATATTGTGTGTTTTTTTTCGCCTCTCCAATTACCAATTACCAATTACCAATTACCAATTACCAATTACTAATTCAAAAATCCTTAGCAGTCATCAAAGTTTGCGGATCGGGAGCAAAGGCCAGCCACAGCGGAAATTGTAGCATTGACAAACTAATTAAATCCTCAGTTTCATCGATCGCAATTAACGGCAACTTGCCATCTTTCACCAGTCGATCGGCTTTTTGAGCCAAAGCCTCCGCAGACTCAAACATAATAATGCCGTTTTCCGGGCCAAAATCGCTGCGAGTAATCCCCAAACAATCCTGCAAACCCCGGCGCCACTCACCCAAACGTTCGGGGCTGTTCGCGAGCACCAAAGTCCGCACCCGTCCGCCGTAGACACTTCTGAGTACAGAAATAATCGTCGAAGTAATCAAGATATTTTGCAACCGCGAACCCATACTCCGCAAAGCGCCCCTTCCTCCTTGGGTGAAAAACCAATTAGAGACTCGTTCCGCGTGGATGGGTTCAAAGGTGCGGCGGATCTGCCAGGGCGGGCCGTAATAGTCGGGAAGAGTGCGATATTGGTCGAGAATGCGGCGAATTTGTTTGGCTTGTTCTTGAAATCCCTGTTCGGCAAATCTGGGATTTACCGCTGCTGAGGATGGAGACTCGTCAGCAGAAATTTGCTTTGCTGTTTCTTGTACCGGCGGAGTCAAATCTAAGAGTTCGGCGGTAGCGGCTAAATCCTGCAAACTGCCGACTAGATAGTCTTTGAAACCCTGGACTCGAATTGCCAAATCTTGGGAAACGCCGGCAAAAGTGGTTCGCATTTCCTTTTGAATTCGATCGCGCCGGCGTTCGAGTTTTTCTACTTCAATTTGTAGTGCTTGTTTGCGAGTATCTAATTGAATCAAGCCGTCTTGTACCAAACGCCCGATCGATGTTTGAGCCTCGCCCAACGCTTCTTGGGCCTTGGCTTTGTCTGCTTCCAGGGCGGCAATTCTTGCAGTCAAATCTTGTTCTTGCTGCTGCAATGCTTTGACTCTATCTGCCAATTTTTCGGTAAGATTTTCTGGGACGGGCGTTACCGTTGCGGAGATTGCTGTTGGCTGCGAGTCTGTTTCCGGCGAACTTTGATCGATCGCACTTTCAGATTCGCGATCGTCTGTTTCTGACCCAATTTGGGCGATCGCGCCTGCTGCGTCCACAAATCGGGCAATTTGGGCATCTTCCTCGTCCAGCGCATCTGTTTCGGGCAGGATTTGGGCTTGGGGAGCGTTTTGGGCGATCGGCAATTCCGGTGTTTGAGATGGCAACTGGTAGTCCATCTCATTCACGGGTAAAGTTGGTGCGCCGTCAGCGGCTGGTTGTGATTCGGGTTTTTGGGTGGGAAATTCGTCTGAATTCATGAGAAATTTGGTTCGGCGTGGGGCACAGAAGAAGTTAAAAATTAAAAATTAACAACTTGTTTAGTCTTGACGGGGACAGCGCTGTTCTAAGCAGGTCTGTAGCATTTTACGATCGAACAGAACCGGCAGAAAGTGAATGCTGTTAATTTCTTTGAAATAGAACAAAATCGGCACAGCGGGCCAAAATATCCGCCAATTTTGCCATTGTCGGAAAGGAAATTGGCGGATCAACTTGGACGATCGATAAATATCCAAATCGGTTAGGGTGAATTGTAGCCGGATGGTGGCAGCTTGGTACATCAGAAACAAGCCGAACAGCGCCAGGGGCAAACTCACCCACTTCTGCACGAACAGCAGCGGTACAGCAGTAAGTACCAGCACTAGGGGAATCGCAAAACTCGGGGCGAGCTCGATCGTATCTGTGGGCGTAGTCGCAGAGGCAGTTGTAGTCACGGGTTTAAATCAGGGGTAGTAAAGTAATGTTGCCAATTATTTATATTTTATCCGTTTCCTAGCTTACAAGCCTTTGAGTACGCTAGAGCCCGTGCCCTGAAACATCAGCCAAGTCATCAAAAAGTTAACAATAAAAATCGCCAGCAAAGCCGTCACCACCGCCGTAGTAGTCGATTGTCCGACACCTTTTGCGCCGCCGGTGGTGGTCAAACCCCAGCTAGTACCGATTACAGCAATCAAACCACCAAACACAAAAGCCTTAATTGCCGCGCTGCAAATATCCCACAGAGTCAGGAAATGGCGGACTGATTCTAAAAACACGGTTTGAGATACGCCGTACATTGTCGTCGCAATCAGCAGTCCGCCGGCGATGCCCGTGACGAGGGACAATATTGTCAGAATTGGCAGCATCAAGCAGCAGGCAATGACGCGGGGAATTACTAAATAGTCGATCGGGTCTGTTCTGAGCATCAGCATGGCATCTATCTGCTCTGTGACCTGCATTGTCCCGATTTCCGCCGCAAAAGCCGAACCTACCCGTCCCGTCACGATCACGGCTGTTAAGACGGGGCCGAGTTCGCGAGTCAAAGACAAAGCCAAAACACCACCCACGACATTGCCGGCACCGAGGTTAATAAACTCCCTCGCTACCTGAATCGTAAATACCATACCGACAAAACCCGCCGTCAGCAAAGCAATCAGCAGAGATTCTGGCCCGACTGCTGCCATTTGGTCGAGGGTGTTGCGACGGTGAATTTTGCGAGTCAGTAAGTGCAGCATGACTTGGCCGCCCAATAAAATTGCTGCAAACAAGCGCTGACTCCACAAACTGAGGCTCGATGGTGTAGTGGTGCTCAAGGAATTTCGACTGTAGAACAACTGCAAAAAATGAAATCAATCTACAAATCTTAAACAAGTTTCTTCTCTAAGATTTAAGATTTTTGACAGAACTGGCCACGGAGGGCGATCGCTGCCTATCGTAGAAAAGGACAAGTTTTGTTTGCTTGCACCTTTCGGCAGTTTAGCTGAATTTACCAACTCTTATGAGCATCTTTCCTAATTTTCTGCGCTCTGTACTGCTGACGGGCCTGTTGAGCTTTGTCGCTCCCATATTGTTAATCGGCGCGGGATTGACTAGCTTTTCGTTGATCGGTCTCGTGCCTGCTCTCCAGGGAGTTGGTCGTTCTGGAGAAGACCAGATTTTGCAGTTCTTAGCTACTTTCGGCAGCGGCTGTCCCCTCCAGGGTTTTTTGGTGATCGGCCTAACTTTTGGTTTGGTGGGTGCTTTGTTTGATACCTACGCTTCTTTTGGGCACTCACGATGGAGTTAACCAACCGTAGCATTTTAGATTTTAGATGGGAATTGCGCAATTCCCATCTAAAATCTAAAATTGCTCGGTTCGGGTTGGATCGGATACCCGCCCCTTTTGATTTTACAATACCGATCGCGAATGTTCGGAAATGCGATCGGCCTTTTTGCGGAAAACCGAATCCCCCAGTTTCGGGAGCTGGAATATATTAAATACAGGTTGAGTCAAGTGTTTCTCAACCTCTAAAAACTTAAGAGATTCGAGGTATCAGTTATGGCACTTATTCGTTGGGAACCTTTGCGGGAGATGGACTCCTTGCAGCGAGAAATGAATCGGTTGTTTGATAGCTTGACGCCGGCAACCGATCGCGCATCTAACGGTGTGGCTTTTGTACCCCCCGCCGAACTCGATGAAACTCCCGAAGCCATCCACCTTAAGTTAGAAATTCCGGGCATGGAAGCTAAGGATTTGGACGTACAAGTCACCGCAGAAGCTGTTGCGATCAGTGGTGAACGGCGATCGGAAACTAAGACAGAAGAGAAAGGTATGACTCGCTCTGAGTTCCGCTACGGTTCGTTTCGCCGGGTGATTCCCCTACCCGCACGGGTTCAGAATGACAGCGTAGAAGCTGAGTACAAAAATGGGGTTTTGCACCTGAATTTGCCTAAAGCGGAAGCGGAAAAGAACCGCGTAGTAAAAGTTCAACTCGGCTAATAAATAACTGTTGGCTAATTGCTGATAGGGCGTGCGGTGCGCGCCCTATTTGCTTTGGCGGGCGGTGCGCGCTTCGGATTCTCCAACTGTGCTAAACTTTAATCAGGAATGGTTGGTGAGGAAACTTGCGTGCCGAGTCAGGGAGTTGGAGGAAATGGAACTGCATCTGAAGAGAGGAGACTTAACCGGGATGACACGCCAAGAAGTCGATGACTTTTTGCGCGGACAGGGTGCAGAAGCAAAGATTACTAGAGATGGCTATATTCAATATAAATTTCTTGATAAGTCAACAGTAATGATACGTCCTAACGGTGAAGCGATCAGAACGCCAGCGCCGAAATACGGTTCAGATGGCAGAAATATCAACAAAGGTTTGCGTCTAGATCGAGATGGTAGTTTATTGCGGACGCGAGATGAATTCGGCAATTTCATTCCGGATACTCACAATACGGGAGAAAAGTTAAATGAGTGATTGGAAGGACGACTATAACTTACTTGGCTTGGGTGGCTTGACCTCTTTAGTCACAAATGTCAAGGTATCTTTGTGGGGAAACGAAGTATTAATCGAATGTGTCTACAATCCTGAAGAAAGATTGCCTTATGCGCTGGCATTCAAAGACTGCCGCGATATCAGTTGGACTGTACACGATGAAGAGGAAGTCGGGGAACTGGAAGCTGAATTTTTCGGGATTTGTTTGGGCGAATCGTCTCACCGCAAGCCTGCTGTCCTGACTACAGACATTTTTGAGATTTCAATTGTATACGGCAGTTTTAGCATTCACAAGGGAGAAAGCCTAAATTCTGAAATAGCAGATTTAGAAACAAAGGTTTTGGTGTCATAAGCGCCAGCAGTCTTGTATAAAAAGTGAGGAATTAATATGCCGGATGACTACAACTTGCTTAATTTAGGTGAATTGACATCCCTCGTAACCAATGTCAATGTCTCTTTGTGGGGAAATGAAATTTTATTTGAATGTATTTACGATCCTACAGGCGATCGATTGCCTTACTCTTTAGTTTTCCAAGACTGTCGATAAATCATGTGGGAAGTACATGACGAAGAAGAGGTAAAAGAGCCTGAAGCTGATTTTATTGGAATTCATTTGGGTGAAGACGCGCACCGAAAAGCAGCTTTAATCCATACGGATATTTTTGAAGTTTCAATTCTGTATGGCAGTTTCAGTATTCACAAGGGACAGGATGTAAATTCAGAAGTAGGAGAATTAGAAACAAAGGTTTTGGTGTCATAACCGCAAGCAGTCTTGTAGCAATTTAAAAGTACCGCGCGGTTAAAGTGCAAATACGTTAGTAATATTGTGTCTGTAAAATAACTATTATGAGGTTTGTCGTTCGGACTTCAGTCCGCAAAAAAGAGAGGACTGAAGTCCGAACGATCAAACCTTTTCCAACCAGGTTCGTAGTGAGGACTTTAGTCCGCATAAAAATCCGAGGACTGAAGTCCGAACGATCAAACGAATTACCAATTTTTTAACAAACACAGTAGGTATTGTTGCCCGCATCAGTTTACGATACTTAATATAACTTTTTATCCCAAACGAGGTAGAACAAAATGCCTGATATTGTTGATATTGCCGTAGGTGCAGGTTCATTCCAAACCCTGGTAACGGCGGTGCAAGTAGCTAATTTAGTAGACGCGCTCAAAAGTCCGGGCCCTTTCACTGTCTTTGCACCCACTGATGATGCTTTTGCGAAATTGCCACCGGGAACTATCACTACCCTAGTGCAGAATGTTCCCCAACTTGCTAGGATTTTGATGTTTCACGTCGTCTCTGGCAAGTTTATGAAGGCTGATTTGGCAAAACTCGGTTTTGTTACTTCCTTGGAAGGTTCGCCGATTAAAATTGATTGTTCTGACGGTTTTGAGGTGAAAAATGCTACTGTTGTCGCGGCAGATATCGAAGCTGACAACGGCGTCATCCATGTGATCGATAACGTGATTTTAATGGGATAATTTCGCCTTCAAACCTCGCTGCTGGAGCGAAGCAGGTGCCTTGCGGTGTCGCTTCGCTCCCGATCGCGCTTTGGTTTTTTAGCAATTAAAGGTAATATAAATATAAAAAAGTTGTCTTTTCGCCGGATGTATTTTAAGATGATTGTTTAAAAAACTTTGAAAATGAATAATTATAATATAAGCAAACCAGTGTGGTGAGCACTATGCAAATCCTAGCCGCCAGCCTCAAGGCCAAAGTCCGCCAGCGTACCTTGGAACTGCAAGTTCTCAATGAACTTACTGGACAAGTACAAATCGCTCTGAGTGCTGATGAAATTTGGTCTGCGTGTCTGGTACATCTGGCGCGCCTGATTCCTGGGGAGACGATCCTCTTCGTTGGCGCAGCCCCCGTAGGGGCGGGCTTCGCTAACGCACTTTTAACTCTACCAGAAAATACAATACACCTGCAACAACAGTCACAGCCCTTAACAACCCGCGCCAGAGCTGAAATTGAAGCACGCTTACAAACAGCCCGCGTGGAATGGCTGGCGGGAAATCGGGATTGGGCGCACAACATGGCTTCGCCACCAATTGCTCAGTTTAAGTCGGTATTGATGGCACCGGCTAACCCGGATCAAAGTGAAGAATTATTAGGAGTATTTTTTGTCGGTGCAGAGCAGGCATCTGCTTTTAATTTTGAACACCTTTGTTTGCTGCATACTGCTGCTCAAATCTGTGCTAATTCGCTAGCCACCTTAGCAGCTCAAGAGACCGATGTCAAGGGGGAAACTGAAAGAATGCCACTATCCGATGCGGATGGTAATGTATTTGCAGTTTTGGGTATTTCTCGCGAGATTGCTCAATTGCAGGCCACAGATGAAGCCAGGAATCAAAGCCAAGCTAAACTGCAAAAAATTACTGCTAGTGTACCGGGCACGGTATATCAAGTTGATTTGCATCCAGATGGCTCAATGGCCTTCTCGTTTGTGAGTGCGGGCTGCCGAGAATTGTATGAAATAGAACCGGAGGCGGCTCAGCAGGATATTAATGTAATTGTTGACATGATTCATCCCGAAGATCGAGATAATTTTGTTAACTCGGTGCGGCTTGCTGCTGAAAATTTGCAGCCTTGGCGGTGGGAGGGTAGAATTGTCACTCCGTCGGGAAAACTTAAATGGATTCAAGGGCATTCGCAGCCGGAAATGCTCGGATCGGGGGAAGTAGTTTATTATGGCTTGTTCACGGATATTAGCGATCGCAAACAAGCAGAGTTAAAACTGCAACTTTATCAGGAAATATTTTTAAAGTCCCATGATGCGATCGCCATTTTAGACCCCCAAGGCGATTATTTGGAAACAAATCAAGCTCACACGGCTTTGCTGGGTTACAGTCCATCGAAATTGTGGGGTAAAACCCCTGCAACTCATATGGGAGAACAAGCATTTGCGTCGGTGCTGCAAAGCTTGGCCGAAACAGGGAGTTATCGAGGCGAAATGACCTGTGTTAAGGCTTTGCAAGGGGGAATAGTTGAGGCGGAAGTTTCCGCTTTTGCGGTTCTCAACGATGCTGGGGATGTGGTTTGTTTCGTCAGTGTCAAAAGGGATATCACCGATCGCAAGCGAGCTGAGGAAAAACTTAAACTTTATCGAGAAATATTTCTCAACTCCAATGATGCGATTGTTACTATCGATGCTGACGGCTTTTTCCTCGAACAAAATCGCGCCCATCAATCGCTGCTAGAATACACCGACGCGGAATTAGAAGCAGAAGCGCCGCCGCTGGTGGCGGGGGAACGCTTTTCGGCAATTGCCAAAAGTTTAGGGAAAACTGGCACTTTTCGGGGCGAAATTACTAACTGTACTAAAAAAGGTCGCACTTTGGCGATCGATGTTGCAGCCTACTCTGTAATCAACAACAGTGGCGATGTAATTTGTCACGTCTGCGTTAAGCGCGACATTACCGAACGAAAAAAAGGAGAAGAAGAACGGCAAAAATTTGTATCGTTGATTGAAAACAGCAGCGATTTTATCGGTATGGCTACTCTTGAAGGCCAAACGCTGTTTGTCAACGAAGCCGGACGAAAAATGGTCGGGATAGAGAAGATTTCGGAAGTGCTTTATACGGAAATATGGGATTATATTGGTCAAACTTTTAAACAGGAATTTAGTCAAAAGATTTTGCCAAAAATCATCCGTCATGGCCAGTGGCAAGGAGAAGGTAAATTGCAGCACTTGCGCAGCGGCAAATCCATTGATGTGGTGATGAATGCTTTTATGGTCAAACACCCTCAAAATAATGAACCGCTGTGTTTTGCTGCGGTAATTCGCGATGTCACCGAACGCAAGCAAGCTGAGAGAATGCTGCGGGAACAAGCAGAGCGGGAACGGTTGGTTTCGGCGATCGCCCAGCGAGTCCGGCAGTCCCTGAACCTCACTCAAACTCTGAGCACGGCTGTACAAGAAGTGCGGCAGTTGCTGGCGACGGATCGCACGGTAATTTATCGCTTCGATGCTGATGAAACAGGGATTGTTGTTGTGGAATCTGTAGGGGATGATTGGATGCCGATGCTGGGCAGAAAACTTCAGGAAAAATCGTTTGGGGAAAGTTATATATCGATGTACCGCGCTGGAAAAATTCAAGCAATTGAAGATATTTATACGGCTAGTTTGAGCGAAATACACCTAAATTTACTTGTGAGTTTGCAGGTAAGGGCTAATTTAGTTGTACCAATTTTTATCGGCGATGAAAGTCAGGAGTTTGCCACAGAATATTCGCCGGAAACTCCTAGAATTGGGTCGCAAATCGAGAGTTTGGAACCGAGTCAAAATCGGTTGTGGGGATTGCTGGTTGCCCACCAGTGCAGCGGCCCGCGCGCTTGGACTGATTCTGAGGTGGATTTGCTGGGAAGGTTGAGCGTGCAGTTGGCGATCGCCATTCAGCAATCTACTTTGTTTGAGCAAGCGCAGCAAGCCCGAGAAGTCGCCCTGGAAGCGTCTCGAATGAAGTCCCTATTTTTAGCAAATATGAGTCACGAAATCCGCACTCCGATGAATGGAGTGATGGGGATGACTGATTTGCTGCTGAAAACAAATCTTACTCCCGAACAGCTAGACTTTGTGCAGACGCTGAAACTCAGCAGCCAAAATTTGCTGTGCATCATTAACGATATTCTCGACCTCTCCAAACTGGAAGCAGGAGAAATGCGCTTAGAAACGATGGAATTTGACCTCAGTATCTGTCTGGATGAAGTGCTGGATTTGTTGGCAACTCCCGCACAAACCAAAGGTATAGAATTGGTGGCGCTGATTGACAGAGACGTGCCGCTGCAAATTAGAGGCGATGCCGCGCGCTTGCGGCAAATCCTGACTAATTTGATCAACAATGCGATTAAGTTTACGGAAGCAGGAGAAGTAGTGATTGAGGTTTCTACTGGCAGGAATCCGGGGTGGTTGGCAGCCAGCGACAACCAGAAAGTTTTAGAGAAAATTCAACCGTTAAAACTCGGCAGCAATCGCTCGCTGTTCCTGCTGTTTAAAGTCACAGATACAGGAATCGGGATTTCGGCAGAAGACCAAGGAAAGCTGTTTCAATCTTTTACTCAAGTGGATGCTTCTACGACGAGAAAGTACGGCGGCACAGGTTTGGGTCTGGCTATTTCTAAGCAGTTGGTGGAGCTGCTAGGGGGTCAAATCGGTGTGGAAAGTACCCCTGGTAAAGGTTCGACTTTTTGGTTCACCGTGCCGGTTGTTAAGGAAAATTTAACTGCGACAGGGACAGCGTGCGAAGTGAATTTGCAAACGGTGCTGGCGGGCAGGAAAATGTTAGTTGCTAGCGATAAGCCGACAGTCCGAAAAGTGCTGCTGAGAATGGCTGTTTTGTGGGGAATGGAAGTTGAGGAGGTTGAGAATGGTTGGATGGCGATCGCATCTCTGTACAAAGCTGTCAGCGTTAGTTGCCCTTACGATATTGTTTTAGTTGATATTCAGTTGCCGGAAATGGTGGCGGGAAGTCTGGAACGCTTGAGGGTTTCTGAGCCGGCAATGCAGCAGACAAAGTGGGTGGTGCTAACTTCAATTACTCAGATATCGGAGGCGAAACGCTTGGTAGATAGCGGTTTTAGTGGCTATTTAACTAAACCTGTGAAAGCTCACCGGCTGTTTGATTGCTTGGTTGGGGCGATCGCCCCTAATGATGCAATTGATCCGCCACTAGAAAATCCACCGTCCAATCGAGCCTCAGCTATTGACAATCGGGAGTTAGCGAGTTTAAAGATTTTGTTGGTTGAAGATACTCCGATCAATCAAAAAGTTGGTCTGAATCAACTCAAAGTTTTGGGATGCGCGGCGGATGTGGCAAATAACGGCGCAGAGGCGCTATCTATGCTGGCGATCAAAAAGTATGACATTGTGTTGATGGACTGTCAGATGCCGATTTTGGACGGTTACGAAGCTACGTTGGAATTGCGCCGCATGGAAGCGACAGGCGCTGCTGCTGGCAAGATGGAACCGGATCGAAAGACGGTGGTGATTGCGATGACGGCGAATGCTTTGAAGGGCGATCGGGAAAAGTGTCTGGCGGCGGGTATGGACGATTATATTAGCAAACCTATTTCGATCGAAAAGTTAAAATCTGTACTAGAAAATTGGTCGGTACAGTTAAAAGTTGAAATTCCCAAGTTTAAGGGTGAGCAAGTCAAAAACTCTGCTCCAGATCTAGAATCAGTAGTCGATCGGGCTCGTTTGCGCGAAATTGCGGGGGCTGATTTAGAGTTTGAGCGGGAAATACTGGAAGCTTTTGTGGTGGATACTGGCGGTTATTTAGAAGCTGCTAAAAGTGCGATCGCCTCGGGAGATGTGGAGACACTGGCCCGCCGCGCGCATCAAATTAAAGGTGTCAGCGCTACGGCGGCGGTGCGGTTAATGCCCGAGATGGCTGCTGAGCTTCAAATCCTTGCCGAATCAAACGATTTGGAGGGCGCCACAAAAATCATTGCTGAATTAGAAATAGTTCTCGCGGGGGTGCAAAAGTTGGTGGCTGCTGAGTGATGATTTTTTGGGCTTTCCGGGCTTTACATACTATCGCCAATGGCTTCTGCCAACTCCGGCGATCGATAGGATGTAAAGATTCTTAACTTTTTATCAAGATATAGATCTCAATGTGACGAGATTGGGAACTCTTATAACATCTTGTGTGTTGTAGCTTTTGACACTAATATATTCAGTTATTGTGGTGAAATATAAAATAATCATTAAGTCCGTGACTCTTAAGGTGTTTTTCATCTATCGGCTGGAAACACTAAGACCAACACATCGCTCAGCTAGCCCATTAAGTGCGTATTTACGCTAAACGAGGTTTTATGACTCCAGTCATGTTACGCCAACTCTGGTCATTAATTGAGACCACCCAAGCGACTCTGTTAGTCAATTTGGATGATGACACCCTGGTACAGTGGCTGCTGAAGCAGTTAAAGACTAACTCTGCGCTGAATGGCAAAGAAACAGATTTGTTGAACGAGTACATCGAGTCTCGGCTGTCGCTAATCCGCGATTTAGCTGAGCAGCGCCTAGCACCAGAGCGGTTCTGAGCGGATAAAATCAAAATTGGATAAATATTGTAGGAAAGGTCGATCGCCCACAGCGGGCAAAAAAATCATCGGCGGGTAGTCAGTACACTTGTCAGGGTGCAGCACCGGGTTCTGAAGGGCTAATTGACGCCGCGGGCTGTTGTGCCGATCGCAACAGTTCTCGACAGCTACAAGGTAGGATCGTCAGGAAAGCGTTCTACTAAAATTTATGCGTAAATGGGGATTTCTGTTGCTGGCAAGTGTGTTGTTTGTGGCACCGCTGGCATCTTGTAGGGATCGATCGGCACAAGTCGGACAAACACCAGGCACAACTGCTGCTGAAGGCAAATCGCAGCAAGGTTCGAGCCGGATAGATACAATTGTCAGCCGCGGCAAACTGATTTGCGGCGTCAGCGGCGAATTGCCGGGTTTTAGCTTTGTAGACGAAAAAGGCAAATACTCGGGACTGGATGTGGATGTTTGCAGGGCTGTGGCGGCGGCAATATTTGACGATCCCGAAAAAGTCGAATACCGAAAGCTGAACGCCAAAGATAGATTTACAGTTTTGCAGGCCGGAGAAATCGACATTCTCAGCCGAAATACCACCTACACTGCGAGTCGCGACAGCACTACCGGACTGGAATTTGCCCCGGTAATCTTTTATGACTCTCAAAGCATCATGGTCAAAAAAGACAGCGGCATTACAAGTTTAAAAGATTTTGCGGGCAAATCTATTTGCGTGCAGACAGGTACGAGCACGGAACAAAATTTGTCCGACCAAATGCGAAAATTAGGAGTCAAATACACTCCTGTGGTGTTTGAAGATGTGAATGGTACCTTTGCTACCTATCAAGAAGGTCGCTGTCAAGGTGTTACGGCCGATCGATCGCAACTCGTCTCGAAGCGCACAACTCTACCGACTCCCGAGAATAATGTTGTTTTGCCGATCGTGATGTCAAAAGAACCGTTAGCCCCAGCGGTGAAAAGCGGCGATCCTAAATGGTCGGATGCGGTGAGATGGATCATTTTTGCGGCGATTGAAGCTGAAGATTTGGGAATTAGTTCTGCAAATATAGACCAAACTGTCGCCAGCACTACAGACCCGAACGTCAAACGTTTGTTAGGAAAAGAAGGAGACTTAGGTAAAGGTTTGGGACTGCCGAACGATTACGCTCTTCGCGTTGTTAAGAAAGTGGGGAATTACGGGGAAATGTACGATCGCAACCTCGGCCCGAAAAGTACACTTAAGTTAGACCGGGGTCAAAACAAACTCTGGAAAGATGGCGGTTTGCTTTACTCGCCGCCGTTCCGCTAATTCGATCGGGACTTATACGCGCTTCCTCTGAGAAACCGGGTTTTTACCAAAATCCTGCGTCGGAGTCACTCGTATTCAGGAAAAAACCCGGTTTCTTTAGTCTTAGGGATAGTCAGAAACCGGGTTTTTTACCAAAATCCTGCGTCAGAGTCACTCGTATTCAGCAAAAAACCCGGTTTCTTTAGTCTCGATCCGCCCAGAACTAGATTTATAATTGCGCTGAGGAATTTAAGTTATGAATACAGAACCTCAAGACAGCAAAACTCAGAAATCATCCAAATTCCAAGATATATCCACACTACTGCGGGACGATCGCTTCTGGAAAATAGCCGGACAGGCGATCGCCCTAATTTTAGTCATAGCTATCATCGCGATTTTCTGGGACAACCTCAGCGCCAATTACGCGCAACTGGGGATTGCATTTGGATTTGACTTTCTCAATTCCCAAGCATCCTTCGACATCGGCGAAAGCGTAATTCCCTACAGCCCCGAAAACAGTTATAAACAAGCTTATTTAGTCGGTTTAATCAACTCGCTGCGGGTGATGGGTTTGGGGCTGATTTTCGCAACAGTTGCGGGTTTGACTGTAGGAATTGCGCGTCTTTCCGACAATTGGCTGCTGCGTAAGTTGGCTAGCTTGTACGTAGAAATTCTGCGAAATACGCCGTTATTGCTGCAATTATTTTTCTGGTATTTTGCAGTGTTCATTTCCCTGCCAAAACTGGAAGACAACCAGCAGATGCGCGGGCCGATTTACTTGACAAATCGCGGCATTGCTGTACCTTGGCCTGCGCCTTTGCCCGGTTTTGAGATTTGGTTGATTTTGTTAACTGTCGGAGTTTTGGCGGCGGCTGGGCTGTGGATGTGGCGGGCGCGGGTGATGCTGGAAGAAGCTAAGCCGGGAAGACAGTTGTTTTGGGCGGCAGGTGCGATCGGCCTAAGTGCAATCTTAGCTGGAATTATCACCCAAAATCCACCTTTTCGTCTAGATTTCCCCCGCCTGACACCAGCATTGCAACTCGAAGGAGGATTAAAATTAACTCCAGAATTTGCAGCCTTGGTGACAGGACTCAGCTTGTATACTGGCAGTTACATTGCAGAAATTGTCCGCGCCGGAATTCAGTCAGTATCGCGAGGCCAGTGGGAAGCGGCCAAGTCTTTGGGACTGAAGTCTGGAACAATCATGCGGATGGTAATTTTGCCGCAAGCTTTGCGGGTGATTATTCCACCTTTAACCAGTCAGTATCTGAATTTAGCGAAAAATTCGAGCTTAGCCGTTGCGGTGGCTTATCCAGACGTTTACTTTGTGGTGGGCTCTCCGACGCTGAATCAGACCGGAAGGGCGATCGAAACAATGATAATTATCATGGGGACATACCTGACAATTAGTTTGATAATTTCTCTGTTCATGAATTGGTACAATCAAACCGTACAAATCAAGGAAAGGTAAAGAACAGTGGACAGTTGACAGTTGACAGTTGACAGTTGACAGCGAAGTCAAAAGTTAAGTTTATGATAATCTGGAACTAAAGTTGAAATGACTTACAGAGATTTTGACTTAAAAACAGTAACAAAAAAATTCGCTTTGACGATTGGCGATCGAATTAATCTGTTTTCTACTGTGCCAGAATTAGAACCAAGTCCCTTACTTGTAGAAATTCTCAAAGAGAACGTGCCCATTGCTTTAAGCAGCAATACTGACAAGTCTCGATCGTCCATGATTACCGCACCGATTTTAATCGAACTTAGAAAACTGTTGAACCATCAAATTGGTCTTTTTTGTGGAATAGATTTTACAGTTGATGCCGAAAAAGGATTAGCTGGAAATTGCGATTTTTTGATTAGTCGTTCTTCACACTTATTAATGCTTACCGCACCAGTAGTTGCAATCGTAGAAGCACAAAACGAAGACATTAATGCCAGCTTGGGGCCATGTGTAGCCGGAATGTTGGGAGTTAGAATATTTAACGAATGCGAAGGCAACCCAAATGCAACAATAACTTATGGGGCTGTTACTAGCGGCCAAACGTGGAGATTTTTAAGACTAAAAGAACAAGTAATTGAAATTGACTTGACTGAATATTACCTAATAGATGTCAATAAAATATTAGGAATATTAGCAAGTGCAATTCAGCCGGAAATCTCAAATCTCAAATCTCAAATCTAAAATATGGAAACAATTCCCGTATTACCGCCTCCAGCCACCGAATCGCCCACCCCTTGGAATTGGGCGCGCAAAAACTTATTCAGTACCTGGTACAACAGCATTCTGACAATAGTTTGCCTGATTGTCGCCTTCCAGACTATAAAAGGAATTATCGTTTGGGCCACAACAAAAGCTCAATGGCGAGTGTTAGAAGCCAACTTGCCGCTATTTTTCGTGGGCAGATTTCCCAGCGAATCCTACTGGCGGCTGTGGATAGTCGCAGCAATCATTGCCTTGTTGGGAGGTTTAACTTGGGGAAATATTCAGCGGGAAGAACGTCTTTGGAATCCGCCTACACTGATTTTACTCGGTACTGCCGTTGTTGGTGCAGTCATTTCGCCGATCGACCTCACCTCTCGCTTCTACCTCTTAGGAATTATTATCGCAGCCACTGCGGGGTATGTCGCCGCCCGACAAATCAATCCCAAAATCATGGGCTGGATGCCCGGAATTTGGGCTCTTTCCTTCCCGCTAATTCTGTGGCTAATTAAAGGCGGGTTAGGTTTGAGAGAAGTCTCGACAAATGACTGGGGCGGTTTAGTGCTGACGCTGTTTTTAGCGATTATTAGCATTGTGCTTTCTTTTCCCTTGGGAGTATTGCTCGCCCTCGGCAGACAAAGTTCTTTGCCAGTGGTCAAATTGCTTTCAACATTGTACATTGAAATAGTGCGCGGCTTGCCATTAATTGGTATTTTGTTTTTAGGTCAAGTGATGCTGCAATTATTCTTGCCGCCCGAATATCCCAAATTAGATAGAGTCATTCGGGCGATCGCCGGATTAACATTATTCAGTGCGGCATACTTGGCGGAAAACGTGCGCGGAGGCTTGCAGGCCGTACCCAGGGGGCAAATGGAAGCAGCAAGGTCGATCGGGCTAAACACACCCCTACTGACAATTCTGATTGTACTCCCTCAAGCGTTGCGAACTGTCATTCCGGCGATCGGCGGTCAATTCATCGGATTATTCATGGATACATCCCTACTTGCCCTATTCGGAATGTTAGAATTAATCGGCATATCCCGCGCAGTTTTAGCAAATCCATCGTATATAGGCAGGTACGCCGAAGTTTACATATTCGTCGGTCTCATTTATTGGGTATTTTGCTACTCAATGTCACAAGCCAGCCGCAAATTAGAGCGCAGCCTAGAAAAAAGTCATTAATCCGCAGTCTGTAGGGGCGGGTTTAGCTAAAAATATATGATAAAAATGACAAAAAAAATGGCAAAACCCGCCCTCTCAGTCATTAATCATTAGAATTTTGTAGGGGCGGGTTTAGCTAAGGATATATGATAAAAATGACAAAAAAAATGGCAAAACCCGCCCTCAGCAGACAATTTGCAAACACGAATATCTATCAGCGTTCATCAGCGTTCATCAGCGGTTAAAAAATAAAAAAAAATATGCAAACTCAACCCACACTCCCAGAGACAGTAATCGTAGCAGAAAACGTCCAGAAATGGTACGGACAATTTCACGTCCTGCGCGGCGTCAGCATGACCGTCAACCGAGGTGAAGTCGTCGTCGTGATGGGCCCATCGGGTTCGGGAAAATCGACGTTTATTCGCACTTTCAACGCTTTAGAGGCCTATCAGCAAGGTAAAATCACGATCGACGGAATCGAACTTTCCCACGACTTACGCAACATCGATAAAATTCGCCAAGAAGTAGGAATGGTGTTTCAGCAATTCAACCTATTTCCCCACCTATCAGTCCTGGAAAACGTCATGCTAGCGCCCGTATGGGTGCGCCGTTGGCCCAAGAAAAAAGCCGAAGAAGTAGCGATGCAACTGTTAGAAAGAGTAGGAATTTTGGAACAAGCAAAAAAATATCCCGGACAGTTGTCTGGGGGACAGCAGCAGCGGGTAGCTATTGCACGTTCCCTAGCAATGCAGCCGAAAATCATGCTATTTGACGAACCGACATCAGCATTAGACCCGGAAATGGTGCGGGAAGTTTTAGATGTCATGAAAAATTTGGCTAAAACTGGAATTACCATGGTAGTAGTGACTCACGAAGTCGGGTTTGCGCGCGAAGTTGCCGATCGCATTGTATTGATGGATGGCGGCGTTTTAGTTGAAGAAGCCGGGCCGGAAGAGTTTTTTCAGAATCCAAAAGAAGAACGCACGCGCAAGTTTTTGTCTCAGATATTGTAGGGATTGGGCATTGGGAATTGGGCATCGGGCATTGGGCATTGGGAATTGGGCATTGGGAATTGGGCATCGGGCATTGGGCATTGGGCATTGGAAATAACAAATAACAAGTAACAAATAACAAATAACAAAGAACAAATAACTAATGATCCAAAAAACTCTGCCGCTAGTTAAAGACTCAGAACGCCTAGAAAGCCGCCTCAAAGAAATTCCGGCAGTTCCCGGTGTATATTTAATGCGCGATGAGAGCGATCGCATCCTGTACATCGGCAAATCCAAAAAACTCCGAAACCGCGTCCGTTCCTACTTCCGCGAAAGCCAAAATCTCAGTCCCCGCATCGCGATGATGGTGCAGCAAGTGCGAGAAATAGAATTCATCGCCACCGACACAGAAGCTGAAGCTTTGGCCTTAGAAGCAAACCTAGTAAAACAGCACCAACCTTACTTTAATGTCCTCCTCAAAGATGATAAAAAATACCCTTATTTGTGCATAACTTGGTCAGAGAAATACCCGCGCATTTTCATCACCCGCAAACGCCGCGCGGGTAATGCCAAAGACCGCTACTACGGCCCCTACGTCGATACAGGCGCGCTGCGGAGTACGCTACATTTAATTAAGCGGATTTTCCCCCTGCGCCAGCGCCCTCAACCGCTGTTTAAAGACCGTCCCTGCTTGAATTATGATATCGGGCGCTGCGTCGGCGTTTGTCAAGGGTTAATGTCTGCGGAAGATTACCAAAAAATTATCCAAAAAGTGGCGATGATTTTCCAGGGAAGGACTCAGGAATTGCTGGACATTCTGGAACCGCAAATGGAACAAGCAGCCGAAGATTTGAACTTTGAAACAGCGGCTAGGATTCGCGACCAAATTAAAGGTTTGCAGTCTTTGAGTGCTGGTCAAAAAGTGTCTTTACCAGACGATACCGTTTCCAGAGATGCGATCGCCCTTGCAGCAGATACCCAGCACGCTTGCGTTCAATTGTTCCAAATTCGCGCCGGTCAATTAGTGGGCAGATTGGGATTTATAGCTGATGTGCCTGTATCCCCAACCCCTCTGTTGCAAGGAGATGGGAGTGAAAATAGTTCGCCTTCTTCCCAGGAATCACGAATAGGGAAATGGGAATTTCAATGCGGCGTGGAACCGGGAGCAATTTTGCAGCGGGTGTTGGAGGAACATTATCAAAATGTCGAATCTGTAGAAATTCCCAGCGAAATTTCTGTGCAGTACGACTTACCAGAAGGGGAAATATTAGCAGATTGGTTGAGCAACCGCAAGGGGCGAAAAGTGACGATTTTGACGCCGCAGCGGCAAACTAAGGCAGAGTTGATCGAGATGGTGGAACGCAACGCTGAGTATGAATTGGCGAGAATGCAAAGATTGGGCGATCGCAATTCTCAAGCCATGCAAGATTTAGCAGAAATTATGGATTTACCAGAAGTTCCGCACCGCATTGAAGGTTACGATATTTCTCATATTCAAGGTTCGGACGCCGTAGCTTCCCGCGTCGTATTTATTGACGGTTTGCCCGCCAACCAACACTATCGCCATTACAAAATTAAAAATCCTGAAATTAAGTCTGGTCATTCTGATGACTTTGCTAGTTTAGCAGAAGTTATTGGCAGACGATTCCGAGATAAAAAAGAAGAAGGAAGTTCGGCAACGGATTGTGTAACGGATTTAACGGATAGAAGAAATAAGGAAAAAGAATTTAGCGATTTAGGAAAACAGACAGAAATGGGAAGTTTCTCTACGGTTTCCCCTCCTATTGTTGACAAACCTGACTTAATTATGATAGATGGTGGGAAGGGTCAATTGTCAGCAGTTGTGGAAGTTTTGCGGGAGATGAATTTGCTAGATGAGTTGCGGGTTGTGAGTTTGGCGAAGCAGCGAGAGGAGATATTTTTGCCGGGGGAATCTTTGCCGCTGCCCACTAATTCTGAGCAGCCTGGTGTACAGTTATTGCGTCGGGTGCGGGATGAGGCGCACAGGTTTGCTGTGAGTTTTCACCGGGATCAAAGAAGTCAGAGAATGAAGCGATCGCGCTTAGATGACATTCCGGGGTTGGGACACCACCGACAAAAACTGTTGTTAGCGCATTTTCGGTCGATCGACTATCTGCGTTTAGCGACTCCCGAACAGTTGGCTGAAGTTTCTGGGATTGGCCCGCGTCTGGCGCAGCAAATTTACGATTATTTCCATCCGTAAAGCCTTTGTAGCCTGGAAGAGGCGATCGGGCTACAAGCCCCGATTCAGCCACTTTCAGGGAGGTGTTCAAAAATTTTGCACAGACCTATTGCAATTCTCCACAGCTTGTGGTAACTTTAGGTTCTGTGTGTGTGCGGGCATAGTTTAGTGGTAAAACTTTAGCCTTCCAAGCTAACTATGCGGGTTCGATTCCCGCTGCCCGCTTACGAATATATGAGCCTCAAACCAACGAAAAATCAACGGTTTGAGGCTTTTTATTGCCCAAAATACGGGTGATAAGCGGGCTGGATTGACTAGAAATTGACTACGAAATGACTACGAAACAACCAAATTGAGTATCAAATGACTACGAAATGACTACGGTGTTTTGGGGCTAGTCAGGCTCTACCCCCTGACAAACCCTAGGGAACTGTTTCACTACTCCACAACAGGGAGAGCAACTCTACAACTGTGTCCATATCTGCCAAGTCCGCCTTAGACTTTTTGCGCCGCGCTTTTAACTGGTTGAGCAAGTCGGCCGGTTCTGGAAATTCTGCGACGGTCGGAGCTGAGTTTTTATTGGCTTCCCGATCGCGCTGCGCTTCCTTGAGTTCTTGCTCCAGCATCTGCACCTTCAACACCAAATCGCCGTTGCGCTCGTGTAACTGATTCAGTTCCGCATCCCATTCTGTAAGTTGCTTGTTGGCCGCTTTCAATTCCTGCCTGAGCGATTCATCGTTGCCCTCGCTCAGGCTCTCAATTTTCCCAGCCGTTCCTCCATCTGGGTAAAACGCTCCGATAGTTGAGTTTCAATCTCAGTTAAGCGTTCAGCTAGTTCGACATCTGGTATGGTACTTGGTATGTTGTCTGGTATGGCACTTGGTATGGTACTTAGTATGTTGTCTGGTATGGTACGTGGTATGGTGTCTGGTGTGGTATCTGATATCCCGAAAAATTGTGCTAGCGCTCTATTCACTGCCGCCGAATACATCGGGCCCTTCTTAGATTCCATGCCGTTAGCGGTACAGAATTCAATCAGCGCATCCTCTACAGCCTTGTCGAGGTATACGGCTATATGTTTCTTGTCTGTTGCCATAGTCTGTTACTTTGTTATTGGTATGATACCTTTATAACATACTAATTGTCTAGTAACACACCTATAAGATAAACAACATACTTAGTAACACACTATTAGTTATTCGTATGTTACTAAGTATGTTACTGTAATAGTTTAGTGATAGGCTAGTAACATACTCAAGGAAGTTACCCAAACTTATAGGTAACTCCCACTGCCAGCGCTTACGTGGTCTCGACTGCGGTCATCTTGAGTTTGCCAATACGGGCATTCTCTTCTTTCGTTAGCGCCGTCTTTACCTGTCCCCGCAGTTCCGCGTCGTCTCCGATCGCCTGCTGCACGTCCGCCCAAGTTTTAGCCGCTTTTACTTTTGCGACTGCTTCAGTCAATTTCGACAGCTTTTGCAGCTCATCTTGGGTGAGTAAATTTAGCAAATTGCAAATTCTGACAAAAGGTATGAATTCATCGCAAGGATAGCAAGGTTGGCTCTGGGTAAGCCTTTCATCGCCAGTACCATCGCAAGTCACTTGACTTGACACTTGCGATGAAACCCTTTCTACGTAAGAACCTTGCGATACTTGCGATGAATTTACACTTTGTTCGGAATTTGTGAACTTCAACCCAGAAATGAATTTGTTACCGTAACGCTCCTGAGTATCGACCCGTCGCTCAATCTTGGGAAATAGCTCCTTTAAGCGCACGTACAAGTCTTGAGATTTCTTGACCGGCTTGTCGTAGACCGATTCACCCTCCCACGATTTCTTGGATGTTTTGCCAGAGTCATCAACGGTCAGCCACCCGTTTTCTAGATACCATTTCTCCAACACCTTGTAGAGGTCGCCGATATAAACCTTGCCGGCCGGATCGGATTCCAGTCCCACCTCACGAGCAAACTGCCACAGGTGTCGGCTTTCTTCTTGAGCCTCCCGCATCGCCTCACGGGTTGCCTTGTAGTCAATTCCCTCAGCCAGCAACAGCGGCATCCGCTCCAACATTTTGTTAAGCATCGCCGGCGCAATTCGTTCAAGTATGAAGTCCGGGTCATCCTTAAAGCGCGGGTCAGCTTCCAATTCTCCCTGTGACGCATCAGCACCACGCTTGTAGGTTTTCTTGAAACTTAGGATGCCGTAGCGGTCATCAATAGCGGCTGTTCCCCCGGTGATGGACGGCAACTTATTGCAGTTGGCTAAAAAGATAGCTGTCGGCTTGTACTCGTAACTATCCTTACCCTTGCGCTCAATTTCTATCGGGTCGCCGGTAATAAACTGCTTGAGACTTTGGATGATGTCGAGACTCAGGTTTGCAGCATTCTCAGAAGCCCAATTACAAACAGCGCCCTCAATGGTTGCCAGTGCAAATTTCCGCCCGCCGTCGTAGGACTTGAAATCTGAAAGCGACTTACCAGCCATGCCTTGACCAAAGACAGCGCTCAACACAGCTCGCAGCGTATCCTTGCCGTTAGACCCCTCGCCGTAGCACAACAAGCCTTTGACTCCCCTGCCAGTCAACTTTGAGCGAACCAATCGCAAGTTCAAACCAGCAGCGGCCGTCCTGAGAAAAATCTCCCGTTGAGATTCCTCAAGACACTCTAAAAGGCGATCGCAATCCGTAGGGTCAGCACCAGGGTCATACTTACCACCAACATAGGTATAGACCTGTTTTGGGCTGTGAGGAACTAGGACGTGAGAACCATCGGGATTAATTCGCACCACACCGTTAGAACAGTTCAAGCCATCAGGATTTACTTTGTTTGGGTCAATCGCCGTTCGACCAACAACCCAGTTGATAATTTCAGCCACATTACTTGACTTCGCTCGGTTGTAGACATAGCGGCCTTTGACATTTTCTGAGTAAGTGTTCAGCCAGTTGCCAATACGTCGTTTTTCCTCAGCTTCCGACTGAAGCTCGTAATGCGTTCCTACAAAGCGATACAACTGACCGCCGATAGATACCCAGTGTGTGCCAGTGTAGAGCGATGCCTCTGCTTTTTGTACGAAATTTTGCTCTGCAACTGGTGCTGTATCTGGAATATAGCCCTTTTCATCACTGTCATACTTCTGGCATACTACATCTTCACGTGTGCGGGGGCGAGGAGTAATAGAATTTATTAAGTCTTTGGCACTGAGATTTTTGTCTTTAACCCAGTCGGCGATATCCAAACCTTGACTCTTAGGTAAGTTGTCCCACGCTGGTGAGTCTGGGTAGGGGTAAAGCCATTGAGCGTCTGGGAAGTCTTGGGCAATTTGTTCGGCGTGCTTGATTCCTGGTTCGTCGCGATCGGGAGAAATAATAGTAGCGGCGCCGCTTAAATCTTGACTGTCAGTTGGCCGCCATTTTCCAGAGCCGCCGATGTTGCAGGTAGCGGCCAAACCTAAAGACCACAGCAAGTCAGCGCACGGCTCGCCCTCGACTATAAAGACGAGTTGATTTTGGGCGATCGCCTTTTGCACGTCCTGGTGACGGTAAACAGGGATATTGGCGCGGTCAATATTACCGAGCCCTGGAACCCACCTGCTACCTTCCCAGTGCTGCTGAGTAATTTTTCTGTTACTGTTGCCGTCGTCAACTCGCTTGACTCGGACTAACCGCGAACCGTCACGCGCCGGATATTCCCAGTAACGAGTTTGTGCGGGGCGAGTTTCCTTTTGCTCTTGAATCGGTGCGTAGTAAAGCATCCCGTTGTCGTCAGTTTTTGTGGTAGCCGTCCACCCTTCCGCCGGGGGATTCTCGCGGTTACACACTGACAGTTCGCCGATGCGGTAGCAATAGTCGGGCTTGCCACAGTGTGGGCAAGGATTTTCTTTGGAAACGGAGACTAAGCCAGAGGTTGCTAATCGCCCGTTAACAGAAGTATAATTGTCGTGCATGAAAGCTAGCCTGCTTAACAGCAGGGTGGTTTGCAAAAAACCGTTCTTCGTTGTCGTCAAACTAGAGAGAGCGGTTTTTTGTTGTTTATAGTAATTTTGAGCAATTTAAAAAATTGACGACTTGCTCTGTCGCCTATCCTTGATTGCAGCTAGAGGATTAGGTCGTAAATTTGGAGGCAGGAAGATGATTGCTATCAGTGGCTCCCGTTCTATTCCTTGCCATAAGCACTTACCTTACTCCCACTCATCGACCACAGACTTTGGATTCATTTGGGAAAGTGCGTATCTCAGATTCTACCAGCTACATAAAGGAAATAGGCTGCACACCTTAGAGAGTGTAAACACACCCCTAGGGCTGTGCCTTAGTACGTCGCACTGAAGCCCTCTCGCAGCCTACGTTTTTAGCTTTGAACGGGCAATTGCAGCATAGTAGTTGTTTTCTCGAACCTGTGATATTTTCTGGGACTTGTGAACTGCTTGTCAGAGTATTTTGCAAGCACTGTCAGAGGTCAGCGGTTGCACAGCGTGGACAATAACGAAATTCTACGAGTTTGCTAGCAGTTACAAGGTGCTTTTCTAGTGGTATGTACCAGGGTTGTTCATTACGGAAACCCAATGGGTTTCCTGCAATGCAGCACGTATGCTGAGTATCACTCCCCAGTAAGTCGCCGATACTCAGCCTCAGCAGCCTTGTACTTCTCTGAGCCACCTTTGCTGACTTGCCAGATTTCGCTGATGATTTTACCCTTGCCGTAGCCGCGAGCCTGCAATTGCAGAATCCGTTCTCGGAGTTCATCGTCATCGTTCTCGGCTAGCTGAACGTTCTCCGACTCGTCTTCTTCAGCATCTAGTGCTAGAGCGCGTTCTAGGAGTTCTCTATCACCATTGGACGCGATAAGTAGTTCTGCCTCGTTCCGTCGCTGCTGTTCCGACACGTAAACCGATGTACTGATTTCGTCCACCAAGTCAGCAGCCACGGCGGCATCTTTCATAGCCTCGAATTCCTCAGCTTTGGCTAGTTTCAGGGCACAGCGTCGCGCTTCAAAACA
>NZ_JAUBVZ010000020.1:0-18143 GCF_036702805.1 Microcoleus sp. A006_D1
TTTAACTGGCATTACTTTGAATTAAGTATAACTGTAGTATTATATACCCAATGCAATTTAGATGTCAAACAGCTTAAACATCTTCTTCCCAATAAACGATTGCTGTAAAGATACGAGGCATATTTTTTGCAATACCTACTTAGTTCTCACTCTAATCCTTATTTTAGCACATCGGGCGATCGCCCTTTCATTAACTACCGATACTCAACTACCAATGCGATCGCTATTGCAATGTCATCCATAGTAGTAGTCGAAACTTCTTTGTAATTCTTGCCATTCTGTATCTTCCTGGTAATGACTTAACATCACCTCAGCCTGTTCTGCTAAAATGCGCCGTCTCTCTTCAATGGGCAATTTCATAAACTCCCGACGGCTGGGATATTGAGCAACTGAAGGCATTTCTAAAACTTCACCATCAGATTGTATTTGTGTTTGAGACTGATACAGTGCTTCTATGCGATCGCCTTCTGCTACTTCCGCCACAATCTCAGCATCAATTTCATCTCGGTTAGCATGGTAATAAGTCAAAGCTGCATAGACTTGAGTTAGAGTTAAATGCCCGATGCGAGAGGCAATTTCTTCTGCGGTCAAACTTTGCTTGTACCAAATAGCAATGCGACGGACTGTAACACCCGTTCCGGCAATAATTGGACAGCCTCCATGTATGTCAGGATGACGGCTAATGAGAGTGCCAATATCGGTGATGGTTGACAAGATTTTTTCCTCGCCAATTTCTGATTGTGCTCTAATCTAGGATAGCACTGTCAGCTCAAGTGCGATCGCCCTTTCATTCCTGAAGTGCGATCGCCCTTCCTATCCTAAAGCGCGATCGCCCTTTTTTCATAACCCATGAATATTACCTTAAAATGGCAAATACTCAACAGTCTTAGCCCACTCCTCTACATCAGATCCCAGAGCAATTAGTTCTAAATCTTTAACAAACTGTCCAATAGTTCCTCCCATTTGGTGTCCAAATATCAAACCCGCAAACAGTTTCCCTTGATTCTGCCAATTTTCAGCCATCGCTTTGAAACGGATGTCCTGCGTGAACAATACTCGACCCAGTACACCAACACGTTCCAGCAGTGCATCGTCCGTTAAAGTCGCTGCGCCGTCTTCAATAGCTGTTAGCACGTCCACTCCGCGACGACGCAGTTGTTCGGTAATTGCCTGGGGTACATGAACGTCCATGTAAAGCGGTACTGACATTTACAACAGCCCTTTTGCTTGCATTCGTACCCAAAAAGCCGATCGCACTTTTTGAGATTTTGCTTGTTCCGCTTCCCCCCACTCCCTGCGAATTTCGCCGTCTATCTCCTCTTGGTGGTCAAAATAATACGCCATTGCTGCATGAGCTTCCGCCATCATCAAATATGAGTGCTGACGGCACATTTCTTCAACTGACCACCCGTAAGCCAAATAGTCCATCACAATTTGAGCAATCCGCACTCGCGGTATCCGTTGCAGCCGTGCAGGTTCCCCTACACCTGGTTTTTCAATATGAGGATAAATGACTTGTAAAGTCATAATATTTTTTAAGCATTTTTACTGCAACTATGATAACATTTTTCCATCGCCCTTGCTTTCCTAAAGCGCGATCGCACTTCTATCTCTACCCCAGTGTCAACACTCCCGTCCCAAAATCAACAGCCAACGGCAGCAGTTTCAACCACTGCAAACCCAGAATAGATTCAGGAATTCCATCCCCTACCAACACAGGAATTACATACTCCTCTCCATCCACTACAGCTTTTCCCTCATAAATATCAAAATACTCCTCACCGCGCGCCGTCAGCATCAGCCGTTCACTTTCAATCATCACCCACCCCAAACTCAGACAATCTTGAGTATCCAAGGCTAACCAACCCGTTGTAAATCCAGTATCTAATAACACTTCAATAGGGAATCTTTCATCATCAGCAGCAACTAAATCAATTTCAAAAAAGAGCTTCCCCAATCTCCCCAAACCTGCCATCAATCATAAAGTGCCACAAGCCCCAGTCTCATTGATGCGATGAATGCCAATCATCCCGTGCGGGTACTTTTCACGAGCTTTTTGAACTGCGATTTTTTCATCAGGATCGATGAAATAGTCTCCACTTTTTGGCTCAATAACCATAAACCAGTTGTAATGCTCATCTATTAGTTCAAGTCTAACCCTTGCAAAAACCTCTCGATAACGCTGACAGCGGGCATCTTTTTCAGCTTTCCGTCTAGCCAACTCCTCTGGCGGTATCGTAAATTCAGGAAATAACCTACCTCGACGGCGAGGGCGACTTGATGTTGCTTGAGTCATGGCTTGAATTCCATTTTCAACTATCTGCAAGTATATCCTAAGTCTTGGCTGCAAAAGAGCGATCGCCCTGACTAATTTCTGACCTCTTGATATAAACCATCTGAGGGTACAGGTTTAGCTATCTCAGGCATATTACCCTCCTTAATAGCCTTCATCAAATCTTCGCGTAGCGCTTCTAAAAAATAGCAATCATTGCCCATATCCGATACTTCATCATCATCCAACTCTTCATCTTTCAAACTTTCTTGATATGCCTCGATCCCAAACTCCAGAGCTTCAATAATAAATTGTACATCCTTAAAAGATAGAATCATCAGAACTCCATTTTTAATATTTATAGTTACTTGCCACTATGCTAACCCAGTGAGCAGGCTTGTTTCGATCGCACTTATCCTCTGTACCTTAGCCGATCGCCAAGTACGCGGGAGCGAAGCTATCCCGTAGGGAATCGCCCTAATCGATCGGGCTATCCTCCTCATACACCATCAAATCTCCCGGCTGACAGTTTAATGCTTTGCATAGAGCATCGAGAGTTGCTTCGTCAATTCTCGTCAGCCGGCGACGAGTTTTGATTTTAGAAACAGAAGTTGGGTGCATCCCAATTAAAGCAGCCAATTCTTTATTACTGATATCGCGCTCTGCCATCACAACTGCCAATTTCCAACGGATAACCACTGCTGATTCTCAACTACTAGCCTGGACTTTGCAAGCTGATGTTAGCATCCTGCAACATTATATTATTTTAGGCGATCGGGCTGTCCTCCTCATACACCATTAAATCGCCCGGTTGGCAGTTTAGCGCTTTGCACAGAGCATTAAGAGTTGATTCGTCAATTCTCGTGAGGCGGCGACGGGTTTTGAGTCTCGAAAACGAAGTTGGGTGCATCCCAACCAAAGCAGCCAACTCTTTGTTGGTGATATTACGCTCGGCCATTACAACTGCCAATTTCCAACGAATCACTGTTGATGCTCAATTACTAGCCAGGACTTTGCAAGCTGATGTTACCATCCTGCAACCCTCACTATCCTTTAATTAACCGCTACGGTAACTTTTTTGTTGTTGGCAGTTGACTAAACTGAGAGAATGAACTATACTCGGAATGTACAAACTGAAAAGCGATCGCCCCCTGTCTGCAAAACTTAAGAGCGATCGCCTGTCCACTATTCGTGTAATTCAAACTCTATGATATCACCACCAAAGTCAGTTCCAGAACTGCTCCGCGAAGAAACTCCCGACGTACCGCAAGGTAAACAACCCATCCGGTTGCTGATTTGCGGGATTCCCAAAGGCGTAGACAGCATCGTCAATCTGCTGCACGTCTTAGGTTTTGCCCAAGTTGGGGAATGGAGCCCGCCTTTGCCATCGCCGATCGCAGGTGAGATAATTCGGATCTTAACCCGTTACTGGAAAGAATAATCTTTGAGGTCGATCGCCCTTTCTTTAGAATACCGGGCGGTTGAAATTACCTTATTCTCTTGAGTCCGCGGAGGCGGACATTGTTTTTGTAGACGCGGTTTCAACCGTACGTCCCATCTTCGTTTTTGTAGACGCGGTTTCAACCGCCGTCTACATCTACAGGATTAATTAAAGTCGATCGCAAACCTTCTCGAACTTCCGATTTCAAATACTTGCGCTGCAAAACCTGCCATTTTTGCCAAGCCCCGTAGCGATTCTCTGCCAACAAACCAGCCAGTTTCGGCAACTCTTTTTGCAAATCGCTTCCCACAAAATCTGTCATAAATTCCGCTAAAACTTCACAGTCTTGAATATCGCCCAAACATTCCTGAACAGCTTTCACATCTTCGACATAAGCTTCATACGTCTCGCCGTAAAAATCGCCAAACAGATTCATCAAATAGCGAACCCGCTTAGCTTGCTTCCGCAAATCGTGCAGAATAGTTCCCTCCGCTGCTAGCTTTTCTTCCACAGCCGACTCATTCAAATCATCAGCAACTTTAACTTTGCCATCGGCATATTCCGTGCCCAGCAGCCAAGCCGGATGCAGGAAAAACTCGCTGACTTGAGGTAACAGCAAATCCGGCAAAACCTCAGCAATTGGCAAATGTTCGATCGCCCGAAACTGCGGTTTGTCCAGCCAATTCTCGATCGACTGCTTCAGCGACAGGTAACTTTTGTGCTCTAAAACAGCCCTCACCCCTTTCAAAGCGCGGCGTCGCTGTTTGAGCAAATTCAACAAAGCCTCATCCAAAACTTCCTGTTCGTGGGCCGGCAAATTCGGGTAATAGCGGTTTTGGAGACTTTCGAGCATCACATCCAAATCCCTGAGCGTTCCCAGAATCCGCCCCACCTTACCAATTTTGCGTTCAGAAGCCTCTTTTGGCAAGTCTAAAACCGGAGCAAAACCCGTTACAGCCGATCGCAAACGCCGCATTCCGACTCGCATTTGATGAAGTTCTTCTGCATCTTTATCTTTAAGAACTTCAGACTCGTGCTCTACAGTTTTGCGGAAATATTTCTCAATCGCGTCAGAGGCCGCGTCTCCGAGAGTTTTAACTGGAGTTTTAACTTTTGTTGATGTTTTTACGTTCATGGCAGGTGTAGAGTCCACTTTCCCGATCGACTTTAATTTTGATTTCAAGATTTTTCTAATAAGGTGTTATATCCTAGCACACACTTTTACTTATGAACCGCAGTCAAAATAAATCTTAATATAAGCTGTTTGACAATTTATACAAAGTCAGCATTTAGCAATTCTTTAATCTCAAATCTCAAATCTCAAATAAAATTCCCTCCCTCGCCCTTGGGCAAATAAAAATCGGATTTCTGGCGCGCTTGCCCAAATAGGTTAAGATCGCTGCAAACCGACATTTATTCGCCAAAGAGAGAGAGAGGGTGCGATCGGGAAGACAAGTTTTAAATTAAATCAAGTCCAGCTTGTCCGACTTTCAAGAGGCAGTTTAGCCTTTCCAGTCTTTCTCAGATTGTTCGAGCACGTAGGTTGCGACATCCTCGATTTGTTCGGGCTTCAAGCGAGTGCCGAAAGCAGGCATAGCATTTTTGCCTTTAGTTACCTGAGTGGTGATAGCTTCCAGAGAATTCATGCCGTACTTCTCAAGAGCACCCTTTTTCAAGGTTTTCATTGCCATCACTACGTTGCCGCCACCGATGTGACAAGCAGAACAGTTGGCGCTAAAGAGTTTAGCTCCGTTAGCAGCATCGCCTGCCAATGCAGGGCGGCCGAAGCCGACAGTAAAAATTGCGAACGCTAACAGAGCGATCGATAAGAGTCTTTTCAACATAGTTCTCCTCTAATGGACACCGTTCACGGTGGTTCTTTAGTTATTTTACCTGTTTAATCAGGCGCAAACACGTAGTCGCGATCGCGATTTTCCGAGTAATCTACCACTTTGTCGCAGAGCCAGTTCAACTCTCAAAATTATCCACGCCCCAGCCCGGAGCTTTCTGAGCCGCCCGAATCACAAAAGCAGACAAATTTTCAATTTCAGCCTGCTGCATCCAGCTTTCCGGCACTTGGCGGCACCAAAAAGTTTCTTCACTGCCGTCATAAGTCATCGGTTGTCTCAGATACGACACCAAACTATTGATGCTGGTGCGCGGAGGCGTTGCCCCTGACAGAGCAGTCAAAGACAAGGATATCGTCGGATCAGGCAAAGTTGCTCCCCCGACATGACAGTTGAGGCAGTTTTGCTCAAACAACCGCTTGCCTGCGGAAAAATTCTCAGCCGAAAATAACCGAGTGTGTCCCTCGGCGTCCAATTCCAGTGCTACAGGTTCGCTGACTTTTAAATAGCGAGTCACATAAGAATCGGCAGCAGCCAAGACAGGTTGAGGTGCCAGCAGCACCAGCGGCAAAATAATTAAAATTCCCAACAGAAACGAGACAAAAACACCACGACGCAACATGAGAGACTACAACCTTTTGCGATATTAATTGAGTAGGACATAAATTTTAGATTTCAGATTTTAGAGCGGAAAACGACCAGCCAGCAATCCTTGCCAAAGCCCAGCCTTCTCCCAATCCAAAATCTAAAATCTAAAATTTAAAACGGATTAGCGAGCGCCTTTACCGCCAGCCCACTGAGTGCCGACAATTTTCGGCTGCAACAGAATGTGACCGCCAATCGCGTACAAATCCTCATCCGAGAGATTTCTCATCTCAGCAAAAATATCCGCGCTCTTCATGCTCGGATGCAGCTCGGAAATTTCTTCAAAGCCGTCATAAGTCGTGGGATTTTTCATATAATCAACCAGCGACTCAATATTATTGCGGGGTGGGTTTGCTAAAGCCAGAGTTTCGGGACTCAAATTGACGTTCGGGTCAGTTTTTGTCATTCCCGCACCGTGACATTGAGCGCAAGTCGAGTTAAACAGGCGTTTGCCTTGCTGAACTTGTTTGAGGCTCAGCACCACTGGAGTGCCTTTGTCATTCAAAGTTACAGTGCGAAGTTCAGGACTGAGTTCGACAGCCATCGCGCTGCTGACAAATAACTGAAATGTCAAGAATACAGCGGTCAGAGCAATGAAATATCTTTTAAGCATGGTTCTCCTTAAAAAAATCCGGCAAATTATTGAACGCTAAGAGAGCATAACTGGCAAACAGATTTCTGTTCAAAATTTTCTCCTGCTGCGACAACTGGCGACAGTTTGTGCAGCCATACCTTTAAAGGTAGAGGAATTTTGCGATCGATCTAATCTGCAATCCGTTTTGAGTCGCGCCTTTTTTCGAGAGTGGACATAATTGCCTTAACATCCTCCAGAGCCAAACGGGTTTGAGGGTGCTTGTAGGCAATTTCCAACTCGTCGCACAAGCGGAGCACGTCTTCAACAGGGACATTGAAGTCCTCTGCTATTTCTGCGATGGATAGGTCTGCAAAACCCATAATTTTTAGGTTGCTGACTGGTCAAAATTGAGTTGACGGCTATTGACTGAAAGCTGGACAATTTAACAAAGCGCTGTTAGCTTATTTTGTGAGTTTGTTCTGAGATGTTGTTCTATCGCAGCTAACTAAACGCTAACTACAACTAAGCATTTTTGCTCACCCAAATTTCACAGCCCATAAACTTCCAACCAATATCATCCCATTGCCGCGTCTTTATTATCAATAGGACTGGGGCGCGCGCGGCTCAAAACCCCGTATCTGCGTGCATTTCTCGCTACTAAACTTCATATTTTTCTAAGAAACTGGGTATTTTTGGTAATTTTCCCAGAAAAATTTCGTTTCTGGCGGACTCACCAACAGACAATCAAGCGATTTTAGATTTGAGATTTACTCCACAGATCCCATCTGGGGCTTAAACAAAAGTCTAAAATTTTTCGTCCTCGACGACAAGAGTCATCGGGCGCGACAGCCTAGGGAGACAGCTTGAAAGCGTGAGCCTGCGGGGGTTCTACGTGGTGGGCCGCGATATCGGCATCGTGGGCGGAGAATTCCGAGTTTGCCAAGAAGGGCTGGGGCTGGTGGAGACTGATAAGTTGGGCGAGAGTTTTCTTTAAGTGAGTCCGAGGTACGATCAAGTCTACAAAACCGTGGGCGAAGGAGTATTCGGAAGTTTGATAATTTTCCGGCAGCTTTTCCCGCAGTGTTTGCTCGATTACTCGGCCGCCAGTAAAGGCTACAGTCGCTTTTGGCTCTGCAATAATCACGTCTCCCAGCATGGCAAAACTGGCCGTGACGCCGCCGGTAGTCGGGTGGGTCAAAATTGGGATGTAAAGCAGTCTCGCTTCCCGATGGCGCTCCAGAGCCCCGGAAATCTTGGCCATTTGCATCAGGCTGAGCATACCTTCTTGCATTCTCGCGCCGCCGGAAGCGCAGACAATCATCACGGGTAAACGTTCCCGCGTGGCGTGTTCGATGAGGCGGGTCAATTTTTCTCCGACAACTGAGCCCATGCTGCCGCCGATAAACTGAAATTCCATGACTCCGAGGGCGACGGGCAAATTTTCGAGTTTGCCGATGCCTGTTTCTACGGCGTCTAGGTGGCCTGTTTTTTCTTGAAATTCGCGGAGTCGATCGCTATATTTTTTGCGATCGCGAAATTTCAGGGGATCTGTGGCGTGCAGTTTTTCGTTAATTGGTACCCAGGTATTGGGATCGATCAACTGCTCGATGCGATCGTCGCTGTAAACTCTGATATGATGCCCGCATTCCAAGCAAACCATTTGATTTGCTCGCAGGTCTTTGGTATAACTCAGGGCATCGCAAGCTGGGCATTTACTCCAAAGTCCGTCCGCGATTTCTCGTTCCGGTCGTTCTTGGGAGTTGGGTACTGATTTTCGGCGATTTGCAAACCAATCAAATAGAGACATTAAAACTTAGGAATTGGTAATTGGTAGTTGGTAATTGGGAATTGGGAATTGGGAATTGGTAATTGGTAATTGTTAGTTGTCAATTGCCAGTTGTCATATCAAATCCGGTTACATGGGAATTATACTCTCTTTGCGCCACATCGCGAGCGCCCCGCTCCGAAAATCATTATTCCGATGCTCATGTCAACGATATCATTTATCTACTAATGACTATTGACTAATGACTAATGACTAATAACTAATCATCAGATTCAGGCTCATCTTCAACTGGACTGATGAGCAGCGATGCAGTTTGCTGGTGTTCTGGAAGAACTTGCAGAGCTGTAGCACTTCCTGCCCCCAAATAAGATGCTATACCCAAGTCTACAATCCGAGCCGGAATTTGATGAGCAGCCAGGAGCTGCTGCATTAATTCGGCTTCCCAACGAAAGCTAGTGGTTTTAAGTGTAATCCAAGACACGGGACAATTTTACCAATTTTTGAACAGATATTATGAAGTTCGATCGCGCTTTTTACCCGCAGATCACAAACCCAAATTCGGGAAAAATAAATGCGAGTAAGTAGATAAGATCGCTTCCCCCCACAGAGCCGCAATTGCTGCACCCAGAGCCAGACACGGCCCGAAGGGCATGGGTTGACGCCGATCGAGCAATCCCAGGGCGATCGCCCCGCCGCCAGCAACAGCCCCGACTACACAGGCGATAAATCCCGCTATCAGCAAGAGTTTCCAGCCCAGCCAAGCTCCCATCAACGCGCCTAATTTGACATCTCCCACCCCGAGAGCATTCTGCCCGAAGCCGAGAGCTCCTGCAAGTCCGATCGCGTCAAACAGCCACAACCCGACAACTGCTCCCAGAATTCCGTCTAATACCAGATAGTGCACGGAGTCGATCGGGCTAAACGTCGGCCACCAACCCTTAGCCACTTGGAAAACCAATCCCACCACCAAGCCCGATCGAGTTAAAGAATTAGGCAAAGTCATTGTATCGTAATCAATCAAAGACAAAGCCAACAGCCAGCTAAACAAAACCCACAAACCCAGAGTTTGCACACTCACCCCAAACTGCCAGAAGATCAGCAAAAATAGCAAACCCGTAGCTGCTTCTACGAGCGGATAGCGGGCAGAAATCCGACTGTGGCAGTGATTGCAGCGTCCCCGCAGCCACAGCCAACCGAACACGGGTACATTTTCGTACAATCTGAGTTGATTTAAACATTTGGGACAGCGGGAAGGAGGGTTAATCACCGATAAACCCGCAGGTAACCGATAGATTACCACATTGAGAAAGCTGCCGATCGCTGAACCGAAAACAAATACAATGACATAAACAATAGAATTAAAAATTATTTCCATTAATTTGACTGTTTTCTGTTGACTGTTTTCTGTTGATGAATTGTTAGATTGTATTCTGTCAATTATCCATAAGGTTTGTGGTGAGGACTTTAGTCATTTTCAAATTCCGAGGACTAAAATCCTCAATACAAACCCAAGTATTCGCCTCCTAGTCGAAGAGCATTGGCGATTAGAACCAACCAATAACCAATAACTAATAACTAATAACTAATAACTAATAACCAATAACCAATAACCAATAACTAATACATTTGAGATTCAATTTCATCAAAAGTAACAAAACGTTCACCGGGCAACAAAACGGGCTGGGAAGCAAAAATTAGCTGACCTCGATCGCTTCGGTGACTGACAACTACACCAGTCGGATGCTGCATCTGCTCGGAATGCACATTCAGATAAATACTATATGCCGATCGAGCAGCTCGGATCAAATCGGGAGCTAGCAAGCTTTGACTTTCGGAAATTGCGATCGTGGGTTCTGGGTTGGGCTGGTATCGAGTCACTGGAAACTTATCATAATACTATGGGTCTAGCTGTTGTTGTTGCCTCTAGATCGATCGAACTGACCTTATTTTTTAAGAATGGACTAGGTGGAAATTAATAATAGATTAACCTACAATCCTCCCTTAGCTGCGATCGAGCTGCGACTGCGAGCGCTGCTTTCCGCCCAACTGTACGCTGCGGCATGGGTAGATCCGTCCCCCGCCACACTCATGGGGGTTTTCGAGCACCTGCGTACTCTCCGCTACATCCTCCACGACTATGTGCCCAGACCCGTGTCCGAATCTCCGCCCCAGCCGGGGGAGGTGCGCTACCAGTGGCAAACAGGAACTTTGCTGTTCACGGATTTGGCAGGGTTTACGTCGCTGTTGGAAGCGAACGCAGCCCAGGGGGGCAAGGGCGCCCAAACGCTGCTGGGGGTGATTAACGACTATTTTGCCTCAATGATCGAAATTGTCAGCAAATCGGGAGGGGATTTGCTGGAGTTTACAGGAGATGCGCTGCTGGTGCAGTTTTTGGCTGGGAAGCACGAACAGGATACAGCCAGGGCGGTGCGGGCGGGTTTGCGGATGCAGCGGGCGATGGCTAAATTTGCGAATATTGAAACGGCGCGGGGTGTTTTGTCTTTGAGGATGCGGGTGGGTATCCACTGCGGCCGCTACATTAGTGCTGATATCGGTACGCCGCTGCGGATGGCCCACGTACTGCTGGGGCAGTCAGTGCAGCAAGCCAAGCAGGCTGAGGGTTCTGGGACTGTGGGGCGGGTGTGTTTGACTGAAACTGCTAGTTTGGCTTTGGGAGAGCAATTTCGCTTTGAACCGGGGAAACCGGGTTATTTGTTGGTGGCTGATGATTTCACGGACGATCGCCTCGGAGAGTATGATATTACTTTGACTGGGCGACGGATGCCAAGTTCGGTATTGCTCGATCGCAGCGTTTCAGGTTTGGTCAGCGAAATCGAGGAAGCGGTGAAGCGGCTTGAACCCCTTGCTAGTTATATTCCCAAAACAATTCTGAGACTACTGGTTGAAAATGCTGACAGGCGGAAAATCCCGCCAGATTTTCCTGAACCGACGGTGATGTTTGTCAACTTGATTGGTTTACCGAAGTTGGTGGACAAAGCAACGCCAGCCGAAGAAGCCCGCCTGGTACTCGGCTGTTCTCGCGTTTTTGCGCTAATTGATGCTGTGGTGTCTGCGAAAGGGGGCGTGCTGCAAAAAGTAACGGCACACTTGGACGGTTCGGATATGCTAATTTATTTTGGTGTCCCGGACGTTCACACGGATGACCCCAGTCGCGCTGCTAGTGCGGCGATTGCAATTCGAGATATTATTGCAGCTTTGCCTCCAGTAATTATCGGGGGTGAAGAGGTGAAAGTAAGCTGTCAAATTGGGCTGTGTCTGGGGCCGGTGTTTGCTGCTGAGGTTGGAGAACCGCGCGGGCGCAGGGAGTTTAATATCCTCGGCGATACGGTGAATACGGCTGCTAGGTTGATGAGCAAGGCGGCGGAAAACGAAATTTTGATTGGTCAAACGGTGTTTGAGTCGATCGGGCTAAACTTCGATTGCGAGGATTTGGGAGCTGTTTCTCTCAAGGGCAAATCTGCTCTGACTCCGGTTTTTGCTTTGCACGGTTCAAAGGTGGAGAGGGCAAAAGGGAGTGTTTAAATAACTTTTGTGGGCAAAAGAAGTGCCGCCCTTTATGCTGATTCTAGATGACTAACCGGAATTTGTTCGGTTCTTTCAGGCAATCTCGCCCCAGTTGCAACGGCATGAACCGCATGAAGAATATCGGCACAATAGTATCGATTGCCGCAGTTATCGCAAACACCGATAGTCACATCTTCAAGAATTACAAATCCATTTTTATGTTTGAATGCCTCGCGCTTGACAGTGCGGGGTTGAACGGTTCCTTCGCAATACTCACATCTGTATCGATACATAGGATTAGGCCTCAAGTTCAGTGACTTCATAAACCGTGATGATTAGATAACGTCCGTTACTAGCGAAACGTCCAACCACTCAAACAGGTGTTTGTCTATCCAGTGCAGTCCCCACTACTACATATTTTGTACCTCTGGGGTCGTCTTTTTCAACCCGGATAATCTGACCGTTGAGAACCGCCTCTTCCACATCCAAGATGGTCAGCAAATCCTCAGCCATTTCTTCCATTGCGTGGGCTGACATATCGTACTGGCGGAGGCGAATTTTCTCTCTGATACGGTCAATATCGTTGCGAGGCACTGGCTGATTAATGTTACATCTAGGCCATACCAAATGATACCATTTTAAATTGAAGAATTGGGAATGACTGATGCCATCAGGATTTGGAACTTGCCTACAATTGCCTTCTTTTTTTTAACGGACATCACTCTGAAACCCGCTCCATCACTCCACCGATTGCAGCCGCCACTTTGTACCCAATCCGATTCTAACGCCCCTGAAGATTTTTTACTCTTATTTTTAGCAACACAGGATGCAAACAGTGACAGATTACTGCCAAACTGCCGCCAAAGTCGATCGGCATAACTGCCATTATGGCGGCACAATCTGCCCCGACGACAATCGCTTAATCCCCTCCATCGCCGTAGTTTCTCCAGCTTTGTCACCACTTTCGCGAGCCATTATCAAAGCTCTGTCATAGGATTCGAGAGCTTTAGGATATTGACGGAGACTTTCATAAATCGAACCCATATTGTTGAGCAAGCGTCCAATACTTGTCTTGTCGCCAATTGCTTCCAACATCGGTATCGCCTGCTGAAAATAGATCAGCGCTTGAGTATCTTTCCCCTGTTTGCGAGAGGTAAGTGCCATATTGTTCAGGAGGCGGCCAACCCCAGCCCTGTCTCCAATTTCCCGGCGAATTGCTAAAGCTTGGTGGTAAAATTCCATCGCTCTGTTAAAGTCGCCGATGTTGTAATATACGCCGCCCATGTTATTGAGAGTACGGCCTAAATCGCGCCGATCGCCCTCTTTGGTGCGAATCGTCCGCGCTTGCTGGTAAAATTCGATCGCCTTAGCGTAATTTGCCTGTTCTGCGTACACAGCCGCGATGTTGTGAAAAGATTCCGCTATTTCAATTTGGTCATTGGCAGTTTTGGCAAGTTCCAAAGCTTCTTGGTGCAGTTTCATCGCTTCGTCAAAATTGTCCGCAACCCGGTTGACGAAACCAATGAGATTGAGAGTGCGCGCGATACGAGCCCCTTCGCCGATTTCGCGGTGAATGACTAAAGCTTGCCGCAAAACTTCCAAAGCTTTGGGGCGCAAACCCATTTCGGCATAAACTTCCCCGATATTGTTGAGGGTTTCTCCGATTCCCGGTTTGTCGCTTAGTTGCTTGCGAATTGCCAAAACTTGCTCAAATGTTTGGATGGCTTCTCGAAACAAACCCTCGCGGTGCTGTTTTACTCCTGTTTCCAAGAGTTTGTCAGCTTGCGTTTTGGGGTCTGTTGCTTGAGCACGATCGTCGATCGCTTGGATCAGCCTAGCATCTATAATTGGGGCAAAGGCTTTCGCATCTGAAATTGCCAGCAAGCTGAGTGCGGGCGATAAGACAATACTTATAGCTGCGACATAGCTGAAGCGGTAAGAGCGGCAGTACACCGATCGAGTCCTCCAATAGCCAAGTTATAACTATTAAGATAGAGCTTTTTGGGGTATTCCTGCCGAATTTTTGTGAATTACTAGGTTCTGGCTGGGCTTTTCTCTTGCCAAACTGCCAGAATCAGCGGCATATTGTTGAGAGCGGAGATGACAGCAAAGTTTTTGCTCAGTGGAAGCGATGCTTTTTCAGCGCTTTGCAAGATGATGTCCTGTTTGTCAAGTGTGATCCAAGCAATTCCTGACAAGACTTGAACTTCTCGATGAGTTTGAGGCAACCTGTACACCTCGTTTTTCATGAGGATTATGCGATCCTCTTCGTTGATGAGCCTCCCGTAGGGGCGGTCTCCGCTAACGGGCGCTGCACATTCGGAATGTATTTGAAGCATAGCATCTCCTTGGAAATTAACCATCAAAAATCCACAAATTCTCCCCAAAATTTCCTAGGGGCGGGCCTCCACACAACCAAAAATCTCAATCAACCTTTGTCGTAGCTATTAGCAATAACGCCGATCGATCCAAGCGCGCATTTCATCCTCCGTCGCAGCGCTCTTAGAGCGACCAGTCGCCCGATCGCAACCATGCCAGTAAGTGTTACCATTGCGATCGCACGTCTGCCAAATTCTGACCTCGTTCTCGCCAGATATGGCAGCCAGCAAACCTTGCCAAACTTGATTCATAGCTGAAAAGATCGATCGCCTTTTCTGTCTTTTGGCATCTTTAGCTCGTTCACCAATCGAAACAACTCTCGTTTTTTCGGGATACCGCAGATTTTCGTAAGTAGACATAACAAATACCTTCAAATTCTCAATTAAACAAAAATTGCATCATGAAAAATCCCAGCTAAAAAGCAGCAATAACTTGCTCGCGATTACAGCACTTTTTTATCGTTATGCAATTTCTGGGAAACTAAATCTCTTAGTTGATAAATTAACCATAACTCTTGGCAAAACAACAATCAAATCATTACTTGCATAGGTTGTATGAATAAAATCGATAGATAAACAAAGCTCGTCTGTGACAATCTAGACATTACTGGCACAAACGCTATGAATGAAATCAACACGCGGCGGATGAAACTCTCTCAGATTCAGGCTTTGATAGCAGTAGCAGACTGTGAAAACTTTAGCGTGGCGGCTTTGCAAATGGAACTGTCGCAATCAGCAGTCAGCCACGCCATCGCCTGTTTAGAAACAGAATTGGGAGTGCAATTGTTCCACCGAGGGCGACACGGTGCTCAACTCACGCCGGTGGGGGAAAGGGTACTGCTTCACGGGCGTCAAATTGTGCGATCGTTAGAAATGATGGTCAAAGAAGCCGATTTAGAAAAAGGTTTGCAGGGAGGCCAAGTGCGGATAGTCACGTTTCGCAGCGTTGCAACTCATATCCTACCGGGTATTATTGCTGAATTTCGCGATCGCTTTCCCAAAATTGCCGTCAGCATTGCCGAAGTTTATTATACCCAAGCTGTGGAAGAAGCTTTGCGATCGGGCAAAGCAGACATCGGCTTTGTCTCTCTTCCCATCTCCGATGAATTTGAAACTAGAGTAATTTTGCGGGATAAATATGTTGTATTGCTGCCGCCAACTGCCGAATTATCAAGTGCTAAAATTACCTGGGAAGTATTAGCAAAATATCCGCTGATTTTGCAGCCGCCGGAAACTGCTTGTTCTATACCGCTTCGCAAATATTTAACAACTTCGGAGTTTCCCTTAAATATCGCTTACGAACTCAGCGAAGATTCAACTATTGTCAGTATGGTGATGCAAGGTTTGGGCGCAGCAATTCTGCCGCGTTTGGCGGCGGAACCGATACCTGCTGAGGTGAAAGTTTGCGGTTTACCAGTTGATTTTGAAAGGGTAATTGGGGTGGCTATTTTGAGGGATGCGCTGTTAATTCCTGCCGTGTTTGCATTTTTGGATGTAGTTACAAGTGCGGCCGAGGTTGAGAATACGGCGGTTGAAACCCTTTCTATACAGACAAAACCTGCCTCCGCAGGTTGAAGATAATTCGGCGGTTGAAACCGCTTCTTGTCAGACAAAACCTGCCTCCGCAGGTTGAAGATAATTCGGCGGTTGAAACCGCTTCTTGTCAGACAAAACCTGAGGAGTGCAGGTTGAAAATGATTTATCCGAATCTTCCCCGCAAAATGAATTCAGCTACGCTCAAATCAACGGGCGTTGTGACTTTCAAATTCGTCTCTTCTCCCTCCACAATTTGCACTGCTAAACCACATTTTTCAAACAAAGCCGCATCATCTGTAACTTCCCAACCTTTCTGTCGCCCTTGTTCGTGACACTGCTTTAACAATTTCACTTCAAATCCTTGGGGAGTCTGGGCAGCCCACAAATTGCGCCTGTCCGGCGTGTCTCGCACGATCCTAGACTCGTCTACCACCTTAATCGTATCCTTGACCGGGACGGCGACAATCAAGCCGGGACAGCTTAAGAGAGCTTCGGAAGATCGATCGAACAATTCAGCAGTTGCCAAACACCTCGCGCCGTCGTGAATCAACACTCGATCGGCATTTGGCGGCAAAGCCTGCAAACCGTTGTAAACTGACTCTTGCCTGGTAGCGCCTCCTGGAATCAGTTCCACGGGCTTCACCAAACCTAAATCGCTGATAATTGCCCGAAAATCAGCAAAATCCCCAGGCTGGCCCATAATCCCAATCCAGCTAATCCGCTGCGAAGCTTCAGCAGCAGCCAAAGTCCAACTCAGCAAAGGTTTAGAGAGCAAAGTCAGCAGCAATTTGTTTCGCTGACTCCCCATCCGTCGCCCCGAACCCGCCGCCGCAATTAATAAGTGCATTAACTAACCCTTCTTCGCCCAACTAGGTATATATTAAGAGCGTCCTGTAATTTTCAGTCAGTTGTTTTGCTGTCAGCCAGTAGCTTTTAAATTCTAAAAATACTACAATCTGATAGCTGAAAGCCGATCGCTGAAAGCTACCTCGATAGATAAAAGCCCGATCGTTTATGATGCGAATACTAGCACTTGTCCCTGGCGGGATTGGCGACCAAATTTTATTTTTCCCCACCCTCGATGACCTCAAACAGTCTTATCCAGACGCTCAAATTGATGTCATCGTGGAACCGAGGGCGAAGGGCGCTTACCGAGTCTGCAAGTCCGTCAAAGAAGTCTTGACGTACAATTTCAAAGACCGCAACGCGATGGCAGATTGGGGCAATTTACTGGGCGTAATTCGCGATCGCGAATACGAAGTAGTTGTTTCCCTCGGCCAGCGGTGGACTGTCGGACTTTTGCTGTGGCTGACAGGCATTCCCCAGAGAGTCGGCTATTCGGGAACCAACGGCGCTCGATTTCTCACCGATGCCGTACCTCTGAAAACAGACCAGTATGCAGCCTCAATGTACCACGATTTGTTGCAAGGATTCAACATTCACAATCCTTGTCCGGCGATCGCAATTAATGTACCAAAACAAGACATTCAGTGGGCGGAAGCCGAACAGCAGCGGCTGGGAATCAAAGACAGCGGTTACATTCTAATTCACGGCGGTTCCAGTCAATTAGCTGTGTCTAAAGGTATTGACAAAATTTACCCTATAGACAACTGGAAACAAATCATCGAAGACTGTCAGCAGCGACAGCCGAATTTGCCCGTCGTTGTGGTGAAAGGCCCTGAAGATGAAGCTTTGGTGAGCAAGTTAGTTCAGTTATGTCCGAAGGTGAAAGTGATCTCGCCGGAGGATGTCGGCAAGTTGGCAGCTACCATTGCTGCTGCTAATTTGATGATGTGTACCGATAGCGCGCCGATGCACTTGGCTGTAGCGGTTCAAACTTATACAATAGCTTTGTTCGGCCCGACTGACCCGGCAAAATTGCTGCCCAAGAGCGATCGATTTTTGGGCATCAAATCTCCTACTGGCAAAATGGCCGACATTTCTCCTCAAGAGGTTTTGAAGAAGGTTTGGGGCGGCTAGCTTTGTTGAATAAGAGGGCGGGTTTTGTTTAAGAAGAGGGCGGGTTTTGTACAGAAATCATCTGTTATCTGCAATGTTTTCGGGCTAAACCCGCCCCTACAATCTAATTATATGAAATTTAGATTATGCCCGATTAAGTAGGTAATCGCAACAAAAACA
>NZ_JAUBVZ010000020.1:18243-47309 GCF_036702805.1 Microcoleus sp. A006_D1
AGTATGTCGTAGGGGCGGGTTTAGCTAAAAATCTATGATATAAACCAGTTTATAAGTGCAAAACCCGCCCTCCCTACAAGGGGCTGGTTTTGTTCCCTACAAGTTTAAAGAAAGGGCGGGTTTTGTACAGAAATCATCTGTTATATAGCCTTTATCAAAAAAGTGAGGTATGCCCATAGCCCTATGCCCATAGCCCTATGCCCATAGCCCTATGCCCATAGCCCTATGCCGTTCGCGTACCTCATCTTTCTGAGAAAGGCTATATGCAAGGTTTTCTGGCTAAACCCGCCCCTACAATCTAATTATATGAAATTTAGATTATGCCCGATTAAGTAGGTAATCGCAACAAAAACATAGTATGTCGTAGGGGCGGGTTTAGCTAAAAATCTATGATATAAACCAGTTTATAAGTGCAAAACCCGCCCTCCCTACTGGTTTTGTTCCCTACAAGTTTAAATAAAGGGCGGGTTTTGTACAGAAATTATCTGTTATCTGCAAGGTTTTCGGGCTAAACCCGCCCCTACAATCTAATTATATGAAGTTTAGATTATGCCCGATTAAGTAGGTAATCGCAACAAAAACATAGTATGTTGTAGGGGCGGGTTTAGCTAAAAATCTATGATATAAACCAGTTTATAAGTGCAAAACCCGCCCTCCCTACTACAAGGGTCTGGTTTTGCCAGCAATCTCAACCAACGGCAGACAATCTCAATACAAAACCCGCCCAACGCAGCAAATTATCAATTATAATTCTATGAAACGAGCAGTATTTCTCGATCGCGATGGCGTCCTCAATATCGAAGCGGGTTACATTCACCAACTAGAAGATTTGCATTTAATCCCCGGCACAGCTCAAGCTGTACGCCATTTAAATGACAGAGAAATATTTTGCTGTTTGGTTTCCAATCAATCCGGCCCGGCCAGGGGTTATTATCCAGTCAGCCACGTAGAAGCTTTGCACAAACGCCTGTGCTTGTTATTAGAAAAAGAAGCCGGAGCGAGGTTAGATGCTATGTATTACTGCCCTTATTTGAGCGAAGCAGAAGGTGGAACCAACCCAGAATTTACCCGATATACGACTTGGCGAAAACCGAATACGGGGATGTTAGTAGCGGCGGCTTGGGAACACGATTTAGATTTGTCCAATAGTTTTATGGTGGGAGATAAAGCGACTGATGTCGATCTGGCTCACAATGCCGGCTGTACAGGTATTTTGGTGCAGACAGGTTACGGCGAAAGCGTGTTGAGCGGCGAGTATCAGCACCATACTAAACCAGATTTTATTGCAGCAGATTTAGCGGCGGCGGTTGAGTGGATTTTGCAACACTTTGATGATTAGAAAAGACGGCAGTTGAAACCGCGTCTACACAAAGATCGGACGTACGGTTGAAACCGCGTCTACACAAAGGAAGTCCGGATGGTGCGCGGACTGAAGAAGGAAGAGCGCGTAATTTTAAGCCAATACGGTTCAGTTACGGTTTCAACCACCGTCTGAGCTCTTATTTTTCAACCCTTGGCAATGCGGGTTTTGTCTGTGTAGGCGCGGTTTCAACCGCCCGGTCTTCTAGATTCACTCATTCTTCAACCCGCTCTTCTAGGGTTTTGTCTGTATAAACCTGGTTTCAACCGTACGTCCGATCTCTAAGTTTTCGAGGAAAGAGCCACGTAAGGAAGTACGACTGTAAAAGTAGTACCAACGCCGATTTTGCTTTCGCAGCCGATCGCGCCTCCTTGCAAATCGACAGCTTTTTTAACAATCGTCAATCCCAAACCGTTACCTTTCATCTTCCCAGTATTCTGGCAGCGGTAGAACATTTCAAATATTTTCCCTATTTCGGTTTCGGGGATGCCCATACCTTCGTCTCGGATGCGGATAATTAGTGAAGGAGAGTTAATATTTTTAAATTGGGAATTAGCAAACAAACACTCATGAGACGAGCCGAAAATATCTTCTTTGTCTCCCTCTCCTGCTTGATGATATTCCAATTCCAAGGTAACTTGACCGCCGTTTGGAGAATATTTGATCGCGTTAACAATTAAGTTAGAAATAATGCAGTGCAGCAATTGTTGATCTAACATCGCGCTGGTAACGCTTGATGGGATTAATACCAGTTTGTGCTTGGCTTCATTTCCTAACTGCAATTGATCCAGCAAATCTTGACAAACTTCGACTAAATTTATCGGTAATGGATGGCATTGGAGTTGCCCTGCTTCTGCTCGGCCCATGAACAGCATATCGTCGATGAGCTGGTTCATCTTTTGGGTAGCTGAGTGCATTAGGCGCAGGGTTCTGAGTTGGGATTCGTCACTGCTGCGAGTGCGATCGATCTTGAGGAGTTCCGCAGAGATTAAAATTGCGTTGAGCGGGTTGCGCAATTCGTGGGCAGCCATTGATATATACTGGTTTTGGCGCTGCGATTTTTCTTCCACCGACTCTCGGGCTGCTTCCGAAGCTTGGAGAGCCGATCGCATCTTGGCTTCGATTTCGTGTCTGTGCAGAGCAATCTCGATCGCCACCCGCAAATCATTTTGTTGAAATGGTTTGATAATATAACCGAATGGGTCTGTCAGTTTCGCTCTTTGCAGCGTTTTATGGTCTGCATAAGCTGTTAAAAATACTGTTGGTACATCAACCCTGGTTCTGATTTTTTCGGCTGCTGTTACGCCGTCCATCTCACCTTTGAGCACGATATCCATCAGCACTAAATCCGGCTTATTTTCGGCGACTTTTTCAATAGCTTCTTCCCCTGAAGCAACTGTAGCTGTTACTGCATAACCCAGCTTTTTCAATCTGCCTGCTATGTCCTCGGCGACAATAACTTCGTCTTCTACAACCAAAATTTTTATAGGGTTCATTTTATTTTCTTAAATGCGACGCCGATAATTTAACTCACGGAAAGTAATATGGTAACAAGTTCCGCACTGACTGTCAATGACAATAGTTCCCTCTAATTGCTGAATTAACATCCGCACCAATCGCAATCCTAATGTTTCCGTAGTCTCTACATCAAAATCCGCCGGAAATCCGCTACCGTTATCTTGAATAGTTAAGTTAAATTGCTGAAGAATTATCTCGTAAAAATTAATATTAATTTCACCTGGTAAACTTTTGGCAAAGGCATACTTCAATGAGTTAGAAACGAGTTCGTTAATAATTAAACCGCAAGGAATTGCTGTTTCTATATTTAAATAAATGGGTTCAACGTTGAGATTGAATTGGATGGAAGTATTGCCGCAACCAAAAGATTGATACAAATTAGCAACCAAGTCTTCGACGTAGGAGGCGATGTCGATCCGATCGAGATGTTCCGATTGATAAAGTTGCTCGTGAATCAAAGCCATTGAATGGATGCGTGTCTGGCTTTCTTCAAATAAAGCTAGCGTTGGTTCGTCTTCAATGTATTGAGCTTGAAGTTGCAGCAGGCTGGAAACTACCTGCATATTATTTTTGACTCGGTGGTGAATTTCTTTGAGCAATACTTCTTTTTCGCGGAGTGCAGCTTGGATGCGAACCTCGGTCAATTTGCGATCGCTAATATCTTCGCAAATACCCGCGAGGCGGTAAACTTTGCCCGATTCGTCGTAAATGGGAAAAGCTCGATCGCACACCCAGCGAATTGTACCATCTGGCCGAAAAATGCGATACTCGGTACTGGTGGACTCGCCCTGCAACACCCGCCCCATTGCCTCTTGCAACAAATGTCGATCTTCTGGATATATAAACTCCATCCATGTTAAGGGGTAAGCATATAATGCTTCGCGACTGCGCTCCCAGATTTGTTCGTAAGCTGGACTTACGTAAAGTACATCGGTCAATTCAGCAGAAATTAGCCAGAATGAATCTTGGATATTTTCTGCTAGCTGGCGGAAGCGTTCTTCACTTTCGCGGATAGCTTTTTCTGCCTGTTTGCTATCGCTGATATCTTCTGCAATGCCAACAACGCGGTAAACTTCACCAGCTTCATTTCTAATCGGAAAAGCCCGATCGCGAATACAGCGAATTTCACCATCCGGCCTGACAATTCGATATTCGATCTCATTTTCAGATACAACTTGTTTAGTGAAAGTAGCAATAACGCGAGATCGATCTTCTGGATGGATGGAATCTGTAAAAAAGCGCCCGGAAGCGTAGAAATCAGCGCAGCTTCTCCCCCAAATCTTCTCGTAACCCGGGCTGAGATAAATCATTTTCTGGGGTTGAACATCTACCATCCAAAACACGCTTTCAATGTTTTCGGCTAGCTGTCGGAACCTTTCTTCACTTTCTTTCAGTGCGGCTTCAGCTTGTTTGCGTTGCGTAGCTGCCGCCACGGCATCGCTGATATCTTCTATGACTGCTACATTGTAGATTGCTCCGCTCAACGGTTCTTCGACGAAAGAAACAGTGATATTTACCCAGATTAAAGAACCGTCTCGACGCACCAAGCGTTTTTCCAGATTGAAACAGTCAAATTCCCTGGCAAACAATCTGTTATTTTTATTCGAGTCTGAATCTACATCTTCACAATAAGTGACATCCATCCAAGTTAGGCACAGCAATTCTGCCGCAGTATATCCCAAAATATTGCAGAACTTTTGGTTGACTCGCAAATAGCGGCCAGTTTTGTCGCAGTGGGTAATGCCGACTGCTGCTTGTTCGACGGTGGCGCGAAAGCGTTCTTCGCTATCTCTGAGAGCCGCTTCTGCTTTTTTGCGGTCAGTAATATCGCGCTGCACGCCAAAATGCCCGACGATTTTGCCGTGGGAATCATAAATACAAATATAGTCGCCTTCCACCCTGATCTGAGTCCCGTCAAACTTGCGATTGTCACATTCGATGTGAATTCTGCCAGCATCAAACAATTGCTTGACGGTCTCTCTCCCACCAGCCAAGTTGTGGCCTAAGAAAGAGTTAAGCGTCAAGCCCATTAACTCTTCCCTAGTAGTTCCGTATTGAGCAACAAAAGCATCATTTGCCTTCGTCACCCGCCCGTTAGCAAATACGTAATCCAAGACTTGTTCTTTGTCAACTGTATCGTCCCATTGCATAGGTTCGTCAAGCATCATAAAGAAAAAACCATTTAAAGATTGAGAGAAAAACAATTCTAGCTGTTGCTGGCTTTCCCGCAAAAATTCTTCGGTGCGCCAGCGATCGATAATTTCTTCCCGCAATTGTTGGTTAGCTATTCTTAAATCTTCAGTGCGCTTGTGATATTTTATATCTAGCTCATTCTTCAGCCGCAGCATCGCGAATTCTGCCTGTCTTTTTTCGGTAATATCTTGAGTAACTACCAGGCCTGCAAAAATTTCTTCCCGGTCGTTTTTGACGGGAGAAATTGTTGTGGAATAAAAACGTTCGCGGTATTTATATTCAAAATTATTTTCTTCTCCTGCTAAAGCTGCGCGATATTTGGTCTCCAAAAGTTGCAAATCTTCTGGCGGCGATACTTCCCACAATGTTTTGCCTTCCAAATGTTCTTTGGACAAACCAACTACTGCCAAACCTTTACCGTCAACCAAAATATAGCGCAAATCGCGATCGAACAAAAACACCGAACCATTCGGATAATTTTTGATGAGAGTTTGGTACATTTCCTGGCTTTTTTCCAGAGATGCGATTAACTGAGTGCGATCGTCCTCGGCGATATCCAATTCAGTTGCGCAACCCGAAGAGCCTGCATTCTCGACTGCTTTGAGTTGTGCTGCTAATTTCTGGCACAATTCTCTCTGCTGCTGCAAATCCTCTTCGAGTTGCCGAATTTTTGCGCTTTGTTCTGCTACCAATGCTTCGCAGGTTTCCAGAGGTCGATTCCCTGTGGGATAGCTATGCCGCGCGTACTCTGTGGGATCAATACACATATAGCAATTCTCACGCTTTGTGAGGTACAGATTGGGAATTGGGAATTGGGAATCTTGCCCGTTCTAGCTATTTTTGGAAGAGGTTTAATAACGAAGTCTCATAGACATTTTATAAAAAACATCTCAATTTAACATTTATAATTCAAGCTCATATAACTCACAAGCTGTACAATACTCGCGATATCTTAAGCTCGCACTCAAAGAAAAAATGCTTTTTGCAAAAATGAGATGCTCCCCATTTTAGGCTTATTCGATCGCCAATTTGCAACTATAGTCAACCAGCCGAGACAAATATGAGTTGCTGCGATCGACTAAAGTCCATCTGGGATCGAAATTCGACCAATTTTCGCCATCTTGGCTAACCCTGACAGTTCTAAACTCTCGCTGCTTGCAGTCAACTTCCATCTGCACCAGCATTTTCTCATTACTAAACTGCTGAGTTCCTAAAATAGTTCTGACGGGATAAGACGGAGCACCGGGAAAATCTGACTTACTTAATTCTACGCTACTGGGAGCGATGCAAATCTCTACAAAACATCTTAAATTCTCGGCGCGGGCACTCAAAGTATTGATGGGAATAAAAATCAAACAAGCTATTAAAACTATTGACAAATTATTAGTTGTATGTATGGCAAATCTAGTTTTCATCTGCGTTAATTTGCGTCGATCTGCGGTAGCTATTTCATATCATGTCCGTTCGATTACCATAACAAAAAAGGTTCGTAGTGCGTCCTGGTGTCCGCGACTTGAGAGCAAAAAAGGTTCGTAGTGCGTCCTGGTGTCCGCGACTTGAGAGCGTCCTGGTGTCCGCACTACAAACGAATCTTATCGCGGTCGATCGACCGGACACGATATCAAAAATTAACTCGGCGGTTTAAACCGCTTCTTGTAAGACAAAACCCGCCTGCGCGGGTTGAATTTCTTCAGTCCGCGGATGCGGACTTTGTTTGTATAGGAGCGAATTCTATTCGCCCTGAATATTCGCTGAATATTCGCTTTTTAAAGCTGAGGAACGTATTGTTCTTTTTCAGGAACAAAAGTGTATTCAGAGACGATTAGCCGCAACTCTTGGCCGTCGATGGTTTCTTTTTCGATCAGCAAATCGACTAAACGATCGATCACAGTGCGGTTTTCGCGAATAATCCGGCGGGCGTCGTCGTAGCAACGATCGACAATTTCCCGAACTTGTCCGTCAATCCGAGAGGCAATTTCTTCGGAATATTCCGATCGCGCCGTGTAGTCCCGGCCGAGGAAAATCTCGCTTTGTTGAGCTTCCAGGGCGATCGGGCCCAAGGTAGACATCCCGTAGCGAGTCACCATTTGGCGGGCCATGCCGCTTACTTGCTGCAAGTCGTTGCCGGCACCGGTGGTAACTTCAGCGTCGCCGAAAACTACTTCTTCGGCTGCGCGGCCACCCAAAGCACCGCTAATCCGGGCTAAGATTTGCGATCTCGAAATCAAACCTTGGTCTTCGCTGGGCATGAACCAAGTCAAGCCGCGGGCTTGTCCGCGAGGAACTAAGGTAACTTTTTGCACGGGATCGTGGGCTTGAATGATGGTACCGACGATCGCGTGGCCGATTTCGTGGTAAGCAATCAAGCGCTTGCTCTTGCTGTCCACCAGCGGTGTGCCTTCCATACCTGCGACGACGCGATCGACTGCATCGTCAACTTCGAGCATCGTAATCGCTTCTTTCCGGCGTCTCGCTGTTAAAATAGCAGCTTCGTTGAGCAAGTTAGCCAAATCAGCACCTGTAAAACCAGGAGTACGGCGGGCGATGGCGTCCAAAGAAATTTCCTCAGACAGCTTCTTGTTGCGCGCGTGAACTTCCAAAATTTCCAGACGGCCTTTGATATCCGGTATATCAACGCTAACTTGGCGGTCAAAACGGCCCGGACGCAGCAGCGCTGAGTCGAGCACGTCGGGGCGGTTGGTGGCAGCAATGATGATGATCCCAGTATTGCCCTCAAAACCGTCCATTTCTGTCAGCAACTGGTTCAGGGTTTGTTCCCGTTCGTCGTTACCGCCGCCGATACCGGCGCCGCGCTGGCGACCCACTGCATCGATTTCATCGATAAAAATGATACAAGGAGCATTTTCTTTAGCTTTCTTGAACAAGTCGCGGACGCGGGATGCGCCGACACCGACGAACATTTCCACAAATTCCGAACCGGAGATGCTGAAGAAAGGTACGCCGGCTTCGCCTGCGATCGCTTTTGCCAGCATGGTTTTACCTGTTCCGGGAGGGCCAACTAGCAGCACGCCTTTAGGAATCTTCGCGCCGACTGCGGTGAAGCGTTCCGGTTTTTTGAGGAAAGTCACGACTTCGGCGAGTTCTTCTTTGGCTTCTTCCACGCCTGCTACGTCGTCGAACAGTACGCCTGTTTTAGCTTCCATTTGAAAGCGAGCTTTGGATTTGCCAAAATTCATGGCTTGGCCTGGGCCCCCTGGCACGTTGCCGCCACCTCGGCGGAAGAGGAAAAACAGCCCTCCTACTAACAACAGGGGAAATACTAGATTGCCTAAAACTCCCCAGATAGCGCCATCGTTGCGCAGGGGGTGAGTGTCGAAGCTGATTTTGGAGTCTCTGAGTCGAGAAATCAGTTCCGGGGCATTTGACGGCAAGTCTACGCGCCACCGCTGCACGTGATTGTCGAGTTCCGGATCGACTGCTTCGACGATCGCTGTCCGACCTCCGTCGTAAAGGTCAACGCTGGTGACTCGATCGGCGTTTAGGTAATCTAAGAATCTACCGTAGCTCAGACGGGTGCTGGCGGTGTTCTTGGTCATTTCTGCTGGGGATGGGGCAAAGGCCCCCTGCCACAAGAAAAAGCCGATGACTAAGGCGGGTAAAGTCCAAAGTAGTATAGTTTGCCAAGAAATTTTCATAAATGCGGGTGCCTTGAATTGGGGACAGATCGGGTAAGCTGGCGGTGTGGGATTAGTGTGACAAAAATTTACACTCAGAATCTTAACTAAATTTAACTTAACAATGCACGATCGGGCAAGATGATGGCGATCGCACTGGATCGAGAAAAAGTCAGGTTAGTTACGGTAAGGGCGATCGTCCCGAATATAATGTTTGGTGCTGATTTCAATACCGATCTAGGTAGAGTTAGAAGAATCGCCACAAAACCTACTGTCTTTAAGCGCGGCAGTGTCCAGGGATAAGGCATGATAATGGTGAGGCTCAGTGAGGTAACACATTTCAATGACAACTAGACAGCTTGTTCCTAATTCGGCTATGCTGACGCAGCAGACTAAGATCGCTTCTCACAAATCGATTATTAGTGCTGATTTGGGTCGTACAGCAACTAAAGCTTGCGTGAGTCGCAACCCAAATGGTGTTGTTTTCATCCCTGCCAACGTGGCTGCTATGCCCGTGGAAAAGGTGCGGGGCGGCAGCTTTGAGTCAAAAGCAACAGACCCTCTGTTGGATATGTGGCTGGAGCACCAGGGCAAGGGGTACGCAATCGGCCAACTGGCTGCGGACTTTGGCGCTAATCTCGGCGGCGCCGACCAGTCGAAAGTAGTGGATGCTTTGGTTAAGGTTTTTTCCTGTGCTGGATATTTCCAGATGAAGGGCGAAATGGCAGTAGTGCTGGGTTTGCCTTTTTATTCGCAGGATCAGTTTGAGAAAGAAAAGGAAGAGATTATCAGCCAACTGCGCTCTCCCCACGTTGTGGTATACCGCGGCGAGCGTTTGGAAATTGACATCCGCCACGTTTGGGTAATGCCGGAAGGATTCGGCAGCCTGATTTGGTGCGAGGCTCAAGACAACAAGGAGTTTTCGCCGGAGTTGCCGGAACTGTCGGTGGCTGTTGTCGATATCGGACACCAAACTACTGATTTGTTAATGGTCGATCGTTTCCGGTTCGCCCGGGCAGCTTCTAAAAGCGATTCCTTCGCCATGAACAAGTTCTACGAACAAGTTGCCTCAAAGATTCCGGGGGCAGACCCTCAATCCCTGTCTTTACTGGAAGCGGTAAACAAACCGGAAGGCCAGCGTTTCTACCGTCCGAGAGGAGCGACTAAGCCGACTAATTTAGATCCAATTATTAAGGATTTGCGGGAGGCTTTCGCTAACGAACTGTCCGAACGTTTGGTGCAGTGGCTGCCGGAACGGGTGACGGATGTGGTTCTGACTGGCGGCGGCGGCGAGTTTTTCTGGGAGGTGCTCCAACCTTTGCTCAAAGACGCCAATCTTAAGGCTCATTTGGCTCAGCCTTCTCGGAAAGCTAATGCTTTGGGACAGTTTATTTATGCTGAGGCTCAGCTAGCCACAATTAAGTAACGCATTAAGGCTTGAACCCTATGGCACTGTGGGCAAAAAATAAGGCGAATTTCTCGGTGGCATTTACGGAAGATGCTGCGGATCAAACTTTGTTGGCCGCTATTGAAAAAGAGTTGGCTTTTACGAAGTATCAGACTTTCAGCAATCTCTGCAAGCAAGCTTTGTGGCAGTTTTTGTCTGTGTCTGAGTCTGGTAGCTCTACAGATAGCTCTCAGCGGTTGGAACAGCGTATTGCTGAACTTGCGGTCAAATTTTCAGAGTTCGAGCGCAATGTTTCTGCTGAGGAATTAAGCCGTTTGGAAGGACTGGAACATCACCTGAGTCAATTGGGCGCGCAGTTGGATCAGTTGCAGGGGAGTGTTAACAGTAAGTTTGCTCAAGTTTCTTTTGCCCAAGTTTCAAAAGTAGTAGAGCCTGACTCGATTGAGTCTGAGTCTGTAGCGGATGATCGTGTAGTTTCTGATGCTGAGGTTGCTCCCCGTCGGGAGTCCGATCCTTTGTTGGAGCGTTTAAGTTCTTTGTTACCGCAAGATTTCTAGAATGAGGTAGAGCAAGGCTAAAAAGCCTTGAGATGTGATGTTAGTAGCTCGCTGTTGGCAGCGGGTACTGAATAAATAAATAAAGCGATCGCTCTTTGGAAAAAAAAAGGGCGATCGCTTTGTTATGCAAGAAGGAAGAAGGAAGAAGGAAGAAGGAAGAGGGAAGAAGGAAGAGGGAAGAAGGAAGAGGGGAAAATGCCCTGTTTGGCCAATGCCCAATGACCTGTTTGCCCAATGCCCAATGCCCTGTTTGGCCAATGACCTGTTTGCCCAATGCCCTGTTTGGCCAATGCCCTGTTTGGCCAATGCCCAATTCCCTCGATATTATTCGAGCAATCGTAATTTTTGCAAGCGGGAACGAATGGCACCAGGCTGTCGCTGAAATCTCTGAGCTAATTCGCCAATTTGTTGACCGCTAGCATATTCTTTCTGCAAATTCTCGTCTTCATCGTGACTCCACTTGACATAAGCTCTGGGATATTTCTGGCGAATTTTCTCATTCTGGGCTTTAGGTCGATCGGCGACATTCAAAACAGAACCTGGTTGGTGAATTTCCCCACTGTGACTAGCTACAGCCTCCTGCAAACGGTGGGGAATCACAGCCATTTCTTGAGCCAGCTCAGCCAAAGCATTGTCTACTTTTTGCTGGAGTTCTGTGAGCTGACGCTGCTGCAAACTGCCCCACTGCGGCAGTTCGTTGATAAACTGCTGCAAGTCCAGAATGATTGTTGTCAAAGTTTCGACTTGTTGCAACTCCGGCCGCTGTTTGAACTGGCGGCTGGTGAGTTCGATCTCGCTTTGAATCATTTTAATAGTTTTTTCTAAAATTATTAGTCGCTGGCGCAGGTTCTCAACTGCTGAAATTAGAGAATGTGCATTTTCTCCCTGGCTAACATTGAGATTTTCGCGAGATGTTTGCGCGAGAGCTTCGTCTAGAGCATTTACAGCAAGTTGCAATTGCTCGATCGCGCGATCGCTAGTAGCTGCTTGTTGATTTATGCGATCGAACACTGCCGCTGTACCTGTTTTAAGTTGGCCGCGCAACTTCTGGCGGTTGACAAAATTCAACACCAGCGAAATCACTACAGGCACTTCGACATAAACGCTCTGCTGCAAAACCAAACTAGCAGCCAATCCCACAGCAGATGCAGCAAGAGAAGCCAATTCAGCAGTTTCTAACAAATTGCTCGATTTAGGACTTTGGATTTTGGTTGATGAATTGGATGATGACATAGGTGAAGACGATTTTAGATTTTAGATTTTAGATTTTAGATTGAAGAATTAGGAATGACTGATTCCACAAGGGTTGGGAGCACGGGTAAGCGAGTTGCATTCTTTTTTTAAACTGGTATGAGTATGCTGGTAAAAATAAAGTGCGATCGCTTTCGCTCCATAATTCATGATTAATAATAAAAAATCATTTTTTCATTGACAGTCATCTAAGTTAAATATATTATATTTACAAAATTAGTCGAGTTCAAGTGAAATAAATCAAGACCCCGAGGACATCAACTACCGCGATCGCCACTGCGTAATTCCCTTGCAGAGTGTAAGGCCAGCCCATCGCTACAGTCCCCAATATAGCTCCTAGCAGCGCTCCCGCCATCCCCTAGCGCACAATTACTTGCCAACGAGCCCATTGCTGTAATTTCCTCGTTCAAACCGCGAATTACCACAGTTGAGGGCGATCGCTCCGACATGGCTGAGAGTGCCCGTGAACGAAGAAAACTCGCGATCGCGACCCACTTGAAAAGAAGGCTACGGTCGTCGCAGCCGACTTTTCCCCATGTCTAAAGCTTTCGGGCTCGCTTTCCAGTCAGCGGGTTTGGAGTTTACCTACAGTTGCATTTTTTGGCAAAACTGGTATAAACCTGTGCTGCGCGCCTTCCTGAATCGAATTTAGAGCCTGTTGACACCACTGGTTGCAGTTAGAGGATTTACACCGGCCGGGTTAGCAACCCAATTGCTTCGCCACGCCAACCAAAATGTATTCTCAAAGGCTGGTTTCTTGCTCTTGTGTTTGTGATGCTTATCTGCTTAAACCAACAACTGATATTTTTCTTGTGCCAAACGGTAAAGCGGGCGCCACACCAAACGGTTAGTCAATACAACCAACAGCGACATCACAGAAGTAGCCGCTAACAGTAAAGGAAAATTTCCCGATGCTGTTGCTTCAGAAATCGTCTCGCCCAAACCGCTGGTTCTAATTATTTCACCTTTAAACTGCACGTATTCGCTGACAATACTCGCATTCCAAGCTCCGCCAACCGCCGTAATAATTCCTGTGATTAAATAAGGAAAAATTCCGGGCAGGATTAAAGTTTTCCAGCGCTGAATCAGGGAAAGTTTATAAACTTGCGCGGCTTCAAACAACTCGGAAGGTATGGCTTGAGCGCCGGCAATCACATTAAACAGCAAATACCACATTGTACCCAACATCATCAGCGCCACGGAGCCAATTTGCAAGCCGCCTCCACCGCGAACTAAAGCTAGCAGCAATACGGGAAATAAAGCCGTTGCTGGTACAGAAGCGGCTATTTGCACTAAGGGCTGCAAAATCTGAGCTAAACGCGGATTTCGACCGATCGCCACTCCGAGCGGTACTGTCCACAACAGCGATAAAAATAGCGCGCAAATGACTCGCAAAGCTGTATAAAAAGCACCTCCCATGACTTTTTGCCACTCAGACAAACTCAGCAACCGCAGCAGCAGCACCGCTTCCCAAGTTCCCCAAAGCACAATGACGGCAAACCCGCTGACAAACACCCAATTTATCCAATTTCCGATACGGCTTTGTTGGCGAGGATTTGTTGGTAAATTAGCAGGTGCAAAACCTCTTGCCACATAGCGATCGAAACTGTCGCCGACGGGCGAAATGCGCGATTTCAACACCCGCAGCGTCGCCGATCGCCTTAAAAAATCTAACACCTTTGACTGGGGTACATTGGTAGCTTCCACGGCTTGATATTTAAACTTTTCCACCCAAGCAATCAAAGGCTGCCAGATGAAAAAATCTATGGCGATAATCACACCGATTAATACTGCTAAGCCCCAGCCGATTGCCCCAAAATTGCCTTGATTGGCTGCCTTGCCCAAATAGGAACCAAGTCCGGGCAAATTAAAGTTTTTCTCACCCAAGGTAAAGGATTCGATCGCAATCAAAAAGAACCAGCCGCCCGCCACTGACATGACGCTGTTCCACACCAGCCCGATCGCACCAGCGGGCAATTCTAATGTCCAGAACTGTTGCCAAGCATTGAGCCGATAAACTTGAGCAGCTTCCTGAAGTTCTCGCGGAATGCCGGAAAGCGACTGATAGAAACTAAAGGTCATATTCCAAGTCATCCCAGTAAATATTAAGATGATCGATGCGAGTTCTACACCGATTCTTTGACCTGGGAATAAAGTAACTAGAGCTAAAACAACTCCGGGCAAAAATGATAAAACCGGAATCGATTGCAAAATGTCTAGTAAGGGAATTAAAATTTTCGCTGCTAGGGGAAAGCGGTAAGCAGAATAAGCATAAACTAGGGTAAACAGCAAGGATAAAAAATAGGCTGCTGTCATGCGTAAAAGAGTCTGGGCTGTATACGCTGGCAAGACATTTAGCGTGGTCTCAATTTTAAAGTTTGGGTTGTAGTCACTGTTGAATTGAGACGCTGTTTGGACAATTACTAAAATTAGAGAGAAGATGGCTAGAATTAGCAAGCCGTCTTGCCAAGTCCAAGCTGATCTTTCTAACGCTTTATTGGCTGGTGTTAGAGGTCTTGTCATAATGCAGAAGGTTCGGCAGCGGATTTTTTAACGGATTTAACGGATGAAAGGAAGTTCGGCAGCGGATTTTTTAACGGATTTAACGGATGAAAGGAAGTTCGGCAGCGGATTTTTTAACGGATTTAACGGATGAAAGGAAGTTCGGCAGCGGATTTTTTAACGGATTTAACGGAGGTTGAAGTCAGAAGTTGTTATTAGTGATTCCGTAAAATTACCAATGACTACTGTCAACTATCAACTATCAACTGTCAACTGTCAACTGTCAACCATCAACTGTCAACTGTCAACTGTCAACTGACTACTCATTTTTAGTTTCTTCGGATTCTAGGAAGATTTCGCCTCCGGGTTCGTCGTAGCTGTACAACTCTGCATAGCGACCCCAATCAATAGCAGTTTGCAATTGCCGCATTGCTTCTTGGGGGCTAAAGTGGGCTTCGAGAATATCCAAAATCAACTCTTCAGAAATCCGGTGATTTCGCTTGGCCTGAAGCATTCGAGAAATTTGCTGGACGAGGCGAATATTGCTGAGAATTTGGGTGCGAACAATTTGTTTGCGCTGGTCAATTCCGCCGGCAATGAACTGGATGCCCACTGGTGTTAACAGGAGGTCGCCTTCTTGGATTACTAGAAAATCCATTAATTTGGCTGCTTCGACGATCGGCAAAATGTCGTCAACCTCTAACATTAATTCTTGACCTAAACGGTAAAGGTCTTTTTCTTGACGGTCTTCTAATAGTTCTAAAAGACCTGCGATTGCACCAGTTCGTACCTGCGGTAGAGATTGGTATTTAGGGCTTTGAGTCGGTTGAGGTTGAGATACAGTAGTGGCACTTTCAGCGGGTGCTGTCACTGTTTCGCAGCTCAATTCGGGATTGGTGAGAATTTTGTAAACTTGGTCTACGAGAGCTTGGAATTCGGCTGTTTTGCGATCGCGATAATGCGGCAAAGTCACCGTTAATTCGGCGCGAATTCGCCCCGGATTGCGACCCAAGACGACAATTCGATCGGCTAAAATTACCGCTTCCTCAATCCCGTGAGTTACGATTAACACAGCTTTAGTCGGAATCTTTTTTTCTAGCCACAAATCTAACAACTCAAACCGCAAGTTTTCTGCCGTCAGCACGTCTAAAGCTGAAAACGGTTCATCCATGCAAAGCAGTTCGGGTTCTACCGCCAAAGCTCTAGCAAATCCCACCCGCTGCCGCATTCCGCCGGAAAGTTCTTTCGGATAAGCATTTTCAAATCCGTCCAAACCGATAATGTCAATCATTCGCAAGGCTTTTTGGCGGCGCGGTTCGGGCATTTCTCCTTTAGCTTTTAAGCCTAGTTCTACATTTTCTAGTACCGTCAGCCAGGGATAAAGGGCAAAGTTTTGAAATACAATTGCTATCCCAGGATTTAAGCCGACCAAAGGACGATTGTGGTAGAGAACTTGACCGTCGGTGGGCGGGATCAGTCCGGCAATTATCCGCATTAATGTTGATTTGCCAGAACCGGAAGGGCCGAGCAAAGCTACTATTTCCCCCGATCGCAGTTCTAAATTAATTGGCTCTAAAATAGATATTTGTTGACCGTTGGGCTGCTGGTAAGCCTTGCTGACGCCTTCTAAGGTAATGAGGCACTCTGTTGCTGTTTTAACTATCACAACTAAACCTCCTCGCTTGTTGTTTAACTTTAGTTATTAGTCAGTAGTCAGTTGTCATTAGTCAACGGTCATCATTTATCAGTCAAAAAAATGTATAACTGATAACTGACAGCTAATAACTGACAAGTTACTGCCGACTATTTGGTCGATCGTCCGTAATGGGCGATCGCGACATTTACCAGGAATAAGACTGGAAGAGCAGCGAGTTGGAGCGCAACTGAAAATACAACCAGCCCAGAAACCAGAGCGATCGTACAAAATTCCCATCGCCAAACTGCCCAGAAACCATAATAAGCCATAGCCTGTATTAAATATCCCATAGGCGGAACCTCTTTTGTCCGCAGGCACGAGTCCGGCTACAGCGGCTTTCAAAATCAAAACTCGTCAAATCCTCTCTCCCTCTCCCGGAATCCCCTTGTTGCTTGTTGTGGAATCCCCTTTCTCCCCCTCGAACATCGCGGACAATCTTTCGCTGGCGCTGTAGCGCGATCTGCGGGGGACATCAGTACGTCGCGGGCGCGAGTGCATCTGTTGTGTTTGTCGGTGCGATCGGCGATCGTCAATGGGGCGGCTGCTTGTCTGTTTCCGGTTAGTGGCTTGATTGATGAATAAATAAATGAGTAGGAAAATAGATTTAGAATCGCTGATGCGATCGGGGCGGGGATTTTCCTGGCAGTTAAATTGTTCTTTTGAGCTGGTATTGTTGGCACAAACTGATTCGATCTATTTGCCAATTCGTGCTAAAATGCTGCCTAACTGAACGGCGATTACTCCAAGTATGGCGCTACCAGCCCAGTAAAAAGTTGCCAAGCTATAAGATCGATCGCGCAACAAGACATTTGTCTCTAAACCGTAAGTCGAAAAAGTAGTATAAGCCCCCAAAAAGCCCGTTGCAACCATTAACCGCACTTCCGTCGGAACAGCCGGCATCCGTTCAAAAGCGAGGGTGATAAAAAATCCCATAGCCAAACAACCGGTGATGTTAATAAAAAAAGTTCCGTAGGGAAAAGCCGTGCCGAAACGGTTGGCAAACCACAAAGTGATATAATACCGGCTCAATGCGCCGGCAACGGCACCGAAACTAATGGCGATCGGATGGCGGAGATTGGGATCTTGCAGCATACAGCTATTGCAGATTTGCGAGTTGAAATTGAGATCGAGTCGAGATTTAGCGGACTCATGTAAAGTATTGTATGATTTAATTGGCGATCGCTCTGGCGGTTGCCAATTAAAAATTATAGAGAGTATCTATGCAAATTGTGCTGGCGGCCGTAAACGATGACTTGATTAGAGCCTGGGAAAGCACTTGCGGTAATATGCAAAATGTCAAGATACACCGCGGCTCAATATTTGATGTGAAATGCGATGCGATTGTGAGTCCGACAAATAGTTTTGGCTTCATGGATGGTGGCTTAGATTTAGAGATTTCGGAATATTTTGGAGGTCATGTTCAAGAACGCTTGCAAAAATTAATTCAGACTCGTCATCACGGCGAACTCTTAGTAGGCATGGCAGAAGTTGTAGACACAGATCATGCTGAAATTCCCTATTTAATCGCTGCCCCAACAATGCGAGTTCCCACAGTTTTAACTGAGACAGTCAATGTTTATCTAGCAACCCGCGCTATTTTAACTCTGGTGAAATTTGGCACAGTTCCAGACGGAACGCCTGTCAAACATATCATTGAAACTATCGCTATTCCCGGCCTGGGTACAGGAATAGGGAAAGTGCCACCGCAGATCTGTGCAAATCAGATGAAAGTCGCACTAGAAAATATCCTCTTATCTCAATATAAGTTTCCTGAATCTTGGCAGGAGGCTCAAAGATGTCACGATTTGTTGTCTGCGAGCGATGCCGGAGATTTCCAGTTTGAAAATTGAAATAATTAAATCTCTAATTTTGTGATTTTTGAGAAACCAAGCTTGGTGTCGCGTGTTTTTAGGTGGAGCGACTTTTCAGCAATTAAAGTGCGCTAAACCGTACCTGCAAGTTGGCGGTATCCGACACACGAATTCAACTTTGGTAGATAAAATGTAAGATAACAGGACAAAGTTTTTAAGGCCAGTCTTAAATGCCAGAATGAATTCTGGCGCTACACATACAAAGTCCGCCTCCGCGGAGTAAGAAAGGAGATAATTGATATGACAGATCCAAATGTGACCGAGGTAACAATTGTAGAGGTAACTCCCGAAACGACGGCGATCGTTAAAAAAGAGATGCCCGATGCGACGGATGAGACGATCGCAGAAACTGCCGCCTTGTTTGAAGCAATTAAAAAACGCGCCGCCGCCGAAGTCCAAGCAGCGGGCGATCTTACCCGCGAAGCTTATTTGAAAGCTGTGACTAAAGCGTCGGGGGCGATCGAACAAAATAAGTCGATCGCCAAAGAGAGAATGACAGAAGCAGTCAGCCTACTCAAAAAAGAATCTGAGAAAAATTGGCTGGTGGTTGATGCGATTAAAACACGGGCGCAGGCGCAGGTGCAGGAGGCTGGCGAAGTCAGTCGCGAAACTTATTTGAAAGCGGTGCGACAAGCGCGAGAAGCGGTGGAACAAAATAAATTGATCGAACGCGATCGCATCGATCAAGCTGTTGATCACATTCACAAGGAAACTGAAAAAAATTGGCACGTTGTGGTTGGGGAAATTGAGTCGATAGGCACTCGCTTGAAAGAGACGGCGAAGTCTGCATGGAACGCGCTAACGGCGTTTGTTGACAAGAAGCATTAAACTCATATTTTGCACAATTTTCAAGAACAGGCAAGATGCCTGTTCCACAAAGAATTAATTCTCTGGTGGGGTGGGCATCCTGCCTGCCCATCAAAGGCTGATTGAGTCATACATTACACGATTTTCAGCAACAGGCAAGATGCCTGTTCCACAAAGATTAAATTTTCTTGTGGAACAGGCATCTTGCCTGTTCATAACAGGTTTTGACACTAAGCGCTATAATCAGAAAGCTTTATTTTTAGTCCATAACCCCGAACCATGAGAAGTTACTACTGCGGCGAACTGCGAAGCAAACACATCGGAGAGACTGTCACCCTGTACGGTTGGGTGGATCGCCGCCGCGATCATGGCGGGGTGATTTTTCTCGATGTGCGCGATCGATCGGGTATTGTGCAAATTGTCAGCGATCCTGAACGCACCCCCGACTCCTATCACGGGGCTGAGGCTTTGCGCGGCGAATACGTGGTGAAAATTACGGGTAGAGTCACCAGCCGCCCCGAAGATTCCCTCAACCCCAAATTGCCCACGGGTGAGGTGGAAATTTACGCTGACGAAATCGAGTTGTTAAACGCGGTACGCAAACAGTTACCGTTTCAGGTTTCGACGGCGGATAATGAAAGCGTGCGGGAAGATTTACGCCTGAAATATCGGTATTTGGACTTGCGGCGCGATCGTATGAGTCGCAATTTGCAGCTTCGCCACCAAGTTGTCAAAGCTATGCGCCGCCACCTGGAAGACGTTGGGGGTTTTATTGAAGTTGAAACACCGATTTTAACTCGATCGACTCCTGAAGGTGCGAGAGATTATTTAGTACCCAGCCGCGTCAATTTAGGCGACTGGTACGCTTTGCCGCAGTCGCCGCAATTGTTCAAACAATTGTTAATGGTTTCGGGTGTGGACAGATATTATCAAATTGCCCGCTGTTTCCGCGATGAAGATTTGCGCGCCGACAGACAGCCGGAATTTACGCAATTAGACATGGAAATGAGTTTCATGTCTTTAGAAGAAATCCTCGAATTAAATGAAGGTTTAGTCTCCCAGATTTTCCAAAGTGTGAAAGGCGTAGAATTGTCTCGTCCTTTCCCGCGCTTGACTTACGCTGAAGCAATGAATCGCTACGGTAGCGACAAACCAGACACTCGTTTCGGTTTGGAATTAGTCGATGTTTCCGATTTGATGAAAGATTCGGGATTTAAAGTATTTTCCGGGGCGATTGCTGCGGGCGGAATTGTGAAAATTTTGCCGATTCCGGGCGGGAATGAGGCTTTTTCTAATGAACGGATTAAGAAAGGCGATTTGTTTAAGGAAGCCAGCGAAGCTGGTGCGAAGGGATTGGCTTTCATTCGCGTGCGGGAGAATGGCGAAATTGATACGATCGGCGCAATTAAGGATAATTTGACGGAAGGGCAAAAACAGGAATTGCTCGATCGCACGGGCGCACAACCTGGTCATTTGTTGTTGTTTGCAGCAGCCGACGCGACAACTGTTAATAAGACTTTAGATAGATTGCGTTTGTTCGTCGGTAAGGAGTTGGGATTGATTGACAAAGAGAAGATGAATCTGTTGTGGGTGACAGATTTCCCGATGTTTGAATGGAACGCTGATGAGAAGCGTTTAGAAGCCATCCACCACCCGTTTACTGCGCCGCATCCTGACGATATTCACGATTTGAAGACCGCGAGGGCTCAAGCTTATGACTTGGTGTTAAATGGCACGGAAGTGGGCGGTGGTTCTCTGCGGATTTATCAGCGGGAAGTTCAGGAACAGGTGTTTGAGGCGATCGGCTTATCGACTGAGGAAGCTTACAATAAGTTCGGCTTTTTGCTGGATGCGTTTGAGTACGGAACTCCCCCCCACGGAGGCATTGCTTACGGTTTGGATCGGTTGGTGATGCTGTTGGCTGGCGAGGAATCCATCCGCGATGTGATTGCTTTTCCGAAGACTCAGCAGGCTGGTTGTTTGTTGACGAATGCGCCTGCTGGGGTGGATGAGAAGCAGTTGAAGGAGTTGCAAGTGCGATCGACTTATACACCCAAGTCAGAGTCAAAATCGTAAGAAGACCGGCGGTTAGAAACCGCGTCGATACAAACAAAACCCGCCTCCGCGGGTTGAAGAGTGGGCGGTTAACATTATGTTATCTTCTTGAGTCCGCGGAGGCGGACTTCGTTCTTGTAGGCGCGGTTTCAACCGCCGTCTTATATTATGAAACACCTTGACAATTTAACCATCCATAGGTTCCGAGGCCTCCAAGATTTGAACTTGCAGGACTTAGGTCAAATCAACATATTGGTGGGTGGGAATAACTCAGGAAAAACCAGCGTTTTAGAGGCGATATCCACATATTGTCGTCCCTTAGATCCGCTGGAATGGCTCAACACATCGTGGCGCCGAGAGATTAAATATTCTCGAAAACCCCAGCTAGATGCTCTTAGATGGCTATTCCCTCAAAATAGTGAAGTTTCTCATACCCATGTCTATGAAGGAGAAACTTATGTTTCAAGTAATGGCGATTTTCCGGTCACAGAATCGAGAGCAATTTACCGAGAGTTTGAAGGAATCTCGGAGTTAGGCGAGGCAGAAAATAGCTCAGCATCTCAACTAGAAATTGACGAAATAGAATTTGACAATATTCTCCGAGGTGCTGAGTTAGAACTCAAAGTAGCAACAACTTTTGACCCAGAAGAATTATCAGTAAGTTTTGAAATCTGGGAAAATCAGCGTTTTGTTAATAGAAAAAACCGCTCAAGTGCCGTACTACCAATTGATACAGTAACACCTTTTTCTCACCGCATAGAACCTTTACAAATTAGCTTGCTGTCAGAAGCTATTTTGTTAGGTATTAAGCCCGAAGTAATAAAATTACTTCAACACATGGATTCAGACATTACTGATTTAGTAATTTTGTCGCCAACTGGCAAACGTCCCAGTCTCTATATCGACCACAAACGTGTAGGTATTTCGCCGCTAAGTGCTTTTGGTGATGGAGTGCGACGTTTGCTATTCATTGCTTTAACACTGGTAAAAGTGGAGGGTGGTGTTTTATTAATTGACGAGATAGAAACAGCTATTCATACGGTCGCACTTGGCAGTTCCTTTGCTTGGATTGTGGATTGGTGTCAGCGATTAGACGTGCAGTTATTTGCAACTACCCACAGTTTAGAAGCTATTGATGCGATGTTGGATGCTAGCGATTCTGAGACTGATTTAGTTCTTTATCGATTGGAAAAAAAGGAATCACAAACTAAAGCGATTCGGTTAGATAGAGAAACACTCCATATAGTTCGGGATGAGTTGGGACAGGAGGTTCGTAGGTGAACCGCAGTTACGCACTCATCGGAGTAGAAGGCCCACAAGATCAAGCATTTGTAGGCAAAGTGTTGAAATTCCTCGGCTTTCAATCTTTTGACGGACAAGAATCGAAATTAGAGCCGTTTTGGCGCAATTTCATACCTCCTTATCCGAGACAGGGAAACTTATACAAGCGTCTTGATATGCCTTCAATCTTGTTGAATGAGACTATTTCTGTGGCTATCTATTCTGGGGAAGGTAGCAATTTGGGAAGAAATCTTAAAGCAACTTTTGCTAACCATCCTGAATATAAAACAGATATTGCAGCCTTTGGAATAGTTGCGGATTCTGATAAGAAGCATCCCGATACTGTTGCTAGAGACTATTGTCAGCAGTTTCAGAATGATTTTCCTGGATTTCCAAATCAGGCAGGAATTTGTCAGGAAGGGCCGCCGCGAACTGGGATTTATATTTTGCCTGACAATCAGCAGCAAGGGGTTTTGGATAATTTGTTGTGCGAGTGCGGCAATGTTGTCTATCCTGAAGTTATGAATTGTGCATTAGCCTATTTGAATGGACTGTCTGACGGACACAAAAATCACTGGGGCCCGTTCGATCGACAAAAAGCTTTAGTGGCTACTGTTGTGAGCGTCCTCAAACCGGGCAAAACTAATACAACAAGCATTGCAGATAATAATTGGGTGAGCGAACAAACACAGCAGGAAGTTCCAGCGTTGGCAAATTTTATTAAATTTTTGATGGAGCTTTTGGAGTTGAATTGATGAATGATATCAAATCAGGACACAAGATTGCATTCATTCACTCTCAAGACTTGAAATTCATCTGCGTCTGTCTGCGTCTATCCGCCTTACATCTGCGGTTGACAGGCTCGATCGAATTATGCAATGCCAGTCTAGTCAAGACCAAACCATAAGCATTTGCGTTACGCTAGTTGACTAAAGCTCTCCCCAACAAATCCATGCTTCCCCGCATCCAAGAACTAGCAGCCACCCTCGCACCCCGCTTAATCGAAATCCGTCGCCACATCCACTCGCACCCCGAACTCAGCGGCCAAGAATATCAAACCGCCGCCTACGTAGCCGGAGTGCTCGCTTCCAGCGGAGTCCGCACCACGGAAGGAATCGGCAAAACCGGAGTCCTCGGCGAACTCAAAGGTAACAGCAGCGAGTCCGGCTGGCTGGCAATTCGCACCGATATGGACGCTTTACCGATTCAAGAACGTACTAACTTAGAATTTGCCTCCCGCAACGAGGGAGTGATGCACGCCTGCGGCCACGATATCCACACCACCGTGGGTTTGGGCGCAGCCATGATATTGTCTGAGTTAAAAGAAAAATTACCCGGTAACGTCCGTTTCTTGTTTCAGCCGGCGGAAGAGATTGCTCAAGGTGCTCGCTGGATGATTCAAGATGGGGCGATGCAAGATGTTGATGGCATCCTCGGAGTGCACGTTTTTCCCACGATTCCCGGCGGTTGCATCGGTATTCGCCACGGGGCCCTGACGGCGGCGGCAGATGACCTAGAATTGATTGTGATGGGCGAATCCGGCCACGGCGCGCGCCCCCACGAGGCGATCGACGCAATTTGGATTGCTTCTCAGATTATTACTAATTTGCAGCAGGCGATTAGCCGCACGCAAAATCCTTTGAGGCCTGTGGTTTTGACGATCGGGCAAATTAGCGGCGGACGTGCGCCGAACGTGATTGCCGATCGAGTAAAATTATTGGGCACCGTGCGATCGCTACATCCCGAAACCCACGAAAAACTGCCCGCTTGGATCGAACAAATTGTGTCCAGCGTCTGCGCGACTTACGGCGCGAAGTACGAACTCACCTACAAGCGCGGTGTCCCCGGAGTCCAAAACGACCCAAAACTGACGCAATTAGTCGAAGGTGCGGCTTTAGAAGCTTTAGGTCGATCGCGCGTACAGATTTTACCAGAACCATCCCTCGGCGCGGAAGATTTTTCAATGTACCTAGAACACGCACCGGGAACCATGTTTCGCTTGGGAGTGGGGCTGGCTGACAAACCCAACTATCCCCTCCATCACCCGCAGTTTGAGGTGGATGAAGCCTGCATTGTGACCGGCGCTGTCACCTTAGCCTATGCTGCTTGTCAATATTGGAAACAGAAATAAGACGGCGAATAGAATTCGCGCCTACACAAACGATGTCCGCCTCCGCGGACTGAATAAGATAACATGATTTCAACTACCGTATTTTCTTCAACCCGCGGAGGCGGGTTTCGTATGTATAGACGCGGTTTCAACCGCCGGGTTTTCTCCGCCGCCCGTTCTTTTGATTAATTAACCGCCCATCCTAATTTATAAAATTTTATGAACCTAGATTTCGATAAATTCTGCAATGCCTGCAACCCCAGTCACTCCCTCGTATTAGGCAATCCCGAAGACCAACAATATTACATTGATTTTGCGGAAGTGCGCGGCGGCAAAATTATTAACGTACTCAAACGGACAATTACCCGCGTGTCGCCAGATAAACCGACTTGCCAATTGTTTACCGGACATATTGGTTGCGGTAAATCTAGTGAATTGTCGCGACTACAAAAAGAGTTGACAGCCGATGGATTTCATGTGGTTTATTTCGAGTCAACACAAGACCTCGATGAAATGGATCTCGATTTGACAGATATCATGTTGGCGATCGCGCGGCGAGTCAGCCAAAGCCTGGAAGAGGACAAAATTGCCTTGCAGCCCCAGGGTTTTAGAGCTTTTTTAAAAGGTAGTTGGGAATTCTTGCAAACCCCTGTGACGCTAGAAGCTGAAGGAGAACTTTTTGGCAGTAAAGTCAAGGGCGATACAGAAGGAAATCTCGAAGTTTCTCTGCCTTTAGGTATCGCAAAAATTACTGCTAAAACCAAAAGTAATCCCGACTTGCGTTCTAAACTGAGACAGTACATGGAACCGCAAGCCAATAAGATGTTAGAACTGATCAATCAAGAAATTATTGAAACAGCAATTAATCAGCTCAAGCAGCGGGGTAAAAAAGGATTAGTTGTAATTGTTGACAACTTAGATCGGATAGTTTCTCGACCCAATGCAGCGGGGAGATTGTTGCCAGAATATATCTTTATTGACCGGGGAGATCAGTTGCGGAGACTGAATTGTCATTTGGTTTATACGCTGCCGCTGGGATTGACTTTTGGCAATGAAAGCGAAATCTTGAAAAATCGATTGGGTGGCGGAGTTGACCCGAAAGTTTTGCCGATGGTGCCAGTAAAGAATAGAGACGGTAGCGAATGTGTTGATGGGATGGATTTGCTGCGGCGAATGGTGATGTCGCGGGCTTTTCCTGATGTATTGCCAGAGGAACATATCGGATTAATTACCCAGGTTTTTGACAGTCCTGAAACTTTAGATAGATTGTGCCGAGTCAGTGGCGGTCATTTGCGAAACTTGATGGGGATGCTGTTTGGTTGCTTGCAGCAAGATGACCCGCCAATTTCCCAAGATGTGTTGAAATCGGTGATTCGCAGTTCTCGCGACAGTCTGAGTCGCGGTATTGATAATGATGAGTGGGAATTACTCTTTAAGGTGGTGAAGGAACAAAGCATTAATGGAGATAAAGAATATCAAGATTTGCTGCGAAACCTGTGGGTTTTTGAATATGTGGACAGTCAAGGAAATTGGTTTGCGCTGAATCCGCTGTTGATCGAAACTGACAAATTTAAGCTGTGGCAGCAGCCAAATTGTTGAGCTTATGGTAAACTCAAATCTAGCCGAAGATATTGCAGCAGAAAATGAGCGATCGCTCTCTACTTTGGTACGGACGATCGCCCGCTTTCAAGGAAGTTTTTCCTTGACTATAGTGGGGTGCAATTATGCTAGCTTGCGATCGGCAATTCTGGACAAATTGCGCGATCGATCGACTGTTGAATATCAAGTATTAGTCCTCGAACCTGGGACAAGAACACTTTATCAAACCATTTTCGATGCCGTCCAAGAGCAACCGCCGAAAGCTTTGATAGTTGTCGGGATTGAATCGGTGGTGGCGATTGATGACCTGCTAGCTGGGGCTAATAGAGCGCGAGACCAATTCAAGCAAGATTTGGCTTTTCCGTTGATATTATGGGTTACGGATGCTGTACTGGCTAAATTTAGTCGATCGGCAAATGATTTGAAGTCTTGGGCTCCTCCTCCAATTCAGTTTAGTATCCCGCCCGATGATTTGATGAATTTGTTGCGACAAAAAGCAGACCAAGCTTTTGCTAATGTTGATAATTTCCAATTAGATGACTGTGAAATTGAGTCGCTGGAGAATTGCCTGCCAAGTTTGGATGCAGCATTAGACCCAGAATTGCAAGCAAGTTGGCAATTTATTCGGGGTTTAGTTGAATTTAAGACAAATCAAGTAGATTTAGCGATCGAACATTATCAGCAAAGTTTAGCATTTTGGCAGCAGAATCGGCAGTGGGAAAGACAAGGAATTGTCTGCCAGAAAATCGCCAAAGCTTACAACCGCAAAGCTGAATTGCACCGCGCACAAAATCAGGATTATTGGCAAGAAGCTAGAAAGTATTTGCAGCAATCTCTGGAGAGTTTTGAGCAAGCACAGCGACATGATTTAGTGGCGAAATGTATTAGCGAACTTGGCGAAGTGCTCAGACTTTTACAAGCTTGGGAAGAGTTGCAAATTTTAGCAATCAAAGCCTTAAAAATCCACACAATTTGCGGCACTCCGAGTCAAATAGCTGAAGATTACGGCTTTTTGGCTGAGGTGGCGCTGCAACGTTATGAGTGGGAAAAAGTTTGCGAATTAGCTAAATTAGCACTGTCGGTTTTAGAACAAGCAGGAGTATCCCAACAAGAGACTGGTTTATATCTGTTACTTTTGGCAAAAGCGCAGCGAAATCTCAGTCCACAGTCGGAGGCAGTGAAAAACTTAGAAGCAGCTAAAGAAAGTACGCAGCCTCAAGATGATGTGCAGCTTTATCTGAGGATTTTAGAAGAGTTGAGAACTCTCTATTTTGAGAAAAGCGAATATTTAAAAGCATTTCACCTTAAACTCGAACAACAAGAAGTTAAAAGCAAATATCGATTGCAAGCTTTTATTGGCGCGGGCCGCTTGCAGCCGCCACAGCAAACAATTGATATCGGTTTAAAATCCGGTCACTCAAAAGCTGAAATTGTTGAGGAAATTGCAGTTTCTTCTGGGCGGGCGCAGGATGTCAAACGGATAATTCAACGCATAGGTAGAAATGATTGCAAGCTGACAATCATTCACGGACAGTCTGGGGTAGGAAAAAGTTCGATTATTCAGGCGGGGTTAGTTCCGGCACTGCAACTTACCACTTTTGAAGCACGGGACGTATTGCCTGTTGTATTGCAGTCTTATCACGATTGGGCGAGGGATTGTGGTCAGCGTTTGAGCTTGGGAATAGAAAAATTCACAGGTGTGAGTTTATCTACTCCTATTGACACGCCGGTCGCTATTTTGGAACAGTTGCGGGCCAATCAAAATCGCAATTTATTGACGGTACTAATCTTTGACCAGTTTGAGGAATTTTTCTTTGCTTATCAAGACCAAACTACCAGGCGAGAGTTATATAATTTTTTGGCTGAATGTTTACAGATTAGCGATCTAAAAATTATTCTGTCGCTGCGGGAAGATTATCTTTTCTACTTAATCGAGTGGAATCGTACGACAAATTTATCAATAATTGAAGATGACATCCTCAATAAAAAAATTCGCTATTACTTGGGTAATTTTTCGATTTTAGATGCTAAGAATGCGATCCAAACCTTAACAGAACGCTCTCAACTTGACTTTTCTGAAGATTTGGCAAACGCCCTGGTAGAAGATTTGGCAGGTAAACTTGGCGAAGTGCGGCCGATTGAGTTACAAATTGTGGGGGCGCAATTGGAAAAACGGCAGATTACTCGACTGAGTGAATATCAGGAACTTGGCAATCAGGCAAAGCTCAAGCTGGTTGAGGAATTTTTAGCAGAAGTAATCGCAGACTGCGGCAAGGAAAATAAAGACATTGCCGAACTTGTATTGTACTTGCTGACGGATGAAAAAAACACTCGTCCTCAGAAAACTTTGCCTGAATTAGCAGCAGATTTAGGAACAGAGTCAGAAAGATTAGAGTTGGTTATCGAGATTGTTGTTAAATCGGGATTGGTGTTAGAAGTGCCAGCAACTCCGAGTCAAAGATACCAACTTGTCCATGATTATTTAGTGTCTTTTATCCGCCAACTGCAAATGCAAAGTGCAGAATTACTAGAATTACGCGAAAAACTCAAGCAAACTGAAGCCGAAAATCAGATATTAGCAGAGGCAAGACAAAAAGCCGAAAAGTTGTCAGTAGAATCGCAGCGAAAAGCCCAGAGACGAATTGGCATAGGAACAGCGGTATTGAGTATTAGCCTAGTTTTAGCTGCAACTGTAATGGGAGTAGCATGGCAGCAAGTAAACAAGGCACAGAAATTGACACAATTAGAGCGATCGGCAAGTGATGCTTTGAGACTGTTTGAATCTGGCAATAACCAAATAGATGCTTTAATCTCAGCCGTAAAAACTGGAAAAGAACTCAAAGCTACAGTCAAAAACGTTCGTTCTCTTGCAGACTACCCGATATCTACTCCCCAGATTGCTCTCAACCAGATTCTCGACAACATCCGAGAACAAAATCGGTTGAAAGAAACTCAAGATTGGGTAAGGAGTGTCAGTTTTAGTCCCGACGGCAAATACATCGCTACGGCATCAGGCGACAAAACAGCCCGGTTGTGGGATTTAACAGGCAAGCTGATACAAGAATTTAAAGTATCTCAAGATGGGGTATCGAGTGTCAGTTTTAGTCCTGATGGCAAATACATCGCTACGGCATCAAACGACAAAACAGCCAGGTTGTGGGACTTAAAAGGCAAGCTAATACAAGAATTTAAAGGACATCAGGAGCGGGTAAGGAGTCTCAGT
>NZ_JAUBVZ010000020.1:47409-107756 GCF_036702805.1 Microcoleus sp. A006_D1
TTTAGTCCCGACGGCAAATATGTCGCTACGGCATCAGGCGACAAAACAGCCCGGTTGTGGGACTTAAAAGGCAAGCTGATACAAGAATTTAAAGGACATCAAGATTGGGTAAGGAGTGTCAGTTTTAGTCCCGACGGCAAATATGTCGCTACGGCATCAGGCGACAAAACAGCCCGGTTGTGGGACTTAAAAGGCAAGCTAATACAAGAATTTAAAGGACATCAAGGTTTGGTAAATAGTGTCAGTTTTAGTCCAGACGGCAAATACATCGCTACGGCATCATTTGACAAAACAGCCAGGTTGTGGGACTTAAAAGGCACGCTGATTCAGGAATTTAAAGTATCTCAAAATTTGGTATTGAGTGTCAGTTTTAGTCCCGACGGCAAATACATCGCTACGGCATCATGGGACAAAACAGTCAGGTTGTGGAATTTACAAAGCAAGCTGATACAAGAATTTAAAGGACATCAAGATGGGGTAAATAGTGTCAGTTTTAGTCCCGATGGCAAATACATCGCTACGGCATCAACGGACAAAACAGCCCGGTTGTGGGATTTAACAGGCAAGCTGATACAAGAATTTAAAGGAGATCAGGAATGGGTAATGAGTGTCAGTTTTAGTCCCGATGGCAAATACATCGCTACGGCATCATTTGACAATACAGCCAGGTTGTGGGATTTAAAAGGCAAGCTAATACAGAAATTTAAAGGACATCAAGGTTCGGTAAATAGTGTCAGTTTTAGTCCCGACGGGAAATACATCGCTACGGCATCGGATAAAACAGCCAGGTTGTGGGACTTAAAAGGCAAGCTGATACAAGAATTTAAAGGACATCAGGAATGGGTATCGAGTGTCAGTTTTAGTCCCGACGGCAAATACATTGTTACGGCATCGGATAAAACAGCAAGGTTGTGGGACTTAAAAGGCAAGCAGATACAAGAATTTAAAGGGCATCAACATTCGGTAATGAGTGTCAGTTTTAGTCCCGACGGCAAATACATTGTTACGGCATCGGATAAAACAGCCAGGTTGTGGGACTTAAAAGGCAAGCTGATACAAGAATTTAAAGGACATCAAGGTTCGGTAAATAGTGTCAGTTTTAGTCCTGACAGCAAATACATCGCTACGGCATCAGGGGACAAAACAGCCAGGTTGTGGGACTTAAAAGGCAAGCTGATCCAAGAATTTAAAGGACATCAAGATGGGGTATCGAGTGTCAGTTTTAGTCCTGATGGCAAATACATCGCTACGGCATCAGATGACAAAACAGCCCGGTTGTGGCAAATCAGAAGTTTAGATGAGATGCTGGTGCAAGGTTGCGATTGGCTGCACGACTATTTGCAGAATAATGCTGATAAAAGTGATAAAGACGTTTGTGATGGGATTAGCAAAAAATGATTAGTTCCTAAAGTTTGGATAGTTTCAGGGCTTCGCATGGGAGGCGAGAAACCGGGTTTCTACGAAATTTTGCGTTTAGTAGCGAGAAATCTAGGAAGAAACCCGGTTTCTGAGGACACAAATATTTTGCAAGGTGCGTCGCTACGAGATTGTCGCTCTTTTTTAGGGATTTATCGCAGGCGACACACCCTACAATTGGCCGATCTTCGGCAATTCCGCTGTAGTGGCGGCCAAATGTGCTAACGTAACAATGAAAAATCCCCAAATTTCAACTATCGGGAGACAGATAACCGTGTTCGCTCAAGCACCTCCAACTCCCAATTACAAATGGTTTAGCTGCATTTCTAGCACTGTTTTCACCGCATTGTGCCTGTTGCCCATTTTCAGCGCTGCGGGATACGCCCAAACTCCCCAAAATAGACCCATCAAAATCGGCGTGGTACAGCGGTTTGGCACCAAAGCCACCGATAAACTCACGCTGAAAGCATTACCGGGCGACAGTTTAACTTTGAGTTACAAAACTCCTCAAGGTACAGAAACCAAAACTGCCGCCAGCATCAAGCTAGAAATTGCCAATAAACCTCTGGAAGCGCCATTAGTAGAAGAACGAGTTGTTCTGAGCTCCCACCGCAGTTTCGAGAGTGCAGAAGATAGCGCTAATCAATGGCGCGCTAAAGGCATTGATGTGGAAATTGCTCAACCTTTGCGCTGGCAAGTTTGGGCGAAAAGAGATACTTACAACTCTCCTTTGGTGCGGCGCTGGCTGTTGCAAAGTTTGCAGGCTCAAGGTAACAAAACAGCTTTTTTAGATACCAAGGTTTTTAAACAAATACCTCAAACGTTTTGGGTGTTAAACGGCTTTCGTTTCAACCGCAATGAGTTGGATGTGACGGCGGGTAAAAATGTAATCGAGGTATTGAAACAAACTACCCAAGAGGCGACAGCTATCGACCCAGAAAAAGCTATTCAAGAAACTCGCCGTTATGGTGGCAGTTTGCACCTGCAAAAAAATTCTTACGGCACTTATACTTTAGTTAATGAGGTGCCGACTGAAACTTATTTGCGGGGTGTTGTTCCTCACGAAATTGGGGCTTTTGCGCCTTATGCTTCGATTGTCGCTCAAGCTATTTTAGCGAGAACTTACGCCCTGAGAAATTTGCGCCGGTTTGCTGTGGATAATTACGAGTTGTGCGCTGATGTTAACTGCCAAGTTTATCAGGGTTTGACGGAAGTTTACCCGCAGAGCGATCGCGCGATCGCCCAAACAAGCGGTTTAGTCCTAACTTACGAAAATCAGCTAGTAGACGCGCTCTATTCCGCGTCTAGCGGCGGCGTGACAGCGACTTTTGGCGATGTGTGGCACGGCCCGGAACGTCCATATTTGCGATCGATCGTCGATTCCCCCAAAAACGTCTGGGATTTGACAAAGCAGAGTTTGTCTGACGAAACCAACTTCCGCCGCTTTATGACTCTGAAAGCAGGCTTTAATGAGGAAAAAGAACAAACCTTCCGCTGGCGCGAACAAGTTTCATTGACCTCGATTGGTGGATTTCTGCGCCAGTATCTTCAGAAGAAAAAGCACCCGCTAGCTAATTTTAAAACTCTCACAAAAGTTGAAGTGGTGGAAAGGTCAGCCGCTGGTAGAGTTTTGCAGATGAAGGTACAAACTGATTTGGGCCCCATCGATATCGATAAAGATGAGATTCGCAATGCTTTTTATCCGCCGATTAGCACGCTTTTTTACCTTGAACCGATTTATAATCCAGACAAAACTCTCAACGGTTATGCTTTTGTCGGAGGCGGTTTCGGACACGGCGTGGGAATGAGTCAAACCGGTTCTTACAATTTAGCTAATTTGGGCTGGAATGGATCTCGAATTCTCGGCTTTTATTTTCCCGGCGCTCAAGTTGTCCCCCTCAACGATTCCATTACATTTTGGCGCGAATAGTTTATTAAGAGTCGGCGTAGAATCGGCGATTGAAATCGCGTCTAGACAAACGAAGTCCGCCTCCGCGGACTGAAGAACATAACGTAATATTAACCGTCTTTTCTTCAACCCGCACTCCTCGGGTTTTGTTTGTCTAGACGCGGTTTCAACCGTACGTCCCATCTTCAACCCGCGCACCATCCGGGTTTTGTCTGTGTAGACGCGGTTTCAACCGCCGTCTTTAACGCAAAAACCCGGTTTCTTAACGTAATTAAGCTGTTTCAGCTCAATTACGTTAAGAAACCGGGTTACTTAGCGCATCGCGCCTGTGAATCCTTCCTTAGTAGAGGGATTCTTCTTGGTGAGTTTCGATCGTACAATCAGACTTAGGATAGGCGACGCAGGTCAGAACAAATCCGGCCTCGATTTGGTCGTCATCTAAGAAAGATTGGTCAGATTGGTCAACTTCACCCTTAGTGATTTTGCCGGCGCAGGTGGAGCAAGCTCCAGCGCGGCAAGAGTAAGGGAGGTCGAGTCCTGCTTCTTCGGCAGCATCAAGAATGTAAGTATCGTCATCAACGTCAATGGTCTGGTTGATTCCTTCGGCTTCGCTGATGAGGGTAACTTTGTAAGTTGGCATGCACTAAATCCTCTCAAAAATTCAACAATATTGATAATTTTTCCTAATGCAACCTTCAAGGCTCTATTAGCTCTGAAGTTAGCTCTTAGGTTCGTTCCCTTTATGATAGTAGGGGATAGAAGTAAGGTTGCAACACTCATTTACGAAAAATTTGAATGGGATTAGTTATAACTTTTTCTAATTTCATCTTGATTGCTTATACCTATGTTGGGATCGGCCTTGTGATACTGTTGCCGCAAGACTTGCACCACATCACCCGGTTTCTGAGAAAAATCAGGTTTTGAGCCGTACAGCCCAAAAAACCGGGTTTTTGGTATGCGTTGTGCCGATCGACTTTCAGCTCAACTTGCTTGAGTTTGTCCCCGCAGCCTAAAATCTCGGCGATGGAACCGTCAGCCCCAGGGCTGCAAGTCTATAACTATAACTATACTAAAATCTCAAATCTCACATCCTATGACTCAGATTAATACAGGCTTTGGTTTTTCGGTCGCTCCAATTCGGGTGGGGATTGTGGGTACTGGTTTTGCAGCTAAGTTGAGGGCCGAAACGCTGGTAGCTGACGCGCGATCGAACTTGGTAGCAGTCGCGGGCCACAACCCGGAGCAAACCGCAGCATTTTGTCAAACATTCGGGGCCGAAGCTGAGGTTTCTTGGCGCAAGCTGGTAGAAAGAGACGATTTAGATTTGGTAATTGTCTGTACTGTGAACCGGGATCACGGGGCGATTGTCCTGGCGGCGCTGGAAAATCAAAAGCACGTTGTGGTGGAATATCCTCTATCTTTAGATGTATCTGAGGCCGAAAGGGCGATCGAGCTTGCCGCCCAAAAGCAAAAACTCCTCCACATCGAACACATCGAACTGTTAGGCGGTTTGCACTCCTCAATCAAAGAATCCTTACCATTAATCGGTAAAGTTTTTTATGCTCGCTACGTCACTATTACCTCTGTGCGATCGGCACCGCAGCGCTGGACTTTTCAACACTCCCTGTTTGGCTTTCCCTTAATCGGGGCAATTTCTCGGCTGCACCGATTTACAGATTTGTTCGGGGAAGTAGCAACCGTTAACTGTCAAACTCAATTTTGGGACACTCAGCCGGATTTCTACAAAGCTTGTTTGTGCAACGCCCAGTTGCGCTTTACTAATGGCGTTCTCGCTGAAGCTGTTTATGGAAAAGGAGAGACTTTTTCGCAGTCGGAAAACATTTTTACCATCTACGGAGAAGCCGGAACGCTGGTTTTTACTCCCGAATCCGGTCAATTAATTCAGGGAGAAAATCGGCAGAATATCCAAGTAGGAACGCGACGTGGTTTGTTTGCCAAAGATACGGATATGGTGTTAGAGTGTTTGCTAAACGGTACGCCCTTGTACGTCGAAAATACCAGTAGTTTGTATGCTTTGAAGGTAGCTGATGCTGCGAGGCGATCGAGCGAAACTAGGCAAAATGTGGCGATCGACAATTCATAACTATTCAGTCTCTTAGAGAGTCAACCGCAGATGCAAGGCAGATGGACGCAGATCAACGCAGATAATTTCCAGCAACAATATTTGTAGGGTGTGTCGCCCGGAAAAGTCCCTAAATTTAACAGAAAATCTCACAGCGACGCACCTTACATATGGGTTGAGCAAACACACACAAATAGAAAATTAGAGCAACAATTTTTACAATGAGATTACACTGGAAACATCATCAATTCGAGCCAGAAACAATCGGGCTAATTTACGGTTTTCTCGGCGTAGTTGGATTCAGCTTAACACTGCCAGCCACCAGAGCAGCAGTGCACGACTTAGACCCTATTTTTGTAGGATTAGGACGCGGATTAGTCGCAGCTATACTAGCCGCAATTACTCTATGGATAACTCGTCAACCTATTCCTTCCAAACAGCAATTTTTGAGTTTATTAGTTGTCGGATTGGGAGTAGTTGTCGGATTTCCGCTATTATCAGCTTGGGCAATGCAGTACGTGCCTGCCGCCCACGGTGCTGTAGTATTAGGATTGTTGCCCTTAGCCACAGCAATAGGAGGAGTCGTGCGATCGGGCGATCGCCCATCTTCTAGCTTTTGGCTTGCTAGTATCGCCGGGAGTCTAACCGTTGTCTGTTTTGGAATTGTTACTGGTGCAGGGCAACTCCAACTCCCAGATTTAGCTTTATTTGCAGCAGTAATTGCTGCTGCTTTTGGTTACGCCGAAGGTGGGCGATTAGCTAAGACTTTAGGTGGCTGGCAAGTTATCTGTTGGGCATTGATACTTGTCGCTCCCTTCGAGGTTTTGCCTACAATATTTGTGGTTGTCAAACATGGATTAATAGCTGCACCGACGGCCTGGTTGGGTTTTGCCTATGTGAGTATTGTCAGTCAATTTATAGCATTTTTTGCCTGGTATGAGGGGATGGCAATTGGCGGAGTTGCCAGGGTAGGGCAAATTCAGCTATTGCAACCGTTTTTGACGATCCTAGCATCCGCAATTTTGCTGGGTGAGACTGTGGAGCCGATCGCCCTAGGCAGCGCTTGTTTAGTTGTTGCTTGTGTAGCAGCGGGGAAAAAAGCATCAATTAAGCAGGCACCCGATTTGTGAGGGGAGTGACCAACCTCCAAATCTCTAAGAAAGGACTCTTCGTCCTTACTACAAACCTAACTACAAACCGGACATGAGATCGCTAGTCTGTCCAATTATAGATCGCATTCTCATCACAACTGTTTCTAGCGATAGATGAAATTTAAATATTTGAATTTTATTATCACAATATAAACCAAAAAACATCAAGCTGATCGTGTTTGTGGTTGCCTAGTTTGTGGTTGCCTATCAGACAATTCCTACCTTTTATCACATTGACAGCATAAACTCATGGAAATCAGACAAGATACGTTGTTCGATCGAGTATTCCGGGACAGCGAAGGCAACATTGTTATAGCTCAGCCACCAAATCTACCGCTAATTGTCGGGATTGTATCTAGTTTATTGAAGCTCCTTTTTACCACAGGTCAAATTTATCTAGTGTTGGATCTAGTAGCTTTTGGCGCCTTGTTTACTTGGGCTTGGGAAGAATTATTTCAAGGCGTTAATTACTTTCGTAGAGCATTAGGTCTGATTGGGCTGGTTGGTCTGATTGCCTGGAAACTTCAATAAGTAGGTAAGTAAGTCCACCTAAAAAAATATAATACCCAGATTCCCGACTTCTTTAAGAAGTCGGGAATCTAAAGCGCGAGCTTGTTTTACGTTTAATTCGGTAGTTTCTATTTAGTCAAGCTGCTACTTTTGTCTGAGTTAAAGCCCATTGACATAAATTTATCGCCGAAGTTGGCGTTTTTGATTATTACTTGATAATTTTTTTACTATCGTCGATGTCGATCGCCAAAACCAGCAACTTCTCCCAGCGTATAAAGCGGCCTGCCCTTCACCTCCTCATAAATCCGCCCAATATACTGGCCCAAAATCCCAATACTCACCAACTGCACCGCACCCAAAAAGAAAACCGCCATAATGATAATTGTCAAACCAGTTAATGCCGCACCCGGAGAGAAAAGACGCCAATACAAAACCAAAAAAGCCATTAAAACAGACACCAAAGCCGAAAATAAACCCAAATAAATCGACAGTTGCAGAGGAACTTTTGAAAAAGATACTAAACCATTCATCGCCAAAGCAAAAGATTTGCTAAACGTATACTTAACCTCACCAGCAAAACGCGGATCTCGTTCAAACTTAACAGCAGTTTGTTTAAAACCAATCCAAGCCCGCAGTCCCCGAATGTAGCGATTGCGTTCCGGCATCGCATTCAGCACATCCACGACGCACCTATCCATCAAACAAAAATCCCCCGTATCTATGGGAATATCAACATCAGCCAGATTCCGCAAAATGCGATAATACATATAAGCTGGCAACCGCTTAAACCAACCTTCTTGACGGCGTTGAGTGCGCTGGGCGTAAACAACTTGATACCCGATACGCCACTGTTCTACCATATCTAAAATTAGCTCTGGCGGGTCTTGCAAATCGCCATCCATGATGACTACAACTTGACCGCTAGAAAAGTTCAAACCAGCAGTTACAGCTATTTGATGGCCGAAATTGCGGGCAAAACTGAGGTAACAAATTCGCGAGTCTTGTTCGTGCAACTCTCGCAAAAGTTCCAAAGAGCGATCGCGACTGCCATCATTGATTAAAATTAATTCTACTGGGCCATCCATGCGCTCCATCACGCCACTTACTCGTCGGTACAATTCTGGGAGATTTTCTTCTTCGTTATAGATGGGAATTATTAAGGAATACTTAGGTGTATTGTTCATCGCAGTTTATGTTGTAAAATCAGGGGTTGAACTGTTAAATCAAAAGTTTATTCTTTCACAAACACGCTCAGCGGCTCCATCGACCATTTTTGTACGTAAGTTTGATTTTTGACTGTTATCTCTTTTACTTGTCTGCCGTCATTTTTTGTAGGAGAGTAAATTATCGCACAAGGGATAAAACTTTTGTAAGGTTCCGAGTCAAGTTTTTGCTTAACAATAGGATCAATCGTCGAGATATGTTCAATGCGAGGTGCTGGTTTTCCCGGTTCTGGAAACATGATCCACAAGGGATATTCCCAAACACTTTTAGCCCAAAATGACAGTCCTATATTGGTGCAGTTTTGAGATTTAACAAAATCTACTGCTGTATTATAAGCAACCTCGATCTTCGGCCGACTGGTAAAGTAAAGCTCGTGTCTGCTGCTATTAAAAATGTTACTATCTCCCAGGAGAGGTCTAAATTGGTTGTAAAAAATCCAAGGTAGCGACATGACAATCAGAATCGCAGCAAGATAATTTGCTATTTTTTGATTTGATAATTGCGATAATGCTAATCCAAATATGGGCGAAAATAATACAAATATTGACAGGTGGTGGCGGCCATGCCAAGGCTGCAATTTTAGTAGCATACATAGGATTAAAAATGTCATTATTACAGCAATTAAATAAATTACAACTATTTTTTTTTTCTTAAATTTGGGGTTTTAAATATAAGTGCGATGGCGGCAAATGTCAACCAAAAGTGAATTGGATTGGTAGCTGTGTTTTCATTAAATGACGGTGTGGCGATCGCAAATACTTGTCCGGGAGGCCAAGTGATGCGCGGGTCATTTGTAGCTACACCCAGTATTCTATGCAGCACGTTAATCACTCCCACAATCGCACCGTTAATGCGGGAAATCCTCGTACCCGCTTGCATACCTAAATTTCTAATTACATTTGACAGGAACGTTGGCAGCGTAATTGCTTCAATTTTATATTCTTTCGTAAAACTTTCAGGCGCTCCGATCGCATAACCGAACAAATCGTAATTCCGCCAAAAATGACCGAAGTTTATTACAAAAGTTACAGCGGCTATCAGCAAAATTGGTTGCAGCATCTTTCCCCGAAAGCCTTTAATTCCTCCGACAATAAACCAAACAATAAAAGGCAAACAAAATATATAAGCGGTCGTTTTTGTCAAGAGAGCCAGACCCAAACTCGCACCGATTTTGAAAGTATTAAATCCCGTGATTCCAGCGGAGAGTCCTGCTAAACCTGAGCAAACAAAACAAACCACCCAGAAACATACAGCATAATCGTTTTGAGTGCTAGAACCCTGGAGGATACCCATCGGTAAAGTCGCAGCAAAAACCGCTGCAAAAACTTGACCGCGCCGATTAGCGCCCAGTTGTTTAGCAATTAAAGAAACTGCGATCACACTTCCCACCATACTCAACCACTGTACCAAATTAGCAAAGCGATCGCCCCCGCTTAAAATCTGAAAGTGCATAATCGCAAACTCAGCCCCAGGCGGGTGATACAACTGCGGCACATAAGAAGTTGGATAATGCTCGACACTGCGGTTTTGCATCCAGTGAGCAACCCGACTCATGTGATAAGTCATCGAATCCCAATTGTTAGGCGGTGCAACTACAGCAATCAAACCAACCCCCGCAAAAATCAACAATACACCGCCTAGCAACCCCGCTGAGACACTAGAAAATTGCTCGTCTTGACTTTTATCAAAAATTGGTTTGACACGTTTAAATTTTAGATACACTATCAAGCCGAGGATACCTGCGATCGACCACAGCCAGAACACCCACTCAAAAGTCAGCAGCCTAAATAAACTCAAAATTTCCGTAGATAAAGCAACAATCACTCCCCAAACAATTGCTGCGGACAAAATAGCGCTGCGCCAACACTTATCTATTTTCTCAAATATGAGAAACAAAATGCCCAGAGTCACCAAGGGAATCAAGCCGAATATATCTGTTATCATAGATGTTGAGCCGCACTTTAAAAGTTATCACCAGCACCGAAAAATAAAAAGATATGACAAATTCTAGCTATCTTTGGCAAGCAAATCAAGACTTAAGCGAAGCTTGTCTGCAACATCCCTTTGTCAGAGGTATTGCTGACGGCAGCCTCCCCCAAAATAGTTTTGCATATTACGTTGCACAAGACGCATTTTTTCTGGGATCATTCGCCCGCGCTTACAGTATCGCTGCGGCAAAAGCACCGGATTGGGAGGGGTTTGAAATCCTCCACAATCTCGGCACCGGTGTTTTAGAAGAACTTCGCTTGCATCAAGGATATGCAGCGAAATGGGGTGTAAACTTGCTAGAGGCAAAACCGGGAATTGCTACCCGCCGCTACACGGATTTTTTATTAGCAACAGCCTGGGGAAGCGGTGTGGGTTTGACTGTAGCGGCGATGACTCCTTGCTTGCGGTTGTATGCTTTTTTGGGACAGCAACTAGCTAAACCTCATATACCGGAACACGCCTTGAGCGAGTGGATTTCTACCTATAGCAGCCCTGAGTTTGAGATTTTAGCAAAACAATTGGAAAGTTTGGTCGATCGCTACGCAGCAGCGGAACCGGAAGTAGAAGCAACTTATCGCTACGCTATGCTGTGCGAAAGAGACTTTTTTCAGGCAGCTTGGGAGGTAGAGTAAATTAAGTTTTTTCAAGAGATGCTCCCCAACTATCGCCCCTAAGCTACCCACACCCAACTAGCAAATCTGACGGAAACGTACAGCAGAAATATACCAAACAATCCCATCAACCCGTAACCCCAACGAGGCTTAGCTGCCAGCAACAAGCCGAGAGCTATTGACAGAGGCACGATACCGTAAGCGTAGCGGTTTACCGATCGCAAAGCTCCCGAATTAAGCAGCACCGCCAAAGAGGAAAAACCGTAAGTCAAAACAATAGTGGTAAGCCTTTTGCGCAAAAACCACAACAAATAGCCGCTGCCAAAAATCATCACAATTCTACTGATAGCAGATAGCTTCAATTTGAGAGCTTGAATCAATACCTCGAACCAACTGGGCTGAACCCATCCCTTTTGAACATGAACAAATGCTAAAGCATCTCCAAAGCGAATAGCACAATATATACTAAATGAAAGTATTCCAAGAGCGCTAGCCAAACCTGCAAAATAAGCAAGTGGAGGTCTTTTTTCTCTCCAAGCTGTCAGCAAAAAAGCAGGTATCAGTGCTACTCCCGGCCCCCTAGTCGCAGTTGTCAAAGCTCCCCAAACAGCAGCCCAAATATACTCGCCCCTCTCAAAAGATCGCAAAGCCGATGCTGTCAGAAACAGAAACAATCCTTCTGTATAAATGACAGTGCAAAATAGCGAGAAGGGACACCACGCTAGCACAGCGGTTGTCCACTTGGCCACACCAGTATCGTATCGCTCTTCTACCCAATAATAAATCAGCACTAATGCACCCAAAAACGCAAAAGAGTTGATGAATACCCCTGCTGCATCGGATCGCATTCCTAGGGTCATCAGCCCGCGAATTAGTAAGGGGAACAGCGGATAGAAGGCAACGGAATGCTGTTGTCCGTCATCTGCATAGGAGTAGCCTAGAGTAGCTATTTGGGTGTACCATCGGCCGTCCCAATGGGAGAACAACTCCCAGCCACTTTTGGGAATAAAGCCATTCACAAAATCCAAAGGTGGCATATCATACACCAGCGGGTTTTTGGACGCTAAAGGAGCAATTAGCTGCATCCCGATCGCAATTACCGATCGACTCAGAAACCACATAGCAATTACAAAAATTAACCCGTCCCTGTTTTTGTTGCGATCCAGACGCGGACTTACTTCTAGCCGTAAATCAGTATTTGTCATGGCTAAAACAGCGCAAGACTGTTGATCAGAAACTAAAGTATAGTCCGCTGCAAAGGCGATGGGCAAACATACAGGCAAGTACAGCGGTACTGCTAATTTCAACGTCCGAGTTTATTGGGAATACCTTCGCAGCCGCCGGGAATAGTCTCTCTCGACTTCGAGCCGCACCAAGAGCAACAGTAGTGTCGTTGCTCGTCCGACAGTCGCTTGACAGCGGTGAAATCAGCACGTTCAACTACAGCGCCAGTATGTTCACCCGTTGTGTAATTGGGAAATTCCGTGCGGCTGCGGGGAGATGCTGTTTCGGCCGAGCCGTAGAATAATATCGCGGCTCTCATGTCAGCGCGAGCGAGATTCGCGTCGTACAAGATAGCGCGTGAGAGATTTGCTTTGACTAAATCGCACTTGCTGAGATTGGCCCGGACGAGGTTGGCTTCACTCAACTCCGTCCACCGCAAATCGGTGCCAGCCATGTCAGCACCCGCTAACATGACATTGAGATCGATAACGCGGATACCGTGATCTCTGTCTTCAGCGTAGCCACCGTTGCCGTCAAGGATGGGGCGGCCTAAAAGCCGATCGCGCTTCAGAGGAGTAACCAATCTCGACTGCGACAAAAACCGCAGAATTTTCGCTTTACCTTCAGCATCCACACTGCTCATAATCGCAGCCGTGCGGCCTTCGGCGATCGCCCTTTCCTGCGGCCAATCTTCCAAAAATCCCTGTTCATCGAGGGCTAAATCGGACACCCCTTGAAAATAAGCATCAATTGTTTGCTGCTGCGTAATTCTGTTTTGCTGAATCGTCAAATCTTTCGAGATCACATACTGACGCCAAGCCACATAAACGCCCAAAATTGCGATCAAAATTTGACCCAAAGCGCCGATGACTTCGCCTACTGCTCCCACTGCATCCCAGTTAATCTTGATATTGCGGCTTCCCAGTTCACCGTTAGCCCCGCTAAGTATCAGCAAGCCAACTGTTCCCGCCAACAGCCCAAAGCTAGAGACGATCAGGGTGCGCCAAGTCGGAGGGATTACCTGCGTCCAGATTTTGCCCCAATTGGGCCACATGATCCGCAGGGCGATCGCGATCGCCAAAATCGCACCCGACAAACCGAGCCACACGATGTCAATGGCTAGCCCTATAATCATTGCTGCGATCGATCCCAATATCAGCAGCGACGCCGACATCTCAGCATTCGTTTGTGGTGGCTGCAACGGCGCAAAAACCTTACGACTTGGAGGAGGCGGCGGCAGCGGTTTTGTCGGTTCAGCAGTAGCGACGATTGTCACTGATTCTGGCGGCGGCACAGCAGGGCTCGCACCGTTAAGACTTTCTATAGTCACGTTGGACTCAGGAGGATTGGGTTGAGAAGAGTTTGATTCTGGTGTCATGCGTTGAGGCAAATTCTAATTTTGGGCGATCGCTAAAACGATTTTAACTAACGAAGCACGATTCTAGATAGCATTACAATAGAAATATCCAGTAATTACACTCAAAGAGGTAAAATAATATGACCCTGGTACTCCCCAATCTTCAAGGCAAACAAATGGGTCAAGTAATCACTACAATCACCGTCACGAATTTCATCGATCTAGTTATGGCAGAACGAGGATTCATTGCTGCTGAGGAAGTTCGCTCTGCGGTGCTCGATAACGTTCTTGTCGATACCGGAGCAACTCTGCTTTCCTTGCCAGCTCCTATTATTAGGCAACTAGGTTTAAGACAAGTAGGAGAAAGAGATGTAGAAACATCGGCTGGTATTAAAAAAGGTCGAATTTTTGCCGGCGCTCAAATTATTGTAGAGGGTAGAGAAGGCAGATTTGATTGTTTAGAATTGCCCGAAGGCGTTTCCGCTGTTTTGCTGGGCGTGACTCCAATGGAAGAACTCGGCTTAGAACCCGATTTGAGAAATCGACGGTTGCGAGTATTGCCGATGAACGATGAGCAAACATATCTGATGGCTTAGTTGAAGGTTGGGAGCATCTCTGTGAGAGCATTTACAGGAGTGCGAGCGTCTCGCTCGCTATATGTAAGCGAGCGAGACGCTCGCACTCCTAAAAAACGCTTTTTACAATTTTATATGCAAGGTGTTTACCATACACCTAGCGAGCAGAATAAGCCCTCACAAAATACACGCCAACCGTCGCAAATATCAATAAAATTATCCCGAAAACCAACTCGACACTAACCCTTTGAGCATTCCCCAAAGCCACAAGAATTTGCTGCCGCACCACCAAGGCAAACAGCCAACAAATCTCCGCCTTCAGCCAAACCAAAAGGCTTCGCGCCAAGAGATATTGGCGGCGCGCATTTTGCTCAGTAATCCGTACCGGATAGTTAAAAGTATGTGGATAGCGCGATACCGCAGTTATAACTGCAAAAATAATCGCAGCCACCGCCGGCAGCATCCAGATTGCGATCTTGTCGCCCAAAGCATCAGGCTGCCCCCCCAAGCCGAAGTGAATCGGAATTCGATCGGGCAAAACCGGCCAAAATTGTACGATCGGCAAAACAGCCAGTAAAATCGCGATCGCCCCCGAGAGCTCTACCGCCAAATCAGCAGGCGACAGCCCCAGAGAAATAACAGGCCGTTGGTTTGGTGCGTTTCCGGTCATGGCTACTTAAAATTAGATTAATATTGAAAATAATAGTATCGGTTCCCATGTAATCCCCAACAGCTTTCGTTGGGGGTTTCCAAACATCTCGCGAGGTTTTATGACGGTTCAGGTTTTGGTGGAAAAGAAAAAGTTAGAAAAACCGCCCCTAACAATACATACTTTAGGCGATCGCGTCCTGCGGCAGCCAGCAAAGCGCGTTAGTAGCGTCGATGCAGAAATTCGGCAGCTAGTCCGAGAAATGCTGCAAACCATGTACAGTGCCGATGGCATCGGTTTGGCCGCCCCTCAAGTCGGAGTCAACAAACAAGTAATCGTGCTCGACTGCGACCCGGAAAACCCTGCCACACCCCCAATGGTTTTGATCAACCCCACTATCAAAAGTAGCAGTGGCGATATCTGCATCTTGCAAGAAGGGTGTTTGAGCATTCCGGGAGTCTATTTTGATGTCAAACGCCCAGAAGTGATTGAAGTGTCATATCGTGACGAATTCGGCCGCCCGCAAACCCTGAAAGCGACTGAGTTACTGTCGAGAGTAATTCAGCACGAAATGGATCACCTCAACGGAGTGCTGTTTGTTGACAGAGTAGAAAACAAGCTGGCACTGAATGAAGAATTAGTCAAGAATCAATTTTCGCCCAAGGCAGTAAAATCAGTATGATGGCAGGAACTCCGAAAAGTGGTTTATTATTAGCTCTTTGTTGCATCACTGCGATCGCCGCCGTCGGCTCCATCTTTGAGCTGTCTTCGGGAAATGCTCAACTCGGCAATTTAGTTACTGGTATCATCCTCGCCCTCAGCGTACCGCTAACAGGCATATTTTTCTATGCAGCAGTTCAGGATGCCAGAGCAAATCTCTAAGCAGAGTCATTAGTCATTAGTTATTGGTTGTTGGTTGTTTGTTATTGGTTATTGGTTATTGGTTATTGGTTATTGGTTATTGGTTGTTTGTTATTAGTTATTAGTTATTATTCATAATCTAAAATTTCATAACTATGAAATCAAGATTGCGGATAAATAACATCACCTAACAGCGAACAAATGACTAATAGCTGTGCTATCAATACTACCGATAAATAATATCAGCTAACAGCTAACGACTGATGACCAATAACAAACAACAAATAACAAACAACAAATAACAAATAACAAATAACAAACAACAAATAACAAACAACAAATAACAAACAACAAACAACAAATAACAAATAACAAACAACAAACAACAAATAACAAACAATAAATAACAAATGACTAATAACCAATGACTAATGAAATCGGATTTCTGCTACAGATGCCCGCCAAAGGCGCTGCGGGAGCACCAGCGTCCAAGTACAAACTTTCTGAATATGGGGAAGTCGCGATCGGACGCGATCGCAATTGTCAAATAGCTTTAGAGTCGATCGCCCACGGCATGGTTTCCCGCCGCCACGCCGCAGTCCGTCCCCTGACTCAAGGTAATTGGACGGGATGGGAAATTTGCGACCTCAACAGCGCTAACGGAACTTATCTCAACGGCCAAAAGCTGCAAGGCTGTCAAACTTTACAAACAGGCGATCGCATCAGTCTCGGCCTCGATGGCCCCGAATTCATATTTGAATCTTCCGTAACCCCTCACCAAAATAAACCCGGATTCCCCGCCACAAAAACGAGCAATTTTGAGCAGCGTGAAAAGGACGCTCTCACTTTAACTCAATTATTCCCGATCGCCTCCACGGGCAAACAATTAAGCCAAAAAGCATACTTATATCCAGGTATTGCCACAGTTGTTTTTGTCGTGTCGCTGTTTTTAGCAGTCGGAAATTCCGCAGCCTTCAACTTCCTGCTGTCAGCTTACCTCGCCGGTGCAGCTTACTACTTCATCTATCAACTGTGCGGCAAACACAAACCTTGGTGGGTATTGCTGGGTACGGCTTTAGCTACAGTCCTAATTTTGCTCAGCCCCTTATTGATTGGATTTATATTAGTATTTAGAGAAATTTTGCCTGGTCGTTTGCCAGTACAAGGCGAAGAAATCAGTTTTTTGCCTTTTTTAATCAGAATGTTCTTCGGGGCGGGACTGATGGAAGAATTGCTGAAAGCCTTGCCCGTTTTGGGAGCGATGCTGCTGGGAAATTTGCTCAAAAATCCGTGGCGCGATCGCATCGGCGTTTGGGAACCTTTAGACGGAATTCTGTTAGGAAGTGCCTCAGCAGTCGGCTTTACACTATTAGAAACTCTGGGGCAGTACGTTCCCAATATCATCCAAAATATCACCCTGCAAGCAGGGCCAGAGGCAGGGCAATTGGTAGGATTGCAGTTGCTAATTCCCCGAATTTTGGGCTCCGCCGCCGGACACATGGCTTACAGCGGCTATTTGGGATATTTTATCGGTTTGAGCGCCCTCAAACCCAGGAAGCGCTGGCAAATTTTGGGCGTAGGTTATTTTAGCGCTTCGGCACTTCATGCTTTGTGGAATGCGTCGGGAGCAATCAGCGTACTTTTGCTAGCTTTGGTAGGAGTTTTGTCCTATGCGTTTTTGGTGGCCGCGATTTTGAAAGCCCGGGCTTTGTCTCCCAATCGAGAGCAAAATTTCGCAACTCGCATATTTTATGAAAAGTGAACTAGCAGGTCAAACAGCGATTTTTTTCTTGTGTTTCAACCAGATTAAACCAGCCAACGCTAAAGCTGTCCCTCCCACAGTAATTGGTTCGGGAACTGGTTCGGCTGCGGTATCCACTAGCTTGTAAGAAACTTCGGTATCCTTGATAATTAGGGCTTGCTGAAAAAGCCTAAAACCAATCGCACGTTCTGATCTTGCCCATTTAGAGAGCTGTTTTAAAAGTTATCAACCAAACGATCGAATTAACAACAAACAAAAAGGTATAAAAAATATAGATTGATGGAGCGCAGAGAGATCTCCATAAAGAAGGCATTTTAAGTGTTTTTAACGAACCGAGCGGGTAAACGAGACCTTCCGGTATCGAACGGGTATTAAAACTTTCATCTAAGGCGCTTTCATTATTCAAGAATTGGGTAACTGCATTGAGTCTTTGTATGGAATAAAATTGCACCTTCCAGTAGGTGGCTTCTAACAACCAAAAACCAAAAATTATAACGTATCCCAGCGGAACTAACGCATTTATTTTGCTGGCAAATGCCCAACCGAGCAGCGCTACCCAAATGGTAATTGCCGTAGTTTTTAACTGCTGCAAAATTGTACTGAAGTTAGCTATTTTTTTCTCTAATTCCTCTGCTCCTTTTTGCAGCATTGCTAGCTGAAATTCAAATCGATCCATGTTTGATTCGGAGATGGCTGATTGTTCCTATATGGTTTCTAACTTTAAAATACCAAATTCCAGCAGTTTTGCCTACCAAAAGGCTGTCCCCTCCACTACCAGCACGACCTATTAAAAGTCGTAATTATACCACAGTTTAAGAAAGCCGTCCTAGAAGAACGGGGCTTTAGACCCATTTTTTTGGTAACAATCGTGGTTCGCCCACCGCTGGTTGGGAGTTCGCCCCGTTTCTGCGACGTACAGCAACAATGGCAGCGCGCTGTCAATAACGAAGTTTAGGCGATCGCGATCGCCTCTAGTGAATATCATGTATAATTGCATTTGTCAATGCGTAATTTCCGAAAAGAATACCGCAATATTCAGCTCTCGTGCATGAGTAGCGCCTGCGTAATTGCTGACGGCCAGAATCCCAGCCCAACTTAGAAATTCTTCACAAATAGTTTGACTGTGGTACTATCTGGATGGCTGTGGAGTAGCTTAGGGAAGCCAACGGGCTTGATTCCTGTGGTGGAGGAGAATCCAGGAGTGCTAGATAGGATGTCATTGGGATACGGAAATGTTTTCGGCCAGCGAAGTCAACCTGAACCCCTCCGTATTGGGGTAATTGGGGTTGGCAATATGGGCCAGCACCACACGCGAGTTCTGAGCTTGCTCAAAGATATCGAGCTTGTGGGTGTTTCAGATATAAATGTAGAGCGGGGAATTGATGTAGCAAGCAAATACCGGGTTCGCTTCTTTGAAGACTACCGAGATTTGCTCGCCCACGTAGATGCAGTTTGTGTCGCCGTTCCAACTCGCCTGCACCACGCTGTGGGGATGTGTTGTCTCCAAGCGGGAGTTCACGTTTTAATTGAAAAGCCGATCGCCGCTAGCATTGCTGAAGCCGAATCTTTGGTCAATGCGGCTGCTGAAGCCCACCGGATTTTGCAGGTGGGTCATATTGAGCGGTTCAATCCAGCTTTTCAGGAACTCGGCAAAGTGCTGAAAACTGAAGAGCTACTGGCATTGGAAGCTCACCGGATGAGTCCTTATTCCGATCGGGCAAACGACGTATCGGTAGTTTTGGATTTAATGATCCACGACATCGACTTGCTCCTGGAATTGGCAGATTCCCATGTGGTGAAGCTGACAGCAAGTGGCAGCAGAGCCTCAGATTCAGGTTATTTAGACTACGTGACAGCGACGCTGAACTTTGCTAACGGCATTGTGGCCACCCTGACAGCAAGCAAGGTGACACACCGCAAACTCCGTTCAATCGCGGCTCACTGCAAGAATTCTCTAACAGAGGCAGATTTTCTCAACAACGAAATCTTGATTCACCGACAAACAACCGCCAATTATGTGACGGATTACGGTCAGGTGCTTTACCGTCAAGATGGGTTGATCGAGAAAGTTTACACCAGCAATATTGAACCGCTCCACGCAGAATTGGAGCATTTTATTAATTGCGTGCGGGGTGGAAATCAGCCTTCTGTGGGAGGAGAACAAGCTCTCAAAGCTCTGCGGCTTGCGAGTTCGATCGAGCAAATGGCTCTCGACGGTCAAGCTTGGTATCCGAAAGAGCTAGAGTCAACTTTGCAAGTTAGCTAAATCGAGACAAATCGTGTCGTTTCCGGTTGCTTGTACAGTTTGGGTTTGTTGTTGGTTGAAAAGGGTAACTGTTCGGACACAACCGGATTCGATGTGAGTCGATTTTCGCATTGAAGATTTGAGGTTGACTCCACAGATAAATCTGCGGACTTGAACTCAAGTTTAAATTTTTAGAGTTCCACAACCTAAGCCGGGACTTGCATCCGTCTTTGGGTGAAGTCACGATTTATACAAAAAAACAGCGACTATTTGGCTACCGATCTTGTTGCTAACTAACTGATTTCCTTGAGGACTGAGGTGAATGTTGTCTCGATACAAAGTTGGAAGTTGCGCCGCTGAATTAAAAATGGGAAGAAAATCTATGTAAGTAATTTTCTCACGTTCGACGAGTTCGGCGAGACGCTCTCTAGCCTTGACTTCCCAGTCGCGAGAGCCCTCGCCGAATTCATGGCGCTTGGGCGTTACCGCTAGCAAAAACTCGACGTTAGCCGAGACAGCTATTGTCTGGATTTGGCGAATAGCTTCTAAGTTGCAGCCGACTACATCCCCGCTTTCGGCTTGAGATGCGGCCAATTGGCGAGCCGGCATTGCAGGTAGTAGATAGCGATTCAATAACTTTAGTGTGGCCGATCGAGGTTGGCGATCGGGATAAGATCGATCGCGCCCCACAACTTCAGCACAGGGAGCGGATGCAAACAAATCGTCAGTATTCAGCAGCAACACCAGAACCTTTGCCCCAAAAACACCGAACCGCTTGGCATAAGCAAGTTGATTCCTCGGCCCCCAAGAATTGGCTGAGGCGTTGAGAACTTCAAAATCCGCATAGTTGACTTTTGAACTTAATTGTGCATTGCTAGGTAAATTCTGTAGTTGCAGCCTCAACTGCCTTGCCATAATTTCCGAGATGGTATCTGTCTGATGTGTCCACCAACCGCCGTTGGCGACAGAATCTCCCAACAGCAAGACGCGCAGAGTTTCGGGATCGGGCAGCGGGGCGATCGCTCCACTACGCATCGAATACTGATTAATCTCAATCCGGTTTCCCAAACGGCGCACCCTCTGGTTGGGCGCCAACAAATAGCCACACTCGGCATCGGCAATATAAATCAAGGGATTGCCAAAACCCAGCAGCACCCGCAGCAGCACTTCGATTGCTGCCCACAATCCTGCGGTGACAGCCAAAATTATCATCACAACTTTCAACAATTAACCTCGATCGAAAACGACAAACGACTGCTGAATTCGGGTTTTTAGCAACTTGGTGGCGCGATTGAGTCATCGGAATCGCCCCCGTGGATATAGAATTCTAGAATATACCGTCAAAATCCGCCGTCAGCCGTCAGTGAACTTGGTGGTTTCAGGAAACCCGTGGACTTAAAACAAATATTCAAAACGCCGAATCCCATAATCGGTGTCGTACATTTACAGCCTTTGCCAACTTCTCCCCGCTGGGGCGGGAACCTCAAAGCAATTATCGGAAGAGCCGAGCAAGAGGCTACAGCGCTGGCTTCTGGCGGCGCAAACGGTATCATAGTCGAGAACTTTTTCGACGCTCCTTTTGCCAAAGACTGCGTAGATCCGGCTGTAGTAAGTGCGATGACTCTGGTAGTCGAAAGGCTAACAAATCTCGTAACGCTGCCGATCGGCGTTAACGTGCTGCGAAACGACGCCCACAGCGCGATCGCCATCGCCTCCTGCACGGGAGCCCAATTCATCCGCGTCAACGTCCTCAACGGCATCATGGCTACCGACCAAGGCTTAATTGAAGGCCAAGCTCACCAGCTACTGCGCTACCGCCGGGAATTGGGCAGCGATGTCAAAATATTCGCAGACGTGTTAGTCAAGCACGGGCGACCCCTAGGCAGCCCCAACTTGACCACAGCCGTCCAAGAGACGATCGGGCGCGCGTTAGCCGACGCCGTGATCCTGTCCGGCTGGACAACCGGCAGCCCTCCCAGTCTCGAAGACTTAGAACTCGCGAGTGCAGCGGCGGCGGGAATTCCAGTTTTTATCGGCAGTGGCGCCTCGTGGGAGAACATTTCTACCCTCATGCAAGCTGCCGATGGTGTAATTGTTTCGAGCTCCCTGAAGCGAAACGGGCGCATCGAGCAGCCGATCGATCCGATCCGCGTCAGTCAGTTTGTCGAAGCCGCCCGCCGCAGCTTGTCCCAAAAAGAACGCGAACAGGAAAATAGAGACGCTAATGGCTCAAGAGGGCCAACACCCGAACCGGGCAAAGTCGGAAGTAAAACGTAAAATGGGAATGGGGAATTGGGAATTGGTAATGAGCATTAATCTCAACTTAAGGCTGGAACCATTGAAAAATCTCGCTTTTATCCGAGGCCTGATCCCCCTCGCATCCCCCGAAAGCAAGGGGGACTTTGATCGGATTCTTGTCCCCCCCGACCTAAGGGGGGGCTAGGGGGGATCGACGCTTAGTCGCCAAACAGCCGTCTCTGACTACGTTTGATCTGGTTGTTGACAGCAATCGTAATTAGTAATTGGTCATTGGTAGTAGCTGAAAGCTAAAAGCTAACAGTGAACAAAAGCACAAATTCCCAATTAGCAATTCCCAATTAGCAATTCCCAATTCCCAATTCCCAATTCCCAATTACCAAATCAAAAAAATGATTCGCCGACGTTCAACCCCTTGGATTCATCGCTGGTCTAGGACTGTGATCGCAGCGATCGCAGCCATCGGCGTCCTAGAAACGGCCTATCTGACGATCGCTAAATTCACGACAGGCTCAGTCATTTGTCCCACCAGCGGCTGCGACAAAGTTCTCAACAGTCCCTACGCTACAGTCTTCGGCACAGTGCCTTTAAGTTTATTAGGCTGTCTGGCTTATCTGAGCATCGCAATTCTGGCATTAGCTCCCAAAGCCGTCAATCCCGACACCAACAAAGGACTGCACTCTCAACTAGAAAACAGAACTTGGCAAGCACTATTTATCATCACCGCTGCGATGGTAATTTTCAGCAGCTATTTAGTGTATTTGATGGCTTTTGAAATTAAGGATCTGTGCATTTACTGCATCACTTCCGCCATATTTGCGCTGTCGCTGTTTGTGCTGGTGCTCGTCGGCCGCGAGTGGGAAGATATCGGACAGTTGGTGTTTACAGGCATTTTGGTGGCGATGGTAAGTTCGATCGGCGCTTTAGGACTTTATAACAGCGTCAGCTCACCTGCTGCTTCCGTCTCTACCCCTGGAATTATACCCCCTGCCGTCACTACAACCTCCGGCCCGGCACAACTTGCTTTAGCCCGCCACCTCCGACAAATTGGCGCTAAAGAATACGGCGCTTACTGGTGTCCCCACTGCCACGATCAAAAAATGCTATTCGGCAAAGAAGCAGCCAAAATAATTGATTATTTTGAATGCGATCCCAAGGGCCAAAATTCCCGCGCTGAAATTTGTCAAGCTGCGGCGGCGAATATTAAAGGTTTCCCGACTTGGGAGATTAAAGGTCAGTTTTATTCGGGGACGCAAACTTTGGATAAACTCGCTGAGTTATCCGGTTACACCGGCCCGCGCAACTTTCAAAACTGACAGAATAGTTTGAGATTTTAGATGGCAGATTTTAGATTGTTAGGCAGTAAATATCGGTTTTTAAATTACTGGAGCGTTGGCTCATGCTGCGAAATCAATCTAAAATCTCCCATCTATTTTTAATAAAAAGTTATTAAAAATTAGTGAGATCGTGTCCGGTAACATCGTTGTTATATAATGCAAGGTCTTGTAGGGGCGGGTTCGCCATTATTCTGGCTTTAAAAGCCAAAAGTTTCATAAACCCGCCCCGCCCATACAAGCACGAATCAACCGGACTATCTACTACGCTGGCTGCAAATAAATACTAGCAATTTTACACAAAAAGTCCCGGAACCGGGTTGCCGCTTCCAGACTCATTAGACTCCAATTGCACTCGCTCGCTGTTCTTAAAATTATCTGCGTTGATCTGTGTTTATATACCTTGAATCTGCGGTCGATCTATAGCGGTTCTCAAGCGTGGTCAGGTATGCCCTATGCCCATAGCCCTATGCCCTATGCCCATAGCCCTATGCCGGAAGCTTAGCTGATCTTTCTGAGAAAGGCTATATCAATCAAACATTTAGGCAATCTTGTCTATTGCTGAAATGACGTATTTTGGTTGAGAAACTAGGTTTTTGCGGTTGCAGCCCGATCGCCCGCACCGCCAAACCCAAAAATCAAAAATATAAAATCAAAAATATAAAATCAAAAATATAAAATCGACTGAGCAGATTGCCCCGGAAATGTAAAAGCTATATGTAGTAGTAGCTTAGATGCTCTTCAGGCGAGGCAAAATTCCCCAAATTATGCTAAAAACTATCAAAAAATGGCTCGATCGAGAACGCGGAGTATTGATTACTGCCAGTAGCGTTGCTAGTACGGTGATTGTACTGCGCTGGTTGGGATTTTTGCAGGTGTGGGAATGGGCTGCTTTCGACAACTTTGTGCGCTGGCGGCCCGCCGAACCAATTGACTCGCGCATCGCCATTGTCGAAATTAACGAAGCTGACTTGCAAAAATATGGCTACCCAATTTCCGATGCTGTATTGGCCCAATTGCTGCAAAAATTGCACGCTGGCAAGCCGCGGGCGATCGGTCTCGACGTTTACCGAGATTTGCCAACTCAACCGGGTAACGCCGAATTGCTCAAAACTTTTAAAACTATTCCCAACTTAATCGGCATTGAGTTGATGCCAGACGAAACCAGGTTGGGAGTTCGGCCGCCTCCGGTACTTGACAAGCTCTCGCGCATTGGTTTCAACAACGTTGTCATCGACGCTGACGGCAAAGTGCGCCGAGCTTTGCTCTACTCTTGGCCAGGAGACGGCAAAACTCATGAAAGTTTCGCGCTTAGACTGGCTTTGCTTTACCTCGATCGCGAAGGGATTTCCCCAGAACCAGCCACAGTCAATCCTAAATACTTGCAGCTAGGCAAGGGGGTGTTTCGACCTTTTGAACCGAATGATGGTGCTTACGTGCGATCGGACAGCCGCGGCTATCAAATTCTCGCTAATCTGCGTGGCCCGATCGGCAGTTTCCGCACCGCATCCATGAGCGACGTGCTTTCTGGCAAAGTACCGGCTGATTTTGTGCGATCGCGCGCTGTCTTGATCGGCTCCAATGCCGCCAGCCTCAAAGACTTTTACCAAAATGCTTACAGCTCCGGTTTGTTTGCTCCTCCCCAGCCAATAGCCGGAGTCGAGCTTCAGGCTCATTTCTTGAGCCAAATTTTGAGTGCGGCCCTCGACGGGCGGGGGGGTATCAAAGTTTGGCCCGAGGCTGCGGAGTTGCTGTGGATTTTACTGTGGTCTTGGGCGGGAGCCAGTGTGAGCTGGAAGTTGCGATCAATCGGGCGATCGGCTTGCTGTTTGTCAAGTATCAGTCTCGGTCTGAGTGCCAGTTTATACTTAGCCTGTTTAGCAGGTTGGTGGCTGCCGTTAATTCCTCCAATCCTCAGTCTTTTGGGTTCAGGCGCCGTAGTTGTAGGTTATCTGGCTCACTTGCAAGAAGAATTAAAACGGTCTAAAGAATTTTTACAATCGCTAATCGATACAATTCCCGACCCGATTTTTGTCAAAGATAGAAATCACCGCTGCATTGTTTTAAATCAGGCATATTGTCGATTTATCGGCTATCCTTTAGAAATTTTAACTTGCCGCACAGATTACGATTTATTTCCCCCAGCCGAAGCCGATATATTTTGGCAGCAAGACGAATTAGTATTGCAAACTCACCAGCCGCTAGAAAATGAAGAATATTTTACCGACGCTCACGGAGTTACGCATCTGATTTCAACTAAAAGATCCCTGCACAAAGATGCTGCTGGCAACCTATTTTTAGTCGGAGCGATCCGAGATATTACCGAGCGCAAGCTCCGGGAAGATGCCTTAGAACAAAAAAATGCTGAACTCAGCCACCAAGCTTATCACGATGCTCTCACGGGTTTGTCCAACCGCAAAATGTTTTACGAATGCTTGCATCAGTCTTTAGAAAGAGCTTTCAGCAATCAGGAATTGGTAGCTTTACTGTTTTTAGATTTAGATGGATTTAAGTTAATCAACGACACTCTCGGACACAATGTGGGCGATTTACTCTTACAAGCAGTTGCCAGTCGGCTCAAAAAATGCTTGCGCGGCAGCGATACAATCTCGCGATTGGGCGGCGACGAGTTCACAGTCATCCTGCCCGCAATTCCAGGTCGCGAGGAAGCTGCCAAAGTAGCTGAAAAAATTTGCGACGCCATCATGCAGCCTTTTATTTTAGAAGAACATACAGTTTCTGTAACTACAAGTATTGGCATTAGTTTGTATCCAATTGACGGTCAAGAGTCAGATATTTTAGTCAAGAATGCCGATACTGCGATGTATCGTGCTAAGCAACTAGGGAAAAATCAATATCAATTTTATTAAGTCATCAGTCATTAGATAGACTTACAAAAAGTATCAAACTTATTAGAGCAAATTACCGTCTCTTCTAAATGTTAAAAAATATTACAAAAGATGAGATGAGTTTAAAAAAAGAATGCAACGGCAGACCCGTGTTCCAAACCCTTATGCAGTAAGTCATCGCCAATCGCCAACCGCCAATCGCCAATCGCAAATAGCAACTGGTAGGAGACAGAAAACCAACTTCAAATCGCCAAAAAGTCTAGATTTAAAAGGGTCTACGTAAACTTACGAAAATTAATTAAAGGAAATGTAAAGATATCAGTGGAACTACGGAAATTGATAGATATAATAGGTGGTAGGGACGTGCATCTACTTCAGTGATTTGAATAAGGCTATGAACACTATGCGTACTTTGATTCAGCTCACAACAACGGCAACCCTGGCTGTCTGCCTGCAAGTGAATACGATCGGCATCGCAAATGCCACTAGACTTGCCAGTAACTCAACCAGCAACTCCACAAAAGAGCGTAGCTTGCGGGGCTCGACGCCATCGACCTCCACAGTCTTGACAGTCGCGCCAACATCTAGAGTTCCAAATAACCCAAAAAAATACGAGCCAGACCCCAACGGAAACCCCAAAAGTGACGGTACGGGGACGCGCTGAACTCAATTTTTCAATCTTCTATTCGCCCCGATTTGTACCAATTCGATTGGTGAACTAAAGTGTGGCTGCACCAATTCCGATCGGTAAGGGGATAGTCTACCCGGTAGTGACCGCCGCGGCTTTCCGTGCGAAACGCAGCACTTTTGAGAATTAAGTAGCCAATATCCAATAAATTGCCAACTTCCCCCCAATTTCGCAAAACCGAGCTATTCTCCTCATCAGGGGAAAAATCAATAATTTGTCCGGGCCGTAAATTATCAAGCGCTTGACTCAAAGGCAAAGAGGCAAATTCTTGCCTCCAAATCTCAACTTGGACGATCGCACTTTCCAAATCCCGCATTCCCCGGCAAATTCCCGCACTTTGCCACACCAAACTCGGCAATTCGATCCGCAACTTGTCGATCGTCTCAATATCCTGTTGTGAAATCGATTTTTCCAAGATTTCCCCTGCATCTTCATCATCTGAGAATGCCTTGGACTTTTCACCTTCTACCTGCAAAAGTCCCATTTGCGCGCCAAAAACCAAACATTCCAGCAGCGAATTGCTCGCCAACCGATTAGCGCCGTGTACCCCCGTGCTCGCAGTTTCTCCCACCGCGTACAAACCCGGAATCGAAGTTTGGTTGAACTTGTCAGCCACAATCCCTCCCATCCAGTAATGGGCGGCGGGCGTCACGGGCACCGGTTCGGAAAAAATATCAACTCCCCAGTCAGCGCACACTTGAATAATATTCGGAAACCTGTAGCGCAGTCGATCGACCGCAATCGGGCGCAAATCCAGCCAAACATGAGGTTCCCCCGTCTTCTGCAAGTGGCTGAAAATAGCGCGACTAACGACATCGCGAGGGGCGAGTTCCCCGCTGGGGTGATAGTCAAAAGCAAAGCGATATCCCTTGCTGTCAACCAAATGAGCTCCTTCTCCCCGCACCGCTTCGCTAATCAGAAACCGAGGCGCGCCCGCTTTGCTGAGGGCTGTCGGGTGAAACTGTACAAATTCTAAATCTCGCAGCAGCGCCCCGGCACGCCACGCAATTGCCACCCCGTCTCCGGTACTTACCGACGGGTTGGTCGTTTGAGCAAAAACCTGTCCGCCGCCGCCTGTGGCAAGCACCACGGCCTCTGCCCGCAGCCATTTGACTCGGGAGTCGCAAATTGAGCTAATGCCCTGACAGCGACCGTTTTTGTCTAGCCACAGGCTCAAAGCAAAGGCGGGGGAGATGAGTTGAATGTTTTTGTGGCTTAATACTTTTGCTGTCAGCGTACTGATAACCGCTTTCCCTGTGGTGTCGGCGGAGTGGAGCACTCGGCGCCGGGAGTGGGCTGCTTCTAGGGTGAGGGCTAAATCTGGGCCGGTGCGATCGAATGCAACGCCCATTTTTACCAGGGAATCAATGCAATCAGGAGCTTGCTCTACTAAAAATTGCACCGCTTCCAAATCGCAAAGACCTGCTCCGGCAGCCAGTGTATCCTGAACGTGCAGGGCTGCTGAATCTTCTGGGGCGATCGCCGCAGCAATTCCTCCTTGGGCCCAATCGCTTGCAGAAACAGGCAGGATATTTTTATTAATCAAGCCGACGTGCAAATGTTCTGGAAGGCAAAGTGCCGTGTACAAACCGGCTGCGCCAGCACCAATCACCAATACGTCAAATTTGTCAGTCATAAGTCTGCCGATTTTAGATTTTACAATTAACTTTACATATGAATCTGGGGAATATAACTGTCGATTTTAGCTTTCATATTTTATTTAGATTTGACTCCACCTATGACTTTAGGGGCTGGAACTGTCAATTTTATATTTAATAATTGAATAAATTAATAATTTAATCTACAGATTAATCTGGATTTAAACTAATGTCTAAAAATTTTTTCTCTCCACAACATCGGAGGCTTGTATCGGTCTTTGGGTTCGCTCCTTTTTCAAGGCATTGGGTATTTGTCAGTCTGAGCATAAGCCATAAGCCATAAGCCATAAGCCATAAACCATAAGCCATAATTCAACAAAAAATCAGTTCTGACTAATGACCAATGACTAATGACCAATGACTCATGACTCATGACTCATGACTAATAAATTCAAAGGAGGCCCGCTGCTATCTAGTCATAGAGACCATTATTCAACCGGGTGTCTCCTTCAATAAACACTGATTCGACATCAGTTACGGTGAATTTGTCCATGTTAGCTTGCAGCACCTTTTTCTGAGGTTCCGTCAAGCCTGAAATGTTGAGTACCTCCTCAACTTTTTCGTAAGGAGCATTCTTAATAATTAGTCCAGCTAAAGTAGGATACAACCCTCGAAATTCCCGAAAGTCACGGACGGCGCTGTTGTTCAAATCAAGTTTTTTGCCGTATTCTGTGGCAAGCTTGTCATCGGCGCGATTGGTTCTAACCGGAGCTTCCACAGCTAGGAGCGAGGATGATGGCAATACGATACGGCTCAATGTCGCCGCGATCGCGCTCATGTCTCCAGCCCCTGCAAAGCAGCCCAGCACTAAGCCCAATACTGCCAATAGACGACCCAATCGTTTCATGAAGTTTTGTCTCCCAATTTCATACACAGCATTTATGTAGAGACTACCATTTTGCTTATGCAGTTTTTCAGATTAATCCGCAGCAGGCAGAGGACTGTTAACAAAATTTACATTTAGATGTTGACATCACAGGCGAAATATGATATGTACCGAAGTTGAGGCGATCGGTTAACTTTTGCCCCGCACCCAGTTTTCTAGCTATCGAGAACTCTTGCCTTTGGTTTTCAGAAAAGCATTCAAGTCAGCATAAGTACCGCCGTAAGTCACGCTGGGAGTGTCGTAACCCTTCAAATCAACGATGTGCTGCTCGAAAGCTCCCTGGGCACCCAATTCCGTCAGGTATTTGTAGGTTGTTTCTCCCACGGCGATGTCCTTGCCGAGTTGCTTAGTGCAAGATTCCAGGCGAAATGCTGCGTTGACAGTATCTCCCAAAGCGGTGTAGTCCGATCGATCGCTGCTGCCGGAATTTCCCACCATTGCATAACCAGTATTGATTCCAGCCCCGACTCGCAACGGAAAAGGCAACGGGTAACGGCTGCTGAGTTCGTCTGTTGCCTTGTGCAGTTCGCTCAAAGCTTGGCAAATCTGCATCATTTCCTCGGTGCTGACACCGCTGGGTTTGTGAAACCAGACAGCCATAATCGCATCGCCGATGTATTTGTCCACCCAACTACCGTGTTCGCGAATGATTTGTCCAGCTTTGCGGAACCAATTGCCGATGACTTCCGAGAGTAGGGTTTCGTCTAGCTGTCTAGTCAACACTGTAAAGTCTCTAATGTCCATTACCATGACGCTAATCAGGCTGCGTACCGTCAGAGTCGCCGTAAAATCTTCAGAGTCTGACTCGTTGATGCGATCGATCCGGCGGCCTGCTGTTGGGTTGTAGAAGTCCAACTCGGTTTGACCGAAAATAATCCGATCGCCATTTCTGAGCGTGACAGGAATACTCACCCGCCGCCCGTTGACAAAGGAACCATTGCGGCTGCCCAAGTCGATCAGGTAGAACTCTCCGGTCTCCATTTGCTGTAACATCGCGTGATTGCGGGAAATCCAGCGATCGGTCAATACAAAATTATTGTCATCATTCCGCCCTACTGTCCAGCAATTGCTGCCGGAGAGCGGCAAGTAGCGATTGCCGCTTTCTGTACGAAGTAACAAATGTGGATTGGCTTGCAAAGTCACCACAGCCCTAGAAACAACATCAAGTCAACCGATTTGAGGTTTTAAACTTTAAATTTTAACTGTACCGCGCGGCTTATAACTGAGATTGCTGGTAAAAAACCTCATATTGGCTGATCTTAAATCTCAAATCGTTTAGTCGATCGTCGATTCACCGAACCTTTCGCAGGATTCCCGAACCACAGGTTCGATCGCCCGCAAAGGTAGTTATGGTTCGATCTTAAGCGAAAGTGTCATATTTTTCACGCCCAAGATCTATTGAGGCCATTAAATTTGCGACTGTTTGCCGAAAATATAACTTATTTTATGCTGAGAGAGCCGAAAAAACTGCAAAATGGCTCTGTGGCTCAGACAACCGTGTTGTTAGCAAGGTATCTTTAAGATTTGTTGCTGAACTTCCGGTTTTTGAAGATATCAACAAAGCCTTTTCCTCGCTGCGGCGCTCAATAAATTAGAAACACAAGAATTTTATGTTGTCGAAGAGAATTTTGCCTTGTCTGGATGTGAAAGCCGGCCGCGTGGTCAAAGGTGTCAATTTTGTCAACCTTAAAGATGCTGGCGATCCGGTAGAAATGGCTCAGGTATACAATGATGCGGGTGCTGATGAGTTAGTGTTTCTGGACATTACGGCGACTCACGAAGACCGGAACATTATGATTGATGTGGTGTACCGAACTGCCGATCGAGTATTTATCCCTTTGACAGTGGGCGGCGGCATCCAATCCTTGGACACCATTAAAAGTTTGTTGAGGGCGGGCGCTGATAAGGTAAGCATCAATTCCGCTGCGGTGCGCGATCCGAGTTTGATTGACAAAGCGAGCGATCGATTTGGCAATCAGTGTATTGTAGTGGCGATCGACGCTCGCAAACGCCAAGATGCGGACAATCCCGGTTGGGACGTGTACGTGCGCGGAGGACGAGAAAATACTGGCCTAGATGCGATCGTCTGGGCCAAGGAAGCCGAACAGCGCGGCGCCGGCGAAATTCTGGTGACAAGCATGGACTCTGACGGCACTCAAGCCGGTTACGACTTGGCCTTAACCCGCAGCATCGCCGAAATGGTCGAAATTCCCGTGATTGCTTCCGGCGGCGCTGGCAACTGTCAGCACATCTACGAAGCCGTGACAGAGGGCAAAGCAGAAGCCGCACTCTTGGCTTCCCTGCTGCATTACGGACAACTAAGCGTCGGAGAAATTAAGACTTATCTAGCAAAATGTCTAGTTCCGGTGCGGCAGCAGTAGTTCAGTTGTCAGTTATCAGCATCTGATATCTTGCAGCAACAGGCAGGATGCCTGTTCCACAATAATTATTAAATTTTATTGTGGGGTGGGCGGATCTCCTGCCCCGACGGGCACGATTATTGCAAATAGCGGCTGATTTAAAGTGCATTAAACAACAGAATTTTCTCGCTCCTACCTTGTGATATTAGTTAAAAAAAGAATGCAACTGAAGACAAGCTGAAAACCCATATACGATCGCTGATTCCCAATCTCAAATCTCAAATTGAGAATCGAAAATCCTATGACTTCCCGTGAGGCACCATACTCATCTATCGGAAGACACAAAGCCAAAATATTCCCTGAGAATGATTTCAAAACCCAGCTTTTTCAGCTATATATAATATGTTAGCTCTATTTAAGAGAGAGCAAGTGCTTAATGCTGTTGCTTCTATCCAAATTGAGTTAAAGATTGTGCAGAATTTGAGTGAAATTCAGCCTGTTAACAATCTCAGCGATCAAAAATTCTAAAAACGGAGAAATTTTGTATGTCTTTTATCAGCTTTAACACCCCTGTCAAGCGTTTAGCCCGCACTTTAATAGCTGTTTGTTTTTGTGCATTGATGTTTGTTTCTAATGCTTTCCCAGCTTTTGCCGTGACCAGCAGCCCCACCAAAGGTCAAGAGCAACTTTTAGGTATTGAGAAAGAAGCTCAAAAAGCAGTTTTGAAAGACCCGATGTCTCTGGAAGAAACTCAGAAAAAAGCCAACGAAGGAATTAATGAAGTTCAGGGAGATGCTGACAAGGACAAGATGAAAAATCCTTCTAATACAAACTCTACATCCTTTGAGCAACAAGTCAAAAAAGCTGTCACCAACATCAAAGACTAACTGCGCAGTTATCAGAATAAAAAGTAGGGACACGGCATTGCCGTGTCCTTCTAGTTTTTGTGTCCGATCTCAATTTAGCTCTAGTTTTAAGAAGTGGTATCAGAGGGTTTTTAGTGAGGACTTTAGTCCGCATCCATGATTAGGACTAAAGTCCGAACGCTGGAACCCAATTGTGGTTGTTCGAGCGGATATGATATCAGATTGAATAAAAAAGTGGAAACGACTTGGCATCTTTCGGCTTGACGAACACTCTTTGCTGCGGCTGCAACTGCAACTGGTCAAACTTTTCTCTGGTCAAATTAGCGTTTACTACTTGACCGTCGTCTAAGGTTAATTCTACCTGAATTTCCCATCCCAAATGAATCAAGCGACTGATTCTTGCAGGTACTGTTGCATTATTTTCTGTAGTTTCAATTACCACGTCGTGAGGGCGCAAGAAAATCTCTGGGTTGGGTGAGTCAAATCCGTTGTCTTGAAACAGCCTCGAACTGCTGGGTAAGACATTGACAGGGCCGATAAAACTCATGACGAATGCACTCGCTGGATGGTCGTAAATTTCTGCGGGCGTGCCTACTTGTTCGATTTTACCTTTATTCATGACGGTAATTCGATCGGCAACTTCCATCGCTTCTTCTTGATCGTGCGTCACAAAGACTGTGGTAACGTGCACCTCGTCGTGCAGTCTGCGCAACCAAGCGCGCAAATCTTTGCGAACTTTGGCATCGAGAGCTCCAAAAGGTTCGTCTAGCAGCAACACTTTCGGTTCCACAGCTAGGGCTCTGGCGAGGGCCACCCGCTGCCGCTGCCCTCCTGAGAGTTGCGACGGGTATCTATCGCCCAATCCTCCCAGTTGCACTAAATTTAACAATTCTTCTACTCGGGATTTGACTTTCGCGGGCGGTGTTTTCTGAATTTCCATCCCGAAAGCGATGTTTTTTCGCACTGTCATGTGCTTGAATAGCGCGTAGTGCTGGAACACAAACCCAATATTACGGTCTTGGACGCTGGTATTTGTGGCATCTTGGCCTGTGAGCCAGATTTTCCCGGAGTCGGGCATTTCTAAACCTGCAATCAGCCGCAGCAGCGTAGACTTGCCGGAACCAGACGGGCCCAGCAATGCGACTAGGGAACCGGATTCAATTTCTAAGCTGACTCGATCGAGTGCTTGGAAACTGCCAAAATGTTTTGATACGTTTTCTACTGTAATTCCCATAAAAAGTTCGGCAACGGATGAGTATAACGAATTTAACGGATTTAACGGAGGTCAGACGCCACAACCAAGAGCAAAAATGTTAATCTCCGGTTTCTGGATAGGTTAAGGTAAGTTTTTTATAGCACGATCGCACATCCGTTGCTTAATTTTAGGGTTTTGGCGATCGCTCAAACGAAAAATTCCCAACAATGCACCTCCATCACAAAACAACACAATTCTTTATCACCAAAGTTAGCGTTTGGTACTACAATGCAGCAAAAGTTCAAGCGTTTTTGACTTCAAAGGCTGAGGGGATATAAGGAAAATGGGAAATGTTGGACGTGTGCCTGTAGGAATTATCGGCGCTTCAGGGTACGGCGGCGTGCAACTGGTGCGACTGCTGGCGGATCACCCAGCGGCGGAAGTAGTGTATTTGGGCGGGGATAGCAGTGCGGGAAAACCTTTTTCCAGTCTTTATCCACATCTGACTAACTGCATTAACTTGACTGTCGAGGCGATCGACCTAGATAAAATAGCGGCAAAATGTGAAGTTGTGTTTCTGTCGCTACCCAACGGTTTAGCTTGCCAAATGGCACCGAGGCTGATCGAAAAAGGCTGCAAAGTCTTGGATTTGTCGGCTGACTACAGATTTGAAAATCTGGACACTTACAAAGCTTGGTACGGCGGCGAGCGATCGGACTCTGAAGCGGCTGCAACCGCTGTTTACGGTTTGCCAGAATTGTATCGCGATCGCATTAAAGATGCTCAATTAGTAGGCTGTGCCGGTTGCTACGTCACTGCTAGTTTATTAGCCCTAGCGCCCTTGCTAAAACAAGGTCTCATCGTGCCAGAAACAGCAATTATCGACGCCAAATCAGGAACTTCGGGAGGGGGCCGCAAAGCCGAAGTTAATCTATTGTTGGCAGAAGCCGACAATTCCATAGGTGCTTACGGGGTTGGCCGCCACCGCCACACCCCAGAAATTGAGCAAGTTTGCAGCCATTTGGCCGGACAAGATATCAAAGTCCAATTTACTCCTCACCTGATGCCGATGGTGCGCGGAATTCTGGCTACTGTTTATGCAAATTTGCGCGATCCGGGATTAGTTCGGGAAGATTTAATCACCATTTTCACCGCTTTTTACCGCAATTCTCCTTTGGTAAAAGTTTTGCCGGCTGGGGTTTATCCGCAAACCAAATGGGCTTGCGGCACAAATCTTTGTTATATCGGCGTGGAAGTCGATCCGCGCACTGACAGGGTAATTGTCATGTCGGCGATCGACAATTTAATTAAGGGCCAAGCCGGTCAAGGCATCCAGTGCATGAACTTGATGATGGGTTGGGAAGAAACTTTGGGTTTGCCTCAATTGGCTTTCTATCCTTAATTGGGCATAGGGCATAGGGCATTGGGCATTGGGCATAGGGCATGGGGCATGGGGCATGGGGCATTGGGCATGGGGCATTGGGCATTGGGATTAGTGTCAACAATCACCTAAAACCATTAAATCTCGTTTGTAGCCCAGGCCAGATCACCCTAAATCCCCCTTAAGAAGGGGGACTTTGAATGCTTCTTGTCCCCCCCTTCTTAAGGGGGGCTAGGGGGGATCTGGCCTCGGTGGTAAACAGCAGTCTGTGACTAAGTTTGACCTTAAGTTGACACCAATGGATAATGGGGAATTACCGATTATCGATCGCTATTTCGGCCCGTAACCGATCGATCCTGCATAAATTGCCCGATCGCCCAATTCCTCCTCAATCCGCAACAAACGGTTGTATTTGGCAACCCGTTCGCTGCGACATAGAGAACCAGTCTTGATTTGACCGGCGCGAGTCGCTACAGCCAAATCAGCAATTGTGGTATCCTCAGTTTCACCAGAACGGTGGCTGATCACCGATCGATAGCTGTTCCGCTTCGCCAGGTCGATCGTATCCAAAGTCTCCGTCAAAGAACCAATTTGATTCAGCTTAATCAAAATCGAATTGCTAGCTTTCAAATCAATGCCTTTTTGCAAGCGCGTGCGGTTTGTTACAAACAAATCGTCACCCACCAACTGAACTTTGCTGCCCATTTTCTGAGTCAGCGCCACCCAACTATCCCAATCGTCTTCGTGCAAACCATCTTCAATAGAAACGATCGGATATTGCCCAACCAAACCATCCAAATAATCGATTAATTCTGTCGGGGAATGAGCCACACCGTCGTAAGTGTACTGCCCATCTTTGTAAAACTCGCTAGCAGCAACATCCAAAGCCAAAGCAATTTCTTCACCTGGTTTGTAACCAGCTTTTTCAATTGCCATCATCAACAAATCCAAAGCTTCCTGATTGGAACCCAAATTAGGAGCAAAACCACCTTCATCGCCAACACCAGTCAGCAAATTTTTGTCTTTCAAGACTTTTGCCAGACTCGCAAATACTTCTGCACCCCAGCGCAAAGCTTCCTTAAAAGAAGGCGCTCCCACAGGTACAATCATAAACTCTTGAATGTCTACGTTGTTGTCCGCGTGGGAACCGCCGTTGATCACGTTCATCAGAGGCACGGGTAAAACGTTCGCTAGAGGCCCGCCCAAGTAGCGGTAAAGGGGGATTCCTAAAGTGTCGGCGGCTGCCTTTGCTGTGGCTAGGGAGACTCCGAGAATGGCATTTGCGCCGAGGTTGGATTTGTTGGGGGAACCGTCCAAGTCAATCATGGTTTGATCGATTAATCCTTGGTCGATCGCATCCATATCAACCAAAGCGGGGGCAATTTTGTGCTCGACGTTAGCAACGGCTTTCAGCACGCCTTTGCCACCGTAGCGTTTTTTGTCATCATCCCGGAGTTCGTGGGCTTCAAAGGAGCCTGTAGACGCGCCGCTGGGGACTTGTGCGAGCCCGACAACACCGTTGGCTAGGTGAACTTCAGCTTCGATGGTGGGGCGGCCGCGGGAGTCCAGGATTTCTCTGGCTTTGATAAATTCGATCGCAGTGTCTTGCATATTAACGATTCCTGACTTAACTCAAGGTTTGATGACAATTAGCATTCAGTAGGTTTTCGGTAACTAACTGCTAACGGGTAATAGATTACGCGATCCCGATAATTATTGCTGAAGAGTTCAAAATATTTGCGGATTTGGGCAATGCCTTGGTGTCAATAAGCTATGCTTGCTGCATGACAAATGGGGCAATTTTTACAGTAACTTGATTGTTATAACCGTAGATTCACGCAGATTTCTTAATTGGAACCTTTGTTAAAATCCGAATGTCAACAAAATTAATCAAAACAGGGGAAACCTAAAATGTTAGAAACAAATCTTGGAGAAATTAAAGCCTTAGCTATCGACTCCGATCCAATTATTCCCGATCCCCCAAACATCAGATTGCTCACAGGGCCATTGCCAAATCCCAGCGACCCCAACTTTTTTGACCTTACTCCCAATAACGATATCGTTCAATTAGCCAACGGAATTCTGCGCGACACTCCTGGAGGTTTGCGGGCCTTAGCCGGCAACGATTTTGTCCGAGGTTCAGGTGCAGCCGAACTGATGAACGGAAACGGTGGCACAGATACTTTAATCGGAGGTTGCGGCAACGATACTATTCGCGGCGGTCAAGATTTTGACATACTTTACGGAGAATGTGGCAACGACATTCTCAGCGGGAATCAAGGCGATGACTACGCCTATGGAGGCACGGGAAATGACTTTGTGCGAGGCGGTCAAGGCAGCGATAATTTAGTAGGAGACAGTGGCAACGATACTCTAATCGGTGATGCTGGAATTGACAGACTTTGGGGAGGAGAAGGTGCAGATTTGTTTGTTCTCCGCAGAGAAGCGGGAGCAAGTTCGGCGGCAATTGGTTCGGATCAGCCGCGTCCTGTTGGTACTTTTCCTATTAAGGTAGATGAAGTGCCTGCCGATTTTATTCTCGACTACAATGCAGCACAAGGAGATACCATCGGATTGGCCGGAGGATTGACGCGAAACGATCTTGTTTTAACCGAAAAGTTTTTAACAATTGGCGATGCCAGAGATTACGACAGCAATGGCCCTGTTCCTCCGGGACAGCCGCGAACTGCTGATTTTAGATTCCTGGATACTAAGGCGACGATAATTCGAGAAGCTAGTACCGGCAATATTTTGGGTTTGGTGAAAGATGTGTCGCCTGCTCAACTTCAGTTTACTTCTGTTGTGGATAGTGCGATCGCCCTAGGTTAACTCAAATCGGTACACATTGCTGCTAATTTGGATAACACGGACGGGCGGGACATCCCACAACAGCAAGGCTCTCAATCCTCGTTCCCAGGCTCTGCCTGGGAAGGCCTATCAGCGAGGCTCTGCCTCCCGATTCCTGACATGAATTCTACAAACATTAAGATTGCCAAAAATCCGCAACATCATATCCCATTTCGCCCAGCATTTGCCGCAGCAGAGGCAAACTCAACCCGATTACATTTGTGTGACAGCCCTCGATTTTTTCCACAAAAAAGCCACCTTTACCCTCCAGTGCAAAACAGCCAGCACAGGCGAGGGGTTCTCCCGTAGCGACGTAGGCCGCAATTTGGCGGAAGCTCACTTCGGCAAAATGAACTTTCGTCACTTGACAGCGAATGAGCGATCGATCTATTGCCTCATCAAAGTTATCGAATCTAGTATCAATTAAAGCATGACCCGTATAAAGTTCGCCAACTTTACCGCGCATTTTCTGCCAGCGCGAGATTGCTTCTTCCGCATCCTTCGGCTTACCGTGAATTTCCCCATCTATGACCAAAATTGAATCACATCCCAACACCAAACACGATTTGGGATTGGGAATTTGCGGGTGAGAATTAGCCCGCAAAAAACTAGCTACAGCGTCAGCTTTTCCCTCTGCTAAAACTTGCACTAATTTAGTAGCATCCCTCATTTTTATTTGCCCTTCATCAAAGTCGCTGGGGCAAATCACAGCTTGAATGCCGGCACTTTTTAGCAGGCTGCGGCGCGCCGGGGAAGCTGAGGCTAATACAAAAGTTGGAATTTTCATATGTTAAGAAGTCATTAGTCATTAGTCATTAGTCATTGGTCATTAGTCATTAGTCATTTGTTGGCTTTAATAACCAATGTACCATCCATAATGCTTTTTGGCCCAGTATCCCATAACTAATAACTAATAACCAATAACTTTTCAACCTAATAAACAGAGAAAGATTTGACGACTTTCTCAAAAGCTTCTTTTACCTTCGGCCAGCGTTCTTCGGTAGTGGAAATGTTAAGCGTAAAAAGTTTGCCACGGCTGATTGCTACGCTGGCTAAGTTGTGCCGTTGTTGATTTGGGAGTTTGACAGCATATTCTAACAGGTAATAGTTTTTCGATCGCGATTCCCGAGCTTCTGCATTGAGTAATTCAGCTTCGCGGCCGGAATCCGTCGGGGCGAGCGCATTTTTGCTAAGCTTGTATCCGACATCCGTGGGCGTCCCCAAATCAGCCAGAGTTTTGTTCCCCGCGACTGGACTGATGACCACGCTGACGTTTTCGGTTTGCTGAATCAAATCGCGAAACACGATATCGGGCCCATTAGCAACTGCGATCGGCAGCCAGCCATTAGGATAGAGAAATTGATAGCCATCGCCAGTATCAACATAGCTTTTGAGTCCGACGACTTTAGACACACAACCAGTCAAGCTGAGGCTTAGAACCACCAGAAGTATTGCCGCAATTCGTTTGAGCATTATTTTTACGGGTAGGGTAAAACTAAAATATTTAATTTTAATTATCTCACCAAACCTTGCCCCTAAAAATAGTTAAGCTATGGATCGCGGTTTGTATATCGCCCGCGTGCCATAGCCGTACAGTTTAATTTTCAACAAAATCGTTACAGGTGAGTTAGCCAGGTAATCAGTCCGTGCTTGGTGGAAACTTCTAAAGCCAAGAGAGAAACAAAACCTATCATGGCAAGGCGACCGTTCAAGCGTTCTGCGTAGGGGGTGAAGCCGGTGCGGGGTTCGTCATCTATATATACTTTGGGTTCGATCGCAAAATTGTTCATTTTGCCGTCGTTGTCGAGCTGTAAGCCTCTGTCAGCCATGTCAGTCTCCTAAGTTGTTTTTGTGTACTGTAAATAAATGTAACATACTTATGAAGATATGTAAAGGATTGTATGATTTTTTTTGAAAGCCGGCGATCCGACACCAGTTTCCACAAAAAATGCAGCCCTGGGCAAGCTTCAAACCCATATACAATAAGTAATTCCCCATCAAAAATCTAAAATAGTATGACTGCCGGTAGTAGACTCTGTGCCCCGGAGGGGGGAGGATAGAGTGGAGAGGCGCAAAAGACGATCGATGATCGCGCGAGGCAAATCCAGTCGGGGTTTGATGAAAATAGTGGAAGAACGGAGGAAAAATTTATGCGGGCCAGTCTGGAAATGCGGTGGTTTTATAGCGGTGCGCTGCCAAAATCGATCGGGCAATGGTTTGGCAGCGAGAGTCTCGGCGGGTATCTGTCCCCGCCAGAAGAGCGAGAAGACTTATACTTGCTGATACCGGGCTGCGACTACTTGGGAGTCAAGCTGCGCGGGAAAAATTTACAGGTAAAGTGGCGGCAAGCAGAATTGGGGGCGATGCAGTTTGGCAACCGCTGGGAAGGCAAAGCCGAGAAATGGCTGAAATGGATTTGTGCCGACACGATAGCGCCGCTACCAGCGGATATCATCGCGACTGGAAAGTGGGTGAAGGTGAAGAAAAAGCGAGCCCAGCGTCTTTACCAAGTTTCTGCCCCTGGTGTGCTAATGTCTGTGCCTGTGGAAGCACCAATTCCCCAAGGCTGCATTGTGGAAATTACTCAGTTAAATGTTAACGGCAATCCTTCGTGGACTTTGGGATTTGAAGCCTTTGGCAGCGAAAGTTTTTTGACCGAAAGTCTGCAAACAGTAGCTAATTGGACTAGCAAGAGTTATCAGGCGCAAAAGTTGAAAGCTGAGGATTCTTCTGGTTATCCGATTTGGCTGGCGGGCGATTAATATCAATCCGTTTGAATAATACCGCCTGTATTCTTTAAGTTCCCATCTGTTGGGACAAAAAATAAGACGGCGGTTGAAACCGCGTCTACACAAACTTTCATCCACTCCAAGCGGTGTAAAGAAAATAACGCAATTTTAACCGCCCGGTCTTTCTTCTATTCGCCCTCTCCCATTCTCCCCACTCTGCCAGCACTTCTCAAGATTTGGCAAGCTAAAATCGCCGCCCCAAATCCGTTATCAATATTGACAACACCAACACCAGCCGCACAAGAATTAAGCATAGTTAAAAGAGGAGCAATCCCGCCAAAACTTGCGCCGTAACCAACACTTGTCGGCACCGCAATCACCGGACAATCTGCCAAACCTGCAACCACACTCGGCAAAGCACCTTCCATACCAGCAACCGTAATCAACACATCAGCATCATCAATCACGTGCCGATTATTCAACAAGCGGTGAATTCCAGCAACTCCCACGTCCCACAAACGCCGCACCTGAAAACCGCAAAGTTCCGCCGTAACTGCCGCTTCTTCCGCCACAGGCAAATCCGCCGTTCCCGCACTGATGATAGTCACAGTACCCGGATGCTGCCAAGTTGGGGAATTAGCAGAAATTGCACAAATTCGAGCTTTTTGGTAGTAGCACAAATCGGGTATTTTTTGCTGCAATTTCTCGAAAACTTCCGGTTCAATTCGCGTCGCCATCACCACAGGATTTCGCCCGCGCATCGCCTCGATAATTTCCACAATTTGGTCTGGTGTTTTCCCTGGGCCCAAGATGACTTCAGGAAAACCGGTTCTTAACGTGCGGTGGTGGTCAATTTTGGCAAAATCACCGACTTGTTGAAAGTCAAAATGCTTTAATTTGTCCAAAGCTACGGCGGGGCTAACATCGCCAGACGCAACAGATTCGAGTAACTTCTGTAAAATTTCAGGTTCCATGAATTAATTCACTAATGACCAATGACAGTTGACAGTTGACAGTTGACAGTTGACAGTTGACAGTTGACAGTTGACAGTTGACAGCTTGCGAAAGAGAAGGGTTGACTAATGACCAATGACGAATAACTAATGACCAATGACCAATGACCAATTACCAATTACCAATGACTACTGACTACTGACTAATGACAACTGACTACTAACAACTGACTATTCGGCAATTTTCAGCTCGTACAAATTCCAGAAAGCACCGCCGATCGCACTATAGCGAATTCCGGATACGCGATCGCGCACAGCCTCAAAAGTCAGCGGATTCACCATGTAAATAAAAGGCACTTGTTCCGCTATGATCCGCTGCGTATCCCCATAAAGCTCCTTGCGCTTCGCCTCGTCAAGCTCCTGGGAAGCCTTCACATAAAGGTCATCAATTTTCTGCTCCCAGTCGTACACTTCCCAACCCTTAATCGGCGGTTCTCCCGCTGATGCGCCCTGGTTAAAACTGTGCAAAGTCCCCTTGACCGACCAAATATTGTAGCCGCTGTGCGGTTCCAGACCTCCCGTAAAACCGCCGAGGTAAGTATCCCAATTTTTACTCAAACGCAGCTTTTCCACATAAGTGTTAAAACTCAAAAACTGCGTATCAATTTGCATCCCCAATTTGCCCAAATCTTGTTTAATTTGCGTTCCCATTTGCTCCCGTACTTTTTTGCCAGCAGCCATCAACAAAGTAAATCGGACTTTGTTGCCCTCAGCATCCAATAATTCGCCGTTACTATTATACTTAAAACCGGCACTCAGCAGCAACTCTTTCGACTTTTGCGGGTCGTAACTGTAAGTTTTCAATCCCTGTTCTGGAGACAAGTAGAACGGACTTTGCGCCGGAATAGGGGAATGCAGTGGCGCCCCAAGTCCGCGATAGATATTGTTAGTCATCGCGTCGCGGTTGATGCCATAGGCGATCGCCTGACGAAATTCCTTAGCCGCGAACCAGCGAGACTTAACCGCATCTACAAACGGCTGATTTTGAGCATTGCGCCCCTTATTCAGATTGAAACACATAAACACGCTGCCAGTGTCCGGGCCGCCGTTAAACACCGTATATTTGCCACGTTTATCCTCCCGTTTCAGCAGCGGAAACACCTCCGGCTGCACGTCCAGAGTATCCAAATCGCCCGATCGAAAATTCAGCAATTGAGTATCAGTATTTTCGATAATTTGCCAAACAATTTGCTGGATGAAAGGCTGACTATTTCCCTCAGCATCTTTGCGCCAAAAATAGGGATTTCTTTCCAAAACCACGCGCTGATTGGGAGTATAACTCAGCATTCGGTATTGGCCGTTACCGACAATTTTTTGGGGGTCAGTATCCGTGCCCCAAGCAGACAGGTATTTAGGCTTGCCGTCAGCCTCTGTATTGGTGACATATTCCTGCAAGATATGAGCTGGTAAAATTGGTATTCCCCCAGCAAATCTAACAAAAGGAGCAAAAGGTTCTGCCACTGAAAATTCAACGCGGCGGCTGTCAATTTTTTTGAGTTTGGGCAATTGACGGCTTATACCAACCCTCAGAGTATCTTTCAATCCGCTAGGAATTTTATCATTGAAATAAATCTTTTCATAGCTGAAGATAATGTCATCAGTTGTCATCGGCTCGCCATCAGACCATTTCAAACCTTCTCGCAGGTTGAAGACAATCTTTTTGCCATCCTTAGAAACTTCCCAGGACTCTGCTAAACCAGGTTCTAGCTTCGATGTCAAGCCGTTTTCGTTGAGCAATCCCTCGTACATATAGCCAAAAACGCTGTATGCAGATTGATTTAGCGGATAGTTGAAGGTAGACGGGCCGCTGGGGGTGGGAACGATGAGTCTGTTGGTTAATTGCGATCGCACCGGAGTACAAGCAGACAGACTGACGGCTGCAATTACAGCCAGCAAAACAGCCAGCCAGCGGCGCTTTGAATGTAAAATAGGGAAATTTTTCATAAGAATTTAGTTTACCACCTGCGTGCAATTATGACTGAGATTGTAGCCAACCGAGAAAGTCTTCAGTGCGCGAAAAATACTTGGTTATCCCGACTTCCTGCAAAGCATCTCGAACTTTCGACAGACCAAATTCTTTGACGTTACCGCTGAGAAATACTTTGCTTTCTGTAGAATGCGATCGGGCATGACTGAGGATACAGTGTAGAATCAAATTGTCTGTTGGGTCTTTTTCGATCAAAGTTTCGTTTAAGCTTGCTTCGATAATCTCTGGATTTAATGCAATCATTTCTGCATTTCGCGACATCAGACTTATCGCTTCCCGCAAGCGAAATTTAATTTCATCTATTCGATAGCGATAGTAAACTAATGACTCTTCTAAGTGAAAATATAGAGATGTGGCGTATTCAGATGTCACATCTCGCTTTGTTTCGCTAACTTGACGACTTAGCTGTTCCTTAAAAGAGTTTTGTCGCTTCAACTCATCCTCTAAAGCTGACAAAGCCGACCTGTAACAAATGCTGGGTATTACCAACTGAACTGATGAGGACAAATCTCTGAGCAACATAATTGCTTCAGCCTCACGCCCTGTAGTAATACTCATCAGAAAGTTGGTCTCGATATATACGATTGCCACCTAATTCCACTCCTGATTTTGTTGTTCCACCTGCGAGTAATGGCAGCAAACCGATGGCTGCTATCTGCTCCGATGCTGGCGGTATTTCTGATTTCCAGTTATAATCTAAGTCATGCAGCCACGATTCAATCAGCCCCTCAATGGTACTTTCAAAGAGCCATTTACTGCCAAAACTCGGCAGATAATAGCGACATATTTCACCAGTATTGAGAGTGCAAACAGGCTCCGATAGATTCACGCCATCCCATTTGAAAATCAAAATTTGTTCCGCGTCAATAAACATAGCATAGGGGATAATCGCGTTTCTTTCAGACACCTTAGCTAACACAGCTTTCAGCCAGTCGATCGCGCGATCGACAATTTTCTGTTTGGTGGCTGGTTCTTGAGTTTGAATAATTTTAACCTCGATTAGCACGACTATGCGATCGTCCTTATCCAACGCGATCACATCCGCGTCTACAGGAAATTGTAACTCCCAGTTGTCAGTGTCCATGATTTCAGGCTTCCTAGCGATTTTGGATTAAACAATTGACTCCACAGTCAATTTTAGATTATAGAGTTCTATTTTCGGCCCAGCAAAACTACAGCATAGGCTGCGATTCCTTCTTCTCTTCCCACGGGGCCTAACTTTTCGTTGGTAGTAGCTTTGATGCCAATTTGGTCGGGTTTTAATTGTAAAACACCAGAAAGCCGATCGCGCATTTGCTCAATATGCGGTTTCAGCTTCGGACGTTCAGCCACCACCACCGAATCAATATTGCCAATTTCCCATCCTTTATCTAATATTAACTGATTGACTTGTGCCAGCAGCACTAGACTGTCTGCACCTTTCCATTTCGGGTCAGTTGGCGGGAAATACAGACCGATATCTCCCAAGCTGAGAGCTCCCAGCATCGCGTCCATGATCGCGTGGGTGAGCGCGTCTGCGTCGCTGTGTCCTAATAAGCCTAATTCGTGGGGAATGTGTACGCCACCGAGGATCAGGGGGCGTTCTGGAACTAAGCAGTGAATGTCGTAGCCATTACCGATACGGATGTTCATTTCATTCAGTTGACAGTTGACAGTTGACAGTTGACTGCTTGAGGGCGACCTCTACCTAGAAGGAAGAGGATTGGAGTAATGAATAGTCTGATTTTAATTTCTCCCCGATCAGGGAGAGGCTTTAAACCAATTCTTTCTGGTGAAGTTTAGGTGGCGAAAAAGCAGACAGTAGAGTATTATGTCACAGTCTGGGTGGAGATGATTTAATTTGTTGGGCAATTGACCTTTTTTACTTTTGGGTCATTGGAGGAATGCGATCGGCTGTTAAAATTACAACGTTCCCATCTTGCCAAACAGCAATAGATTCACCTAATTTGCGGTGTCTTTCAATAGCTGCTGCAACGGCAGCTTTCACTCCCGCATCAATCTTTGTAGATAAAAGCTGTCTGGGTTTTGATTCGTTCATTCTATCTTTGAGTTATTTGATTCCAGATTGCAATATTATAGACGATCTGTTCTTGCTCGATACTTTCTTCTGTCACTAACTCGGGAGTTTCGTTAGAGTTATTATAGATAATCCAATTGTCGCACAAAGGCAAATACAGAGCGAGCAAGTTTCGCATTCCTCTGTCATAGCGGCGGCGGATGACATCTTCTGGGATAGAATGGCCGCCGCTAGCTACCCGTCTGGCTACTCTTGCTATGGCTAGTTCGGGCGATCGCAACCAAAAGTAAATTAAGTTAATTGTATAATCTTTGGTTTTACAACTTCTGAGGAAAGCAGCAAAGCTGCGGGCCGCCAGAGTAGTCTCAAAAGCAAAATCAGTTCCAGAATTAGACAGAGTTTGCAGTCTTTCTAGCATAATGCGTCCGGCAGAAATGGCTACGGACTCTTGATTGAATGGTGAAAGTGCAGCCGCGATCGCATCAGCATTGACATATTCAAAACAGTCCAGAAAGTTAGGTAATAAACTCATTGAGGCCGTGGTTTTCCCGGAACCATTAGCGCCACCAATTATGTAAAGATTTGGCATAAATTGAATTATCCATACTTTCTGGAAATCATCTCAACATTAAAACCATCTGCGTTTATCCGTGTTGATCTGCCTTTCATCTGCGGTTAGCCTATTAATTAAAAATTAATGCAATGCAAGTCTAACCAATCCGAATCAAATCCGCATAGGAACCCAACAAATCATCGCCACTCAAACTATCAGTTTGCTGCTGCGGACTCCAAATCACCTCTAAAATCAGCAAATTATCAGCAGGAGTCGCAGCCGATCGCTCTAACACCGCTTTCAACTTCCCAACATCGCGAATCTCTCCAAACAGCGGTCTGGTGTCCTCTGTCCCAATCAAAAATGTGACTGCAATATACTCTCCAGGATCGCGATCGCCAGCACTGACAGACTGCTGGCGGCGGATATCGCCGTTAACCATACTCAGAGTTTCCCGACTTAACTTGCTGCGTTCGTGAATCGAGATTTGGTCGAAGATTTGGGTCGCTTCTGCCAAATCTGAAAATATCTGGGAAGTCGCGCAAACGTGAGTCCAGCTTTCGCGATTTCGCAAAACAATCAAAACAGATTCTTGCAAAAATTTGGCTCGATCCTCCGCGCTTTCTAAGTCTGAATTTAGCGTCAATTCATTGAGCTGACTTGGAACATTGCCAGCGGTGGCCAACATGGCAACTTGCAACTTGCTGACTGCAAAATTCGGTTTTTTTGAGGCATCCCCAGCCTTGTTTCGGTAATAGTAAATACAGTAAGCTATTAAGGCGACAGTCCCTGCCGAAACAAACAACCAAAATACAAACAATTTCCAAGCTTCAGAAGATTCCTCACTCGCAGCACTATCCGAGTTATTTTCAGTTGTAACAGGTGCTGGATTGACGGCTGGTTGTGGCTGAGAATTAGTATTTGGCTGACTGTTACCGGAATTGTAAGGAACTACATAACTCGGCCCTGAATTATAAGTGCGCTCTATAATTACAGTTCTGTTATTTCCAGATTGTTGGGGAATCGGAGCGTTCGGTGCGGCGACAGGTGCGGGTGAAGCCGGCTTTTCAAAAGAGCCGCTGCGAACTCTTCCCCCAGTGTTTCCGCTGTTGCTGGGGTGGCTGGAACTGGAACTAGAAGAACTATCGGATGGGCTGCGACTAGAACTAGAAGAACTAGAGCGGCTGGAACTAGAACTGGAACTAGAAGAACTCGATCGCCCGCCGCCACTTCCGCCACTGCTTCTGGCCAAAGCTTCCCGGTTAATATTTAACCATTTGCCGCCGCTGCCACCAGTTAAATTTACGGTAACTTCACCAGCGAGCAAAAAGGCGATCGCCGTACAGCACAAAAGTTGATTTTTTAACATAAGTTTCTCTGCGAAAAATAGGATGCTCAACCAAGACAGTTAACAGCCAACAGCGAACTAATCCGCTAGCAAATCCGGGCGGCGCGATCGAGTTCTTTCAATTTGCTGTTGCTTGCGCCAGCGAGCAATTTCTGCGTGATTACCAGACAGCAACACGTCGGGAACCTTCAATCCCCGAAAATCCGCTGGCCTAGTGTACTGCGGATAATCCAAAAGTCCGTCCTCAAAACTCTCAAACTTCAGCGAATCTTCCTTCGCCACAGTTCCGCGCAGCAATCGCAAAACCCCATTAATCAAAGCCAAAGCCGGAATTTCGCCCCCCGTGAGCACAAAATCCCCCAACGACACCTCGCGAGTGACTAAGTGCAGCACCCGATCGTCCACACCCTCATAATGACCACAAATCAACACCAACTGATCGCGTTCCGTCGCGAACTCCCGAAACATCGGCTGCTGCATCGGTTCCCCCTGGGGAGTAAGCAAAATCACCTCCCGCCGCGGCAAAATCGGTAGCGACTCCACCGCAGCAAAAATCGGTTCCGGCTTCATCAGCATCCCCACTCCGCCCCCGTAAGGCTCGTCATCTACTCGCTGGTGCTTGTCTGTGGTAAAATGGCGGGGATTGACAAAATTCACCTCAGCAATATTTTTAGCTAAGGCTTTGCCCATCAGTCCCGATGCTAGGGGAGCCAGGAAAAATTCTGGAAATAGCGTCACAACGTCAAATCGCACAATAATTGAAACTTATTGATACATCACCTCTAGTTTGACTCTTAGAGGGATATCCGTTTTCAGTAATTGCATTATTTTTTATAATTTCTTATAATTTGTGAGCATTTTTGCAAGTAAAATCCTCTTCCTTTGTCTGCTGGCCACTTTTGTTGTACAAAAACAATCTGTTCTCACGCCAGTGGCTGCGAGTAAACTTGCTCAAATAACTGCGGATCGGGCGATCGGCCTTAGCACTTCGCTCGCCAGAAAAAATATTCACTCTTAAAAAGCCCCATTGTACTCACAGCCACGGCAAAATTGAATTTCACATCCCACAGAGGAAGACACACCATGCAGCAGTTGACATCTCAAGCCCTCGAACACAATATTCCCCAGCGCACAAAAACCTCGATTATGGTCATCGGGGGAGCCGAAGACAAAGTTCACGGGCGAGAGATTCTGAATACCTTTTTTTGCCGTGCTGGGGGTACAAACGCTCGGCTGGCGATCGTCCCCTGCGCCTCGCGAGATCCCGAAGGAATTAGCAACCGCTACCGCACCATATTTGACGAAATGGGCGTTAGCGCCGTCAAAGTCATGGATATCCGCGAACGCGAACAAGGCGAAAACCCAGTCTGGAAAGATTACTTAGAAGACTGTACCGGAGTATTCATCACAGGCGGCGACCAACTGCGACTCTGTGGGCTGCTGGCGGACACCCCGCTGATGGAAAAAATTCGCGAATATGCTCTCTCGGGCAAGATTACCCTCGCCGGCACCAGCGCGGGTGCTGCGGTGATGGGATATCACATGATTGCAGGCGGCGGGAGCGGGGCGTCACCCAACCGTTCTTTAGTAGACATGGCAAACGGACTTAACATTATTCCCGAGATCATCGTAGACCAGCATTTTCACAACCGAAACCGCATGGCTCGCTTGCTGTCTGCTGTTGCTTCTCATCCCGATCGCCTCGCGATTGGTATTGACGAAGATACCTGCGCCTTGTTTGAGGGAGATGATACTATGAAAGTCCTCGGTAAAGGCACTGTAACTATTGTTGATTCTAGGGACAACTTTTATACCAATGAGTCTCTAATAGGAGCGACAGAACCCTTGAGTTTGTTCAATATGCGCTTGCACGTCCTGTGTCACGGAGATTGCTACAATATGCCCCAAGGCAAACCGATGCCATCGTTAGCGTGTTCCGAGTCTGGCTGGCCCTCAGAATGCCGCACAGCTAACTAACGCAGAAGATTTATAGTCATTGATTCGGCAGAAAATCGGAGGGCGGCATTCCGGCCGAATCATGGATATCACAAGAGGAGAGATTTTTAACCAGCAGGGGGCTGACGCCATTCGGCAGAAGCACAGAAAATTTACCTTCTGCCTTGTACTTGTTTCTAGCCGATCGCTGGGGCATGAATTTTCAACGCTGGCGACCCATAACTGTAAATTCAATGCCAAACTGTTCGCAGCGAACAGTCGATCGAGCAATCTAGCTCCAAATTGAATAAATGCTGCAATTATCTATAAGATTTAGCGACCCATACCCCTCTTACTGTCATGAAAATACTTAAAATCCAGACCTTACGCGGCCCCAACTACTGGAGCATCCGACGCCAAAAACTCGTCCTGATGCGTCTGGATTTAGAAGAGTTGGCAGATAAAACCACAGCGCAAATTCCTGGCTTCTACGAAGGATTGACCGCCGCGCTGCCGAGTTTGAACGAGCATTATTGTTCTCCCGGCCATCGGGGAGGCTTCCTGCAACGTGTTAGAGAAGGCACAATGATGGGACACGTAATCGAACACGTAGCCCTAGAACTTCAGCAAATGGCAGGAATGCCGGTCGGGTTCGGTCGAACCCGCGAGACTGCCACCCCAGGCACTTACCAAGTAGTAATCGAGTATCAAAACGAACAAGCAGGTCGCTATGCAACCCGCGCGGGCGTGCGGATGTGCCAGAGCATTGCCGATACTGGCAGTTATCCAGCAGCAGAATTAGTCCAAGATTTGAGAGACCTCAAAGAGTTTGCTTTGTCGGCAGCCCTCGGGCCGAGCACGGAAACACTGATCAAGGAAGCAGAAGCTCGCGGCATTCCCTGGATACCGTTGAGCGCCCGGTTTATGATTCAACTCGGCTACGGGGTGCACCAAAAGCGGATTCAGGCAACTCTGAGCAACCGCACCGGAGTTTTGGGGGTAGAACTGGCCTGCGATAAGGAAGGTACAAAAAATATCCTGGGCGCTGCCGGGGTACCGGTTCCCAGAGGGACGGTGATTAATTATATGGACGAACTGCGCGGGGCGATAGATGATGTGGGCGGTTATCCGATCGTCCTGAAACCGCTAGATGGCAACCACGGCCGCGGAATTACGATCGACATCAACTCCTGGGAAGTAGCAGAAGAAGCCTACGACTTAGCCAGCGCAGCATCGAAAACCAAAAACGTCATTGTCGAGCGCTATTACACCGGCCGCGACCACAGAGTATTAGTAGTCAACGGGCAAGTCGTAGCAGTCGCCGAACGAGTCCCCGCTAACGTCGTGGGCAACGGCAGGTCTACAGTAGAACAGCTCGTTGAAGAAGTAAACCGCGATCCCCAGCGGGGAGACGGACACGATAACGTGCTCACCCGGATCACGATCGACAAATTGACCCTCGATTTGCTGCAAAAACAAGGCTACGCCATGGACTCGGTATTGCCCGCCGGCAAAAGAGTCTTCTTGCGCGCGACAGCCAACTTGAGCACCGGTGGCATTGCAGTCGATCGCACCGACGAAATCCACCCCGAAAACGTCTGGCTGTTTTCCAGAGTCGCCAAAATTATCGGCTTGGACATCGCGGGCATTGACGTAGTAACATCCGACATTTCCCAACCCCTGCGCGATACGAACGGAGTCATCGTCGAAGTCAACGCAGCACCGGGTTTCAGAATGCACGTCGCGCCGAGTCAGGGTTTGCCCCGCAACGTCGCCGGCGCAGTCTTCGATATGCTATTCCCATCGCCTCAACCCAGCCGAGTGCCGATTTTAGCGGTGACGGGAACCAACGGCAAAACTACAACCACTCGCCTGCTGGCCCACATTGTCAAGCAGACTGGTCAAGTTACGGGCTACACGACGACAGACGGCACTTACATCGGCGATTATTTGGTCGATAGCGGAGATAATACTGGGCCGCAGAGCGCTCAGTTGATTTTGTCCGATCCGACGGTGGAAGTGGCGGTGCTGGAAACGGCGAGAGGCGGAATTTTGCGATCGGGCTTGGGATTCGATCAGTGCGATGTGGGCGTCGTCTTGAACGTCGCAGCCGATCACTTGGGCATCGGCGACATCGAAACCGTGGAACAACTAGCCAAGCTCAAGAGCGTTCTCGTGGAGTCGGTAATGCCCAAAGGCTATGCAGTTTTGAACGCAGACGACCCGCTGGTAGCACAAATGGCGCAGCGTGTCAAGGCTCAAATTGCATACTTTTCGATGAACCCGGACAACGAACTGGTTGCCAAACATACCGCTGCGGGCGGGCTGTCTGCGATTTACGAAAATGGGTATTTGTCGATTTTGAAAGGCGATTGGACGCTGAGAATTGAGCAGGCTGTGAATGTGCCGCTGACGATGGGCGCGCGCGCGCCGTTTATGATTGCTAATGCTTTAGCGGCTTGTTTGGCGGCTTTTGCCCAAGGAGTGAAAATAGAAGACATTCGATCGGCTTTGTCAAGCTTCCAAGCATCCGTCGGTCAAACTCCCGGACGCATGAACTTGTTTAATTTGGGCAGCTATCACGCTTTGCTCGACTACGCCCACAACCCCCACAGCTACAAAGCTTTGGGCAGTTTCGTGCTGAATTGGCCGGGAATGCGGATTGGGGTAGTTGGTGCCCCGGGCGATCGGCGAGATGAAGATTTTGTCACCCTGGGCAAACTTTCGGCCGATATGTTCGATCGAATTATTGTCAAAGAAGACCTTGACAGACGCGGCCGAGAACCCGGTGTGGTGGCAAAGTTAATTTGCCAAGGGATTGCAGAGGCTATTGCCGCACGCACCCCAGATCAATCCAAAGTTCAATACGAGTTGATTCTCGACGAAACAACCGCTGTTAACAAGGCTTTAGATGAAGCGCCGAAGGGCAGTTTGGTGGTAATTTTACCGGAAGGTGTCACTAAAGCTCTGGCTTTAATTGAAGCCCGGAAACCGATTCAGGAATCTGTGGTAAATGCTACTATTGTCGATCGATCTTTGGAGTCGCGGGACAGTTTGAAAACTTCGGTGTAAATCAAGGCTAAACTCTGAAGTCTCATTGAATTAATAGGTTGGGTTTAATTGTGTTAAACCCAACCTTTTTGTTGCCAAATTGATTTAGTCCTCCGATTAGAATAATTTTCAGGTAAATCAAATACAAAAAATCGGTTTCGCTCCGACAGTGTTGCCCCGCAAAAGCCCACCCTTCCGGGTTTCATATCTGTACTAAATCGACCTGCTGTACATACTACATATTAGCGAGCCAGGGCAAACGCATCTAAATTCTGTAAGCCCTACCGAGTAGAGATTTCAACTTTCTGCAACACAGATCGACAATGGCTCAAACCTCGATCTAGCAAGCATCATCAACATAATAAGATGCGTTTGCCCTGATTAGCCTGCGAGATGCTCGCACATCGAAAGTCAATCCAAAACTTAGGATCGCGAATTAAATAATTTACACAAGTTTGTGGGGTGTCCCGCCCGCCCACCCTTTCTGGACGGGCGGGACGCCCATCCCACAAGAAGCATAAAAATTATAAGCTATTTAATTTTCATTCCTTAGATACTCCAAGTTTGTTGCAATATCTTCATAATTCTCTACGCGGATCGTCGTATTGCTCTCAAAGTTTATTTTAAGGAGGATTAGATCAAATAACGCAGATAAGACACCCAATGTCTTATTCAGAAGGAGATTAATATGTCGAAGCATGAAAGCATCTCATCAGAGAGTATACAGAACTTAGAACAAGAAGGACACGAAGCAGTTTCAAGTGAGCCTGAGTCACAAAAACCCGCAGATGTCCTATCAGTCGCCGATTTCGCAGGAACTGCTAGTAAAGGTGAGATAGAATCCGTTGCTGGTTTCAATCCATCTGCTGCATTAAAAGATGGCATTGAAGCACAGGAAGTAGCAATTACCAAAGAACTTGAAGAATTGCAAGATGCTGCTACGTTGGAATTTCTAGAGCCAGAAACAGTCTGTGGTCAAGACGATCGAGCTCGAATTTCACCTGCTACTAATATCCCTTGGCGATGGATATGCCAACTGATTATCACATTCCCTAATGGTCAGTTTATTGGCACAGGATGGTTTATTGGCCCGCGAACCGTCATGACAGCAGGACACTGCGTTTACAGCAAAGGTGCTGGAGGATGGGCGCAGAAGATTGAAGTCATTCCTGGTATGGACAGTTCTAGTCGTCCCTTCGGATCGCAGGTTGGTACTTCCTTCCGCAGTTCAAAAGGCTGGACAGACAGCGCCGATCCTAACTATGATTATGGAGCGATCATTCTCCCAAATAATGACCTAGGTAATCGGGTTGGCTACTTTGGGTTCGCTACTTTATCAGACAGTGAACTCAAAAACCTCACAGTCAATAATTCTGGCTATCCAGGTGACAAACCATTTGGAACCCAATGGTTTAATGCTGGTATTACCACTCAAGTTACCGATCGTAAAATCTATTACATGATTGACACGTATGGTGGACAAAGTGGTAGCCCAGTATGGCGTTTCCTGAATGGCCAGCGACACGGGATTGGCATCCATGCCTATGGTGGCTGTCCTAACTCGGCAACTAGGATTATTAAACCAGTATTTGACAATATGCTGGCTTGGCGAAATCTCGGTTTCTAATGGCAAACTTGATGCGCGGCAAGCTATCAAAACTAGCTGATGGATTCCTGATTCATTATGGATGTAGGAATTTCAGATTCCCAGTCTGGAGTAAGAAAACGTTCTGTTAGCAGTTTAATAGACTTGTCGCAAAATACAGGAGTTGTTAGATTGATGGAGTACATTCCCAATAGTTGGACGTTAATACGAGCAAGCTTTTGGGAATTTCACCAGCCTTCGATAGGAGCGCGATCGGCTGTAACTGGAGTATGCTATGGATCAAACAAAGGTAGGTAGATTTTCGACACAGCGATCGCTAGTTTGAGCATAGTTGATTGATTTCGCGATCGTTTTACTGGTAACTTGTATGAGTCACTCCCACGACAAATCAACCCTACCTTCAGCAGTTAGGACTCACAAAAAGTATCTACTCAAAAAGCTATGGAAATTGAAGGCAAGATTGTGACGGTTATGGAAAGCTGGCCTTTGCAGTTGACTGTTCAGACTCAAACCGGGTTCTATGATGTCGTACTTCGCTTAGATACTCAAATTACTCAGAATGAACGAATAGTTGATCCAGGTAGCTTACATCCTGATTTACAAGTTAGGATACGAGGTCAAGTTTCTAGTTCAAATCCTCTGGCTATGAATGCTCAGATGATCGAAGTTCTGCAATAGATATTTCCAATAACTCCCAAACTCTATCCCAGCTTAATTTCTGGCTGTCGCCTGCATGGCCGACAACCAGAAACCAACGCTGATATAGCGAGTTTAAATCAATTCTACAATTCAGGTGCAGCCCTAAAAAAAGCAAGCATAAATGATCGGTAAGGCTGGAAAATAATTTTTGAAATTAACGCTATTAGATAATAACGTTAATTGTTGGTACAACTCATTGAGACACGATATAAGTCCTAGGAAGTTTTAACTACCGCCCACTGAGTAATCGGTGCTAGCGGTTTCCACCCGAGAAAAGAGCCGATCGCCCCAGCGCGCTGAATCCCAATTCTAATCAATTCGCCACCGTAAATATTGTGCCACTGTAAAACCTTCATTTCGCTTTCAATAGTCACCGCGTTTACAACTAATCTGCCGCCCTCACCTAAAGCCTTCCAACAAGTTTCCAGCAAAGCCTCTGCGGTGACACCGCCGCCGATGAAAATTGCATCCGGTGGCGGCAAATTTGCCAAAGCTTCCGGCGCGTCTCCCGCCACGATTTTGAGTTCTGGAACACCCAAATTAGAGGCATTTTCGGCAATATATTCCAGTCTAGTTGGGTGACGTTCGATCGCGATCGCCCGACAACTCCGATGACTCCGCATCCACTCAATCGCGATCGAACCACAGCCCGCCCCCACATCCCACAGCAACTCCCCCGGAATCGGCGCTAACGCAGACAGCGTAACGGCTCTAACCTCCCGTTTCGTCAACTGTCCATCGTGGCGATAGGCTGCATCCGGTAAGCCGGAGGTACGGGGAATCAGCAGAGTTTCGCGATCGGCTGTAACGGCAATGGCGATCGTATTCAAATCCACCAAATCCGCTGCATTCCAAGCTGCTGCCACCCCATCGAGCCGCCGTTCCGCCTCCGACCCCATCCGCTCGAACACGGTCATCAAACTGCTGCCAAACCCCCGCTGTGTCAACAATTCGGCGACCTTTCCCGGCGTGTGTCGATCGGCACTCAACACCAGCAAGCGCGCGCCGGGAGAGAAAGCAAGGGCGATCGAGGCGATCGGGCGATTTGTCAAACTGAAAGTCTCAACATCCGCCAGCGGCCAACCCAAACGGGCGCAAGCCAGACTAAAAGCCGATGCTGCGGGAATCACAGTCATTTCAGAAATGGGAATCCGGCGCGATAGCGTGACACCAATTCCGTGACACATCGGATCACCACTGGCGAGCACGCAAACAGTCTCCCCGCGACGGCTGATGATGCTGTCAACTGTTGTTTGTAGTGGTGAAGCCCAAACCAATCGTTCGCGGGTGTCCTCGGTGGGTAGCATTGCGAGGTGACGCGCGCCACCGACAATGATTTTAGATCGATCGAGTAGCGATCGGGCGATCTCGCTCAATCCCGAAAGTCCGTCTTCCCCAATTCCCACCACCGAAAGCCATTTGTGCATCAGACACCTGCTAATTTCGACTTATCAAGTCTAAAGAATAATATGGGATTTTCATGCACAATTCTTTCTTCTACTTGCCTCATGCTGAGTCTTTCTGCTACCTTTTGCGAATCGGTGTTTGGGCGATTCCCTACGGGATAGCTTCGCTTCACGCAGCTTGCGACAAGATACTCAAAGCCAAGTTCATCAAAACAATACTCTATTATTTTTGTTGCAGCTTCAGTAGCGTAGCCTTTTTTAGTTGCTGTTGGCAGCAATGCGTAAACTAACTGGGGCTGTTCTTCATCAAAAAAATACCACAAACCCACAAATCCAATGACTTCTTTCTCGGTGTTTGTCTCGATCAACCAAAGACCGAATTTCTTTTCTGCAAAAAGCTTTTGATTCTCGCCAAGCATTTCTTCTACTTGTTGCAGCGACCAGATTTCGCCGTCACATAGATATCTCCTCACATAGGAATCAGTGAAAATTCTGTGGAGCGTGTTGAGGTCGCTATCCAAAATCGGTTTTAAAACCAATCTCTGAGTTCTAAGTATCATGAGTATTATTTTCTTTGGATTATGGGGCATTTGTTAAGAAAGTTGAGAATTTTGGCTGCGGGCGATCGACTTGTGATATATTTCTTAAACCTGAAAGCGGGAAAGTCCGGTGTAATTCCGGCGCTGTGCCGCAACTGTGAGAGTCAGAATGCCGATTTCGGGGCGCGTTTGGCGCGTTTACTTTTGGATTCCCTGCGTCGCACGGGGAAGGAGATTATTTGTTAGCTTTGACTGATTTACCAACTTGTCCGGGTTTATTTTACGGTTCCCGAGCCCGAGACGGAATATTGTCGAGGATGCGGATTCCGGGGGGAATTTTAAATGTACAGCAGTGTTGGACGATCGCCAATTTAGTCGATCGCTACAGTACCGGTTGGTTGCAAGTCACAAATCGGGCAAATTTGCAAATCCGAGAATTGCATTCGGAAATTGCCCCGTCAACTTGGCAAGAATTGCAAGAATTGGGATTAGCATCTCGCCGCGTTGAAGTTGACCCGATTCGCAATATGATGGCAAGTCCGACAGCAGGAATCGATCGCCAGCAGTTACTCGATACTCGCCCGCTAGTTGCAGCTTGGGATGATTACCTGCAAACCCATCCCGAATTATCGGAACTTTCCGCTAAATTTAGCATTGGATTTGACGGTGGCGAAGCGGTTTCGATCCGCAATCTACGGAACGATATTTTATTAGCAGCAGAAAGGAACTCGACCAACTCCGAAATAGTTTTTAGGCTGTATTTGAACGGCGATACAAGAATTATCATCGAACAATCGCAATGTATTTCAGTATTAGCAGCCTTAACTAACGCATATGTGGAATACACCAAAAAGTTGCCGCGAATTGATGGCAAAAAACCGCGCTTGCGGCACCTGCTAGCAGATTGGGGCGCTGAAAGTTATCTAGAAGAAGTAGAGAAAAATTTACCGTTTGCATTGCGGCGAAGTTCGATCGAGCTTTCTGAAAGGGCGATCGCACCCAACGGCAATCTCGGCATTCATCCCCAACGACAGTCCGATTTCTCCTACATCGGCATTGCACTGCCCCTAGGTAGGCTAGAATCAAAGCAACTGCGAAATTTGGCAAATTTAGCCCAAAATCTAGCTAGCGGTACTCTGAGACTTACGCCGTGGCAAAATCTGGTGATTTCCGACATCCCCAACTCCCAGATTTTTGAGGTCAAACAGCAAATCGCCGATATAGGATTGCACTCATCCGCAACTCGCCTAGATTCGTGCTTAGTTGCGTGTGCCGGCAGCAGCGGCTGTGCGTCAGCGACGACAGATACTCAAAGTCACGCCCTAGCAATGGCGAGGGATTTAGCGCAAAAACTGACGATCGAGCGATCGATAAACATCCATTTCAGCGGCTGCGAAAAGTCCTGCGCCCAACACCAGCCAATTGACATCACCCTAGTAGGAATTCAGATTAGACAAGGAAACGAGACGATCGCAGGTTACAACATTTTTGCAGGTAAAAAAGACTTGCCCTTTGGACGACAAATCTTCCCGACTGTGACTGTGGTTGAGATGCCCGCTGCGATCGAGCGAATGCTGCGGGTGTATCAGCAATTGCGAGAACCTTCGGAGTCATTGGGCGAATTTTGCGATCGGCAGGCGATCGACAAATTACAACAATGGTTCAATCTTAATAAATCAGAATAAAAATTCAAATAACAAATAACAAATAACAAATAACAAGTAACCAATAACCAATGATTGACTACATCCGAGACGGAACAGAAATCTACACCAAATCCTTCGCCACAATCCGCGCCGAAGCAGACTTATCAAACCTACCCCCAGACTTAGAAACAGTCGCAGTACGACTAATTCACAGTTGCGGAATGATCGACATCGTTACAGACTTAGCAGCTTCCCCCGATGCCGCCACCCACGGGCGCAAAGCCCTCGCAGCAGGCGCGCCGATTCTGTGCGATGCCCGGATGGTAGCCGAAGGCATTACCCGCAAACGGCTACCCGCCGACAATCCAGTGATTTGTACCCTCTGGCATCCCGAAGTCCCCGAGTTGGCGCGCCAAATCGGCAATACTCGATCGGCAGCAGCACTAGATTTATGGCTAGATAACTTAGATGGTGCAGTTGTGGCGATCGGCAATGCCCCGACTGCTTTATTCCGACTGCTGGAAATGCTGGATGCCGGAGCCCCCAAACCGGCGTTAATTCTGGGTTTCCCGGTAGGATTTGTGGGGGCGGCTGAATCCAAAGCCGAACTCGCTGCCAACAGTCGGGGAGTGCCATTTATCGCGCTGCACGGGCGGCGGGGCGGCAGTGCAATGGCAACGGCGGCCGTGAATGCGTTAGCTCAAGAGGACGAACTATGACTAAGACTACTGGTAAATTGTACGGATTGGGCATCGGCCCTGGCGATCCAGAATTGATAACTTTGAAAGCTTATCGGATTTTGCAATCGGTGCCGGTGATTGCGTATCCGGCGATGGAAAATGGTAAGGTGCTGGCGCGGGCGATCGTTGCAGATTACCTGCGCCCGGAGCAAATTGAGATTCCGATGCCACTGCCTTTTAGTCCCACGCGATCGTCTCAACCTTATTACGATATTGCTGCTGAGAAAATTGCCGCCCACCTCAGCGAGGGCCGGGATGTGGCGGTTTTGTGCGAGGGGGAGCCTTTTCTCTACGGCACGTTTATGTATTTGTTCAACCGGTTGTCGGGAAAATTTACTACCGAAGTTGTGCCGGGAATTTCTTCGACTATGGCGAGTGCTGCTGCGCTGGGAGTGCCGCTGACTTACCGTAACGATGTGTTGAGCATTATGCCTGCGACGCTGGATGCTGAGGTTTTGCGCGATCGGCTGGCGGTTGTGGATGCTGCTGTGATTATTAAGCTGGGGAGGCACTTTGCGAAAGTCCGAGACGTGCTGATCGAGTTGGGACAGTTCGATCGCGCACTATATATAGAACGCGCAACTATGCCTAATCAGTGCATTAGGGCGATCGCAGAAGTCGATCCGGCCCAGGTTCCCTATTGGGCCCTCGTGATGATACCCAGCCAGCAAAAGTCTGTATCTTGACCTTACTTCAAGACGGATAATTGCTTCTAGACAGGAGCCGTGGATCTCAAACAAAGTTTACAAACCAGAGAGAGCCCCCACATTCATCTGTGCAGTCAATCTCAAATCTCCCATCTCTCATCTAAAATCAACTGACTATCCTGTGCCTGAAAGCTGCGCGCTTCCAGGCTTCCCCTTTTATAGTCAATTCTTTGCTGTTTATCAGCAATTCTTACAACTTATAAGTTAAACTTATAGTTTCCATCAGTTAATCTGTTGTTACATCTCTTTACAAGGCTGAGAATATGCTTTATGTTATTTACATGGCGGAACACAAAGCCGTCACGAACATTGAAAAATACATAACGCAATCATAAAACCATGACAGCAACCTTACAGCAGCGCGAAAGCGCCAATCTGTGGTCGCAGTTTTGCAACTGGGTCACTTCGACCGACAACCGCCTCTATGTAGGCTGGTTCGGCGTCTTGATGATTCCTACCTTGCTCACTGCTACTATCTGCTACGT
>NZ_JAUBVZ010000021.1:0-107050 GCF_036702805.1 Microcoleus sp. A006_D1
GTGTCCCTACAATGTTATTTTGGGTAGGGACACGGCACTGCCGTCTCCTCATTTTGGCTAATAATTCCGATGCAACCGGAAACGATATAATTGGTAATTGGTAATAGAGATGTCGATCGCCCGCCATGCAAAATCCCGGAGCTTTGGTGACTGTAAAAGCAGCCATCAAACCCCCAGGATTTAAAGTTTTCCTCTTAAACGAGGCTCAAATTATTGCCAATGAGTATTGACTAATCAGCAGTAGCCAATTCGGTACTGGCGGCGCCGCGCTTCCGCGTCAGGGTATTGAACAGCATCTGACCGACAGCTTTAATCAAATTGCCTTCTAACTCCATAAACATCTTCATGTTCATGCCAAAAGCTGCATTAGCTTCGTCAACAATTCGTTCTGCTGTGGCTTCGTCGATCGGCAATTCATTCATTGCTCCACGGTAGTTAGTCTTAAATTCTTTTTCATCAGGAATATCGGCGAATTCATAGAAAGCAGTACCTTCTCCCTCGGTCAAATTCATTCCCCGTTGGGCAATTCCCTTCAGGATTTGTCCACCGGACAAATCGCCGAGATAGCGAGTGTAAGAATGAGCAACTAATAGTTCTGGTTCGGTAGCCGAGATCTCGTGAATCCGTTTGATGTAGGCTTTAGCTGCGGCGGACGGAGCTATTTGTTCGCGCCAATTCGCACCGTAGTAGTAGAACAAATCTTGCTCTAAGCTTTGTTTCCGATTTAACTGAGAAAAGTAAATTTTTGAAACAACCGGATGCTGCTTTTGGCGTTCCATTTCCTCTTCCATTGCCGAGTAGACAAAGTAGAGGTTTGCCACTAACTTCCGGTAAGAATTTTTTTCTACAACGCCTTTTAAAAAGCACTTGACAAAACCGACGTTTTCTGCCATCGAGTGGGATTTTTTGGTTCCCTCACGCAATTTGGTCGCTAAATTGATGCTCATAGTATATTGTCCAACCTTCTATTTTTGTGGTAGCTGATGGATGCGCCAAAAATCTAAAAATTACCTAAGCACTTACCTTAGATCGATTTGATGAGAGATTGTATTAATTTTTATAACAAAAGTTGCAGTAGTCAGTTGGCAGTAGCCAGTTGGCAGTAGTCAGTTGGCAGTAGCCAGTTGGCAGTAGTCAGTTGGCAGTAGCCAGTTGGCAGTAGCCAGTTGGCAGTAGCCAGTTGGCAGTAGCCAGTTGGCAGTAGCCAGTTGGCAGTAGCCACTAACTAATGACTAATGACTAATGACTACTGACTCATCCTCGCCAACTATCAACTGCCAACTGTCAACTGTCAACTAACTTAGATGTCCAAGTCAAGCATATTGAGTTTGGGGCCGAAGGTTTCGATGAACTCGCGGCGGGGGGCGACTCGATCGCCCATTAAGATAGTAAAGATGCGATCGGCTTCAGCAGCGTCGTCAATTTCCACCCGTTTCAGCGTCCGAGTTTCCGGGTTCATCGTCGTATCCCACAACTGTGTCGGCATCATTTCGCCCAAACCTTTAAACCGCTGGATGGTATAGTTGGCATTCGCCGGAAATTCATTACGGATCAGATTGTTCCTTTCGCGTTCGCTGTAACAGTAGTAATGATTGCGTCCCCGTTCCACTTTATAGAGAGGAGGACACGCAATGTAGATATAACCTTGATCTACAAGTGCGCGCTGGTAGCGGTAGAAGAAAGTCAGCAACAGCGTGCGGATGTGGGCACCATCTACGTCAGCGTCAGTGTTGTGCGCGCACAAACCGCCAGTACCGCAGACAAAGTTTTCATCATCTTCGACTGAGAAGTCATAAACATAGTCGCCTACTAAGTCAATCTCAGATGCCGAAATCACTTTCAAACCCATTAAATCATCGCTAATTGGCACGTAGTCTGATGATTTGCGATCGGGGCGCGCCAGATGAGCTTCCACGCGATCGGCATTGGCGTGTCGCTGCCAAATTTGGCGACACATATCAAGTTGATCTTTGCTGCAAATCGCGATCGAATAATAAGGATGTCGCGTTTGAATTTCCGCATCTACAGCAGTAGACGGTTCGTGACGAGTTGGACTGGCAATAATTCCTAACTGTCCCAACAAATAAAGCAACCCATCCTTAAGTTTGGCAGAATTAGTTGTCAACGACAAGTGACTGCCGCCCGTTGTACCGTCGCCAAGGAAATAGCCTTCCAGAAAAGCCATTTGCAGTTCTTCACACAAGCTGAACACCATATCTGGCAGTTGCTTCAAATGTGCTTGCTTGCCCAAACCCCAAGCTCGGATTAATCGCGCCGCTGCCACACTGTGGAAGTAAAGCTTAATTCCGTCACTATCTGGATCGTTATATTGACGAGGTGTTTCGTTAAATACCGACTCAATGGCAGCAATCATTTCAGGAATAAACCGCTGATCTTTCTTGCCCAGGTTAAGGCTAACTTGATGTTGGCTGAGAGTTCCCTCAGCTACATACCAGCCCAGAAACCACATCAATTCTCGACTGACAGGTAGGTAGCGCGCAAAGGCTTTTTCGCCGTGTGCTTGGGGCACAATTTGCACATCTTCGCCGAGTTGTGCTATTTCGCCTGCTGTGAAGTAATCGAAGGGTTTGTAACAGCTAACTTCGCGCCAGTGAGCATTTTTGCTCGTATCATCTTGGGCGAGGCGATCGTCAATTTTCGAGGGTACTGTTTGGTATACAACGTTGTCGTTGCTGCCAATTGCCTCAAGATAGCTCAAGAAGTGAGATAAAATTGGGCGGCTGATACCACGTTCCCACTGACTAATTGTGATGGGCTGTTTCACTCCAACTGAAGCTGCAACTTGCTTTTGAGAAATGCCTGTTGCTTGGCGTTGGGCGATTAATTTTTGCCACGCTTCATCGTCTACTTCTACTCGCGGTTCACTCCATTGATCGGGCTGAGAAACTTTTGCCAAGACACGCTGACTTGCAACTTGCCTCACGTCCTCACCTTTGAGATAAAGTGCTTTGGTCAACTCAGCACTATAAAAAGTTTGCAGCAAATCTATCTGTGTTGGAGCAACTGCTGGGCGCGGTAAACGCCGACTTGCAACTAGGAGATCCCCAGGCTTAACTTCGTTGCCTTTTTTGAGAATAACTTCGTTATTTTCAAAGACGAAAACGCTGTGAGATGATGTCACTTTGATCGATCGATTGTAGCGAGTCGTTAGTTTATACATCGCTTCCTCGTGTCCGTGACGAATCACAGCTTTTAGAGGGCGAAAACGAGTAGCATGAGTAGTTTGATCGAAGGACATCACCTGATATTGGTCAGCAGCGCGGCGGCCTTCTACGCAGTCATCAATGAACCCACCAATTGTGACGAATTCTGTTCGTCCTGTATTGTCCATCACCAACGTTGGTTCATCGCCGGCTACGCTCATAATTACGATATGGTGATACCGCAATTGCGACGGATCAAATTCTTCGCCTTTGATACCCAAACCCAGCGCTGTAATTAATGATTGAATTTCATTATTCTTGTAAATTTTGGCATCGTCGGTTTTCTCAATGTTGAGAATTTTACCGCGCAAAGGCAAGATTGCTTGGAATTGCCGATCGCGCCCTTGTTTGGCAGATCCGCCTGCGGAATCGCCTTCCACCAGGTATATCTCAGACAGGGCGGGGTCTCTGGAGCTACAGTCCGCTAATTTTCCGGGCAAAGGAGACGATTCTAAAACAGATTTCCGGCGGACTAAATCGCGGGCACGACGGGCGGCTTCAGCGGCTTTAAATGCCTGAATTGCTTTTTCCAAAATAGCGTCTGCTACTTGGGGGCGAAACTCCAAATATTCGGTCAATACTTCGCCTACCAAGGAATCAACTATTCCCCGGACTTCGGTATTTCCCAACTTAGTTTTAGTTTGGCCTTCAAATTCTGGATCGGGAACTTTGACCGAAATCACGGCTGTCAAACCTTCGCGGACGTTTTCGCCGGCGAGGTTGGGCTCGTTTTCTTTGATTTTGTTGCGCTTGCGGGCGATCGAATTCATCGTCCGCGTCAAAACTGCCTTCAAACCTTCTAAGTGCGTCCCACCGTCTATAGTCCGAATGTTGTTCGCAAAACCGAGAACATTATCGCTAAAAGCATCAACGCACCACTGCAAAGCCACTTCTATTTGCACATTATTGCGTTCGCCTTGCACATAAATCACTTCTTCGTGCAGAGGCTGTTTTTCGCGGTTCATGTAGGCGATGTATTCCTTGATTCCGCCCTCATAACAGTAAGTTTCGATCCGAGGTTCGTCACTTTTTAGTAGTTCCAAACGGTGGTCACTGAAAGTAATTCTCACGCCCGCATTCAAGTAACCCAATTCTCGCAACCGCGCAGCAAGTATCGTATAATCAAATTCAATGCCCGTGCTAAATATCTGAGTATCTGGCAAGAAAGAAACTGAAGTGCCGCTGCGATCGCCTTTGCTGGGTTTGGCGTTAAGTTCGGTGACAGGATTGCCTCTTTCATAGCGCTGTAAATGTTCTTTTTGGTCGCGCCAAACTGTCACTTCTACCCATTCCGACAGCGCGTTAACAACAGAAATACCTACACCGTGCAATCCTCCAGAAACCTTGTAGCCACCACCGCCAAATTTACCGCCGGCGTGGAGCACAGTCATTACTGTTTCTACTCCCGATTTACCAGTTTTGGCAACGATGCCCGTGGGAATGCCGCGTCCGTCGTCTGTCACGGTAACGGAACCGTCAGCCTTGATGTCAACCTCGATGTGGGTGCAGTGGCCAGCCAGCGCCTCATCGATCGAGTTGTCAACAACCTCGTAAACTAAATGGTGGAGTCCTCGCGGGCCTGTGGTACCGATGTACATCCCCGGTCGTTTGCGGACTGCTTCGAGACCTTCGAGAACCTGAATTTGATCGGCGCTGTAGCTGCTGGTCATACAAAAATAGCTCCAATAATGAGGCCTAAAGCCCCAAAAGCTTCTAAAATGGGAAAACTCCTAGAATTATAGCACAAAACCGTTAAAGGCGATGCTAGGGCTTTCTAAAGGCAAATTTATCGGGGGGACGGAGGCGAATAGTTGTGAGATTACTTCGCGATTTCCGAGGCGTAGCGCGGTGAATGAGTGGAGGGAGAGAGGGGAAAGCGGAGAGGAAAAGAGTCGGGGAGAGGATTTGAGGGTTGTTATAGGGAAATGTGCGACAGCTTATGTTTAGTTTAATTACAATTTGTGGAGCGACGGCGACGGGCAAGTCGGGAGTGGCTTTGGCTTTGGCTTCGCGACTGCAATCTGCGATTTTGAGTGCGGACTCCCGTCAAGTGTACCGCGAATTTGACATCGGAACCGCAAAACCCACGGCGGTCGATCGCACTTCTGTACCGCATCACTTGATTGATATCTGCGATCCGACCGAAACTCTAACACTCGCAGAATACCAGCAGCAAGCTCAAAAAATAATTTCTGATGTCGATTCCCCGCTGTTGTTGGTGGGAGGGACTGGTTTGTACCTCAAATCTATTGTCAAGGGTTTGAAAATTCCGATGGTGGGGCCGATTCCTGAATTGCGATCGCAACTTGCGGATCTCGGACAATCTCAATGTTATGCGATGTTGCAGCAGGTCGATCCATTGTCTACTCAAAAAATTCACCTCAACGATTCCTTCAGAACCTTAAGGGCACTGGAAGTATTTTATGTGACTGGGCGCTCAATTTCCGAACAGCAGGGCGAAAATCCTCCCGATTATCCTATTTTACAAATTGGGTTGGACTGTGATATTGATGTTTTGGGCGATCGGATCAAACAACGCACCGAACAAATGTTAGAACGCGGTTGGTTAGCTGAAGTCGAATATTTGTGTAAAAAATACGGCTGCGACTTACCGCTTTTGAACACCCTCGGCTATCAGGAAATGAAACAATATTTAGCAGGCGACATTAAGCTGGAAGAAGCTAAAGAATTAACAATTTTGCACACAAGACAATTTGCGAAGAGACAGCGGACTTGGTTTCGTGCTTATCCTGAAATTGAATGGTTTGATGTTAGCGCGCCAGATTTGTTGGAACGAGTTTGGCAGAGAGTGCAGGAATTTGTGGTTAATAACTAACCGTAGGGTGCGTCAGCGGGCTGAATGTTTGGACTACTTACTCAAGATTTTTTACCCGCTGACGCACCCTACAATAACTAAGTACGGAAGAATTGAACTGTGGGATTTATTTGACAAAAGGTCAATTTTACATATATAATTTTGTTATCAAAAGTTTTGGAAACTCAAATAATATGAACTGGGGCAATAATTCAATCGTAATTTATACCAATTTTCCACTTCATGTAGAAGATTGGTCTCCTCTATCTGTGAATAAAGGTATTGGTGGCAGCGAAGAAGCGATAATTTACTTAAGTCAAGAATTAGTGAAGCTAGGCTACCAGGTTAATGTTTTTAATCGATGCGGCGATTTGGAAGGGGAATATAATGGTGTAGTTTATCAGTCAGTTGATAAATTTAATCCCCAAGATAACTTTAATGTCTTAATCTTTCATCGCGTTTGGACACAACCTATGCTAATGAAAGCTAAAGCCAGAAAAACTGCTGTGTGGATGCACGACAACCCGCAATTATTTGCTCCAGTAGCAGAGTCTCAGCGTTTAGAATTTCTGGCAAGTTTTGACAAAATTTTTATGTTGTCAAATTTTCATAAATCTCTTCTGCCAGACTGGATTCCTGAAAACAAGATATTTTTAACAACCAATGGGATTAATCTCGAAGATTTCCATTTAACAGGAATTGCAAGAAATCCCAAGAGACTAATTTCGATTAGTGATTATACAAGAGGTATTGAAAATTTACTTACTCAATGGGATGCGGTTCTCAAAGAAGTGCCAGATGTTGAATTACATATTTTTTATGGTTGGCAAGGAGTTGATGCTTTAATTAATTCACCCTATATTGAAAGGTTTCCACAATTACCAGATAAAAAGAAACAACTTTTACAACTTTTCGAGCAGAAAAATGTCTATGAACATGGCAGAATTGGACACAAGGAGTTAGTTGAAGAATTATTCCAATCTGGAATCTGGGTTTATCCTTGTCATACTGCTGTGGAGATTTTTTGTATTAGTGCTTGGAAAGCTCAAGCTGCTGGTTGTGTTCCTGTGGTAACAACTTATGCAGGTTTAGATGAAACTGTGAAATCAGGTATCAGAATTCAAGGTCCTGCTGGCGATGAAGAAACTAATAATGCTTTTATTGAAGCAGTGATAGACTTGCTAAAAAATCCTGAGAAACAAGAATCTTTAAGACAGGAAGCATTAGCTCTTAAAGATTCATTTGGCTGGGATAAAGTCGCTCAACAATGGCATCAGGAATTTATATCTGTTTAAATGTAGATTCAGCAATTTTTATTGTAATCGCTCGACTGCTAATTTTATGTAAAATTTACAAATAAATTACAGATATTCAGGTAGGGACACGGCACTGCCATGTCCTGTATTTGCTCTAGCTGAAGCGAACCTGAAAGATTTTTTTTTAACCGCAGAGAACGCAGACGGCGCAGAGAAAGAGAAAGAGAGAAACTGATTTTTGTAGGGGCGGTGCATGGTGCGTGTCCGCCCTCAATCGACCTGCTATTTGCTGTAATTAACTGTACAAACTCGCCACATATTCGCCGTAGCCGTTATAGGGCAAAGTCGGGCGAGTTTCCCACGACCAACTGTTACCGGGGCCGACTACTCGTTCGCTGGCTTGTGACCATCTTGGGTGTGGTTTGTCGGGTTCGACATTGGCCTCAAAGGCGTATTCGTTGGGGCCGATTGTATTCCAAAAAGTGACGGGCTGTTTTTCGACAAATTCAATTTTGACGATCGACTTTGCGCCCTTAAAACCGTATTTCCAAGGAATTACTTGCCGCAGGGGCGCACCATTTTGTTTTGGTAGCCGCCGCCCGTACAAACCTGTGGCAAAAAAAGCTAAATCGTTGGCCATTTCTTCGATTCGCATACCTTCGGTGTATGGCCAAGGATAGAATTGGGACATCAAACCTGGGCCGGGAGTTATTTTTGAGTCGTAAAATGAGGTGAAGCGAACGAATTTAGCGTTTGATTTTGGTTCGACATCAGCCATCAGTAATTTCATGGGAAATCCGACCCAAGGAACTACCATCGCCCACGCTTCTACGCAGCGAAATCGATAAATTCGTTCTTCGATGGGAAATTTTTTATTGAGGTCGTCAATATCGTAGGTGCGGGGATTTTTTACTAAACCTGCTACTTCTACTTTCCAGTTTTCGGTTGGCAAAGCTTGAGCGGCTTGCCAAATCGATTTTGTGCCGCCATATTCGTAAAAGTTGTTATATTTTGTAGCTAGGGCTTCGTCGGTAATTGCCCGATCGACCTTTGCGAAGTTTGGATTCCGGGTTAAGCCCGAATATGCTTCGGTTGAGCTTCTATCTAAAGCAGTTTTTGAGTTCGTAGTGGTTTTGCAGCCTGTCAGCGACAGCACCGAAGCACTCACGCCAGCGCCAATTAAATTTGTCATGAAACGGCGGCGGTTGACAAAAGCTGTTTCTGATGTAATTTGTGGGTTGAGAATTTCCCAAGATTTAGGAACGCGAATTAGTGGCATAAGTAATAGTTAAAAGTTATTAGTTAGTTTGGCGACAACTGCCCAAATTTTAATGTTTCCATCGATTGGAGAGTTGACATTGACTGTAGAGAAGTGATCGGAGCGACTTTTGGGCAATGCCTCGCGATTGCGAAAGCGAAAGCTGCGATCGCAATTAATTACTGTATTCGCAATGACAGTATAACCTAATTGCGTCACCGCCACTGGCCTACAGCAATCTCAAAGTTCGGTTCGATCGCCCTATTAAACCTCGATCGCAGGAAATTCAGCAATAATTAACGTGCGATCGGCCGCAGAAATTGTGGCTAAAATCTGGGAAACAATTATCATAAAGCAAAGATTCAAATTATTTAATTTGTCCACAGGAAGCGGCACGCACCGCCCCGCTTTCCTCCCCCACCCACGAGTCGGACGGGGGTCTCTAGCGGAAAGACAAATGAGTTACTGCACAAATCCCCATTGCCAGAAACCCGAAAATCTCGATCGCGCGACAGTCTGCAACAATTGCGAGTCCAACTTGCTGCTCAAAGGGCGCTACCGAGTCTTTCACACCCTCGGTCAAAGTCTCGCTTGCCGCACCTTCTTAGCAGTCGATGAAGACCAACCTTCAGCGCCCCGCTGTGTCATTCAACAGTTCTGCGCCACAGCAGTCACCGACGGTAGCACACAGCTAAATCGGACATTTCGCGGCTCCACCTCAGTCTTAGACGAATTGGGGAAACATCCGCAAATACCCAAACTGCTGGCATCTTTTGAAGTCGAAGGCTGCCAGTATTTAGTCCAAGAATACATCACCGGTCTCAATTTAGCCGATCGGCTTTCCGAAAAAGGTGTTCTTAAAGAAATTCACATTTGGTATCTGCTGAGCGAATTATTGCCTGTCTTGCAACTGGTTCACGACAGTCAACTAATTCACCAAGATATCAAACCGTCCAACATTATTCACCGCAAAACTCCCCAAACTTCCGCAGCTTTGGCCCAGAAAGAGCATCTGCATTCTTGGGACGAGGAATCGGGACTCGTTTTAGTCGATTTCGGTGCGGCAATTCCTGCCAACAGGGGGCCGCACAAAACAGAAACGGTAACGGGTTCTGCCGAATACGCGGCCCCGGAACAAATTAAAGGTCAAGCGATTAAGAGCAGTGACATCTACAGTTTGGGCGTCACTTGCATTCACTTGTTAACGGGAATGTCGCCCTTTGATTTGTTTGACATCAAAGCCGACAGTTGGGCCTGGCGGCATTATTTGAAAGTACCAGTTTCAACGAGACTCGGCCGCATCCTGGATAAAATGGTGCAGCGAGAACCATCAAAACGCTATCGATCGATCGAGGCAATTCTCACAGACATGAAATACGGACCGACCCCGATAGACGTAATCGCCACCAAACCTACGTGGACTTTAGCGATGTGGGGAGGAGCGGCGGTTGCTCTATTGTCGATAGTGGTGGGTTCTCGGTTGCCATCTCCACCATCGCCAGCTTTCACTTCTGTTGAGCCTATTTCGAGCATTCCCAAAATTAGGTTCAATCCGCCCCCCATGCAGGATTTCAACCGTCAGGTATCGCTGGAAAACCCCGCAGTGCGCACTCTGGCGGAGCAAGACCAAAACCCGGTGTGGGCCGTAGCAGTCACTCCCAACGGCCGCGTCGTCAGCGGGAATAACGACGGGACAATTCACCTGCTGCACCAGCGTGACGGTAAGATTCTCAAAGTTTTAACAGGACATTTAGGGCCAGTGTGGTCGGTGGCCGTCAGTCCCGACGGCAGGACGATCGCCAGCGGCAGCGCTGACGGTACGATTAAACTGTGGAATTTCTATTCTGGCCAGTTAATTCGGACGTTGGGCGGACACACAGACGGCGTGTTCTCGGTAGTGTTCAGTCCCGACGGTCAAGCCCTCGCCAGTGTCGGCAAAGATAATACTTTGAAACTGTGGCAAGTCGAAGGCGGCGCCGAGTTGCAAACCTTCAAAGGGATGCCGGACGAAGTGCACTCGGTGGCTTTCAGTGCCTATAAAGACACTTTGTTTACTGGCAACGGCGACGGTACGATCAAAATGTGGAATTGGAAGACTGGGGCATTCCAAGCCACTCTCACAGGTCATGTCGATGCTGTTTCGGCGCTGACCGTCAGCCCGGACGGTACAATTTTAGGCAGCGGCGGCTGGGACAATACGGTGAGGATTTGGGATATCAGGACGGAACACGGGCCACAGCCCTCGGGTGAGGTGACTTTTACGGGTCATAGCGATCGAATTCAGTCTCTAGCTTTCAGTCCCGATGGGGCGACGCTAGCCAGCGCCGATTTGAGCGGAACTATCAAGCTGTGGGCGATGGATGGTGGCGAACCGGGTACGCTCAAAGGTCATTCGACTTGGGTGGAATTGGCTTTTAATCCTCAAGACAAAACTCTGATCAGTGGCAGTTTTGACGACACGATTAAGGTGTGGCGTTTGTCTCCTTCTCCTTGATTTTTGCGATTGTGCTTTGAACAATCCCCAACCAGAATCTTTGAATTTGGTTGGGGATTGTTGAAAATTCGGCGATTGAAATCGCTTCTATACGAACAAAACCCACTCAAGAGCGGGTTGAAGATCAGAAAATTTATGACCGTAAATTCCGAGTTAACAGAGCAGTATTTGTCAGATGGCGAGAACTTTCAGCAATCAAGAAAATTCGATGAGGCGATCGCCCAATACCAAAAAATACTAGCACTCGAACCGGATGCGGCGATCGCACACAGCAAGATAGCCGAAGTTTATTATACGCAACAAAAATATGTACAGGCGATCGCCTGCTGCTACCAAACACTGCGCCAGCAACCCAATTTCGCCCCCGCCTACAAAACCCTCGGGAATATCCTGCAAGCCCAAGGGAAGACAGACGCAGCGGTGCGTGCGTACTCAAAGGCGATCGAATTCGACCCGAAATTAGTCGCAGCCTATGTTAACTTAGGCAGTATGTTTTACAAACAAGGCTTGCTAGATGAAGCCATAACTTACTACCAAAAAGCCATTAATATGCAGCCAGACTTAGCCGCCGCTTACTGGAACTTAGGCAAAGTATTAGAACAGCAAGGGCGAATTAATGAAGGTTTAATTTATCAAGAAAAAGCTTTAAAATTAAAACCAGAATTAGCAAATATCTAGTTATTGTAGCGCAATGCGCACCGGCTAATCTTGTAGGGTGCGCAATCCGCGAAAAAGTCAACTGGTGCCGGCGCGGTGAGCGTCTAAGTCAACTGGTGCGCAGTGCACTACAAGATATTTAGTTAGCTATAATAAAAGTTATAAAATAAGATTATTTCAACAAAATTAAAGCATATTTACCAGGAAAAAGACTATGGATTTAGAACCAAAAAATCAAGACCAGCAGCATCCGCAATACAAGCGCGATCGAGCCACCATCGATACTGTATTAGCCGGAGAACCAACCGATCGCAATTTATCAGAATTAGCAAGATTAATCATTCGCTACCGAGGATTTCCCGGCGCTAGAGATATCCAAGCAGACTTAAAAAAAGCTCTGCAACAATGGAATCATACCGAAGAAACTCTTTACGAACAAACCCGCAAAATTCACTCTACAGGTGAAGTTTACAGGCTTCAAAAAAGTGACCAAGAAGATTGGGCATAATAATACCAAATTTCATGTGATCGTTTCTTCAAATCACGGATTTCTACTTGTTGATTTAGAAATATCATCAATGATAAAATACAACAAGTAACTAAAGGAAGCAGCACAGAAAGAAATCAGCGCAATAATGGCATCGCCAGATAAAACCCCATCTAGCCAACTCGCTTGAATTCTGGAAACAGGAAACTCTTGATCTAACCCGATCTGAATCAGTTTCGATTTACCAGAAATGCGGACTTCTAACCCTTTTTGGGGAACAATATTAAGATAGCGGATCAGTTTAATTCCCGGTTCCTCGACCATGAGAAATTGATTTGGCTTGATTTCCCTTTCCTGCTCTGCCATCTTGACTTTACCCTCAAGAATTGTAGAAATAGGTAAGTTATCGTCCTGATTTGCTCCTGTCCTATCTAAACGCTGAAATTGTACATCTTTTACCTCTATTTTACCTCGAAACCATTGCTTAGATTCATTATTTTTGGGTGCAGGTGGTTGCAGATAAATAGTCACAGGATCGGCAAGGTTTAATCTGAATTCCTGATTGTTGGGTGTCAGAATAAATTCTAACTGCCTTTGTTTTTCTGAATCAATTGGCAATTTTACATTTTTCAATTGATATCCTTCTAAGCTAATTTTCAGGGGTTGATTTCCCAAAGAAAGCTGTAATATATTAGTATTAGTTGGTTTTTCTAATGTTGTGTTCGATTTCAGCGAAAAAGCAAGCTGATTGCGATAGGTATCGTAACTCAGCTTATTAACTTGTGTGTCAGGTTGCAGCCGCAGTTCAGTGAATTCTAATTCGCTAGATTGTTTCAGGTCTGCCGTAGCAATTGACCACTTACTTGTGCTATCTATTGGCTCTATTTCTAAGATGGTGAGTTGATTTAATGCGGGCGTAGATTGGCTTTGAATTTTTCCAGTAAAAGTGAGAGTTTGTTTGCCTTCAATTTCTAAACTTTTGATGCCACGAACGGTATCTAAAAACAGTTTTGGCTCTTTGCCAGCATATGTAAAGCTCATCTCTTCTACGGTGAGATTGCCTTCAAAAATGTGGGTACTCGGTACAAAAGCGACAAGCGTTAGACCGCCAAAGATTAGCAAGAGGCCTAAAACAAAAGTGAGTAATCTTTTTGTCCACAGATAGCTGGAGAGGGATTTTAAAGCTTTAATCACCCAATTTAATCCCGTTTTTATCCCCGAAATCACCAGTCGTCCTGTAGCTATCACCCAATTTAACCCCGTTTTTATCCTAGAAATCACCAGTCGTGCTATAGCAATCAGCTTTTGCCAATCAATTTTATCTATCTTTATCGCGCGGAGAAAAGCACCAATCTGCTGCTTAATTTTTTGCCTGCGTGCCATGTTTTAATCCTGGGTGATTTTAAGCCTGGGAAAGCTGCCAAATCTGACCGTTGTTATTATAAAAAATAGTTTGTAGTAAGTTTTTGAGCAGTTCAAAGGCTTCAGTCATTACTACAAACTGAATCCTTAACAAGCATTTATTTCAGCCATTTAGGATTGTGTTCAAAGACAATTTTTCGATTAATTTTCTCTGTCTGCTTCCCTCGTGGCTCAATTTCCGCCTCAATTTGCAATTCATAGCGACCTGCGGGGGCGTTGCTGCCATCCCAGGTAAAAATCATTTCATTAGTTTGGGCTATATTGCGGGGGTTGCTGTACACTTCTTTGCCGTTTCGCAAAATTCTAAAGACAGGGAATTTTACCCGACTGGGGCTATAGAAAACAAATTCGTACTGTCCAGAACTTTGCCCTAAAATCACGGGGACGTACACCACTTGTGAACCGAAATTCACTGATGCTAAGGCCCGCAGGCTATTGCTAGGAACCTCCTCTCGCTTGAGAACGTAGCTATCCCATAATAAGGTATAGAATCCTCTGTTTTCAGTAAGCGAAGGGTTATCTAATTGATAGTTTTTGTCTAAAGATTGCACTTTCACTTGTGGCTTTCCGCCGCCGTTGATGCCGGGAATTTTCATTGAGACTTCTGCTTGATAGCTGGGGATTTTGCGGGTGGCGATGGAAATTAAGCGCAAACTATTGCCGCTGACGGGTTGCCGCTGGATGCCTTCGCAGCGGTTGCCTCGGCGGATGTAGTCGGTGGAACGGAGATTGCCTTCGGGACAGGCGAGGGCGGGCATTTGGCTGAGGGTGAGGGCAATGACGCTGGCAAATAAAAGTTTGGGGTTCATAATTTCCTTTGTTGACTGGGTAATGCAGTTATCTTAGGCGGCGTTAGCAACTTTATTTAATTCCCAATTCTCGTAATTTTTCCATAATTACGGGCATGGAATAGGCAAAACCAAGGTTGCCTTTAATTTCTACCACAATGCCTAAAACCTGATTTTCTGAATTAATGACGGGGCCGCCGGAGTTACCCGCTTGAATGGCTGCCCCGGATATTTGCAATTGTTGGCTGTTGTAGCTGCTGATTGTACCCGGTTGTATAGACCAATCAATGCCCCCTAATGGATGGCCAATAGCCCGGACAGCCATCTCGCGCTGAATGGGGTTTGAGGAGGTGGGCAAGGGTTTGATATCGTCGGGAAGGGGGCCAGTGACTTCTAAGACGGCGATATCGAGTTTGTCATCAGCAGGAGTCATGCCTAGAACTCTGGCATTTCGCCGCATCCTGAGTTTGCCAGAGGGGGGTTCGCTGAAAAATTCGACTTGAATGTTTTGACCTTGTTTTCCTGTGGTTTTGTCAAAAATAACGTGGCGGTTGGTGATAATTAAGGTGCGGTTGCCGTCTCGCTGGATGACTAAACCTGTGCCATTCTCAGGTCCCAGTTTCTCGCCACTGGAAAACTCGGCTATGATAAGCACGACTGGGCGCAAAATGGGGAAGGATGGCTCGTTTTTGGGCAAGTATTGGCTATCGTCCATGACTTCTGCTTGGGGATTCCGCCGTATGGTCAACAGCCGTTCTGCTTCTTTGAGGTTGTTACTGGCAGAGATAAAACTGGGGTCAATTTGGAGCGATTTTTTATATTCTTCAATGGCTGCTTCTAACTTGCCTTGCTGCTGTAGTGTGTAGCCTAGTCCATCGTGTGCGTAAGTATGGGTACTGAAAGGTTTTGCCGTCCTTGTATCTGGCAAACTCAGAGCTTGCCTATAGTTGGCGATCGCTTCTTCTAGTTTCCCCTGCTCTACAAGCGTACTGCCCAGATTGTTGTAAGCTCCAGCATATTTGGGGTCAAGTTGGATTCCTTGGCGGTAGGCTGCGATCGCTTCCTCTACTTTTCCCTGGTTTCTGAGGGCATTGCCCAGTTCGAGGTAAGCAAGGGCAAATTTGGGGTCAAGTTGGATGGCTTGGCGTTGGGCAGCGATCGCTTCCTCCAGTTTCCCCTGCTGATACAGTGTATGACCCATATTGTAGTAAGCAGAGGCATATTTGGGGTCAATTTGGATGGCTTGGCGATAGGCGGCGATCTCTTCGTCCAGTTTCCCCTGGTTATACAGCGCATTGCCCAGACCGATGTAAGCTAAGGCAGATTTGGGATTAAGTTGGATAGCTTGGCGGTAGGCGGCGATCGCTTCATCCTGTTTCCCCTTGTCTCTGAGCGCATCGCCCAGACCGATGTAAACATAGGCTAAATTGGGGTCAATTTGGATGGCTTGGCGGTAGGCGGCGATCGCTTTCTCTAGTTTTCCTTCGTCACTATTGTAGTAAGAAGTATTAGATTTTGGGTCAACTTGGATGCCTTGGCGGTAGGCTTCTTCTAGTCTCCCATAGTTATATAGCGTATAGCCTAGATTGTAGTAAGGGATGGCATTTTTGGGGTCAAGTTGGATGGCTTGGCGGTAGGCTGCGAGCGCTTCCTCCACTTTCCCCTGATTTCTGATCGCATCGCCCAGATTGTTGTAAGCTATGGCTAATTTGGGGTCAAGTTCGATGGCTTGGCGAAAAGCCGCGATCGCTTCTTCTACTTTCCCCTGGTTATACAGCGCATTGCCCAGATTGTTGTAAGCTATGGCTAATTTAGGGTCAAGTTGGATGGCTTGGCGATAGGCTGCGATCTCTTCTTCTAGTTTCCCCTGGTTAGACAGCGCAACGCCCAGACCGTTGTAAGCATTGGCATTTTTGGGGTCAAGTTGGATGGCTTGGCGGTAGGCGGCGATCGCATCTTCTAGTTTCCCCTGGTTATACAGCGCCAGGCCCAGATGGTTGTAAGCTATGGCTAATTTGGGGTCAAGTTGAAGCGAGCGTTTATATTCTTCAATGGCTGCTTCTAAATTGCCTTGCTGCTGTAGTGTGTAGCCTAGTCCATAGTGTGCGTAAGCATGGACACTAAAAGGTTGTGTAGTCCTACTATCTGGCAAACTGAGAGCTTTGCGGTAGGCGGTGATCGCTTCTTCTAGTTTCCCCTGCTCACTCAGCGTACCGCCCAGATTGTTATAGGCTAAGGCATTTTTGGGGTCAAGTTGGATGGCTTGGCGGTAGGCTGCGATCGCTTCTTCCAGTTTTCCCTGTTGTATCAGGGCATCCCCCAGATTGTTGTAAGCTACGGAATTATTCGGGTAAAGTTGAATTACTCTACGCCATATCGATTCAGCTTGAGTGTAGTTACCAGCACTTTGAGCCGCATTACCCTGTTGAAATAGCTCCTCAATTGTTTGAGCCACAGCCAACTGAGGTATCCCAGCCAGAGACAGAGTTAACACCAGAGCGAGTAACCGAAGGGGCGATTTCACAGAGTACAACCTCAATCTCAAATTTTAGGTAAAACCAATTACTTTAGTCACTTCAATTATTGTAGCGTTAGCTCCCACAGCCGGAGAAGGCGCGGTTGCTGTAAAACTGCAAACCGTTGGAGCCCTTGTCGATGTCATTGAAATTGCTTGATTGCTGCAAGAAATTCTTTTTCAGCAAGGCGATCGTTTGTTTGCCTATTAGGATTTTAGGGTTAAATCCCCTTAAAATAAAACTTAAAAATGAAAGATTAAATCCTTCATTTTTAAGTTTTAAGTGTCAACTGTTAACTATGTTTAAACCATCTCCGGCGAAACCTGCATTGCAGGCTGCGGCTGGAATTGGAACAGCGAATAAACCACATTCCGGCGGATATCCGTCATCATGTCCAAAAACAGCTCGTAACCTTCGGTTTTGTACTCGATTAACGGGTCTTTTTGTCCGTAACCGCGCAACCCGACAGACTCGCGCAAAGCATCCATTTGTTGCAAGTGTTCCCGCCACAAAGTATCAATTTGCTGCAAGATAAAGAACCGTTCAGCATCGCGCATCAATTCAGCTCGGATTGTATTAACTTCCGCTTCCTTCATGTCGTAAGCGTTGCGGACTTGTTCGTGTAAGAAAGTTTTAGTTTCCTCAACTGACAAATCTTCTAATTGATCCGGAGTCATATCAGCTAGGAGATAAACAAATTCCTTTACCTTGCTGACGAGTTTGTCGAGTTCCCATTCTTCCGATGGTAAATCGGGATTGATGTATGCTCCCACGATGTCATCCATCGTTTGTTCGGCATATTTAATTACCTGTTCCTTCGAGTCCAAACCTTCCAAGACTCGGCGACGTTCCGCATAGATTGCTCGACGCTGATTGTTCATCACTTCGTCGTATTCAAATACCTGTTTGCGGATGTCGTAATAGTAGGTTTCGACTTTTTTCTGAGCGCCTTCGAGGGAACGAGTCAGCATTCCAGATTCGATCGGCATATCTTCCTCAACACCGAAAGCCTTCATCAAACCAGCCACCCGCTCGCCACCGAAAATTCTGAGCAAATTGTCTTCCAAACTCAAGAAAAACCGCGTAGAACCGGGGTCTCCTTGCCGTCCAGCCCGGCCCCGCAACTGATTGTCAATCCGGCGCGATTCGTGGCGTTCCGTACCGATCACGTGCAAGCCTCCCAACTGCACGACTTCATCGTGTTCGGTGCTGGTAAAAGCATCGTATTCGCTGCGAGTGAGATTGTAAGCTTCCCGCAATTTTTGAATTACGATGTCTTTTGTTGGTGCTTTTTCCGAGGCTACAGCCACGATATCATCGGCTTGTAATTCCGAGAGCGATCGCTCCCCATATTCCTTCACCGCCAATTCCACCGCCGCCTTCAGCATTTGCTCAGCAGTTTTCGATAGCTGCGTCGGAAAAATCTGCGCCGAAGCTTTCCAAGACTTGACCTTTTTGGCAGGTTGACCAAAACCTTGAGGTGCGGGGCGGCCGCCAATACCGGGCGCTTGCACCAGCGAAAAGTCTTCTCCATCCTCTGGCTGGACAATCCGGGGCATCAGATACTCGCGCAACTTCAGGCGGCCCATGTACTCAGAATTACCGCCCAGAATGATGTCTGTACCGCGTCCCGCCATGTTCGTGGCGATCGTCACAGCGCCTTTGCGTCCAGCTTGAGCGATAATTTCCGATTCCCGCTCGACATTTTCCGGTTTAGCATTCAGCAAATTGTGAGGAATTTTCAGTTCCTGTAGCAGCCGCGACAGCAACTCCGACTTTTCGACGCTCGTCGTGCCCACCAGCACTGGCCGACCGAGTTCGTGCATATCTGCACAGTCTTGGGCGATCGCCTTCCACTTGCCGGCCTCTGCCTTATACACCATATCCGAAAGGTCGCCACGGCTAGGAATCCGGTTTGTCGGAATCAGCGTCACTTCCAGGCTGTAAATCTTCTGAAATTCCGTCTCCTCAGTCTTCGCCGTCCCTGTCATCCCCGACAGCTTCGGATACAGCAAAAAGAAATTCTGATAAGTAATCGTCGCCAGTGTCTGAGTTTCCGGTTGAATTTCCGCGTGTTCTTTCGCTTCGATCGCCTGGTGCAAACCGTCGCTCCAGCGCCTTCCGGGCATCACCCGGCCGGTAAACTCATCGACAATCACCACTTCGCGATCGAGATTGACGATGTAGTTAATATCCTTAATAAACAATTCCTTCGCCTTAATCGCATTAAAAATGTAATGCGCCCAAGGATCAGCCGGATCGTACAAATCGGTAACGCCCAACAAATTCTCAGCTTCACCAAACCCTTCATCGGTCAACAGCACATTCCGCGCCTTTTCGTCAACCTCGTAATGTTCCTCATTTTCCTTGATCAGCGAAGCCGCCACTTCAGCGGCCCGGATGTACTTCTCGCTAGGGCGTTCGACTTGGCCGGAAATAATTAGAGGTGTGCGGGCTTCATCAATCAGCACCGAGTCAACCTCGTCAATCACGCAAAAATTGAAAGGACGCTGCACAACATCTTCCATCACAGTAGCCATGTTGTCGCGCAAATAGTCAAAGCCGACTTCGCTGTTTGTCGCGTAGGTAATATCGCAGTTATAGTTTTTCTTGCGTTCCGCCTGATCCATGCCCTGCTGGATCAACCCCACCGTCAATCCCAAGAAGCGGTGAACCTGTCCCATCCATTCCGCATCCCGTCTGGCGAGATAATCGTTGACGGTGATGATGTGTACGCCTTTACCGTTGAGGGCGTTGAGGTAAGCCGGCAGTGTAGCTACGAGTGTTTTGCCCTCACCCGTTTTCATTTCGGCAATTTGACCTTTGTGCAGGATAATCCCGCCGAGGAGTTGGACATCAAAGTGACGCATTCCCAAAACTCGTTGTCCGGCTTCCCGCACGACTGCAAAAGCTTCTGGCAAAAGTTCGTCTAGGATTTCTTTCTCCTCATTCAGAGATTTAGCTTTTGCCAGACGTTCTTTAAACTCGATCGTTTTGCCTTTGAGGCCGTCGTCTGAGAGGGCGTGAATTTCTTCTTCCAAAATAGTGATATCAGCTACCCAAGGCTGAAATTTTCTCAGTTTGCGCGCGTTGGGGTCGCCTAGCAGATTTTTAAACATGGCAGGAGAGGCAGATTTTTAATAATTTAGCTATTAGCTTTCAGGGTTAGGGGCTGTAGTGTTAGCCACAACATATACCCTCCCCGATTGTAGCAACCATTGGCTGTTGCAGGCCGTTGCTGGGGTCGATCGCCCTTTTGAGCGCCTTCTCGGCTCACAACCACAGCCGGATCATCAGATCGGTCAACCGCAGATGTCATATCAAATCCGGTGACATCAGAATTATTTAACCACAGAGTCCGCAGAGAAAGAGGAGAGAAATTTATCATTCCGATGCTACCGGATTTGAGAGCACAGAAAACCCGGTGTTGCAGCCAATGCCTTGGGCGACGGACTTGTTCTAGTCGATCGGGATTAATCGGGAGCAATCGCCACACCCGGTTCATCTGATCGCGAGTTATCGGCCGTTCATCTTCGGGCAAAAAAAACCTAATGAATTTCGCTAGTTTTTTTTTTCGTGTACGAACGTACACAATTACGCGACCGAAGAAAAACTATTCAGCTCAAATCCGGTGACATCGGAATTATTCAACCACAGAAGAAGCAGAGAAAGAGAAGAGAAAGAGGAGATAAATTTATCATTCCGATGCTACCGGATTTGATGTCAGACAGATCAACGCCGATAATTTCCAGATAGGAAAGCGATTGAATGCAATTACTCGTCTAATCTGCACCAGCTTCCTGTGGCCTGGGCACTTCGTAAGTCAAAAAGTCATAGGCCATTTTCGTATTCGGAAAAATTGCCTGGGCTTCCTTAAGCAAATCATCCAGGACGATCGCATTTCCCGGAGCGTAACGCGGGCTAAAATGCGTCATAATTAACTGTTTCGCCCCAGCCAGCAAAGCAACTTGAGCCGCCATTGTTGAGGTTGAATGCAGGCGATCGAAGGCCATTTGAGCATCTTGATGAGCAAAAGTCGCTTCGTGCACCAACAAATCCGCATCCTTTGCCAATGCCACCGCGCTGTCACAAAAAACCGTATCAGTACAATACACAAACTTGCGCCCGACTTGATCCGGGCCACAAAAATCACTACCTTTAAACTCCCGCCCATCCGATAACTTGACCGTCTTTCCTTGTTTTAACTCGCCGTAAATTGGCCCGGAAGGAATACCGACAGCCTTCGCTTTTTCGACATCAAAATGTCCGGGACGATTTTTCTCGGTAACACGATAACCAAAAGCAGTAACTCGATGCTTCAAAGGAGCACAACTCACAATATATTCATCATCTTCATAGACGACTCCTTCGTGACTTTTGTGCACTTTTACTGGGTAAGAAAAATGAGTTTGAGAATAGCGAACGCCAGCTTGCAAATATTCTTCAAGTCCCGGAGGCCCGTAAAGATCGATGCGCTTGACATTCCCCGCTAAACCGCAGCTAGCCAGCAAACCCATTAACCCGAAAATGTGGTCGCCGTGCAGGTGAGTGATGAAAATGCGGCTCAGTTGGCTGACTTTTAGCTCGCTGCGGAGAAACTGGTGCTGAGTTCCTTCGCCGCAGTCAAACAGCCACAGTTCCGCTCGCTGGGGCAAGCGGAGGGCGATGCTGGAAACGTTGCGCGATCGCGTAGGGACGCCGGAGCTAGTTCCGAGAAATGTAATCTGCAAGAGTCAAATCACCTCAATTAAATCTTAAAAAATATGTTACATATATCCAGAGTGCGGCCAATCCGACATAAAGGAAATAGTCGCAGCCAGGAACCGGGATAAATCGCTGTTCGTGCCAGTATCTAGTCGCTCAAATCTTTTTTGACCGCACAGAGTGCCAAACCCAATTCTAACGTTTTCTTTCTGCCGTTCTCCTTCATTTTTCCCGAACTCAACCTTACCCTTAAAAATTCTCAAACTCGTACAGCACAGGAGGAAAATTTTCAGATGCAGCCAGGAGTGTTCTTTACTTCCGTTCTTTCGACATTAACAAAACGCTACTTTTGGATTTCGCTGTTGTTTTGGCTGGTAATGGTAGCCCCAGCACAAGCCGCGCTGATTTTGCGAGTTGCGGTACAAGACGGGACAAGTCAGATCAAAGTTGGCAGTTCTACTAAGGCTGCAATCCGCGACAGCAGCGGGCGCAATTTGGGCGAACTGCCCGCCAACAGTTCTCAGTCAGCTCAATTTCGATCGGGCACGGTGGCAATTGGCCGCTGGGCTGCCAATCAAATTTGGATCGAGCCGACCGGAAACGGTTATGTTTGGATTGGCGATCGCTGGTATCGGGGACGCACGCTTCTAGTTCCCGAAAAAGGAGCCTTGACCGCCGTCAACTACGTCGATATAGAACAGTATCTCTACAGCGTTCTCGGCGCCGAAATGAGCGGCAATTGGCCTCAAGAGGCCTTGAAAGCCCAAGCAGTCGCCGCCCGTTCCTACGCTCTCCACAAGCGCCTCAAAAGCGAAACCGACCTTTACGATGTGGACGATACTCAGTCTTCGCAGGTTTACAAAGGACTGCAAACAGAATCGAGTGGCACTTATGCGGCAGTCGATGCCACGGCTGGTCAAGTTCTGACATACAACGGTCAGATTATTTTAGCCGCTTTCCACTCCGCATCTGGGGGACATACTGAAAATGTCGAGGATGTTTGGATGGAACCCTTACCTTACCTGCGGGCTGTTCCTGACTTCGACCAAGGCGCGCCGGTTTACCAGTGGAAAGAAAATTTTTCCCGGGCTCAGATGAGCAGCAAGATTTCTGGCGTAGGTAATGTCATCTCGATGAAGCCAGAACGCACTACTGCCTACGGCAGCGTTTTGTCCATGAAAGTAGTCGGAGATGGCGGTTCTCGGGTGATGACGGGCGCAGATTTGCGTCGGGTTCTCAATTTGAGGAGTACCCGCTTTACCGTGATTCCTCAGTACGGGGGGATTTTTAGTGGCAGAAATAGCGGGAAGCCTCCTACGGGTTTTTTAGTTGATGGCAAAGGTTTCGGTCACGCTGTGGGCATGAGTCAGTGGGGGGCTTACAATTTGGCCAGGCAGGGATACGGCTACCAGCAGATTTTGTTGCACTATTACCGGGGTACTGCTTTGGCTAGAATTGCAGTGCAGTAACTGCTGGAAAGAAGGAAGTTCGGCAACGGATTCGGTAACGGATTTAACGGATTTAACCAATTTAACCAATTCAGTAACGGATGGACGTTGAGGGAAGAAGTCAAGCGCGAAGAGGGAAGAAGTTGGAGGGAAAAATAATTCCCAATTACCAATTCCCCATTACCAATGACTACTGACCAATGACCAATGACTACTGACCAATGACCAATGACTACTGACTACTGACTACTGACCAATGACCAATGACCAATGACCAATGACTAATGACTAATTACATTAAGGATTGCTATGCAAAAGTGGGAGTATTTATTTGTGGATGCGAATATGTATCCTTTTGGCAACAAGCTGATTAGTTTATATGTAAATGGTGAAGAAATGCGAGATTGGAAACAAGGCTCGCTGCATCTATTTGTTAATCAATTGGGGGAGGAAGGGTGGGAACTTGTGGCTCTCCGCCACGAATCGAAGTATGACCAAAATTGTTTGATTTTTAAACGCGCTAAGGTTGTCAAAAAAACTAGGAATACGAAAGAGTCTCAGGCGCATAAAAATTGATTTTTTGCACCATTATCAGCAACGGGCTAGAAGCCCGTTCCACAATAAAGATATTTTATTGTGGCGCAGGCATCTTGCCTGTTCTTGACGTTCCACAACAATAAAGATATTTTCTGGTGGCACAGGCATCTTGCCTGTTCTGGACGGGCTAGCAGCCCGTTCCACAACAAATATATTTTATTGTGGAACAGGCATCCTGCCTGTTATTGAAAATAGTGCCAGATGGCAGTTCCACCAAACACAACCACAAATACCTGTTTTTGTCATTAGTATTATTAGTTGTCCGATCGCCCAATTCGCCGCTGCCATTCGGCATCTATTTTCGCTGACTGTTCTAGTTCTTGTTGGGTTAATTCGGTTTCTGTTGTATAAGCTAAGTCTTCTCCAGTCAGAACGTTTTCTGCTGCAAATTCCCGGGCGTAGGCAAGTTTTTGGAGCAAGTTGGCATCGGGTTGGTTTAATAACATAGCTCGCTGCTGCCGCTCTTGATTGCGGGCTTCTATCTTGCTATTTTTCCACTGAATCCAGAAGTACCGAATTAAAGGAATTGTCAGAAATCCGACGCCGTAAATCAGCAGCATTGGATAAATACCGCTGACGAAACCGATAAATCCACTGGCGATCGCACTTTTAGTCAATAGATTTCCCAAAACCAGCGCACCGACAAGATTGACGGCTCCTAACCCGGCTGCAAGCATGACTTGGCCGGAGCTGGCGTGGCTGAAACGCCACAGCATTTCTCGCAAATAAGCTGTTACTGGTTGAGGATTTTGCTGGACTGCTGTGGTTTGTAATTGCGGAAAATGGTAGACTATTTGCCCTTCGGGACTGACTTCGGGGCGGCCGTCAAAACGGGCGAGAGCCGGTAACATATATTCTTCGTATTCTCTGGCATATCCCTGTCCGAGATTGTCGAGATAGGGCGCAATTTGTTCGGCGGCGACGGCGCCTTGGTTATTGCGAATTGCGGCGGCAATATCGCTCCACTTGCGCTCTTCTAAATTTTTATTGGGATTCCCGTCTCCAAATATGAAGGAGAAAACTGCTTCCAGAAAACTCATCTGGGGTTTTTGGCCATTTAAGCGCGATCGCTGGTAGGAAGGTTCGTCATGATTCCAGTAAAATATCCAGATTAAGTCGTTCCAGAAGTAGGGAAAAAAGAAAAAGCCACCGCCACCGCCGTCGCCGTCGCCTCCACCACCACCGCCGCCTCCCCCGTTATCGTTGTTGCTCATGCTGGAGAGTAAAAGCGTGATCGCCACAAAAATTAAGAGGATCGAAGCTACCAGCACTAGGCCAAAAGATATCCGAATCAAGTAAAATAGAATTTTCCAGATTTTTTGCCACCATTCCTGCAACTGCAAGCGCAAGAATTTGTTTCGCAAAATATCTCGAAAATTGTTGGGAAATAGGTAGGCAATGTCGCCAGATTCTGCTACTTGCAGGTGGCCGCCTGCTTCGGAGGCGAGGGTTAACAGTTCTCGCTGGGCAAAATTGACATCTAATCCAGCTTTTGCCGCCACGTCTCCAACCGTAACGCGGTAGCCAAGTTGCTCGACGGCTTGCATAATGCTGGGATTCGGAGCCATAGGTTTCTCTCTGTGAAAATTACCCGGTTGTTTTTATTATATTGCGGGAATTCGAGCTGGTGAAGACCGATCGCACTTCTCATCTTTTTTGCTGTCACCCTTGACTTTGGAGCGAAATGTTGCTAATATTTTTGCCGATCGCCCGTACAGCCGGGAAATAGGTTAAAGAAATGTGGTTTTTTTTGCAAGTCTGGCAATAGTTCTTTAAAATAGATGGGACTTGCGCGACTGTTAGACTCAAGGGCGTATTTTAAGGTTCGCAGTTGTTATCTGCTAGACTTTTAGCGCCCTCAACAAAACTGCTAAGTAGGTAAGTGCAAATAAACCTAGGATGGGGAGAGGCGGGTTTTGCCGCAATAAACTGGCTAGCACAGATCTCGGCTCAACCCGCCCCTACAAGATATTATGGTTTTTCCCCGCCTATCTACTTAACTAAAACAGTGCCGCAATTATTAATAGGAAAACTTTACACGCTAATTTTTTTGATTAGCCACTAACCCAAAAATCGCATTATGCCCAGAACTCAACGCAACGATAACTTTATTGACAAAAGTTTCACGGTAATGGCTGATATTATCCTGAAGATTATGCCGGCAAAAAAGCAGGCGAAGGAAGCTTTTGCTTATTATCGGGATGGTATGTCGGCTCAAGCTGATGGCGAATATGCTGAAGCGCTGGACAATTATCATGAAGCGCTGAAGATTGAGGAAGATCCTTACGATCGCAGTTATGTGTTGTACAATATGGGCCTGATCCATACGAGCAACGGCGAACACGATAAAGCTTTGGAATATTACAGCGAAGCGCTTGAACTTAATCCGAGAATGCCGCAAGCGCTGAACAATATTGCTGTGATTTACCACTATCAAGGGGAAAAGGAAAAGGAAGCTGGCAATGTTGAAGCGGCGGAAGGGCTGTTTGATAAAGCTGCGGATTATTGGAAGGAGGCTATTCGCTTGGCGCCGAACAATTACATTGAGGTGCAGAATTGGCTGAAGACGACAGGGCGATCGCAGATTGATGTGTATTTTTAACTATGATAGGAATGGGGAATGGGGCATGGGGCATGGGGCATGGGGCATAGTTAATAGTTAATAGTTAGTAGTTAATAGTTAGTCGTTTCTCTAATAACCAATGCCCAATGCCCAATGCCCAATGCCCAATGCCCTGTTTGGCCAATGCCCAATGCCCAATGCCCAATGCCCAATGCCCAATTACCAATTCCCAATTACCAATTCCCGATTTTTATGATTGACAGAGAAGAAGTTCGGAAAGTAGCGAATTTAGCCCGATTAGAATTAACGCCGGAAGAAGAAGAGCAGTTTACTGGTCAACTGAACGGTATTTTGGATTATTTTGAGCAGTTGAGCGAACTGGATACGACTAAGGTAAAACCGACAACTCGGGCGATCGATGTTAGTAATGTCATGCGATCGGACGATTTGCAACCTTTTGCTAACGGCGAGAGTATTTTGGCTGGAGCTCCCGATCGCGATGGGAAGTTTTTCAAAGTACCTAAGATTATGTAAGGTGCTCGCAGATCGCTTTAATACCAAACTCACTCTTCAACCCACGGAGGCTGGTTTTGTGTGTGTAGGGGCGGTTTCAACCGCCGACTACTGCTAAATTCTCACTCCCAAAGATGCGGCTAATTCCCGTTCTGGCTGCATACCAACTGTAGGCGGCATCGAGCGATTTGCGACCTGTTCAATCAGTTGTAGGTGCTGCGGCAACATTTTAGCTAAACTGTAGCGTTCTAGGGCGGTTTGACGGGCTTTGACGCGAATTTCTGCCATGCGGGTAGGATGGTCTAAAACTTCGTCGATGCGATCGGCTACTTGTTTCGGCGAGAAGTAATCGACTAGCAAACCGTTTTCTCCATCGCGGATTACTTCTCTCACCGGGCCTGTGTCAGAACCGATCACTAAACATCCTGCCGATAGAGATTCAATCATCGACCAAGATAACACGAAAGGTCTGGTTAAATAAACGTGTACGTCAGATGCTTGAATTACTTTTAAATACAGTCCGTAAGGTAGCGGCCCCACAAAGTGCACTCGCGACATATCTAGCGGCACTTTTTTGAGCATATAATCTTTGTAAGACTCGCCGTTTGGTAAAGAACGGCCGTAACAAACTCTGTCTGAACCAACAATTACAACGTGACAGTTGGGGCGGCGTTCTTGCACATAGGCGATCGACTCTATGAACTCTGGAAAGCCCCGGTAAGGTTCCATTCCCCGCGATACGTAGGTGACAATTTCATCCACGCCGGACAAGTCCAAATTGGGCAAAATTAGTTTAGCACCGGGATCGGGTTTGAAGTAATCGGTATCTACGCCATCGTGGAGTACGGACAATTTTTGTTGTAATTCTGGGGGAAATTGCGATCGCTGCCAATAAGTGGGCGACAAACCCCAATCGCAAGAGTATAAGTCAATCAGAATAGGCGCATTTTTGACTCTAATTCTCGCCATGTCGTCAACTGTTAAAGGTTCCGCTGGATCGAAATCTGCGTCGGAACCGATCGAGTGATAAAACCACTCGAAATAACACAAAAGTGGCGTATTTGGAAAAGCTTCTTTGACAAACAGTGTTGGCCCCCAACCCGAATGTCCGCAGATCACATCGGGTACAAAACCGTCTGCTTTGAGTTGTTCGGCCATTCTAAATACGGCTTGTCCGTAGATGACGGCACTTTCTAAGGGGCGCACGTATTGGTGAGTCTGCGGATTTGGTTCGCGGCTGGGGGTAAATGCTGCTTTGCGAACGCCGGGAATGTTCCATTCGGGACGCTCGTTTTTAGTACCGAAAACAACTTGATTTTTTGGATCTGCGCCTAAAGCCGTGATAATGTGGCGGTATTGGGCGGGGAAGTTGGGATGGAGAAATAATGCTTTCATTTGGGAGTTGGGAGTTGGCAGTTGGCAGTTGGCAGTTGGCAGTTGGGAGTTGTTAGTTGTCAGCTTGCCCGATTGCGCAGTCGTTGGGTTGGCAGTTATTAGTAGAGATTCAGTATTTAACTGCGAGTAAAAGCTTTGATTTTACTCCTTGTAGGGGGGCGCTTTGCAGATCCAGACGCAATCTCGCGGTACTGAAGATGTGTTTTTCAGGATGATTTCATAGTTTAAATGGTTGAGAAATTTTTCCATAATTGTATCGGTCATAATTGAGAATGCAGTGCCATCTCTGCGTCCAAGCAAGTTTTTGTCCCACTCGTCGGCGAATTTTTGCCACCCTAATTCGCTGAGAATATTGCCGTGGTGAAAGACGCAAATACGTTGGCGAAGCCCTCGAAGAGGATCGCCCCGCAGTAGTTTGGGAATGCGAGTTAGATAGTTGTATATGTCTACCGGCTCTACGTGTACCATTGTATCGTAGCAAAAACACACATCGGCTGAAGCTGGCGCGATGCCGTCTAATGTTAAACCGTCGAGTTTGACGTAGGAAACGCGATCGTCTCCTAAGCGCGATCGGGCGGCTTGCAGCATTTGACTGGAAATATCGGCGCAAATTAGTCGATCGCAATATTGTAGCAACAGCGAACCCGTTTTCCCGCCACCGATCCCAATTTCTAAAACCGTATGTTCTTTTTTGATGTACGGTGCAATAAATTGCTGTTCGATCAGCGCTTCGTATTCTGCTAAGGATTTGGCCGCACCAGCAGCTTTACCTATCCATTCGTCGCCAATATGGGAAAGTTCGGGATTAGTTTGTTGCCACTCTTGGGCGTAACTGTCCCATGCGGTTTCATAATCTACTCTTGGGCGATCAGTCATTTTTTCATCGTTCATTTTTGATTATTTTATAGTATTGATGGCTCAATTTTCAAGATGTTCCGCAAGTTTCGGTAAATTATATTATTTGTTGACTACAAACCTGCCGTGTGATTTAGGCGATCGCACTGTAATATCTAATGACTGCTGAAATATGCTTCGCAGAAAATATCGGCATAAGCTTGAGTCATCTCCTCAAAAGTATTGAGTGAATCCAAGACATATTTAGCATTTCCAGCTAACTGCTGCCGCAATAATTTATCCTCCAATAAACTAATCAAAGCTGCAACTAATTCATCCGGGCGATCGGGCGTATAAAACAAACCGTTAATTCCGGGCCGCACTTGTTCTTTAATCCCAAAAACTGGCGATGTAATAATTGGTAAGTCGCAAGCCATCGCCTCCAAAATCACTCTCGGAAAACTTTCGACGCGAGAAGTACAAACAAAAATATCCGCCGCTTTGTAATATTTTCCAGCTTCTCCAGTTTCGGCCACTACTGTCACTCTTTGCCGCAACTCTTCCGGTAATTCCCCCACCATATCGGCTAATTTGTTACTGTAAATACTCGGCCGATCGCCCACAATAAAACATCTAATCTTATTGTGCCATTTATCAGGCAAAAGTGAAAGTGCCTTAATCAAATCCTGCTGTCCTTTGCGTTCGCAGACTGTTCCCAGGAGCAAAATTACCACGTCTTCCGCTGCAATGCCTAAGCTTTTTCGAGCCAATTCCGAATTATCCAAATTTGCCAGTTTGCTCAAATCTAAGCCATTGTGAATCACTGTAAAATTGTGGTGGCTGTTGAGAGGCAAATACCTTTCCCGCGTTGCATCCGCTACAAAAATCACCTTATAAGGAAAGCGGAAACACTCTAAAGCTCTCGCCGCAATCTCCGAACCAAACCTATTAAAATAAGTTTGCCAAGGTTCGCTTTCGTGCACGTTCCAAACCACAGGAATTCCGATTTGCCGCGCGGCATCAACTACAAAGAAGTTTTCTAAAGTATTAGCATAAATTGCATCTACTTTTAAACTTTCAATTTCCTTGCTAAAACTGCGGATAGCTTCATCGTAAGCATCGCGTTGATAGATGTGTTCGAGGGGATTGTCGCGCACTATTACTTTAATTCCCTGCTGTTCGTAAGCTTGACGCAGGGGCCCGTCTGTGGTGCAAAGTACGATCGGCAAAATCACACCCTCAGTCGCCAACTTCACCGCAATTTCGTACTGATGCAGCGGCGCCCCCGTAAAATCCAGCGAATTGCTGCACATCAAAACCTTAACAGGATGAATAGAACTATTTGTGTTTACTACCGATAACACACAGGAATCAGCAAATCTTAACTCTTCCCGATCAGTTAAATCCGTGACATCCGTAACATCCGTTAAATCCGCTACAAAATCCGCTGCCAATCCGCCATCCGTGACATCCGTGACATCCGTTAAATCCGCTACAAAATCCGCTGCCAATCCGCCATCCGTGACATCCGTTAAATCCGCTACAAAATCCGCTGCCAATCCGCCATCCGTGACATCCGTTAAATCCGTTACAAAATCCGCTGCCAATCCGCCATCCGCTACATCCGTTAAATCCACTACAAAATCCGCTACCAATCCGCCATCCGTGACATCCGTTAAATCCGCTACAAAATCCGCTGCCAATCTTGCCTCTTCCTTCATAAAAAACCTGCGAGGTTGAATATGAAAATACTCATCTTCCAAAGACAAATGAGGACTATAAAAACCATCATTTTTCCCCGCATACTTGCGTCGAAAAGCCGCCACCTCTTGAGGATTATCAGTAAAACCTCTAGAAGTCCCCTCCTTGTGCAACAACTCCGCATCAGGACAATAAACACACCGATAACCCCGTTCTAACAATCGGTATCCGTAATCAACATCATTGTAAGCAACAGCAAAATTCTCTTCATCAAAACCGCCCAATTCCAAGAACAATTGACGCGGAGTAATCGTGCAAGCAGCAGTTACCGCCGAGTAATTGCGCGTTACCATAGCTTGAGAAAGATAGCCTCGATTATCCTTATCCATCAGCTTAAAAGCGTGACCGGCCAAACCGTGATGGAGGCCATGAATTACGCCAGCGTGCTGAATTCTGCCATCGGGATATAACAGCCTAGCGCCGACTGCACCCACAGCAGGAATTTGAGCATATCCCACCATTTGACTCAGCCAGCGCGGATTAATTACTTCAGTATCGTTGTTCAAAAACAAGACATATTCGCTGTCAGCTTGTTCGACGGCGCGGTTGTTAATTGCGGCAAAACTAAACTTGCCCCCAGGATTTTTGATCCGCAGAACTTGGCAAGTTAATTGCTTTAAATATTCCAGAGTTTTCGGATCGTCGCTTTCGTTGTCGATGACAGCAATTTGAAAATTCTTGTAGGTTGTCGTTTCCAGAGAATCGAGACAAGCTTTCAGCAATTTAAACTGATTTTTAGTCGGAATAATCACCGTTACTGACGGGCCGTCATCCGGGAAATCCTGGGCAAAGATGCCCAAATTTTCTTTAGTAGCCCAGGCGTGCTGAGCGACATTGCCCTTAATTTCTCGGCGATTTAGTGCATCTTGAATTGCTTTTTGACCTGCGCCAAAACTGGCGGGTTTTGCGGCCCCAGATATGGCTGTAGAACCGGGTGCAGTTCGCCAATGATACAGCACTAAAGGCAGGTGGGCGACGTGGCGGGAGATTTCGGTTGCTCTCAAGGCAAAATCGTAATCTTGCGAGCCTTCAAAACCGATCCGCAAACCGCCTATTTCTTCAAAAATCTGTTTTCTCACGGCGCACAAATGACCGAGATACATATAGGAAAGCAGCAGTTCTGGCGACCATTGCGGTTTGAATTGCGGGGCGAACCGATGACCTTTGGTGTCGATTTTGTCGTCGTCTGAGTAGAGGAAATCGGTGGTTGGATGGGTGGCAAAATATAAGGCGACTTCGCCTAATGCGTCGGGAGTTAGTTCGTCATCGTTGTCTAAAAACAGGATGATGTCGCCTGTGGCGAGGGCGGCGGCGCTATTAGTTGCGGCGCTGATGTTGCCGTTTTCTGTGCGAAATGTGATGCGAATACGATCGTCCTTTGCGGCCCAATTTTTCACAGTGTCAGCAACCGTGAAGTCTGTACTACAATCATCGGCGATGCAGAGTTCCCAGTTTTGATAGACTTGATTAATTACGCTGTCGATCGCACTTTCGAGAAAATCTATCTGCGGATTGTACACTGGCATTACCACCGAAATCTTAGGCAGTGCTTCCCCACAGGATTTTAACCGAGAAATCAAGTAATCGCGCGATCGCACATTCCACTGATTCACCTCCAACCAAGCATCATACCTATCAATCGGTTTCGGCACCACAAAACCCGCAGGCGGCAACAAATCCCCCGGCGCAGTAAACTGTTTTTGCTGCCGATAAATCTTCCCAAACTGACGAATCACCCTCACAACTTCCCAAGGCATCGGCACAATTCTGCCCAGACGCTGTTTCCTCTCCCTCGCCCGCTGCCGAATAGCCTCCACAAAACTCGAAAACTCCTCAAATTTATCAGCACTTCGCTGCCAAATATGGTAGCGCCGCACAGTCAATATTTGCGGCGCTTGAAAATACAAAATTTCCCCAGTTTCTAACTCAGCTTGTAGCGAAACGTGCCATTCACCAGGAAGCAAATCGACAAGGGCTTCAAAGCCGCTTTCCGAACTGTTAACCCAGTCTGGAAACACTTCGCCGACATCTTTTCGCCGCAAACCGTAGGCGCATTCTACAGAAATATCTCCGCACAAAAAGCTTAATTTAGCAATTTTGCGATCGTGGTGACAACACCAACCGGCAAACAAAATTTGACCCTGACGCTGTTCCCATATCACGGGTACATCTAACGATGCTTGAATCGTTGAAACCAACAGCGGATAAGCTGCCAAAAGATACCATTTACCACGCTCGTCTTGCACTTCCAGCAGCACTTCGTGCCGTCCGGCAGGCGCTGCCAATTCAATTGTAAAGCCAGATTTATTTGCAGCCGCAATATTAGAATGTGCTAGCGTTATATCGCTCCTTTGTATACCGTAAACAGCGGCGAAACTCTTGCCTTCAATTCGAGCGCGAACTGCTTTAATATCAGTTTTTGTGTTAAACACCCAGCCCACAATTAGCAGGTTAGAATCGCTAACTTGCCAAGTAGTAGGTTGGTCTAGGGAAAAAACAAATTTCGGGAAAAAGTCGCGGATTCGACTCTGAAACTCCGACAATTTTTCTTGCAGTTGCCACAATATAGAAGACTTGATTATAGCCATTTCTGCCAGAACTCTTTCTGTTTCCTGGCGCGATTGTTCTAAATCTTGCTGAGTTTGAGTTTGTGCTGTTTCCAACCACAGTAACTCAGCTAATTTTTGCTCCAATCTGAATTCTTTTTCTTCAAATTTTACCTGAGTTTGCCCTAATTCTGTTTCTAATTTCAAGACTTTTGCTAAAGCTATTTGAAATTGCGATTCTTTGCCTGCAAGCTGTACCTGAGTTTGTCCTAATTCTGTTTCTAATCCCAGCAGTTTCGCCAAAGCTTCTTGAAAATGTGCTTCTTTACCTGCAAGCTGTACTTGAGTTTTCCCTAATTCTGCTTCTAATTCCAATACTTTTGTTAAAGCTTCTTGAAATTGCGACTCTTTGCCGTCAAGCTGTACCTGAGTTTTTCCTAATTCTGTTTCTAATTCTAGCAGTTTTGCTAAAGCTTCTTGAAAATTTGATTCTTTGCCTGCCAGTTGTACTTGAGTTTCTCCTAATTTTGTCTCCAATCCCAATACTTTCGCCTGGGCTTGGTGAAATTGTTCTTGCCACTGTTTAACTTCGGAATTGCTGGTTTTTTGCTGTTTTTCCAGCAAGCGGATTTTTAGCCAGTCTTCAAAAGGCCCGACAGAAGATGCTGGGAAGTGAATCACTTTGTCATTCGCAAATTTCGATTCGCTGCTGAGATTGCCCGCTTGGGTCTCCAAAACTTGATATAGTTCTAATGCTTCGGGAAAATATTGTTCTATTAAACTCGGTCTGTGACTTTTGATAATATCATTGACTAATAAAGATTCTTCAAAATTGTCCCCTGGTATCGCACCTAAATTAACGTTAAATTTGTCGTTGACTCGATCGATAAAAAGCTCAGGAGTGTTGCCGATCGGGTAAACGTTAGCCAGCAGACAGCGATCGGGAAAACGTTCGTACAATTCTAAGACTTTTTGGTTGTAGTGCAGCCACATTTTTACTGCCATTTCGGGATTTTGCAGCAAGCTGACATCGGTTCCCCGGCGGTACAGCGAATCGACTACTTCCCAGGGCGATCGATAAACGCAGATGAAATTGGCTTCGGGAAGCAAATTTAGCCAAAAATCCCAAAACAGGGCGGTTCGCGGGTCTTTCCAGCCCCAATGGTTGTCAGTTTGTTGATTTTGGTCGATCGCCCTTTTAGCAATTTCCACATCTGACGCTGCTACCGAAATCGTTTTTTCAAACGTACAGCCGAGTTCATCAATGCCGTGCGATCGTAAAACACTCTTATGAAACTCCACAAAATCAACATTCTCGAAATGACCTTTCACATTTCCGTCGGCCGGGCCAACTAACCTTTTGCCAATATCAACCCCGACTTTCTGAAACAAAGAAGCCGTTAAAGACGTACCGGAACGGTGCATTCCAGTAACAATAAAAACCGACGGTTTGCTGTCATTTGTACTCACAATTTCTCTCCCTCCCCCTAATTCCCACACCAATTTTACTCGCTATTCTCCTGCTAAGCCCAGCAACCGCCTGACTTGAAACCACGCACTTCTCAGCTTCCAGAACTTGCTGCTTTCCATTGCCACAACTCGATTGTGCGATTGCTCTAGTTCTTGCTTGACATTAATTAGCATATTTCCAGTTTGCTCCAACTGCATTTGCACAGATACTAACTGAGTTTGAGTTTGCTCCAACTGCATTTGAGTTGAAATTAATTTAGTTTGAGTTTCTTGCAACTTCGTGTGAGCCTCTTCTAACTTCGTTTCAGTAATCATTAACTTACTTTGACTTTGCTCCCATTCTATCTTAGCCGCAGCTAATTGAGTCTCAATCAATTTAAGTTTGGTCTGAGTAGACCCCAACAAAGACTGCGATTCCCTTTGGTTCACCAGCGATTCCACAGTGCAGGTTTCCAGAATCCATTCCCAACCGTAGTTATTGATTACTTTGACTGTTAACACATCCTGCGGCGCCACAGTGTTTTTCGGTAAATAACAGTTCCAACCCGACTGCAAAGCCACATCAGTTTCAAAATAGCCAGCCACATCCGGGCGATCGTAAAAAGGCTCGCACCTCTGCACAATCTTGTTGTTTGCCAGCACTTGCACCTCCTCAATTCGACCGCCGACATTCACATCAGCCGCCCATCCTTCCAGATACAAATTCTCCTTATTCGTAAAAGCAGCAACATCAATATATCCTTCCGGGTGGTGATTAAATTTCAACTCCGAAAAATCTCTAACCAGCTCATTTGTGACCACATACAAATCCTGAAACCTGCATATGCCTTTTTCGATGCGATGCACAAAAGCTTTGCCACCGCTAACTTGCGCCACAATTTCTCTCACAAACTTTTGGGTTACATAAGTTGTGCCGTATTCCTCCTTATCCAAAGACAGACTTTCGCTGTTAGCGCTAAACAAGATACCATTGGCAGGCATTTGGGCCCCAACAGCCCGCAAACACTCATCGTGAACGCTGAACATCAAAATGCCGTTAGGAGTCAACAAATCATACAAATTTTGCAGCCAACTCGTAAAAGTTCTTTCCGGCATATGGCTGAAAAAAGAATTCGCCAGAATGCAGTCAAACTTTCGGTCAATTAAATAATTTTCTGGTTTTCCCGTCGAGACAATACCATTAACGCCCAAATATTCAGTTTGAAACTTGACCGCATTAGCATAAATATCAGAAACCCAAATTTGTGACGGCGGTATTTCCTGAATCAAAAACCGCGTAAATCGGCCGTAACCGCAGGCAAAATCTAGAAAAGACGGTACATTTTCAAAACCGCCAAAATGCCAATCCACAACCTGTTTGACCGTATCCCGGATGCGGCGTCCGATCGCATAATAGCGCACCAAAGCCCGATCGCGATCGTCTTTGACATTCTTCAAGGCAAACAAATACATTTCATCGTCTTCGCAGATATTCAGTTTAAAATCTTCGGGAAACTTAGCTTGCTCTCGAATAAATGCTTTGATTACCGGATTTTGGACTAAATCTAAATCGATCTCGCTCATTATTTTCACAGAATTTTAGATCGCTTCGGTGGACGCCTCTTGCACCAGAGAATCAGAATTAACAACAGTTAAACACGGTTCGATCAGCAAGTCAACGATCCCGTTACCACAGGACTCAGTACAAGACTGAACTCTAAACATCGCCACATCAACGCAGCGGTCTAAATAAGTTAAATCCCCATCTACCGTTCCCACAACCCCCGCATTCAAAAAATAAACTCCGGGATTCAGCAAACATTTAAACTGAAACTTAACTACAATTGTCGTTCCTGCTTCCACAAACCTAACTGACTGAGTAGAAGCCTTCAAAGAAGCACCAGCCAACTCAAAACCGCTAATCGTTTTAATCAACATTCCAAACCTAACTTTGGAAGTTGACCGCGAGAAAGTGACAGAGTAAGTGTAAACATAATCTTGACGACCAATCAAGTGATTTACCACAGTTCCCTTCAGCGTCTCGATGCGAGGGTTAATAATTTCCGCTCCGCGAGACGGATAGCGCACCGTATTCGACGGTATCATCCCCGGATCGTAAAATTCATCGTAATATTCCTTGGTTTTGGAGACATACTGCTCCGGTTTAACCTCTGTCTTTGTGGTTTCTAAATGAGCATCCTGAAGATTGTTTTCACTTTCCTGCTTGGTAAGTTGGTTGAGAACTCGAATATCTGACTTCAACTCCCTCACCTTGTCCGGCTCGGCATAAATCAGCTTTTGATACTTAGAAATTATCACCTTCGGCGTATGAGAGAGCAGCAATTCTCCGCTATCCATTAAAATCGCCGAGGTACAAAGTTGCACCACAGAAGTAGCAGCGTGAGACACAAATAAAATCGTGCCGCCACCTTCCTGAATGCTTTGCAAGCGAGCAAAACACTTGCGCTGAAAAGCTTCGTCGCCGACAGAAAGCGCCTCGTCAACCACCAAAATATCCGGCTCGACGCTAGTCGCAACCGCAAAAGCCAGCCTGACAAACATACCGCTAGAATAAGTTTTAACGGGCTGGTCGATGAAATCTCCAATATCAGCAAAAGCAGCTATATCGTCAAACTTTTGTTCAGTTTCTTTTTGATTGAATCCCAGTAACTGAGCGTTAAAAAATACATTTTGCCGCCCGGTAAATTCCGGGTTAAACCCGCTTCCGAGTTCCAACAAAGCTGAGACTCGCCCTTTAACATTGACGCTTCCTGCGGTAGGGGTCAGGGTGCCCACAATTATTTGCAAAAGAGTGCTTTTTCCCGAACCGTTGCGACCGACGATTCCCAGAGTTTGTCCCTGAGAAATTTCCAGATTGATGTCCTGCAAGGCCCAAAATTCGTCAGCGAGTTTTTTGCTGGGGTAAATAATTTCTTTTAAGCGGTCTCCTGGACGATCGTACCGCTTAAAGCATTTGGAAACATTTTTTAGTGAAATTACATTTTCTGTCATTGGCGGCAGTCAATCGACTTGAGATTTTCCATTGGGGATTTGAGATTGACTTGAATTCTCAAACATATTTACAGCACCATCGATTTGAGATTTGAGATTTGAGATCTGAAACTAATTTACAGCACGTCAGCAAAAGCGGGACGCAAACGCCGGTAAACGGCAAAACCTCCCCAAAATATAGCAGCAGAAATCAGCGTGGCGACACCCCATTCGCCCCAGTGCTTGACTTCTCCAAGCAGTATCAGATCTCGGTAAACTTCTGAGATGGCGGCCATTGGATTCAACCAAAATATCCATACTCGCCACTCTTCGGGGATGATGGATGCTGGATAGACGATCGGCGTCAGATAAAACCAAAAATTTAGAATAACACCTAAAGTCTGAGGAATGTCTCGCAAAAACACAGTCAAACCCGCTGTCAAATATCCCAAGCCGGCGGTAATCAAAAGCTGAGGCACCCAAACCAGCGGCAGCAAAAGTAAAGTAGCGTTGAGCTTTTGCGTTGACACTGCTACGATCACAATCAAAGCTGCTAAACCGAGAGAACTTTCAATAAAAGCTGTAAAAATCGGCACTAGCGGCAGCAAACCGAGGGGAAATACCACTTTTTTCACTAAATTCGGCTGCCCCACCACCGATACTCCCGATTTTATCAAACCGCTGGTGAAAGCAGTCCAAGGCAGCAAACCTGCAAACAGCCAGACTCCAAAGGTAATGTCGCTGTTTTCGGGGAAACCTGCAAGCTGAAGCTTGACCTTGAGGACGATCGAGAATACGTATGTGTAAATCACCAATTGCGATAGCTGATTCAGCAGCGGCCACAAATTGCCCAGAATCGAGCCTTTGTATTGAGCTTCTAAGTCCCGCCGCACCAATGTTAGCAGGAGATTGAGCTTCGCCCATCGCTGGCTGCTTGCCGGCCGCCTGCCGCGGGCTCTTCGGGCTTTTTGGGCAACTCCTTTCACCGATCTGTGCAATTTTTTCGCCCTCGTTCACTACCTTCACACCTAAATCAACTCCAGCTACAATTGTGCAGCTTTTGCTAAACCGCAATTATTCCACAGCCCCGCCGCTTTCAGCAAGCATCTGTCACTCGGACACAGGAAGTCGCAGGTTATTTTACCCGATCGCCGATCGCACTGCCGAACCGATCGCTAGTTTTTGCTCATCGTCGTAGCCCCACCGCTGAAAAAATTCCTCATACTCGCCGCTGGAATTCTGCAAACTTGCTAGCATTTGCGACGCTATAGTTTGACAAGCCGGCATTTGCAGAATTTTAATTAAATTGCGCGATCGATCCTGAACTCTAGCAGAACCCGCAGCCATTTCCTCACTTTGGTGGCGCGAATGATACACAACCATCGCCGCCGACATCGCCAAATTTTTCACCAGCAGTTCTGCTACGATCTCAGGAGCCGATCGCAGCGCCTCAGTAACTCCAGGTGACGGCCGATCTGCATCCCGTCCATCCTCCGTCGTCAGATAGGTGACAAAAAACCCCCTAGCACCGTTCTGTGTTTTCACCAAAGATGTAACAGATTCCTCAATTTGGGCTTGTGAAAGTCGATCGGCCTCAATTTCCGACAATAAAGATTGAGTCAGCTCGATCGCCCCCTCAAAAGTTATACTTTCCGATGCTAATAAAGAAGATGGAATACTCATAAACATACTCGGTAATTATCAAGACTATTGTAAACAATTCTCGCTGCTCGATCGCAAATAAATATGGCAATTATCTCATCCAAACAACAGCCTCCCGATCCAAATCTACCCGAAGACATAGCCCCAGCCCCCCGCAAACAAGCAGCCAAACCCCAGACAGAATCCCTGCTAGAATCGCAAGAACTACCCGACGAAATCAACAGCAAACAAGAAGACAAAATCCGGCCCCAGCGGTTAGCTGAATACATCGGCCAAAAAGACTTAAGAGAAGTTTTGGCGATCGCAATTGCAGCAGCCAAATCCCGCGGCGAACCCATGGATCACCTGCTACTGTACGGCCCGCCGGGGTTGGGCAAAACCACAATGTCGCTAATTTTAGCAGCAGAAATGGAAGTAGAATGCAAAATCACCACAGCCCCCGCCCTAGAAAAACCGCGAGATATTGTCGGATTGCTGATCAACCTCAAAGCAGGCGACGTGCTGTTTATCGACGAAATTCACCGCTTATCTAAAGTTACAGAAGAAATCCTCTATCCAGCGATGGAAGACTGCCGTTTAGATATTACGATCGGTCAAGGAAAAAGCGCCAAAATCCGCAGCATTCCCCTGAAACCCTTTACCTTAGTAGGCGCAACTACCAAAGTTGGATCGCTAACAGCTCCATTGCGCGATCGCTTCGGCTTAATCCAAAGATTGCGCTACTACGAAATAGACGAACTTAGCCTCATTGTCCAAAGAACCGCCCAAGTTCTCGACACTAAAATCACCCCAGAAGGAGCCTTAGAAATTGCCCGCCGAGCTCGCGGAACACCCAGGATTGCTAACCGTTTGCTGCGCCGAGTTAGAGACTACAGCGAAGTCAAAAATTTAAAGCCAATCACCGCCGAAGTTGCATCCGTCGCCCTCGAATTGTTCAACGTCGATCCGCTAGGTTTGGATTGGACAGATCGGTGTCTTTTGACAGCAATGATCGAAAATTTTAACGGCGGCCCTGTTGGTTTGGAAACTCTCGCAGCTTCCACAGGAGAAGATACTCAAACAATTGAGGATGTTTATGAACCGTATTTAATGCAAATCGGATTTTTGCAGCGAACAAGTCGGGGCAGAATTGCCACAGCGGCTGCTTGGAAACACTTAGGTTTTGTCTCACCTAAATTATTGTAGATTGCGTTATATCGCTCTTTCGTGTTGCTAGAAAAGACAGTCAAGCAATTAAAACAGTGGATGATGAAGAAACTGCTTTACTAGAGGATGCAGTCTAACAGAACGTAGAACTCCCAGGAAGGTATGATGTATGAGGGCAGTAGCAACAGGCGATCGGTGAGTTCAAAAAGGTGGGAAGTTAGCTACACTAGACTAAAGCCAATTCCCAATAGCGACCCAATGCAAATCACCCTCAATCTCGACGAATCCCTTCTCAACGAAGCCCTGCTACTCACTAACCTCACCGCTCAAGAAGAACTGATTAAACTTGCTTTACAAGAACTTGTGCGATCGCGCCGCAAGAAAAACCTGCTAGAGCTCGCGGGACAAATTCAGTTTGCTCCAGACTTCGACCACAAAGCCCTGCGCGAAACTCGTCATGTTACTGATTGATACATCCGTTTGGATCGGCGTCTTCCGCGATCGCAGCGGTCAAGTTCGCCAACAGCTTGAAACTCTGATCGCTGATCGTGAAGTTTTACTCACCCGACTTACTCAGCTTGAATTGCTTCAAGGTAGCCTAAACGAGCAAGAATGGACTCTCCTCTCTACTTACCTCGAAACACAAGATTACGTTGAGCTCACAATTCATTCTTGGCAAGCGGCTGCCCGCATTTACTATGACTTGCGCCGCCAAGGGCTTACCGTTCGCAGCCCAATCGATTGCTGTATTGCTCAAGTCGCACTGGAAAACAATTTACTTTTGATTCACAACGATCGCGACTTTGAAACCATTGCCCAAGTGCGATCGCTCCAACACCTTCGCTTTCAACCTTGAGTCTTTCCTGCAAAACACCAATGAGCAAGCGCTGGTTGAAGAGTGCTGGGAAGGAATCTATAGCAGTTCGAGCCAAAGATGAGGTATGACTGTAAGTGGAGCTCTTATGTGCATAACTTGCTATGTAACAAATTTCAAGAGGGCCCAAGCCCAACAACATCCGCGAATCTTTTTGGGAAAGGCTATATGTCTATAATAATCAATCATAAACTATCCGAAACTAGCCGAAACTCTCGCAACATCTTTTCTCGATCGCGCGCAATTTTCATAGCAGTTTCCCAAGTAAAAGTAAAAGATTGAAAAGAATCTGAATCAATCCGAGCTTCATCCAAATCCACAATCACCTGCTGAAAAATCTCAAATAACTCTTCTTGCAACAAATCTATTTAATCCAAAGTTTTCGCTTGCCGAATTTTTTGAATCAAACTTAAAATTGCCAAATTAAACTGATCGGCTTGATTTTTTTGTTTCTCTACAAAGCGCGATCGCAACTGCCAAACCCAAGACGCCAAAAGCGTTGGGCAGCAGAAATTTATTTTGCATTGATGTTAAGACGCGATCGATAATGGCAAAATCAAAAGTATTCTAGTTAAAAATGAAAAGAGGACTCGGGAAATTCGACGCGCCCGATAGGGGAGGAACCAATGCCCAATCCCTCCGCTTCGCTTCGCCCAATGCCCAATGCCCCATCCCTCCGCTTCGCTTCGCCCAATTCCCAATTCCCAATTACCCATTCCCGATTCCCCATGTTAATATCCCTCAGAATCGAAAACTTTGCCCTAATTGACCGCCTAGATCTAGACTTTGGCCCGAGTTTGAACGTATTTACAGGGGAAACCGGGGCTGGAAAATCGATTATCCTAGATGCGATCGATGCAGTTTTGGGCGGGAAGGTCGATCGCCGATCGATTCGCACCGGAGCAAAACGGGCAATATTGGAGGCTACTTTTGAATTGGATAAAGTCGCGGCTTTGTGGCTGGGCGAGCAAGAAATCGAACCCATAGACGGAAATTTAGCGGTTTGCAGCCGGGAAATTAACGTATCTAGCGGTGCTCTTCGCAGCCGATCGCGTTTGAACGGAATTCTCGTCAACCGCCAGCTCATGGAGCAACTGCGCGATCGGCTCGTGGAAATTACCGCCCAAGGCCAAACCGTCCACCTCGGACAAGAAACCCTGCAACGAGAATGGCTTGACTTATACGGCGGCAAAACTTTAACTGAAGCGCGATCGACCATCACCAGCGCCTGGCTGGGAGCGAGCACCGCCAAAACAGCCCTCAAGCGCAGGCGTCAGTCAGAACAGCAGCGGCTGCAAAGACTCGATTTGTTAGAATACCAAGTTCGAGAACTCAGCGAAGCCCACATCGAAGACGGCGGCGAACTCGAACACCTAGAACAAGAATCAATCCGGCTCACCCACATCGTCGAATTGCAGCAGCAGAGTTACAAAGTTCACCAAGCTCTTTACCAAAACGACGGCGACAGCGCCTCAGCCGCCGACTTGTTGAGCAAAGCCGAAGTAATTTTAAGCGACATGGCCGTCTACGATGTCCAATTACAACCCATCCTCGAAATGGTCAGCGATGCTTTAGCTCAAGCCACAGAAGCCAGCAGCCAAATTAGCAGCTACGGCGAACAATTAGAAGCAGATCCCGAAAGACTCGAAGAAGTAGAAGATCGGATTCGTGAACTCAAACAAATTTGCCGCAAATATGGGCCGCTCTCGGAAGCGATCGCCTACTATCAAAGCATTCAAAACGAACTGAACGAACTTTTAGAAGGAGGCGAGTCAATGGAAGCCTTAGAACTCGCATATCAGACCGCATTAGACCAATTAAAAGACGCTTGCAGCCACCTCACGATCCTGCGGCGCTCCGCAGCCCTCCAACTCGAAACCCACCTGGTAGCAGAACTCAAGCCCTTAGCAATGGAAAAAGTGCAGTTTCAAGTCGCAATCTCGCCTTGTACCCCAACCGCCACCGGTGCCGACCAAATCGCCTTTTGTTTCAGCCCCAATCCCGGCGAACCTCTGCAACCTTTAGGGGCGATCGCCTCCGGGGGAGAAATGAGCCGCTTTCTGCTCGCCATCAAAGCCTGTTTTTCCCAAATCGAAAGCGCCGGAACCCTAATTTTTGACGAAATCGACGCCGGAGTCTCCGGGAGAGTCGCCGGGGCGATCGCCAAAAAGCTCTATCAACTGTCCGACAAACACCAAGTGCTCTGCGTCACCCACCAGCCGCTGATCGCCGCCATGGCTGATTGTCATTTTCGCGTCAACAAACAGACAATTGAAGCAGAAGCAACGATCGGCGAAGCAGCCAACTCCGAACCAAGCGAACGCACAGTAGTCAGAGTTGCCGCCCTCAACAGCCAGCAGCGGCGCGAAGAACTCGCCCAACTCGCCAGCGGGCGATCGGCCACAGAAGCCATCGCCTTCGCCGAATCCCTGCTCGTCGAAGCCGCCGGATTGCGGCAAACTCAGTCCGCCAAATTATGACACCACCATAATTGCTCCCGAATCCCAAATCAAAAATAGTCTTTTAGGGTTCCGACTCTCTCTCTCCGGGTGTTCTTAAATCTGATTCAGGGTTTGAAGGAAGTATGAAAGTTAAAAAAAAACAGTTTCAATACGCAAAACTGCAAACAAAGCTCCAACGGATCGCCGACGGTTGAACGCCCTTAAACTCAGTTCCTCAAACACCGATCCTAGCCTCTAGCCGATCGGGGGGTCAAAAAGACGGAGTTTTTTGAGAACCGGAGGTTACACTAAAAATGGCAACCCCAAATTTTACAAAAAAAGCTGAAAGCCGCGTGACTTTAGTCCCGGGATGAAAGCCTATAGCAGCAAAATTGACAGAAATTCTAGTTAAAAACCACAATTGTGTAGAGAAGGGTACACATCATTACCAACTGCTGATGTCACAATTGCCCGTAATTCCACCATGCCATCGCTTTTTTAGCAGTCGCGCAGCACGCATTCCTGTTTCTACGGGCGATCGGCGAGCAGAAGGGCTGAACCTACTTCAACCAGGCACAATAATGTCAAAATCAGTTAATAAACCATTTAAACAGGATTCCCTAACTCTAAAAAAAGTGCAGCAATGTCACAGCCTCGTTACCGTCCCACCCGCAGTCCACCAGCAAGGCAAACTGAATTTCACGCGGCCCTGTGGCCGGAGTTCGGTAAACTGGCAAACAGTTTCACACATACTTGATTCTGGTGCGACTTACCCAAAACATGAACTTCCACGCTCTTCTAGCTTAAAGACTAACCCTTACACTTAAGCTTCTGTAAAGGTCTATGAATTCTTCTGCATCTTCCACTAATTACTCTTCTTACGGCGACGTGATTGATGTCGCTGTTGTCGGCAGTGAAAATCATCATCAGGAACCCTACTCTTCCCCTACCCCTCTTCCCCCTCTCCCTCCCCCTACTCCCTCTAGCAGCATTGCAATTATCTCGTACGACGGAAACTTTTCCAGCATTCTCGCCCCTCTAAATAAGCAAAGTTTCACAGTAGTAGTTAAGGGAGTAGAAGACAAACTTAAGGTTGTCAATCAAACTCTGGGAATGCTCGACAATATCCTGGAGAGCGAGGGATTTGATGCCATCCTCAACGAGATGTTGGAGTCGATTACCCTCAAAACAGGGGAATTGCTCAATGCCGCTCGCAGCACGATATTTTTATTAGACGACGAAAAAAATGAACTCTGGGCGAGAGTCGCTAAAGACGAAAATGGCCAAAACCTAGAAATCAGAGTTCCCGCCCACGTAGGCATTGCCGGAGAAGTAGCCCAAGACAAAAAAGTGGTTAACATCCCTTACGATTTTTACAACGACTCGCGATCGGCTAACGCCAAAAAAACCGATGAAAAAACGGGCTACCGCACTTATACAATGCTGGCAATGCCCCTGATTAATGAAGAAACAAAAGAGTTAGTAGCAGTCGTTCAACTGATTAATAAACTAAAACTGAACCACGAAAATTACGCTACTTTAGATGAACAAATCGACCGGGCGGGATTTACTGAAGAAGACGAACAAATTTTTACAGAATTTGCTCTCTCGATTCGCCTAATTCTAGAATCGTCCAAATCTTTCTATGCAGCAACTCAGAGACAGCGGGCAGCCACGGCGCTGATTAATGCCATCACCGCTCTTTCTCAGAGCAGTCTCGACTTAGAAGATACCCTAAAAAGGGTGATGGATCAGGCCCAAGAACTGATGAATGCCGATCGCAGCACCCTGTGGCTGATCGACGAAGATAAAGACGAACTGTGGACAAAAATCCCGATCGGCGACAACCTTAAAGAAATTCGCATACCCAGAACCGCCGGTTTTGCAGGCATCGTTGCCCAATCCAGCGAACCCCTGCTGATTCCATTTGACGTGTACGACGACCCCCGCGCCGCCGTTGCCCGAGCAACCGACGAAAAAACAGGCTATCGCACTTGCAGTATGCTGTGTATGCCAGTTTTTAACTCCGACCAAAAATTGATTGGAGTTACACAGTTAGTCAACAAAAAACGACAGGGAGATTACCCTCCCTACAACCCGGCAGATTGGCCGCACGCCCCCGATCAGTGGAAAGCGAGTTTTAATCGCAACGACATGGAATTTATGAAGGCGTTTAACATCCAAGCAGGAGTCGCCCTGCAAAACGCCAAACTGTTTGCCGAAGTCAAACAGCAAGAACAAAGACAAAAAGATATGCTGCACGCCCTGACTAACGGCGTGATTTCTACCGATAAAAAAGGGAACATAGTAGCGACAAATCCCAGTGCCAAAAAGTTACTGGGTGTTAGCGATGCCAAATTAGCCGAAGGTCAATGTTTGCGGGAGTTAATTAAATTAGAAAAAGGCGATTTTGCCAAGTGGTTCGATGCGTCTTTGTCTCCCGAAGACGATAACGATCGCCAGCAGTATTACCCGGATCAAGTTTTGCTCTCCTGTGAAGGAGCATCGCAGAGTATCAATCTCTCGATCAATTCAATGACCGATGCTACCGACCCCAACAAGGTCAACGGCGCGTTAGTGGTCATGGAAGATATTAGCAGCGCCAAGCAAGTCAAAAACTTGATGTACCGTTACATGACCCCAGAAGTCGCCGAAGCGCTTTTAGCTTCAGGGGATACAGGATTGGGCGGCAAGCGCAAAAACGTTTCGGTGCTGTTCTCAGATATTCGCGGCTATACCACACTTACGGAAAAATTGCAAGCCGAAGAAGTGGTGGTGATGCTCAACAAATATTTTGAAGTAATGGTAGATGTCGTATTCGAGTACGGGGGTACTCTCGACAAATACATCGGCGATGCTCTGATGGCAGTCTTCGGCTCTCCGGCGCCCCTAGAGGATCATGCTTGGTGCGCGATGCAAACAGCAGTGAAAATGCGGGAAAAACTGACAGAGTTCAATCAAGATCGGATCGCAAATGGCGAACTGCCGATCGGCATCGGTATGGGCGTACACTCGGATGAAGTTGTCAGCGGCAACATCGGCTCAAGCAAACGCATGGAATTGACTTCTATAGGCGACGGCGTAAACCTCGCCTCTCGCTTAGAAGGCGCCAGCAAGCAGTACGGCACCGATTTGATTATCAGCGACAATACTTACAGAGATTATGCCGATCGGCTTTACGTGCGAGAACTCGACTTTATTACCGTCAAAGGCAAAAGCGAACCTGTCATCGTTTACGAACTCGTCGGCATCCGCGAGGGACACTCGCCAATTGGCAAGTCACTAACCGAAATACAGCAACAAATTGTCGAACATTACAACAAGGCCCGCGAACATTACAAAACACCAGTAGCCCAAAGACTCTCAGAAAGTGAGGTGAAAAACATCTTAGATGATGTGGCGCAAATGCCGGAGGCAGAGATTAAAAAACTGTCCTACAATGTCGAGCAACAGTTGGAACACGAACTCAAGCAACTGTTATATCAACTGAAAAAGCTGTCAGAGTACGACCCGAAAAACCTGTCAGAAGCCGACAAACTGATCGTGCTGTTGCAGCCAGAAATCCAACTGCTGAAATTGGAAGGCATCAAAAACCTCTCGGAAGACGAAGCCAAAATGCTGCTGCAAGCAAAAATCAAGCAGCTATCAGCAGACGAGGTTAAAAACTTGCAAGAGGGCGAAGTTAAAAAACTGTTGGAAGCAGACATCTTAAATCCATCAAATCCCAAAATCAAGAGACTGAAACCCGCAGAGATCAGGCAGCTATTGCAGGCGAAAATTAAAAGTCGGGCTTCTGAGACAGTTACAGAAATGTTAGATGAGGAATTTGAAAACCTGGGACTCGATCGCGTCAAAAAACTCCTCAGCGAGTTTAAGAAAGCTTTAGAACCAAAAGCCAAGCAAGCCTTTAGAGACGCCGAACGCGAATTTAACCTCGTTCTGGAAGTTGACCCCAAAAACAAGGCAGCTAAATTGCACGTCGATCGCTGCAAGCTATTTCAACACCGCCCTTCAGACGTACTAAACTGGGACGGCGTGTGGAATCTCACCGACAAATAGCAGCGACGACAACCGGGGGGCGGGCGAGGGGCGATCGCGATCGGGGTGCGCCTCCCCCTCCCCTCCGACCAATTAACCTTAATATCCTGTAGAGCCAATTTTAAATAGCTTCAACAGGTATGATTGTTAGATGACCGGACTTAGACTTGGCAAAGCCTCGCGATCGCCATTGCGGCCCGCGTTTGGCGATCGCGAGATCGACAACAAACAAAGCACTTCAACTTTCAGAAGAGCTGAAAAAATAGTTAGGACTTGCGCCAGGATTACCCAGTTTATGAAAAAAATCTTGGGGAAACGCGACAAAATATCCGCTCAGAAACCGGATTTTTGACCCCGCGCCCGTAAGCCTTAATAGCATTGGCGGCCCGCTTTCAGCAGCTTGCTTTCAGCAGATAGTCAAAGTTCTAGTCTTAGATATAAAAAACTACTAGCGTCAGTTATGGATAATTGGAATTCGCAATCGGGAGATATTGAGTGGGTAGATCAGGTTTACCAACTATTGCTAGAGATTGCTCGCAGCTCGCTGTCAGATATCCCCAGAATCCCCGAAAACATCACTCAAAAGTCTCTTCCCCTGATCCAGAAATTACAAAGCATTCCGCCAAGACCCCAGGGACACGCATTTAAATCAGATTCCTTTTCAGTAAACGATCTCGAATGGGTGGCTCAAGTCCGCCAACTACTCGAAGAACTGACCGGCGAGTCTTTGTCGGAACGGCCAAAAATGCCGGAAAACCTGGCGAGCAGAGCTTTGAGTCTGGCAGATAAGGCACAAAGTATCAAAGAAACCATAGAAGACTATACACCCGAGAGCCCAACAGATGAAGATGAGAGTTCCTTGCAGTCTCCAGACGCGCTGCTGAACCTCTTGCACCAGAGCTTAAAAACTCACCGTGCCAAAAGCTACAAACCCGACGCTCCCGAATGGCAGCAAGTTTTGAGCCTGCTCGACGTAGTGCAGTCAATTTACCAGCAAATCCAAAATTAAATTCAAGCTTAACTCAGGGGCGTCTTTATTGTGCGAGATCGCTGGCTATTAAAGGGAGTTGCTCTTTGACATAATTTTTTTTTGCCATAGCGCGAACATTTCCGATTATTGCACTTTTGTCAACTAAACTAGGTTTAATCGGTTCTAGGGCAGGAGAACATGAACGGACAAAACATCGGCGATTTGTCAAAAGAAATATTAGCCGATCGCTATCAGTGCGATCGGCGACTCGGCAAGCAAGCAGGACGGCAAACTTTACTCGCCCGCGACTTAAAAACCCAACAGCAAGTAGTAGTCAAACTCCTCTCATTCAGCAGCGATTTCAACTGGGAAGACTTAAAACTGTTCCAGCGAGAAGTCGAAACCTTAAAATCCCTATCCCATCCCGCAATTCCTCAATATCTAGACTCCTTTGAAATCGACACACCCAGCCGCAAAGGATTCGCCCTAGTTCAGACTTACATCGAAGCCAAATCCCTACAAGAATATCTTTCAGACGGCCGCACCTTCAGCGAAAACGAAGTCAAACAATTAGCAAGAGCATTATTAGATATCCTCGCCTACCTGCACCAGCGACAGCCCCCGGTAATTCACCGCGACATTAAACCCAGCAATATTTTACTCAAAAATCGATCGGGCAACAGCGTCGGCGAAGTCTACCTAGTCGATTTCGGTGCAGTTCAAACCCTAGCAACCCAACAAGGGAAAACAGTCACCGTTGTCGGAACTTATGGCTATATGCCGCCAGAACAATTTGGTGGAAGAGCCGTTCCCGCTTCCGACTTGTACAGCTTGGGAGCAACATTAATCGCCTTAATTACCAAGCAGCATCCAGCCGACTTGCCGCAGCAAGATTTGCAGATCGAATTTGAGCAATTCACCCAACTCAGTCCCGGTTTTACCAGTTGGCTGAAGTGGATGACGCATCCGAGTTTAGAGCGCCGTCCCACTTCTGCCAAAATAGCCAAAGAAGTTCTAGAAAAACCACAGCAAATAAATAAATATTCCCTACCAATGAGGCAGGGAAAAACCGTGAATACTGCTAAATTGTTTGAGAATGCGATCGGGCGCAGCACTTTGATAGGAACTCTATCTGTAGGAGCTTGTGCAGCAATTTACGCTACCTTTCTGTTGCCGATTCTGGGGACAATTGCGGGAGGAATCGTAGGTATGTTTCTCGGATTGCTGCTGGGATTGGAGAACGGAATCATCATCGCAATTGTGACGCGATTGTGTTTTTTCCCCCTAGCTAATCCCAAACTTCACCGACAGGTTTTAATGGCGATAGCTACTGGAATCTGCACTTTAACAAGCATCGGCTTCTTCATTAAGCTTGACGTGGCGAGCTTGTTTGTTGGAAGAGCTGTTGATTCAATGGGTTATAGTAGTTATACACCCTCGATCGCCAAACTTCTTTTTTATGTTTTTGCACCCTCGCTAATTGCAGGATTGTCAATGGGGATAAGTAGCAAACATTTTGCCAGGTGGTATCAAAAAAAAAGTGAAGTGTAATCTTAACTCTTCGGGATTGAGAACTAATCAATTCAAATTCAAGTTAAACAGTTGACAGTTAACAGCATACAGGTTCACATTGAAAGGAAAGGTTTTTAAACTCGGGATTTAAACTCAATTCTAAAAACAATCCGCCGGCAGGTAGCTAACACTCAGGAATATTTGGAAAAAAACATGACTGGCAAAATATTAGCAGAACGTTATGAATTGCAGCGGCAATTGGGAAAACAAACCGGCCGCCAAACACTGCTGGCTCGCGATTTGGAAACTCAAGAATTAGTTGTGATCAAACAGCTATTCCTCGGCAGCGATTTTGAATGGCAAGACCTCAAGCTATTTGAACGGGAAGCGGAAACTTTAAAAACACTTTCCCACCCGGCAATTCCCCGCTACCTCGATTACCTGGAAATTGACGAACCAAACAGTAAAGGATTTGCCTTGGTACAGACTTATGTAGGGGGGAAAACTTTAGAAGAGCATTTGCGAGCGGGTCGTACTTTTAGCGAAAATGACGTAAAAGAATTAGCTAAATCGCTGTTAGAAATTTTGATTTATTTGCACCAGTGCAATCCGCCTGTCATTCACCGCGATATTAAACCCAGCAATATTTTACTGGACAACAGATCCGGTCACACTGTCGGACAAGTTTATTTAGTTGATTTTGGTTCCGTGCAGAACCAAGCTGCAAAATTTGGCGGTACGATTACAGTAGTCGGAACTTATGGATATATGGCACCGGAACAATTTGGCGGGCGAGCAGTTCCAGCTTCGGATTTGTATGGTTTAGGTGCAACTTTAATTTATTTAGTAACGGGTTTGCATCCCACTGAACTTTCGCAGCAGGATTTCAGAATTAAATTTGCCGATAGAACAACCCTTCTCAATCCTAACTTAATTGATTGGCTGGAGTGGATGACAGAACCGAGTTTGTCTAAGCGGTTATCTTCGGCTGGGGAAGCATTGCGAACTCTCAAAAATCCCCGCCCGATCGACAAAAGTATTATGCCAGTGCAGCCGCTAGGCAGCGAGATTGAATTAACAAAAAATTCGGAGTTTATAGAAATTGTAATTCCGCCAAAGGGAGCCGGTTTTGGTTTAATTTCTCTGTTTACGGCTGCGGTTGCTGGGAGTCTGGCATTGTGGATGAAAAATGATTACGATTTACTCCCGCTATCTTGGCTGCTGATAGTAGGATTTTTTTTAGTGGCGTGTGGAGTAATGTTTCTCTTTGCACTATTTCGGGAATTGCATCTGGTAATCGATCGGCAGCAAATCTCCTATAGCAGCCACCTGCTGGGGTTGAAATGGCCTTATGCTCGATCGACCCGCAGACAGGACATTTCCTATGTGGAAATTGAAGAAGTTGAATATTCTAGGGACTATATGCAGCAGAAAAAATTCACAGTTGTTGGGGCGAACGTTCAAGGGGGCGATCTAAAATATCAACTAGGAGCAAAGCAGGGACTGAGCGAATCAGAAATCGAGTGGCTGGCCACAGAGCTCAGCCAGTGGTTGGGATTAAAATTCCAAATAACCCAGACATAATGCTTACAGAACTTATATTACAGCAGTTTTCAGGTAGGTTCGGTATTGCTGACATCAGGCACCAATGTCAGAAACCGGGTTTCTGGCAAAGACTCTGGATCGGGACCCATATTCTTCGTTCAGAAACCCGGTTTCTTGGGACTTACTGAGAATCGTGCAAAATATCAGGTATTAGAAACCCGGTTTCGTAGGGGCAACCCCCCCCCCTGTGGTTGCCCTGGGTTTGGAGGGGTGTACTTCATGGACTTGGGGGAGAGCTTTATGCAGCCGATCGCCCGATCGCCCGTAAAATGCTATCAAAGGGATTTGGCAAGTAGCACTCATCCCGATCACCTGTTAACTTGGAGATATTGTTGTGGACTTATCGCTAATTCCGGCACAGCCGAAACCAGGACTGCTCAACGTCCTCATCGAAATTACCGCCGGTAGCAAAAACAAATACGAGTTTGATAAAGAGTTACAAGCCTTTGCTCTCGATCGAGTGCTTTCTTCCTCAGTCCAATATCCGTGCGACTACGGCTTCATACCCAATACCTTGGGCGACGACGGCGACCCGCTCGACGCTATGGTGATGATGGATGAGCCCACATTTCCAGGGTGCATAATCGCGGCCCGCCCGATCGGAATGCTGGAAATGATCGACGGAGGCGACAGGGACGAAAAACTGCTGTGCGTTCCCGACAAAGACCCCCGTTACGCTCACGTCAAGTCTCTCAAAGACGTAGCTCCCCACCGCTTGGACGAAATAGCCGAATTTTTTAGAACCTACAAAAATTTGGAGAAAAAAGTGACCGAAATTCTGGGTTGGCAAGATTTCGATCAAGTAATGCCGCTAGTAGAAAAGTGCATCGCAGCCGATCGCAAATAAGCCGAACTGCGCCGGACTCCTCGACTGCAACCCAACTAAAAATTCAGGCGGTCGAACTTAAGGCGACCCCTGCACGTCTAGGACGTGCAGTCGAGGAGCGGGTGGCTAGAATCTAAAATCATAGGTGAATGCGGAGTTACCCGACCGCATTCCTCACACAGCCACCCCGGCAGCAACCTTGAAAAAAATACTACTGATAGAATAAGATTAAGCCCAAATTCTCAGCACGCACGGGAATGCGTTCTACGTTTGAGGAAATTTTACCCAAACACAGACATCAACGCTATCTTAAATCTGAGAACACAGAACACGCCGGGCAGCCTGCTTGCGGCAAAAATTAATCTCTCAAGCATGACATCTGCTACACCAACGAGCCCGTTACGGTTTAGGCTTCTAATAGCCAAAGTGTTCGGTAAGTCAGATTTCCTGGTTGGGTAACTCGGTAATTTCCCGAACTAGCTTTTTATAGTACAGATTGCTAAAAACTAAAAACTAAAAACTAAAAACTAAGATCTCAACTGCCAAGTTCCTGCGCCCAAAGCTAAAAAAGATGCCAGATTCCGCACCATCTCCAGCCAATCCACAGCCTTCCGCTCAGAAAGCCACTATGGAAAATAGTCCTTTGACCGAGTTTGTCGTTCAGTTTTGGGGCGTTCGGGGCAGCATCGCTACCCCCGGCACCAAAACAATTCGCTACGGAGGCAACACCTCTTGCGTAGAAATGCGTTTGGGTAAAAAACGCCTGATTTTTGACGGCGGCACCGGTTTGCGAGTTCTGGGCCTCAACCTGCTGGGACAAATGCCGCTGGAAGCTCATATGTTTTTCAGTCACACTCACTGGGATCACATTCAAGGCTTCCCGTTCTTTACTCCTGCTTTTATCCCGGGTAACTGCTTTCACATTTACGGAGCGATCGCCCCGAACGGCACTACAATCAAACAGCGTCTTGCCGACCAAATGCTGCACCCCAATTTTCCAGTCCCGATTCAGGTGATGCAGTCAGATCTCAAATTCAACGATTTGACTCCGGGCGATATTGTCGAACTCGACGATGTGAAAATAGAAACGGCACTGCTCAACCATCCCAACACTGCGATCGGATATCGAGTCACCTGGGAGGGACACACTGCCGTCTACTGCACTGATACAGAACATTTTCCCGATCGCTTGGACGAGAATGTGGTACACCTAGCCCGCGACGCCGACGTGCTGATTTACGACGCCAACTACACCAACGAAGAATATTACAACTTCAAAACCCCGAAAGTCGGCTGGGGACACTCGACTTGGCAAGCAGGAGTAGAAATAGCGAAAGCTGCTGGAGTCAAAAAGATCGTGATGTTTCACCACGATCCGGGTCACGACGACAATTTTCTCGATCGCGTCGAAGCAGAGGTGCAGGCAGTTTTCGCCAATGGGTGCTTGGCCCGCGAAGGCATGAGCATACCAGTGATTTAGAAAACAAATCCATGCGGGCTGCGAAAAAACCGCCTCCAGACCGCAGAAATTAGCAGCCAGAAGGCCGACTTACAATGAACCACAAAAAACCCCCCAAGCGTCGCTCTCGTGGCTTGCGGGGGCTATATTTAACCTTGCTGATATTGATAATTACCTGTTGTACTGGAGGCGGATGGGTAGCAGCGCAGACTGCTGGCTCCAACACTCCGGCGCGACTGGCTCAAGTGTCTGCAATCGAAGATAATGGCACTGTCGATCGCATCCCCGAACGCTACCAACTCGGACAGCAACTGTACCTAGAAAACTGCGCCACCTGTCACATCGGTTTACCGCCACAAGTATTGCCAACCGAAACCTGGCGCCGCTTGCTGCAAGATCCCCAACACTACGGACAAACCATCAAACTCCTAGTAGACCCGCCCCGGCTGCTAGTGTGGAACTACCTGCAAACTTATTCGCGTCCTCAAGCCAAAGACGAAGAACTCGCCTACCGAGCGGCCAGCTCTCGCTATTTCAAAGCTCTGCACCCCAGAGTAAAACTGCCACAACCCGCAAATATCAGCAGTTGCGTTACTTGTCACCCCGGCGCGTCTCAATACAATTTCCGCAAGCTTACCGCCGAGTGGGAAAACTCCCCGTAGCGAACACAGGACTTATCCACCATACCTTGCTGAATAACTCCAGCACTAAAGCTCACAAACACCAAAACTCCTTAACTCATTCGTCCTCAACCGTCTTTTCCATAATCTCAAAAGTACACAAATGTTCTAAAGTGATCGCTCCTCCCAACTCTTGCTCTATCTTTGCTCTCAACCCTGCAAATAAAGCATTTCTCGCTTCCGCCTCCAGCGCTATATAAGGAGAAAGCGTACTCAAAAGCATTAGATAATCATCAGTATTGTAAGTTATATTATACCCAAATTCATCGGAAATTAATTTCTGAAAACGACCCGAATCAATGACTGTTTGGTTGATTGCTTGTAAATTTAATTTATCCTGTTCTATACGTTCATATTTTGCCAAAGATGGAACAAAATTTTGATACACTTCCTTTAATACTTGAAACACCTCATATCTCGGCGACGGCACTACATTCCACAACAAAATTAAAGGGCAATTGTCTCGCAAAGCATCAGCCACTTTTGGGCAAGCAATCTCTGGCGGTATCCAGTGAAATGAAGTTGCTGCTAAAACTGCATCAAAACTGTCCGTTTGTAAATCCCATTCTTCAAAGCTAGTATTTTGAATTTCAACATTTGGATACTCAGCGCAATTTTGCTGCGCGAATTGACACATTTGTAAGCTCGGTTCAACACAAACCATTGAAAAGCCGCGCCTAGCAAATTCTACGGTAGCAATTCCCGGGCCGCATCCTATTTCCAGAATCTTTGCTTTGGGAGGAAGCTGAGCTAATTCGATCGCGCGTTGAATCAAATCCACCGGATACCGAGGTCTGACTCGATTGTAAGCTGTCGCCACCGCCGAATAACAACTTCTTCTTTGTTCTAACTCTTTATCTGCGTCCATCTGCGTTTATCGGCTCCATCTGCGGTTAAAGCTGAAACACAAACTAAACAGGCAAAAATAGTTCTGAAAAACTAATTTCAATTTCAGGAAAAGCTAGCATTCTAATCACAGCATTATCTGCAACAACTATCTCAGATTGATAGCCTCCCGGCGTAGGATTCCGGTAAATATATGCCTCGCGCGCAGCTACATCTAAAATCCAATATTCAGCAATATTTGCTCTAGCATAAATCAGAGCTTTTTCCCGGCGGTCAATTTGTAATGTCGAGTAGGAAACTTCAATTAACAGCAAGATTTCGCTAGGGTTTGGGTGATGGTCGCCATAAGCGCCCGGATCGATACGAACAACTGCTATATCTGGTTCTGGTTCCGAAGTCGCTAAAGTAATTGGCAACTGCGCGCGAATTTCTGCTAAATCTCTTAGCAGGTGTTGTAGATATCGATCGCTGCGCTGGGTTGTGCCAGCATGGAGCGGTGTTTGAGGACTCATTTCAACAATTCTCCCATCTAGCAATTCAATCTTATCACCTTCAGTGAGAATGCCAGCTTCAATCATCCGATGATATTGTTCGACTGTCCAGGTTTTTTCTTTTGTTGCTGTCATAATCTTTGCCTGCAAAAGCTTATGTCATATTATAGCAATTGCGAATTCAGTCAAAAAATACTGATTTGTCCGGCGTTGGTCGATCGCCCTTTTGAAAGCGTTCCCAAGACTGCTTTAATTGAGCGGGAGCCGGATATTCGCGATCGTAAACAGCCAGCACATTCGTCAAATTCCGTCCCGGCGGCAATAAAATCTGCCCTCGATGAGCCAAACCCACCGAAGCGCCCCCGTCCAAATTCATCGCTTCAAAACAGCCGATAGCCCGCATAACTTTAGCTTCAGCTTCCAAAGACAAACTATCAAGAAAAGTCACCAAAAATAATTTATCCCTCGAAGCCGGAAACCCGATCGCCGTTCTCGAACCCACGCCCAAAACGTGAGAATCCTTAAATCCTTCCGACAAAGGAGACAGCCAAACTTTCCCCTGCTTCACCAATCTCGGCCCGCAAGTCAGAGAAAACCAATGTTGACTCCAATCCGGCTTACCTTCGATTCTAGCTGTCACCATTTCCAATTGATTTCCCGCTTTAATTCCCAAAGTCGTACCGTAATTTTCCCAGCGGCTGTATTTGAGAAACTTACCAGCAGCCACCATATTACCTAGCACAGCTTTCTGGTCATCTTTACCAAAAAAAGTCCCGTTCGCAACAACAGCAGCCCGGTAACGCGCTACCATATTTTCAAAAGGTTCGTCGCCGTGTGTTACTTGAGAATTATTTGCTAAAGCTGCATCATTAGCTAACCCAATTGTGATATAAATTTCCGGGTCTGCGAGGTCAATAGTTGTGAGATAAAAACTGGCGCCAGCTACAGTTTTACTGCTGACTTGTACGGGTTTTGCTTGATTGGCGGAACGTCTGATAATTTGAGGTTGAGACTGCACCGCAGGAGGATTTTTGGCGTTTGGTTGAGTGGTTTCCTGGGCTTTGACGATGGGATTGTTGGGCAGAGTTTGAGGATTTTTCTGTATTTTGACAACAGGATTTTTGGGTAGAGGTAGAGGAGTTTGATTTGATTGTTGTTTTGATAAAAAAGCGAGGGACTTTTGCCACATTTGACCCGCGAGAGTTAAGAAATTATTTCGGTTTTGGGCGATCGCAAAATAGTCAGCCAACACCCGCGCCAAAGCTATGCCGATTAAAAATAAAAAAGTGCGCCGCACTATCGGGCGACAACCTTGAGACTGTTTGCGTTTAGACATATAGCCTTTCTCAGAAAGATGAGGTACTATCCGGCATGGGCCAAACAGGGCATAGGGCATAGGGCATAGGGCATGAGGCTCTCCTCACCACGCTTGAGAACCGCTATATAGCAGAAGGAAGAAGTCAGTAGTCAGTAGTCATTAGTCATCAGGAAGAAGGAAGAAGGAAGAGTTAATAAAATCAAAGATTTCACCGCAATGCGCACCTTACCATTCTTCGGGTGCGCAATGCGCACCCTACTACTTAAAAACTCAAAACCATCAACCCGTATTCCGCATCCCCGCGGCAATACCATTAATCGTCAACAGAGCTCCCCGCAACAATTCACCCTTGCTGTAACGCGAGTGAATCACCCCCGGAACGCTGCCAGTACCGTGCTGCCGCAAGCGTTTTAGCAGCGAAACCTGCAACAAACCCAAAGGCACAATCGTGGCATTTCGCAACTGCACGGATCGCTGAAGCGACGGATCGCCGTCCAACAAACTCTGGTGTCCGGTAATAGTTAAAACCAAATCCCGAATCAAGTAAAATTCGGCAGCCATTTGCTCGAACAAAGCCTGAAAACGCTCCTTGTCAGCAGGCAAAGCCAACTCCCGCACGTAGTGTTCTGCAATCTGCAAATCTACCTTCGATAAAGTCATTTCCACCTTGGAAATTACCATTTTAAAAAACGGCCATTTCAAGTAGAAATACTGCAAAAGTTTTAAATGTTCTTCTGGTTCCTCCAGCAAAAACTCTTGCAAAGCTGTGCCGACACCGTACCAAGAAGGCAGCAAAAAGCGGCTTTGAGTCCAGCTAAACACCCACGGAATTGCCCGCAAACCGCTGATGTCTTTCTTGCCGCCGCGACGGGCGGGGCGAGAACTAATTTGCAACTGGCTGATTTCTTGAATCGGGGTAACGTGGTGGAAGAAATCGACTAAATCCGGCTGTTCGTAGATTAAATGACGGTAGTGCGATCGCGATCTCACCGACAACTCCTCCATAATCTCATTCCAAGGGTCGATGCCGTCAAAACCAGTGTGCAGCAAACTAGCTTGAATTACCGCCGCCGCCACAGTTTCCAAATTGTAAAGCGCCAACTCCGGCAAAGAATATTTAGAAGCCAAAACCTCCCCTTGTTCGGTAATCTTAATTCGCCCGTTGATACTCTTTCCGGGCTGAGCCAAGATCGCCTTGTAAGCAGGCCCGCCGCCGCGCCCTACCGAACCGCCCCGGCCGTGAAAAATCCGCAACTCTACATTGTAGTTTTCCGCAACCACTTGCAAAGCTTTTTGAGCTTTCTGAATTTCCCAATTGCTGCTGAGGAAACCAGAATCTTTGTTGCTGTCCGAATAGCCCAGCATCACCTCTTGCAATCTGACCTTATGAATTGTGGATTGGGAATTTTTTTCGCTTTTTTTCGCTATTTCCTGCGCGTATCCTCCGCTTAGCAAAGCCCCATAAAGCGGCAGTTCAAATATCTGCTGCATTACTTCCGGCGCTTTTTTCAAATCTTCCACTGTTTCAAACAGAGGAACTACTTGAATGCTGCTAATTCCGGTTGCTGGATCGTAAAGTCCTGATTCTTTTGCTAACAGCAAAACCGCCAGCATATCGCTGACATGGTGGGTCATGCTGATCACGTAAGTTTCGCAAATTTCCGGGCCGAATTCCTGGTGCATTTGCCGCAATATGCGGAAGGTATTAATCGTCTCGCAAGTTTTGGGAGAGAAGGGCAATTCTGCGGGAATTAAAGGGCGGCGAGTTTGCAGTTCAGTTGCGAGCCAAATAATGCGATCGCCTTCCGACATCTCGTTATAAGACTTGGGCAAAATTTGCAAGTATTCTGCAATTTCGCTCAAAGCGTCGGAGTGTACTGTTGACTCTTGGCGGATATCTAGGTAAGCCAAGTTAAATCCGTAAATTTCTACTTGACAGAGCAGATTTTCCAAGTCGCGACAGCTCAAACCTGTTTCGACTAAATTGTGCTCGATGAGCTGCAACTCGGCCAAAAATTCAGCGCCCGATCGATAAAGGCCGGTCATTCCGGGATGTTCTGAGAGAGCCTCGCGCTCCCGCTGCAACTCGTCTCCTTTGTAGAGCCGCCAGTTGCGATCGCGCGTATTTTCCAGCCGCTGGAGCACGTAGGCCAGTTTCAAGCGATAGGGTTCTTGGCGGTAGCGGATCGCCCACTGTTCGTAAACCTCGGGAAATTCCGATTTGTCGCGATCGAGAGATTCCAGCAATTCTGGCAATACGTCGCTCCAGTGCAGCGACAAACTCAAAAGTTCGTTCAACCGCTTCACCGCATTAATGTACTTGCACAGCACTAAATGGCGTTGATAGCAAGCAGTTTGCCAAGTAACTTTCGGAGTCACAGAAGGATTGCCATCTCTGTCGGAACCTACCCAAGAACCGAACTTGCAAAAATTGTAACTCGGCGGTTTCAGGTAAGGGTAAGAAGCGTGTAGAGCTTGCTTTAAGCGCTGGTAGAGTTCGGGAATCGCATCAAACAGCACTTCATCGAAGTAGTGCAGGGTGTACTCTACCTCATCTAGCACCGTCGGCTTGAACTGGTGCAGCTCGTCAGTGCGCCACCAGAGGCGAATTTCTTCCATCAGTTGCTCTTGCAGGGCCGCAGCTTCCCAGGAAGACACCGGGTAGGGGCTTTCAGTTTCGGCCCCCAGTACCTGAAATTTCTCGTCAACTTGGTCTAGCTTTTGGAGAATTTTCGCCATCCGCCGCTGCTTGGTGCGGATCGTGTTGCGGACAATTTCCGTGGGGTGAGCGGTGAATACTAAGCGGATGTCTAACTGATCGATCAAGCGCTGGATTTGCTGGCTGGGCACGTTTAAGCGCAGCAGCATCGGGAACAGTTGGTGAAATGTGCCGGCGTCTTTGGCGATCGCCTCGCTGCTGTCTACTTTGCTCAGAGCTGTTTGGGCGGGGCCTTCCCGGTGTCGCGGGCGATCGGGCGCATCCGTTGCTTGTCCCGGCAGCTTAGAAAACATTCGTCCGCCAGCATCGTTGCTGCCAGAATAAGCTAGCTGTTGGTCTCGCTGTTCGTAGTGCTGTTCGACAATGTTGATCAACTGAAAATACAGTGCAAAAGCCCGCGCCGCGCGGATGGCGGCGTTGAGGTCGAGTTTTTCGATTAGCTGTAGGACATTCGACTCGCGAAAGTGGGTGGCTTGTCCCTCGGCGGAATTGACCGATCGCATTTGTTGGAGCAAATCTACCAATTCCTGCCCGCACTCCTGTCGCAGCACCGATTCCCACAAGTCCTCTACTACTTTGAGGCGATTGCGCAGAAACAGGTCGGATTTTGAGTATGGGGCAGAATGGGGAATAGATGTTGCATCAATAGCCTGTTCTGAAGACTGGAGGACTGAACTCATCGGGCTGTTCCTCAATAGCTGCGGGTGTCAAGAAGATTGTATGGTTTAGTTTCACCTAAAACACTTTTGTTTGCAGTCAAATTTGAGACATCTTATACAATTTTCGATTGGCGATTGCAGATTGTCGAAAAGCGGATAACTTATGACAACCAGGGTTTGGAGTAGGGGCGCAGCCTTCCCTGCTGTTTTCAAACTAATCTGAGGTGAAGCGGGCGATCCACAAGGCACTTATAGCCTTTCTCAGAAAGATCAGGTACGCGAACGGCATAGGGCATAGGCCTCCGTGGGCATAGGCCTCCGTGGGCATACCTCACCACGCTTGAGAACCGCTATATGTAGAAGCTAAAAGCAAAGACAAATTTTGTTAGCACGATTTTTACCGATTGTCAAGCTTTTCTGTAAAAAAAATACATTCTAGCTTTCTTGGGCGCTCTCGTCGTGCGATCGAGGAAAGTTGAGCACCGGGAGGCGCGCTCCCCGAAAGACTTCTTCGCTTTCAACGCCGATCGAGCCAACAAAATCAGCAGCAGCTTTGGCCGCCAGCAACCCGCCCAACATGGGTAAGGCAACCAAGCTCAATAAAATATCTGAGGCAACTGGTAACTTTGGACTCTCAGGTGTTTGATTTTTGGGCAAGTCTTGGTTTGGCGACGGCATAAATCTCTCCTGCGTGATTCGGTATCCCCAGTTTACAGCAGAAGTCATTAGTCATTAGTCATTAGTCATTAGTCAGGACTTCTTGCTTCGCTTAACTTTGGCCGATCGTGTGTCAAAATACAGTCGATGTACTATCAAAAAAACTATTCTCCAACGATCGCAGCCGAGGGGATGCAGGAGTCCGCATTCTCCACCAAGAGTTAAACCAGACGAAACGGTTAGGCTCGGTAAATAAAATACTTGTATGTAAAACCTGTAAACTGTGCTATCTCTAGAAAACAAAACCAGCCTTGACGAAAATTAAAGTCCCATGTTGAATGCGAACGGGAGCATATTGCCAGATAATCGATCGCCCGCATCGCAGTGGGCGCAATCCGCTTTAGGGCTTCGGGAAGTGCAGGTACAAGCGCGCTTGCGCGGAAATCACCTGCATATTTTGTGCGAAGCGCCAGCGTGTCCGTCTCAGGAATTGGTGACGGCGAGATTTATGCGGGCGATCGAACAAACTGATTTAACGCGACTGTTGCCCGATCGACCTAAAATTTACCAGTTATTTCTGTGCGGCCGCAAACTGGGTTCCCGACAAAACGACTGGACAGTTCGCCTCGATTGCAACACTAAACAGCAACAGCCACAGCAACCGGAACCAAAACCAAAACCACAAGTTTCAGAAGTGCCGCCAGCGACTCCCCCCGACAGCGAACCGCCAGCAAATCCTAAAGGCGGCGGATTTTTTGCCAAATTTAAGAACGAAAACCGCAAACTCAAACAGACACCCGTGCCGGTAGAAACCCCCGCAAATCTCCAGCAGGTGCGGGAAGAAATGGATTTTGACGCCGCCGACGCAAGTATCCCCATCGCCGAGCGCATTGAATACCCAGAAGTTTTTGAAACTTCCCAGGTGACGATCGACACAACGCCCGTGCGGGAAGCTTTCAGTCCCCCAATTTCGCCCCGCGAGCCGGAAAAAATTCACCAGAAAAAAGCAGTTGGCGGCGGTGTGGCTGTGATTCCATCCCCCAAATCCGGCTCGGGCGACAGCGGTGGCGGTGGCACCCTAGCAGTTTCGCCAGAAACTTTGGCGCGCATGGGCTATCCAGATGCGATCGCCAGCTATCTCAGCGAAATCCTCGGGCCAATGGGAGTTTCCGTAAAAGTCAGCATTCGCGAAAAAGAAGTCAAAAGCAGGGGTGAAACTAGCGCCGATGCGCCGGAAAATCTCAAGCCCAAGCAGAAGGAGCGCAGGCTGCTGGTGCTGTGCGAGTCAGCTTACAGCCCCGATCCCTCCTTGCTGGCAGAACCGATCGCCAGCAGGCTGCGGAAACTGCAACTAGAGGATTTCGCCGCAGCAGTAATCGGCAGCCAAGTTGCAGGCGAAGCAAAACCGGACTGGGTGCTGCGAGTGGATTTGACTGCGCCGGACACAATTCTCAAGGAATGGGCGCGCTGGGGAGATGTACCTGCGATCGCCAAACTGCTGAATCAAAACTTGGCAGCATCGAAAGTCGAAGTGCGGGCCACCCTCAAAGAAGCAACGCTGCACCTGTTTTGCAGTAAAACTGCCAACAAAGGACAAAAATCCAAACGGCAAGAATACCCCGACAAGCAGCAAACCACCGACGCGATCGCCCCAATGCTTGCCTCCTTCGCGCCCCAAGGCATCCGCGCAGCTACAATCTACGGCGTAGAACCCCTCACCGACAGCAAGACAGAGCCCGAGTCACCCGTGTGGATCGACTGGGTAGACTTGGCGGCAGCCCACCACCCCGAGTTAGCTGCGAGCCCCAGAATATTGGCAGCCGCAGGCGACCAATTAGCCTTAACTTTTTTGCTCGACAGGTTCCTCAATCCCAATCTCAACCGCAAGCTGGAAACTGGGGGGATTCGGGCTGTGGCGCTACACAAAGCCAACGTGCTGCACGTCATGACTGAAGCTCTGACTTGCCCTTCTCAGTCGAAGGTAGGGCCGCCGGTGGCTAAATTCTTGCGACAGTTACAAATTCCCGGAGTGGATGGGGTGCGAGTCTACGGACGGCGCGCCGGCCAGAAACTGCCCCTGTGGCGCTACGGAATCGACCTCAGAACGGCGGTTGACCTGGAATCACAGGCCCCAGTACCCGCGAGTTCGCAACTAGCTGTGCTGACCCAGGAATCGGTGCCGGAGTTTGCGGCAACCGAGGAGGGGAATTTTTCGGGTTTGGGCGAGAATCTGGTGTTCGATGCTCCGGCTGTAGACGGCCCGCGCCGCGGCTTCAAAATCAGACTCCCCGGCTACAAGCTGGGCGAGCAGTTAGTTCATGCTGCGGTGCAACCGCTTGTGGCTTCGGGTTTGTTTGTTCCCAACGAGGGTTTGTCAACTTCGGCCCAGGCCCCGGGCGGCGTGAGAGCCGATCGCGCGGCGGGAATGGCCTTGATTTGGCTGATCGCTGGCTGTCTGCTGACTTTCAATACCGATTGGTTCCTAGGTCTATTTCTGAAATCTGCGACGGTCAGTCAAGCTCCTAGCGCCTCGGAAGTTTGCAGTGGCCCAAATTGTCAAAATTCATCCCCCAAGCCTCTGAGCGAGGCTCAAGCCTCTGTAACGAGCCCGGAATCCCCGCAACCGGAACCTGCTTCGGCGGAGGTGAATTTGCCTCAAATTCCCTTGCAGCCATCGCCTGAAGGGAACCGGGAACAGGCTTTTAACGGCTCTGGGTTTACCAAACCGGGAAATACTAGCGTTCCTGTAGCTGATGTTTCTGTTGCTCCCGTGTTCCCGACTTTGAGGAGCGAGCAGCTTGACGAACAGATTGCGCGCTACCAAGAGTACATCCGCCAGCACAAAAAACCGCCGGATATTTTAATTGTGGGGAGTTCGAGGGCGCTGCGGGGCATCGACCCGGCGGTTTTGGAAACGGCTTTGGCGGCTGGGGGCTATCCGGGGCTGAAGGCATACAATTTTGGAGTCAACGGAGCTACTCTGCAAGTGGTAGATTCGATCGTCCGCCGGATTTTGCCGCCGCAACAATTGCCGAAATTGCTAGTTTTGGCGGACGGGGCGAGAGCTCTCAACAGCGGGCGGCCTGATTTGACTTTTAGTGCGATCGCTTCTTCCGAAGGTTACAGGCAATTGGCCCGGGGCAGTTTTCTGATCCGCACCAATCAATTAGAATCCCCAACATCGCCCAGCGGTGTCAACAATCCGGTGGCGACAGCTACTGAATTGGTGCACAATTTGGAACAAAGTCAAGTTAAGATTCAGCAACTGCTGAGTCAAAAGTTGGTTGATGGTTCTGCAACTTACAAAAACCGCGATCGGCTTAAAGGATTTTTGCGATCGCTGGCGAATCCATCAGCCCCTGCTGTAACCGCCAGCCCCCAAACCGCAGCCAGCGACAAACAAACAACTGAAAACGCCCAGCCAATGGCTGAGGGTAAAGCACTCAGCGACTTTCAACCAAACGGCTTTTTGCCGATCGACATCCGCTTCAATCCCGATACTTACTTTCAAAAGCACCCAAAAGTATCTGGCTATTACGACTCCGACTATCAAGATTTTAAATTGGCAGGAGAACAAACTGTAGCACTCAAAAACATGATCGAATTTACCAAAGTTCGCAACATCAATCTGGTGTTTGTGAATATGCCTCTCACGGTCGATTATTTAGACCCAGTGCGGACAGGTTATGAACAAGAATTCCGGCAATATATGCAACAACTCGCAGGTCAAACCGAGCTAATTTTCCGAGATAATAGTTTATTGTGGCCCGAGGCGCGGGAATCTTTTTCTGACCCCAGCCACCTCAACCGTTACGGTGCTGTTGCAGTTTCTAAGCGGTTAGCTCAAGATCCGATGATTCCGTGGCCGGCCGAGAAGTAGAGAGGGTGGGAGAGTGTGAGAGTGGGAGTAATTAACAGCTACTGCTAAGCGAGAGATTGTCTGTTATGTTCGAGGGAGAGAGTGGCAAAATTACGGCTGACGCACGCCGATTTCAGAAACCGGGTTTCTAGGAAAATTTCTCGTAACTCGTTGCAAAATCTCGTAGAAACCCGGTTTCTAGCCCCCACCGCCGATTTCAGAAACCGGGTTTCTAGGAAAATTTCTCGTAACTCGTTGCAAAATCTCGTAGAAACCGGGTTTCTAGCCCCCAGGCGCGTCAGTTTGTAGGGTGTGCACTGTGCACCAGTTGACTTCGTGGCCCATTATTCCCCCAGCGGTTGACTTTTTCTGTGCTATGAGAGCGCACCCTACAAGATGAGCCGGTGCCAAATGTGTACCCTACAAACACTGAACATGAAAAGATTGATATTTCCTAAAAATAGCCAAAATCAACAGATAAAAAATCCTCGAAAAAATCTGCCTTTAATATTTTTTATATTATCTCTAGTATTTTTCCTGTTTAGTTTGTATAAAGGTTTATTTTTATCTCATGCTTTATCAGCGCCGCCGGGGAAAGAACAAACTAGCGAACAGGAAGCTCTGCAACCCTTTGAACAGGTTGTCAAAGATGCCCAAAAGTTGGAGGGACTATTTACCCTTTACCGCAATCCAGCAACTAATAAAGTTTATCTGGAAATTACACCGCAACAACTCACCAAAAAGTTCCTGTGTTTTGTGACATTGGCCTCGGGTTTGGGGGAAGGAGGCATTGTTAGCGGATTGCCGATCGGCGATTTCTTGTTTCAACTGCGGCGAGTCCAGAATAACGTGCAGTTTGTCATCCCAAATATCAATTTTCGCACCAGTCCGGGCGACCCGCAAGCCGGTTCGGTGGAAAGGGCATTTAGCGAGTCGATTCTCTATTCTTTGCCGCTCAAAAGCATTCACCCGCAAAGGCAAACTCTGCTGATCGATTTAGGCGATTTGCTGATGAGCGAAAAGCGCGATTTACCGGGGGTTAAAGCGATTTTGCCGACGATTTTGGGTGCTTCTTACTCGATCGATGAAGACAAGTCTTATTTTAAAGATGTTAAAGCGTTTCCGCTGAATGTAGAAATTGCTTCTATTTACGGCTTTTCCAGCGATAATGACAGTGCCGTTAACTATTTACCTTCGGTTCCCGACAGTCGCGCTTTTAACCTCCGCATTCACTACAGTTTCTCGGAAGTGCCGCTAAATAACGGCTACCGCCCCAGACTTGCAGACGAGCGAGTGGGCTATTTTCTGACAGCATATAAGGATTTTTCTGACAAAACTGGCCGCCAGCCTTTTGTGCGCTACATCAATCGCTGGCATTTGCAAAAGCAAATCCCCACCGCGCCAATGTCGCCTCCGCTGGTGCCGATCGTCTTTTGGATTGAAAACAATGTGCCTCTGGAATACCGAAACGCAATTCGCGAGGGCATTTTGGAGTGGAACAAAGCTTTTGAAAAGGCAGGTTTTACTGATGCGATTCAGGTTAAACAAATGCCGGATAATGCTAAATGGGACCCGGCTGATGTCCGCTACAATACTATTAGGTGGTCGAGTTCTTTTGAGCCTGAGTTTGCCGGCCTCGGCCCGTCTCGCACTAACCCGCTGACTGGGGAAATTTTGGATGCTGATATTTTGTTGGATGCGAATATTGTCCGGCAAATTAAACAGGGATATCGGTCTTTGGTGGAACAAAATAGATCGGTTGCTCGGAGTTTTCAAGGGCGAAACGGCTCTAATACCAATCCCTGTCAGTTCGGGATGTATTCTCGCTATTTGCAGATGCTCGAAAATGCGGATTTAAAAAAAGATGGCGAAAGTTCTTCAGGTGGAATTGCTGGGGATTTGCCGACTTTGGTGGAACGCTATCAACAGCAAAAACGCTCGCCTTTGGATCGGTTGCTTTCGAGTTCGGATATGTGTTTTGGGCTGGAATCAAGTCAGCAATTTGCGATCGGGGCAATGTCGATGTCGCTGTTGGAAAATGCAGCGCCTAACAGTCCAAAAATCGAGAATTATGTTAATGAATATATCCGACATTTGACTGCGCACGAAGTCGGTCATACTCTAGGTTTGAGGCACAATTTTCACGGTAGTACGATGCTGCAACCGGAAGATTTGAACAATACTCAGGTAACTCGCGCGCAAGGTATGGTGGCCTCGGTGATGGATTATGTGCCGATTAATTTGGCACCGCAGGGAACTGTTCAGGGCGACTATTATCCGACGATTGTAGGGCCTTATGACGATTGGGCGATCGAGTACGGTTACAAAGTTATGGGTGGCGTAAACCCCAACAGTGACTTACCAGCGCTGCAACAAATTGCCAGCCGCGCAGGGGAACCACAATTAGCTTACGCGCCGGATGAGGATGCTGTTGACATTCTCGATCCGGCTGCGAATACCTTCGATCTCAGCGGCAATATGTTGAGGTATTCGCAATGGCAATTGGATAATTCTAGGGCGATGTGGAAGCGTTTAGAAAAGCGAATTCCGGTTGGGGAAGATGGTTATAACGAACTGCGGGTGATGTTTGATTCGGTGTTCGGGTATTATTTTCAGCAGGTGATGAATGCTACTTTGTATGTGGGGGGACAGTCGTTTAGTCGGATTCGCCCGGGAGATAGCAATGGGAAATTGCCGTTTGTGCCGATCGAGCTTTCGCAGCAGCGGGAAGCTTTAGCAACATTAGATAAGTACGTTTTTGCCCCGGATGCGTTTAGTTTTGCGCCGGAATTGCTGAACAAATTAGCACCTGCGCGCTGGGATCACTGGGGAAGTCCGGCTTTGGTGTTTCCTCTAGATTACCCGATCGGCGATCGAATTACTTTTATGCAGCGATTTGTGCTGCGAGTGTTGCTATCTCCGGTGCGGCTAACGAGACTGCGCGATGCTGAGTTAAAATCATCGCCGGGAACAGCTTTAAAGTTGCCAGAAGTGTTGGATACCGTGCAAAAAGATGTTTGGCAGGAGGTTTTGCAGCCGACAAATAAAAAGATGGAGATTTCGACTTTTAGGCGATCGCTACAGCGGGAACATTTGGCAATTTTGATCGGAATGGTGCTGCGAAAAACGAATGTTCCAGAAGATGCGCGGAGTTTGGCTTGGTACGAGTTGCGGCAGTTACGGGAGGGTTTGAGCAAGAGTATTCGGAATTTGGACAGGAATGCGGATGCTTATACGCGGGCTCATTTGGAGGAAACGCGCGATCGAATTTCTAAGGTTTTGAATTCGCAGATTCAGTCAAATTAATCTGATCATGGGGGCAGAAGATGTTAAATTTTGTAGGGGCGGGTTCACCAAAAATAATTGCTAATAATCAACAATCTCATAAACCCGCCCCCGCCCATACTTTGAGAGATTCTTTAAACAAGAAGTTGGGCAATTATATCCAATCCGGTAGCATGGGAATTATTAGTAGCCGAAATTAGGAGACGGCAGTGCCGTGTCCCTACCGCGATTAATTGTAGGGACACGGCACTGCCGTCTCCTCTATATCATAAGGAGTGTAACCGGAATTGATATTGCTAGAAGAACCATGTTTTCGTATGATAGTTTTTGACCAAAACACGGAGGAGATTATCCAATGGCAACCGCAAATCAACCCGTAGACCAATGGCGTGAGACGTTGGAGCAAATTCTCCAATATTATGCGGATATTCCTTACACTTATGGGGATGTGATTACCTATTTGGTTGTCAGCCGCGATCGCAATCATTTTATGCTGATACATGAAGGTTGGGAAAATCATCTGCGAGTTCATGGTACTGTGGTTCACGCCGAAATCCGCAATGACAAAATCTGGATTCACTATGATGGCATTGAAGACGGCATCACTGATGAACTCGTCGCTGCTGGTGTGCCCAAAGACTGTATTGTTCTGGCTTTCCATCCACCGGAAGTCCGAGAGTATACTGGATATGCGATCGCATAGTTTCTCGTCTTGACCAAGATTTTAGATAATATCAGCATGAACTTGGAATATACTGTACAAATAATTTGCCAACGCTAAATTTCGGTCATCGCAACGATTTGAGCGATGGTTAATACCAACTGAGGAAACGTTGGAGAAACAATAGTGGCTTCTCCTTTATATCGCAGTGCCTGATATTCACCATCGATTAAGCGGTTGATGGTCACCGTAGACTGTTTTGGAGAACCAATATACTGAACGCCTCCCAACCCTGCATAATCAACGATCCAATACTCCAGGATTCCTAAAGTTTCATACTCATTCAATTTGATGCGGTAATCATCCCGCCAATTCGTACTGACAACTTCGATCGCTAAGGGAGGTGGAATATAGGCAGCAGCAGAGGCAGAACTTTGACGCATTCTGACCCATTCTTCCTTGGCAAACACCACAATGTCGGCTTTACGACTCGATTCACTTTCGCCCGGGGCAGCGTTCAATCTGACTTGTTTACTTTGTCGAGGAACGTAGGGAAGGTTCAAGGATTGGCAATGATCTACCAAGAGACGACATAAACCATCGACGACATCCTCATGTTTGGCTGTGGGTTCACTCAAGGGCATGGCAACTCCATTGACTAGCTCAAATGACCTGCCGGAGTCGTCATCCCAGTTGAGAAATTCCTCGAAGGAAAGGGTTTTTTGGGCGATCGCAATCATTGATATTAACCTTTTGCGTAGGTTGACTCTCTGTTGTCTGTTTCTAGCTTAACGGTTTCGATCTCCATTTTATTGTGCATCAAAGGGGTAACTTAGCAATACGATCGATCCATTCCTCTGCACCAGATACTGCCCAAATCAAGAGTAGTTCTTCGATGACAACTTCCATCGGTATTTTTCGGGAAACAATAATGACACCAGCACTCTGATTGGTAGTAATGAACTCAGCAAATTCCGATGGCATTGTTTTGCGATCGTGGCTAACAAGAACACGTCTTTGCTGTGCTGCAATTGCCAGCACATCTAAATCTTTAACGCCTTCTAACCCAGCAGCAAAGGCAGTTTGAAAGTCGATTGTAGATTCTCGTCGCAGTAATCCTGTGACGATCGCCTGATTCAAGTCAGCATCAGCTTGGTAGCACACATTCACGATCGTACCTGCTTTCTTGCTGCCTTAGCTGCCATCAGTTTGTTGTACAAAGCTGGATCGCTGGTTTGTAGAGGTTGAGGCATGGCATCAAATGCAGCTTCTTCGGCGGCTAGGTAAGCGTCGATTTCAGCGCGGTTGGCTAAATAAAATGCGATCGCCCCATAAACCTGTTCCAGTGTCAGTAGTGGGAAAGACTGAACAATACTTTCGGGCGATAGTCCTTGTTGGAAAGCATAGGCGATCGAGTCAAGAGAAATCCGAGTTCGTTCAACCCAATAGGCATCATTCCGATACTCTATATAAGTTTTAACTGCTACAACTGGCATACATTTTTTGGGATTTTAACTACTTATTATTGTAGACGGATTCGATCGAGTTCGTCTGGAGTGGAATTGCGATCGACGCTTATCGGTTAGCTAGTTGTTGCTTCAAATCGCGGATTGCAGCGCTGGTGTTGCGTTGGTAAGCAATTTCTACACAGCGGGCGATCGCACTTTGTAGATCGAAGTCGGGAAAATAGAGGCTTTGGGTTTGAACTTGATAGTTTGCACCTTGCAGCCGATAAATTAATAGTTGTTGTTTCTTATACAGCCATATTTCAGGAACCCGATAGGGAAGATAATCTTGCACGTCGGAATAACTGGTGACATCAATTTCGATGACTAAATCTGGCGGCGGATCGTTTTGCCAATCAATCCGCTTTTTGCCACAAATGGCTTGCCAGTTGTTAATATAAAAGCAATAGTCTGGTTCAATTCCGCTTTCTTCTGGCACTGTCATGGTGATAGGAGTAAACGCATCGTATTCCCGCCCATCGCTATCTAGGATGGCTTTTACAATGTCAGCAATCAAGTTTGCATCTTTTCCGTGTACGGGTAAAGGTGACATCAGCAATACTTCTCCATTGCGATACTTCAGACGCGGAATTGAGCCATCTCCTCGGCGATCGTACAAACTCTGATAATCTTGCCAGGTTGCAGGTAAGCGCACTACAGAACCCGCAGGCAATTGAATTTTTTCTGGTGATACGAGGGCAAACATGGTCTAAACTCCCTTTTTGCTACGAATCATTGTGAGGTGGATGTAGATCGATAGAATGCAGAACTCCTCGAAGATTGACTACTCCTTCTCGGTTGAGTTGGAGCCGATCGATGGTAGCGCGTCCAGTCGGTGTTAAGCCCAACATTTGAGTCGAATCGCTGCTCCAAGTAAAGTGTTCGCTCCAGTTATCCCGTCGAGGATGATAAAGTGGGACAGAGCCACCTGTAACGGGGTCGATCGCCTCACTATGACTGTATTTGAAATTGTTGCACCCTTGACAAGCGATCGCCAGATTATCCAAATCACTGGTGCCACCTTTGGAGCGAGGGATAATGTGTTCAATGGAGAAGGGATCTGGAGAGAATTTAGCTTGACTGAGACAATACTCGCAGCAACCATTGGCGCGTTGTTTAATGAATTGTCGTTGCTGCTGTGTGAGGCGGGATTCAGACATAATCAACGATATCGGGATGAGGATTGATGCCGAGGGTCTGCATGAGGTCTGTCAGAGGTTGGTTGCGGAAGGTTGCGAGTTGAATTAAGGCTTGAATGCGGGTAACGTTGAGTTGTTCAAGTCGATCGCTCATTTGGATCAGTTGCTTGTGTTCTTCGGGAGTCAGGGTTTCGGCATGACGCTTGGCGATGAGGGCATGGTATTCTTCCCAGGTTTGTGCACTAAAGCCGATGTTAATTTGTTGCAGCAAGTCGGCTTCAGTAGGTTGGGTGGTTGGATGTCTAGGCTGGAGGCGTTCTTGCAGGGTGTTGAGGATGTAGCGATCGGGTTCAACGCCCTGTCGAGATGCTTCAGCACGAATCTGGTGTTCGAGTTCGGGAGAGAGGTTGAGGGTGATGGTGGTCATGGTTATCTTGGCAGCAACATCTATTTATCATTTTAGCGATCGGGCTTTCACCTTATCTCGAACTTCATCGCCTGGGACTTCTCGATTTTACTGCCCGCGTCCTGGTTTGCAATCTACGAAACCTAATGCTTCTGTGTCGAGAAAACTGGCGATCGCCGCTGCGATCGGATATTCAATTTTCGCAGCACGCGCAATTAGAGCAGCTTTAATTCGTTCTGGCAAACGTCCCAAAATAACTTCGGCATCAGGAGAAAGTTGTTCTTGAAGTTTAGCTTGCATGACATTCACCTTTGGGTTGGAATTTGATAGATACATTCAAGCCACTACCCAACTCAGATTTAGCGGTCTAACGTTGCCAATCACCCGCCGCAAATTACCTCAGACTGCCACCGACAGGATCTCGACGGTCGGGTGCATTGGCGTTGTTCGAGTGCGCGCATCTCTTGCCGTATTTTGATGCTACCGCAAAAAAGCGCGTAACTTTTCAAGTTCATCACCCTGTAAACACTTAGCAAAAGAACGGTGGGTCCGAGCATTTGGATGGGGGAGAAAAGCAAAAAATCTTTCACGATTCCCTATCTCAACGAACTCGGATATTGAATTTGCTGTAGAGATATTGAATTGGCTTTGAATCACTTGCTTTGCGCGTGCCCCCAGTACCACTATCACTTTTGCTCTTGCTAGTTCTAAAACTCTCAACAAGTAGGCTTCCACACATTGCTCCTGTGATTCTTCTACACCAGTTTCGGCACGAGACTTACAATGCACTATCTCGGTAAGCGCATAATCAATGCCTGGACTAACGTTCCGTTGAAGTAGCTCAATCGCACGTTGTCTAACCGCTGCCCAAAATCGAGTAGAGCGACTATATTTCCCGTCTTTTAGCAAGGATTTTGTACCATCAACGATCCAGTGCTTACGTCCTCCTCCAAAACGGTAATTGAAATAATCGTGTACTTCGCTACATGACCAATCCCAAGTTGGGTAATCTTCATCAGAGCCAATTGATGGATTTGAACTCAGGAAGAGAATGGGTGCTTGCTCTATCTGTCCACTCCAAGGTTCAGGCACTTGAAATTTTTCTAACCCAATTGCATTTTGAGAGTCAACAATTTTACGACATGGATTTTCAACAGAAAGATCTTCTTGACACTCTCGTGCATGGGGACAATGAACAATTTCACTTAGCAGAGTTTTTTCAGACATTCCCGAAATATATCAACTGATTACGAGTTTACGAAAATCTAGCAGTCGAACTTATAATTGTATCGCAGTTGCGGTACAATACCCAATAGAAGAGAAAAATACCGCAGATCGCTGATGTATTTCACCAAAGGTAGCGAGTAATCCACACATCAATTGCTGGCGATCGATGAGAATTCAACCAAATTGTCATGCGGCTAAAACGGGATGATCGAGTTTGCGGACTGCATACAAAAGCGCAGCTTTAATATCGTCAACTTCCAAGTCTGGCAATTCTTCAATAATTTGCTCAAAACTCAAACCCGCAGCTAGCAACTCTAGGATATCGATGACTCGAATCCGCATTCCCCGGATGCAGGGACGACCGCCACATTGTCTTGGGTTCACTGTGATTCTGTCAAACAGATAAGCAACGGATGCTGGCATTGGTTAAAATTGTTTGAAACCTTTGTCTCTAGCTTACCTCATTTATCGCCCCAAACTCACACCGTGATATAATTCTGCGATCGCAACTTCCACCTCAATACTCTGTAAAGTATTATTTGTAGGTTAGGCGTAGGCAGGAAGTGGCTAATAAACGAGTTGCATGAGTTTTTCTGAGGGAACGGTTTCCATTGCATAGGTATTACCTTGAGCATCGGCAAAATCTACTAGATAAGCGCGATCGTCAAACCTCATCAGAATCGTGCCAACTTGTCCGGGCCGCAGCAAAATTGGCCCAGAGGTTTCTTTGTGGATTGCCTGAATTCCTTCGGTCAAGGCAACAACATCATACTCGTGTAACGTCATTATAGTATCCTCACTTATTAAGCTGACAATATTGCCGTGCCACCTCGATAAAGCGGATCGACTAGGTTGCGATCGTTAGCATGAGTTCTTGAGGATTCAACAGTTGACGTTTGGAGGTATTGAGAAATTCGATGCTAACTGGTTCGTCATTTTCGTCATAACTGACAATCACGCCTCCAGGTTCAGAGATAGCATTGGCTGGAAACGCATCACGGAAGATAAAAATCAGAATGTCTGCTTCTGCATCGTATTTAACTTTCATCGGTATTCTCCTGCCAATATCGCTTAACTTGATTTGTCCAGTACAGAGTTAAAATTCGCCTGGTTTTACCAATTTCAACAAAGGGTACTCTCATGCCAGAAACCGCATTAACTTGCCTCAGAAAACAGTAAAGGTGTGTAAAATACATCTTCTTTGAGGCATTCCGCCCCAAAAGCAAACACAGCTTGGATAGATTCAGGATTAAGCGTTGGGTAGTTTTCTAGAACTTGTTGCTTCGTCCAACCTTCTGAAAATAGCCCTAAAACGAACTCCACAGATATTCGTGTCCCCTTAATTACAGGCTTACCAAGCAGAATTTTAGGATTTGAGTGAATGTGTGCTTTCCAGTTCATGATAGGTTCGCCTCTATGGAATTTTCACCTATTAAATCACTACCACTATTTTACCATAAACAAAACCCGCAAGGTGCGGGCTTCATTTTAATAAGGGCAATTTAACTGATTACTACATCACAACTGCACTAATTAAACCGTGCACATTTTGGACAACAGCAGTAGTAAAGTTATGAGTCGCAGGCAAACTATCAACCACGATTCCAGCGCACAATAGCATCAGATACAGAATAGAGTATTTAAAGAGCGATCGCGCAACCTTCTTATCTTCTGGAGTCTGCAACAGCAACCAAGCTTTTTGGGCAAAAATAACACCCAGGAAAATCGCAGTACCAGCATACACCGGGCCGGCTAAATTCAGCGGATACACTAGCAGCAAAGTGGCAGGAAGCATCAATAATGTGTAAATCCAAATTTGGCGGGCTGTCTCTTCGTCACCTTCAATTACTGGCAACATCGGTACGCCTACTCCCTCGTATTCGTCGCGAATCATCATTGCTAATGCCCAAAAATGCGGCGGTGTCCATAGGAAGATGATCCCAAACAACATCCACGCACCCCAACTCAAATCTCCCGTCACCGCAGCCCAGCCAACTAGCGGCGGAATTGCCCCTGCTGCACCGCCGATGACGATGTTCTGCACGCTGTGGCGCTTCAGCCAGTGCGTGTAAATTAGAACGTAGAAAACGATGCCGGACATCGCTAGTAATGCTGCTAATAAGTTGGCAACAACTGTCAGTAATGTAAAGGATATTGTCGCTAGGGCGATCGCAAAAATCAAAGCATCCCGTTTCTTGACACGCCCGGAAGGAATCGGCCGCCAGCGGGTGCGCTCCATAATATAATCGATGTCGCTATCGTAAATGCAATTAATCGTATTAGCCGACGCGGAAGCTAAAGCGCCTCCAGTAATAGTTGATACCAGCAATAGTGGATCGACTTCTCCTTTGGCGGCCATCCACATTCCTGCTGATGTGGTGATTAGCAGCAGTAAAATAATTCTGGGTTTTGTAAGTTGATAGTAACTTTTCACTACTTGCGAAAAGTTTTCATGGAGGCGGGGGCTGTCGGTGGTAAGGATTTCTTGCATTGTTTATTAATTGTTAGTTATCAATTGTCATTGGTCAATTGGGCTGTAGGGGCGGGTTTTACGATAGATATTTGTTGTAGCTACAACGATTAATAAACCCGCCCTCCACCGAGGGATAAATCAGCCCCTCTTACTTAAGGAATAGATAAATCTGCCTTGTATATAATGTCCGGTTGATTCGTGCTTGTATGGGCGGGGCGGGTTTATGAAACTTTTAGCTTTTAGATCGAGAATAATGGTGAACCCGCCCCTACAATACCTTGCATTATAACAACGATGCTACCGGACATGATATTACTCTCAAGCTGACAAAACTCGATCGCGCCACGACAAAACACTAAACGCTACCAGAGTTCCCAGCAACGCTGCGCCGACTGCTTGGTGGGCGACTGTCAGCGGCTCTACCTGAAGGTGCAGCCGGAAAGTTGCCAATCCCAAAACTAATTGAGCAATCAGACAAACACTCGCCCAATTCCCTAATTTTCGCAAGTTTGAACTTAGTGCTGGTTGCCGCCAAGCCATTACTGCTAATGCTAAAGTTGCTGCGGTAGCGGGTACTATACCGGCGATGTGGCTGTTCATTACCGAGCACAGTTCTGACGAGCCCAAACATTGATGCAGCGCCCATCTGGAGCCGACTAAGGCTCCTAGCAGGCTTTGCAGGTAAACTAGCAGTGCTGCGATCGAACTTACCCATGCTAATTTGCCTGTATTGCCCGTAGCTTCGTAGGGACTCAGCATAAAACCGATCGCTAGCAGGGCACAGAAAAACAGTAAAGCCGTTCCCAAGTGAGCGGTAACAATGTCAAACCGCAGCAGTTGCGTCACCGTGAGGCCGCCCAATACGCCTTGAAAAACTATTAAAAATACTGCGCCGGCGCTGGCAAGGGGCAACCATTTCGGTAGGCGGCTGCGGTAGAATACAGAAAGTCCCAAAAGGGCGATCGCGCTTAAGCCTATTGCTGCTGCGTCCAACCGGTGAAACCACTCCAGAAACACCTGCAAATTCATCTGTGCTGTGGGTATCAATTGACCGTAGCACAGCGGCCAGTCCGGGCAAGCGAGCCCCGCATTCATCACTCGCGTGGCGCTGCCTACAGCCATTAGCAGCCAGGTGGCGATCGCAATTTTCCACACTAGGCCGCGGATAATATCTTTTGGCTGCCACTGCACTTCTGCCGCTGCGTCTGGCTGATTTAAAACTGAGTTTGCCATGAACTTTACCTTAGCCTTTGTTATCGATCGAACTTAATTAAATATTGAGATTTTGCTTTGGCTCATCTTAGCACTCTTGTTCTATCACAACCTGTCATATTTACTACCGTAGCGACAATCTTATCTAATTTGTTTTTCTTGACATATTTTTTAACTTTCCTCGTTATATTACAAAAGATTGCAGTTATTTTACTAAACTTAAAAAAGTTTAATCTTTCACCCCAATCCTTGATGTTTACAACTACGCCACTGTCGATTTTTCGTTTAAAAATGAAGATATAATTAAGAAATAGATTTTAAAAAATAATTGTGATATAGACCGCTATAAAGTGTTTACAAAAAACTCAAGAGCACAGTTCCCGTTAAATAATCTCAACAGTTCGCGATCGCACGGACGATGCCTCATCACCTGAGTTTTTTACTATTTCGGCTGGCTGCAACCTGTGTATTTTCGTCCATCAAACCCGGTTGCTGGATACCCGTGCCTCCAGGACTATCTAAGATTAGTACAAAAAATGTCAAAATATAATTAAATTAGTTTGTCTGCCTTCTGCCTTCTGCCTCCTGCCTTCTGCCTTCTTCCTGAGTGATTGAATCTAAAACCTAAAATATAAAACTGTGCAGCCATGTCCCAAAAAAACGAAACCGCTGTTCTCGTATTATCGCTCCTATTTACGATCGGGCTAGCCGGCGCAGGTATTTGGTGGCTGACAAGCCGCGGCGGCATCACTCCCGGAGGTTTATCACCTCAAAATCAGACGTTTTCCAAATCCCCGACGGGGAATTCCCCGCAGTCAGAGGAGCAAATTCAGCAGCGTCTGAGTGCCGGAAAAAAACTGTTGATTCCAGACAAAGCAACCACAACTAAACAATCAGCAGTACAGGCGATCGCATCTGGCAACTACAACGCAGCTATTTCCGACTTACAAGCTTCGCTGAAAACCAATCGCAACGATCCCGAAGCACTAATTTACCTCAACAACGCCCGTGTCGGCAACCAAAAATCCTACACAATTGCCGCAGCGGTTCCCATTGGCGCCGATATCAATGGTGCTCAAGAAATTCTGCGGGGCGTTGCTCAAGCTCAAAATGAAATTAACCAAAGTGGTGGCATTAGCGGTACTCCATTAAAAGTGCTAATTGCTAACGATGACGACAACCCAGAGATTGCCTCGCAAATTGCCAGTGCTTTAGCAAATAATTCAGAAATCTTAGGAGTAATCGGGCATTTTAGTTCTGATGCAACGCTAGCAGCCAGCAAGATTTACCAGCAAAATCAATTAGTCGCAATTTCTCCGATTAGTACGTCTGTGCAACTGTCAGGAATTGGCAGCAACATATTTCGCACAGTGCCGAGCGATCGGTTTGCTGCGAATGCTCTTTCCCGCTATATGTTGACAAAATTGCAAAAGAAAAAGGCTGCTGTATTTTTCAATTCTGCCAGCAATTATAGTAAATCTTTAAAAAGTGAATTCACGACTGCTCTTTACGGAGATGGCGGACAAGTAGTATCGGAATTTGACTTTGCTAAGGGCAATTTTAATGCTGCCGATAGCTTTAAAATCGCGATCGCCCAGGGAGCAGAAGTGATTATGTTAGCAGCCAATACCGCCACGCTCGATCAAGCTTTGCAAGTAGTGCAAGTAAACGCCAAACGCCTGCCGTTACTCGCAGGAGACGACGTTTATACTGCTAAAATACTGCAAATTGGTGGCGCAGGAGCCACAGATATGGTGTTGGCTGTTCCTTGGCACATTCTCGCAGATCCGCAGTCCAAGTTTCCTCAAACATCCAAAGAACTTTGGAATGCTGAAGTCAGTTGGCGCACAGCTTTAGCCTACGATGCGGCGATCGCACTAATTGTCGGTTTAGGGCGCAATCCGACTCGTACAGGCATTCAACAAGCTTTATCGGCATCGGATTTTTCGGCAACAGGAGCATCGGGGCCGATTCGCTTTTTACCTTCGGGCGATCGCAATCGAGCAGTTCAGTTAGTAATTGTTAAACCAGGAACTCGCACCAGTTACGGTTATGAGTTTGTGCCGATATCCGGTTTGTAAATTGTATTGTAATCGTTCAACTGTTTGATCGTTCGGACTTTAGTCCTCAGAATTGAATGAGGACTAAAGTCCGAACGATCAAACCTAATTATAATTGTATATAAGTTGTAAAATACAAGTAGAAATTATGTTTATTTGTCAAGCTAAAATCTCCAATGATACTTTTATGTCCCAAAAAAATCAAGCTCCGGTTGTGATTTTGTCGCTGTTAATTACGATCGCCCTCGTAGGTGCAGGTATTTGGTGGCTGGCCGGCCGCAGCCGCGCAAATCTCCCGGTTTCACCGACACAAAGCCCAAATTTGCCCTACGCCCCCACGTCCAAACCGAAGCAATAGACTTGTGGCAAAAATAGCTAGGACGATGCTCAAAGCCCATCCCACAAGAAAAAAAAATTTTGTGGGATGGGCTTCTAGCCCGTCCGAAAATTCGCGTTGCACAGACGAAAAAGTGCAGCCAAATTGGATCTAAAGTTGCGAAACTCCGATCGGTCTAACTTGCCTGTTTCTCTCAAAAACAGCCCTCGGTTTCAAAGCAATTCTCAACAACAGCCACAAAGATCGCCATTCTCCGGGCGTTTCCTGCCGCTTCCACTGGCCAGGGCGACAGTACAGCATTTCGATCAAACAGCGGTGTTGACTAATGTTTAGGCGATCGAACGCAATTCGCACCGTCGGAAATTCCGCAACACTGCACCCCGCAGCATCGCGAAAACTCGACTCCAACTGAGATTTATCGCTAACCAACTCAATCTTAGCCACAGGAATCAAACATTCCTCTTCCATAATTTCCAGAGTCGCCGAGTCACAATCAATCAAAGGGTTGATAAAACCGGCTTCGGTGTCGAACTCCAGAACAGCCGGTGCTAGCGATTTCCTCGATTTGACGGCCGCGCTGCGAGCGATTTCTTTCATTTTACCCTGCGATAAACTTGTCTGAACAGCATATTTTTGCAACATCCCTGCTGTGGTAAAACTCTCTTTACTACCTCGATCTTTCACTGCAAAACTCGGCCGCTGTGTCAGAGCAACTTCAGCGCCACTTTCCGAAATTACAGTCGTTATTCCCCAAAAACTTTCACCGCCAATATTCAATTGTACAACCCGGCGCAAATTGAACCATTCGTAAATATCCGGCTTAGGAATATCCACCAAAATCAACAGTGCAATCCCCAACATCAGCAGGTTGTAAACGCTCCAAATCCAGCCCAAACTCATGCCTTTTGACAAATCTGTAGTTTCTGATATTGCCTGCAAGCTGCCAACATTTTTAACTAAATGAATGCTTAAATTATGCCACAAACTAAATGCTGTAGCTGCGAACAAGACAATCAAAGGCCATCCCAAATTCCAATTAAAACTAAAGCGATCGCTCGCAATTCCTTTGGGCGTCACCTTAAACCCTTTCTGAAAGGGATTCAGCATGGCACTCACCACCGTCACCGCTAAAGGAATACACTGCACGAACGAGTAAACATCGGACAGCAAAGCCGATCGCGATTTGCGGTTCAGCCAAGAAAACACCGTAACTTGCACCAAATAATAAGGCAGGAAAAAGTACAGCAATTCGCGCGCATTTGTCCGCAAAGGAAGTACGCCCAGAAACGAATAAGCTAAAGGCATCAACAAAAACAAAACCCTGCTTAAACTGGTAAACCAGTGCAGCAATCCTTCCAAATGAGATAATCTTTGGATGAGTCTGAGGCCGCGAATCGTTAAAGGATTGGAATCAATGAAAAATGCCTGAAGCGTGCCTCGCGCCCAGCGCAGTCTTTGAGTGAGATGAGCCTCTATATTTTCAGCCGCCAAACCAGCACTTAATTTTTCATCTAAATAAACTAAGCGATACCCGGTGGCTGATAGGCGAATTCCGGTAAAATAGTCTTCGCAGACTGAATCTGTGACAAAGCCTCCCACTGTTTCTAGGGCGCTGCGCCTCATCACAAAAGACGTACCAGCACAAATTACGCTATCGGCACCGTCTTTGATATTTTCAATTTGCCTGTAAAATACTTCTTCTTCCGAAGTGAGAATATTTTCTAATCCCAAATTTCGGGCGAGGGGGTCATGGTTGTAAAAGCTTTGCGGTGTTTGGACGAGGGCGATTTCGGGATTTTGAAAAAAGCCAACAGTTCTGGTTAAAAAGTTTTTAGTGGGAATGAAATCTGCATCGAAAACTACAATTAGTTCTGCATTCGTTAGGGCTGTGGCGTGATTGATGTTGCCAGCTTTGGCATAACTATTATCTGGTCGGCTTATATACTCACATCCCAGTTCTTTTGCTAGCAATTTGATGTCAGGGCGCTGCGTCTCGTCGAGCAAATATACTTGTTTGTTGGGATAATCTAAAGCTTGACAGCCGATGACAGTGCGCCGTAAAATAAAAATCGGTTCGTTATAAGTTGGGATAAAAATATCGACTGTTGGGGCGAAGTTTCCCTCTGCAACTGCAACTGCCATGCGATCGGCTTCTCGGCGCCTGTCTTTCACTCTCAGCATTAAATACATTTGAATGCTGGTACTCAACACCATCAGCATTTCTAAGAAAAACAGCCCCAAACTAAAGATACCGTTGAGGGGATTGCTTAAATTGAGAGTGGCAAGAAGTCGCCACAAAACGTAGCGAATAGTTAATGCCAAAACTATCGCAACTACCACAGCGCGCGATCGAGTCTGGGGCTGAGGCGAAATTTTCATGGCAGCTAAAGCAGCCGATACTAGGACAAAAGTCGGCACTAACAAATACATTTTGCTCGCAGCGGGTACTTGCAGCCACACAGGCGGGTTTTGCTGCCAAATGTCGATTGTGGCAAAAATACCGCTGACTGTACCTTCACCGCTAAACCAGGCTCCGGCGATCGCACCTGCGAAAGCAACCGTCCCCAACACGACTAGCGTTGCGGCCGGTATGCGCGAAATCCGCCAAAAAAAGCGGCGTTTCCAGTCTTGAAGGTCAAATCTTGAAGTTGTCATAAAATGTGAAATTCCCAATCGTGTCTGCAACAGTCATAATTTCCTGCTGTCGGCTTTTTAATCCAGTTGAAAATTCCCACACACCCACTTACTATATTTACATTTTTTAACATTCTGACAATTTCATGATACTTCACTTGCTGGCTGGTGGCAAACTGCTGGGCAAGTCCCATTCCGGCAAAGTATAGCAACAGATCCTTGAGATTTTGTGCGATCGAATAACTAGAATAAAATTGGTTCGATCGTTCGGAATGCAAGTCCTCATAAAACTCTGCGGACTAAAGTCCTCACTACAAACCTGGTTCGATCGTTCGGAATGCAAGTCCTCATAAAACTCTGCGGACTAAAGTCCTCACTACAAACCTGGCGTCTTTGCAGTTATTTCAACAAAAAATTATCATGTCTACAAATCAAATAGGATTGCTATATCAAACGATAGCAATCCCTAGCCCTTAACAATTAGACGCTTTTCACATCTAACTAAAGGTAGATTAATTTTATATTAATTTTAAAAAATTAGCGCGATCGCAGCACAAAAATTCAGCCATCAAAAAACTAATCAGAAATTTCTAATTGCGAGATGGCATAGCGGGCGACAGCCAAACCCACTCTCGCCTGTTCTATTTCCGACAATTGGGCCCAAGGTCTTCTAGTCTCCATCATCACTTCCACCCCGGAGGAATCAACCTCTCGCATTGCATAAGCCAAAGGACGCGCCAATACCTGCAAATCTTCCTCAGCCCACTGAGGCAAAATATCTAACACGCACTCAACCATTTGGTCAGCTAAAGATTGATACTTAACAGTTGCATTTTGGACGCTTTGAGCGATGGAAGCCAGAAAATCGTGAGGAACGCGAGCAAATTTCTCCCGCAAAGACTTTTGCAGACCCGTCGCCAGCCAAACTTGTTCTAATTGCGCGAATAAAACTTGGGACTTTTGGGCAATATCGCTGTCACTCAAGGAATCACACAGGGCAAATTCCTGTTCGAGATCCGTCAAATAAGATTCTGATTCAAGCTGTGCCGGATTCCAGGGATAAGCAACATCAGTCTGAACAATTGTGGCGAGCAGTTCCATCTGGGCTTGAGTTTGCAAGTCGCGAAAATATTGAGAATCAGGAGATTGGGTAGCCATGATGTAATACCTAAATGGTTCAAGGAAAATACAGAAGGGGGACTCTGCCAAGTGCGAGTTACCAGTGGTGAGTAACTGTTTTAACTTCAGACTTGAGACTCAACGAGAAAGAACTTTGCTGTCCCGATCGCCGATCGCCTTGATTAACTACACCCCCGCCTTAATTCGTTCCGCAATCAGTCTCACTGTAGCCCGAACTTTTTGGAACCTCAATAGTGAACTCAAAAACCTGACCTTGAGAACTACCAAATTTTAGCTGAGTGCCCGATTGCAGCAGTAGTTCTTGGTGGTGAACTCTCACCCATCCCTCCGGCCCCAAAACTAGAGTCCCGTAGCGAGAAAAATCGCGCAAGAAGTAGCTAGGTTCTTCCCGACTCTCTCTGATGCTGTTGCGGCAGAAAATCTCCGCGTGTTTCTGAGAAACCCACTGTTCTCGAATCACTACGTCGTTTTCTTCCCAGCGTCCGACTCGAACCATCCCGGTGCTAATGGGCCAAACCTGATTCCCCGATTCGCTGGATTTGACATTTGGTTGATCGCGCCCCCGCAAATAAGCACAAGACGGCAAACGTCCCAGCCAGGTAGAAGAATTTAAAGGCAATTCAGTTTTGAGGTCATCTACCGGTTCAGTCAGTTGACCGTCAAACTCCGGGTGCATATACAGTACGGGCAGCGTCCAAGCCGGTTGATTGAACTTGTAAAGTGTCAGTAGCTGCTGTCTGGCGACGGCGACGGCGCGATCGATCGACATCCGCCCGGCCAAAGCTTGGGCAAAAGTTTGGATAAAACTCAGGGCCTCCCGATCGGCGATCGAGTCCCGCATCCCCAACACCGCCGGCACCCCGTGATGAATCAGTACCTCAGCCAAACTGCTACGGGCGATCGCCTGTTGCTGGCCGTTAATTGAATGCAGCCTCTCCACCGCCGGCTGAGCTCCCCAGCAGGCATTAAACACCGCCAGCGTCACGCGGCACCGAACCAAAACCTGAGCCAATTCAGTACCGTTAATCGCCGTGTCCGGCCCCAAAAACAGCAAACCACCGTCGGGGCCTGGTATCCCGTGGCCGGCGTAGAACAGAATATTATAAGCTTGGGTTTCCAGCCGAGAAATTAGTTCCGCCGGAGTAGGTTCGATCAGAGTATCAACGTTAGTCGGAACGCTGATGTCGAAATATTTACCATTGTCATCGGTGTGAAAAGCACTTTCCAGAACGCTAGCCAGGGCGAGTGCTTCTTCTTCCAACTGCAAATGACGATGATTGCGGGAAAATTCCGAATTAGCACCGCGCCCCGGTTCTGCTTGTCCCAAAACGAGCAAAATGTTCAGCGACTCAGCAGGACGCAAGGGCGGCAAAGGCTCAACATTGCTGGTAGTGCGGCTGAAAAGGAGTTGCTGCGACAGAGAAATTGCCGGTTGACCGGCTTGAGGCTGCATAATTTCCCAAGGCAAAGCGATTAAGTACGGTTCGCGCAAATCTATACGCACTCGCAGGGGTAGATTTTGCCCGATCGCGATACCTTTACTTTCCTGAAGACTGCCCTGGATCGGCCCTTCAAACAGCCACTGCCAAAGATTCATCCCCAAATGCTGCATCAGGCGGCTGCTGTAGCTAGCAGGTGGCTGCTGCGGATTCTGCTCACCCCTCTCCACCAACCCCCCTTGACCGAGACGGAGCGGCACAGGGGGCATGGATGAAAGTGACTGTAGCGAGTTAGGGGTTTGTTGTTCAATTTCTGCCAGTATATTCTGGTTGTTTTCTGGCGAGACGAAACTGCCATCGGGATTTAGGGGCAATTCGTGAATTGTCCCTGACGGGGAAAACATTTCCTGCCAAGCTTTCCAGGATTGGGATAGGGCCAGCGGCCACATACAGTCGTGGTGAACGTACCCGCTGGGATAGGGAGCTTGTAGAACCCAAGTGGCAAAATGGTTTGCCCCAGCGGTTCTCAGGCGAGCGATCGCTATACTGAGGCAAGGACTTTCAGGGCGCGCCATTCACAACTCTGGATATAGGATTGATCGAGTTTCTCTATTAGTAGTTTATCGGGTTTGGGGTGCGATCGAGCGCGCGAGATTGCTTTGTGAGTTTTTAATGGATCATCTCAATTTTCGTAAAAAGCCTTTTTTTATAGTGCTGTCCTCGCTCGCGAGCCATGCAAGACTCGCGAGCGAGGACAGCACTCTTAGAAGCAAAACTGAGATGCTCCGGTTTTTCATTTTACCGGGCACTCAAAAATTTCTCTAAATTCGGTACATCCACCCAAGTTCCCGTAGCATTGGACTCCTGGGTCAAATCCATCAACAACTGCGAGTAAACCCCTTCTTTCAGCGACGGTATCAAAGATTTCCCCGCATCAATTGCCTCCACCCATCTATCTACTACTCGAATAAACGCTGCAATTCTGCCGTCTGGATAAACTTGAGGAAACTCCAATTTTTGAGGAATCTTAATTTCAGCTAAAGATTCTCCATGTTGGGAACCCCACAAGCGAAATCCGTGGACGTAATCTTGCTGGTTGTCACTTCCCAACACCAACGTACCCTTACTCCCGTAAATTTCGACCCAATGTCCCCGCCCTTGATAGGTAACAGAACTCAAACAAACTTGACAAGGCGTTCCCCCGGCTAATTCTAACATCAACGTGCAAGAATCATCGGCATCAACGGCTTTTAAATTTCCCGAATCATTAGGATCTGGACGCGCCGCAATTCCTGTAATCAATTGCCCAGAAAGCCTCTGCACAGGGCCGAACAGCCAGCTAATATAATCAAAAACGTGAGAACCTGTTGCGCCCAGAACTCCGCCACCTAACTCTTTTTGCGCGTACCAATTCCAAGGGCGACTCGCATCAGCCCGGCCCGATACTAGCCAATCAATCTTAATTAAACGCTGTTCTCCCACATATCCTGCTGTTAACAATTCGGCTAGCATTTGCCATGCGGGGATGAAGCGAAACTCAAAGTCCATTGTGGCAATCGTTTGGGTTTGAGATTCGCTGTTTGCTAATCGGTAAAGTTCCCTAGCTTCATTTGCTGTCAGGGCTGTCGGTTTTTCTAATAATAAATGTTTGCCTGCTTCCAAGACGGTTTTTGCCATTTCAAAATGCAAAAATGGCGGCGTGGAAATGCTAACGCCCGCTACTTCAGGGATGGCAACTAGATCTGCGATCGAGTTGCAAGCGTAGGGGATATTATGGGTAGAGGCGATCGCCTGAGCTTTCTCTAAATTCCGGTGGTAAACAGCCACAACCTCTGTGCGGTGATGGGCCTGGAATCCGGGAAGGTGTACTTTTTGACCGAAACCTGTACCGACTACTGCAACGCCAATTTTTGACATAATTTAATAATTGGGAATTGGGAATTGGGAATGCTCCCATCTGCCATCTGGGAGCATTTTTGGGGATCTCGCAGGGAACACTCATACAAAAGCTGGCGCACAGATGATTTTATAAAGCTATTGTTGAAGCAACCGATTTTTTTCTAGTCTTGTTAAAAAAATCCGCCCGAAAAAAGGAACTATTACCTATTGCTTTTTCGAGGTTTTCGGGATATATTGTAGATAATGGGAGTGGCGAGTTAAATTTGAATTTTGCCACCACTTCCATTATCTATAATATACCTTAAATAAATCTGAAAGTCAAGCTTTTAGCCCGAAAAAAAAGGATTTTTTTTTGTTTTTCTCGAACAAAAATTATTTCGCCCATGACTAATTCTGTGTTACCTTCTAACTTCTACTTTCTGCCTGGGAGACTGTCCATTCAATTACTTGTTTGCCCAAACTAACGCCGTCAAACAAGTCAATTTCTCTGATCCCTGTAGGGCTGGTGACATTAACTTCGGTAAGATAACCGCCGATGATATCAATGCCGACAAAGTACAGTCCATCCCGTTGCAGCACGGGTGCTAACTGAGCGCAAATTTGATGTTCGCGATCGGTAATTTCGGTTTTTGCGACTCGGCCGCCGACGGCCATGTTGCCGCGAAATTCATTGCCGGTGGGAATGCGGTTGACAGCACCGATGGGCTTGCCGTTCAAGAGGATTATCCGCTTGTCTCCGTCTTTTGCTTCCGGCAGATATGTCTGAACCATCACTGGAACTTGCCCTTGTTGAGTGCTAATTTCTACCAGGGAGTTGAGATTGCGATCGCCCGGTTCCAAGAACAAAATCCCCTCGCCAGCTTTGCCACCCAAGGGTTTAAGAACTGCGGCTCCTTTTTTCTCAACAAATTGCCGAATTACCTGTTTGTTTTGAGAAACAATTGTTTCGGGGATCGCTCCCTCAAATTGCAAAGCATACATTTTTTCATTCGCCGCCCGCAATCCTTTGGGACTGTTAACTACCAAAGTTTTAGCCGGATCGATGCCGTCTAGAAGGTAAGTAGCGTAGAGATAAGGGACGTTGACTGGCGGATCAGTCCGCATAAATACTGCGTCCATTGTTTCTAGTGGTTGCAAGGTAGGCTGTTCCACCTGATACCAAGCCTCAGCAGCCGAAGAGCGTCCATCTACCTGTGTTACTGGGGTCAGCGTTACCCGATCGAGCATTGCCCAGGTTTTGCCGCCGATGACGCTTAATTCGTTGGCTTGAGTCGCCCAGACTTCGTGACCCAACTCTTGAGCGGCCTCCATCAGCGCTACGCTGGTATCGTGTCCTGGAATTAGTCGCGCGAGGGGATCGATGATGAATGCAAATTTCATGGTCAGTGATAATTAAGAATTGGTCGCAGGCAAATTTGGGCAAACTCAAAATTCAACGGCGAATCGCTTATTTTGCTAGCAGCGGATCGAGCTGGCCTTGAGCATCAAGTGCGTGCATTTCGTCGCAGCCGCCTATGTGTTGGTCGTTAATGAATATCTGGGGCAGGCTGCGGCCTCCGTTAGCTCGATCGGTCATTTGATCGCGTGCTGCTGTATCTCCGTCGATCGCGTATTCTGTAAACTCAACCCCTTTTCGCTTCAGCAGTGCTTTGGCACGAATGCAAAACGGGCAGGTTCTCCAAGTGTAAATTTCTACTTTAGGGATCATCGGACGCTCAAACAATAACAATATTTTTTTATTGTAATCTTAACCAATCTTATTTTAATTTTTATATAGTTGCAGCCAGCAAGCGGTCAGGTGATTATTAATACAATTTAACTTAATTTGGCCTAAAAATAAAAAAACACCCGCCCTTGAAGAAACGGAGACATTTTGAAAACAAGCAGCAGCAGGTTGCGCCTGCCTACCGTTGCTGACCTGCGTGCTTGTTTCGTTTTCTGCCGGAACAGATGATTCCTGCCCCTGTCACCAGGAGTGCTACCACTGTACCTGGCTCTGGGATAGATGTTGCTCTCTGCGAGGTGGCGTTTGTATATATTGGAAAGGTCGGCGGGGGCGCCGATATGGGTGGAGGCGATAATACTACCGATGGCGGGGTTGCTGGCGATATAATTATCGGGTCTGGTGTTGGTTCAGGGGATGCAACTAGCGACGGTGGTGGTGTCGGTTCGATTATCGGTGATGTTGGCGGCGGTACTAGCTCGAATACCGGTGGTGGTGTTGGTTCGACTATCGGTGGTGTTGGCGACGTTACTTGGTCAACTATCGGTGGTGGTGTTGGCAGTGATTCAAATACCGGCGCCGGCGCTACTATGTCTAGCGGCGAGGATACCGGTGAGGGATTTACCGAGGACGGCGGTATCGGATCTGGTGAAGGCAGCGGTGATGCTGTTACCGGGTCTGCTACGGCTGCTGGTGATTGCCGGGCCCGGGAAGTGCCAGGCGCGCAGGCACTTGAGAAGTTTCCGGGCCCGCACACATCGACTGCTGCTGAAGCCGGAGGGGCGGCAGCTAGATAGTAGAACCCGGTTGCCATTGTGGCATAGAGTCCAATTGCTAGTTTTGCCAGTGACGTACACATAACTATTTAGTTAAACAGTGGTAAAATCGTAAAATAGAAATAGTGCTAGAGATTAGCGCTGCACGGCGGGCAAGGATTTGAGAGAGCTGTTTGAGAGAGGGGACAATCCATGGATGTTTTCTCTGGCGGACGCCTGTAAAAGATAGTATAGCGCTTGAGGCGATGCCCCAAACACTTTTATTATCTTATTCTCTTTCACCTTGAGGTCGTGTAGCCTGCTTTACACTATGATTAGTGGTTGGCACGCAGTGAAGCAACATCTTTTTTTTTGGCAGCCTCTCAACCAACGGCTTTTACAGCCTTTAACCAAGAGTCTCTTTACCAGTACCGCCGCCTCCTGAAATTAATTATTTAACTCATCGCAAACTAGATCTGCCGTATTCTAGTATTTAATGCACAATCTGACTACTCTTTTATAGTCTCATGCTGCGACGCGATCTGTCCTCAGTATATGTACGTATATTCCCGAATGTCAAATACTTAAAAACAATCTTTAAGTATTTACCGAGGGTAGAGGGCGTATTGAATGAGCTGAGCTAGTCGATCGCGGAGAGTTTCCATTCCGAGACCTTTGGCCGCCGAGATAAATACGGCTTGAGGAAACTCTTCTCGGGCGAGGGCGAGAGTATTTTCATCTACGGCATCGATTTTGTTGAAAACGACAAGGGCGGGCCCGGGAGTTACGGGCATATCTGTCAAAATATTCATCACCGATCGAATTTGGCTCTGCCACGCGGGATGAGAGAGATCCACCAGGTGCAGCAAGGCATCGGCGTCAGTAACTTCTTCGAGGGTAGCCCGAAAAGCGTCGATCAAGGAGGGGGGCAGTTCGCGAATAAATCCCACTGTATCTGTGAGGACGATCGACAGCGGTTCGCCCGCCCCGGCGCCGCTCAGCGTCAGCTTTCGGGTGGTGGGGTCAAGGGTGGCAAATAACTGGTCGGCGGCGTAGACCTCGGAATTGGTGAGCAGGTTGAGCAGAGTCGATTTACCGGCGTTTGTGTAGCCGACGATCGCGACTGAGGGTACGTCCATGTGGTGCCGGTTCTGCCGCAGCCGGAAGCGGTGGGCGAGCAGTTGATTTACTTCTTGCTGCAATCTTGAAATGCGTTTGGCGATCGTCCGGCGTTCGGTTTCGAGTTTGGTTTCCCCGGGGCCTCTGGTACCGATGCCGCCACCTTGTTTCGACATTGCCTGGCCGCGACCTCTGAGCCGGGGCAGGGTGTATTCTAGCTGAGCGAGTTCGACTTGCAATTTACCTTCGCTCGATCGCGCTCTTTGGGCGAAGATGTCGAGAATTACCTCCGTGCGATCGACTACGCGGATACCGATTTGAATTTCCAAGTTCCGTATTTGTGCGGGGGACAGGTCGCGATCGAATACCACGAGGTTAGCGCTAATCGTTTGAGCGGTGAGGGAAATTTCCTGAACTTTGCCTTCACCGACGACTGTCTGCGGATGGGGGCGCGATCGTTTTTGGCGCACTGTTTGCAGTACCTGACCCCCGGCGCTTTCAACCAGCCGCGTGATTTCTGCGAGTCCGTCCTCAAAATCCAACAAATTCATCTGCTGAGTCATTACACCTACCAACAGAACTTTGTCTTGGTCTGCATCAACCTGCTTAGCTACAAACTCTGCTTGAAAGTCTGCTTCGAGTCCTTCCACCAACTCCAGAAAGTCTTGGTCTGCGAGGTCGTCCAAACTTAGAGGTTCTGAGATTTTCCAGGGAAAGTTTTGAGTTTTGATGGGTGATTTTTGAATTAAAGACTCTTCTATTTCATCAGTTTCATCAGTTTCATCAGTTGAAGATTTTTCTAACTGAGCGCTCAACACAGAGAACTCAAAATTTGGCCGGTCTCCCTGGGGTATCAGGTGAGCGAGATAAGTTTGTTGGATGTAACCGGCCGCACCACCGCCGCGGCGCTGAAATCCTCCGCCGGTCAGCGTCAGCCACACGAGGGCATCGAGGCGCTGAATGGCCATGGCGGTGAGGGCTGCTTCGCTGGGGATTTCTGGTTTGAGGTGGGTGGCGATGCAGCGAATGCCGCTGAGGCGACCTCCCCCGTAGCGGGGCAATTCTAGGGGCGCAATTTGGGTTTGGCGGGGCGTACCGACACCGACGCGAATCACTTGTCCGCGGCGGTTGATGTAGGTGCAGATTGGTTTGTCGATTTCGGTGCTGATGGCGGCGACGCGCTGGGCGAATTCTGCCGTGGTGATGCTATCGCCCGGTAGTCGCTGGTGGTACAGCTTTTCGAGTTGCTTGAGCTGGCTGGACTTTAAACCCTGAAGATTGCCGTAGATGGTTTCGATAACTGTTTTCTCCCTCGCGCTCTGTTTATCTCCTATTTTAGTTAACTCTGGGGCGATCGTGTTCTGGTTGGCCGTTGAAATTTACTAATTTTTTTTGCCTCTAGGAGCTCGCGGATTCAGTATTGTCGAGTCACCAGCGCCGTTGTTTGTCGCTCCGGGGCGATGCAGGCTTCACAGCAGCCATCTCAACTTGCAGTTTTTTTTAGTATCTCTAGATACAGGCTAACCGTGAAAAAATCTCGCTTAACAAAACTTAACACGTAATTTGGGGTTTCAAAATCCTCCTTTAGACTTGTGTGTATTTTGAGCCTACAGGCAGATAGCAAAGTAGAAACTAGGTCGCTACGATGATAAGCGAAACATTGTTAAGGAATGTAAAAACATGGAAACTCGTCCTACCAACCTACCTCCTACCGCTAATGCCTACAACGGCAAGGATCGGAACGCCTTTTTGTTTGGATTCAACCCGCAAGCAGAACTTTGGAACGGTCGCTTAGCGATGATCGGTTTCTTAGCTTATTTGCTTTGGGACGCGGCTGGATTTAGCGTTCTCCGCGACATACTGCACTTTCTGCCTACCTACATCGTTAAATAATAACGAGCAGTCTTTCCCGTCTGGCAGCTTCAGGAAATGCCGCAACTGCCAGACAGGCTAAAAGTTACAAATGGCAGCGAGTAGGGTCTGGTCTGTTTGTATCTTTCTTTACTTTTGAATGGCATTAAGAGATTTTTTGCTGTAACTCGATGATTGCGGGTGGGGCGCGGGTGTTGGCGCGGTGAATATTGAGAGCAAAACAGATATTTATAGCGTCAAAACTCTCGCCCTGCTGTATTTGTGGCAATAAATCTCATCGACAAGTTCTGATATTTTATGAAAAATAGGAGCATCAATGATGATTAACTCAAATTTACTCGCAGTAGTAGAATCGACCGTGAGCGATGCAGCCTCAGGAAATTGGCAAAAGCCGCTAGTGATGTTTGTGTGCAATATGCTAGCATTGCTAGTTTTGAGCCGCAGAATTTGGTATCCCCACGTCGGGCCGAAAATGCCTTTGCCTTTCCCATCTTTGTTCAACAATGTTAGCGTACCGGCATTTCTCGCTTGCATGAGCGCCGGTCATTTGCTGGGAGCGTTCACAATTTTGACGATGGGCGTCAGCAAGTATATTTAGGAGCAAATGCGCGGCTGTGGCGGCGATTTTTTGCTGTAATGGGTGGATTTAAATCCGCCGCAAAATTAGGGGTTAAGCGAATAGCACTAACCCCTAATTTTAAGTTTCGAGGGAACTGTGTGGCGGCGATTTTTCACGCTTAATTGACGAGGTTTAAAACAATGGAATCTACTTCGATCGCAAATTCTGACAAAGAAAACCAAACTAACAGCGGCGATACCGAACGCTGGGCTTCATTAATTGGTGGCGGGGCGCTGGTGCTTTTGGGTTTGTCGCAGCGTTCACTCAGAGGTGCTTTGCTGGCGGTTGCGGGTGGCGGTTTGGCGGCGCGCGGGCTGGGGGTTGTGGAGGGTTTGCAGTCGGGCGCAGATGCGAATCAAAGCATTAAAGTTGAAAAGACGGTGACGATCGACAAACCGGCTGATGAATTGTACCGTTACTGGCGCGATTTTGCAAATTTGCCTCGGTTTATGAAGCATCTCAAACACGTGACGGTAATAGATGAAAAGCGTTCTCACTGGATTGCCAGCGCGCCGATCGGCAATAGTGTAGAATGGGATGCAGAGATTGTGGGCGAAGAAGAAAATCGCTTTATTGCTTGGGCGTCTGTGGAAGGGGCGGATGTTGAGAATTCGGGTTTTGTGCGCTTTCAAGCGGCACCAGCGGGACGCGGTACAGAGGTAAAAGTGGTGATTGAATACAGCCCTCCGGGCGGTGCAATAGTTGCGGGCGCTGCTAAACTGTTTGGTGAAGCTCCCGAACAGCAAATTGCTGATGATTTGCGCAGGTTTAAGCAGTTTATGGAAGCTGGGGAAATGGCTACGACGGAAGGTCAATCTTCGGGCCGCAAGTAATAATTGCGATCGTGTCCGCTAAAATAACCGTAATTCCTGTAGGGGCGGGTTTTACCAACTATCTTTCCTTCACATCGACAATATCTATAAACCCGCCCCCACCCAGCTTGCGGGCAATTCAACTGACATGATATAACAATCATCAAGTTTGTAGTGAGGACTGAAGTCCTCTCTCTGGGCATTGAAATCAATTAGGACTAAAGTCTTTACTACAAACCGTTGAGTTTGTGTTACTAAAATATTTTTTTTTGAGATGATTAGCTGATGCCGTCTGAAGTGGTTTTCGGAAATGCGGGCGCTGAAGGTGCAAGTCGCGGCGGTTGGTTTGCGGGTCACTTTATGACGGCGTTCGACGACGCGCGATCGACTTCTGTGTTAGAGGTAAAATGGGGCGTTCACCCTGCGGGAGATTGTAGGACTCAGTGGGCGGTAAATGCGGCAGCAACTACGCTTTCTATCCTGGTAAAAGGGCGGTTTCGCCTGCAATTTCCCGATCAAGAAATCTTGCTTTGTCGCGAAGGAGATTATGCTCTCTGGCTGCCGGGAGTGGCTCATTATTGGTCGGCCGAGGAGGATTCAACGATCGTGACTGTGCGGTGGCCTTCGGTGTCGGGTGATAGTTCTGGAATTAAGAATTAAGTTTAACTTCGGGAACCAAAACGCGGCCGCTATAACCCGCGCGCTGGTGGCGATCGATCGCCTCTGACGCGATAACACCCGCTTTCCCACTCTCTACCAGCGCTACGCAAGCACCGCCAAAACCTCCGCCCGTCAGCCTTGCGCCGAAGACTCCGGGGATTGACTGCAAGATTGCCGCCAGCGCGTCTACTGCCGGTGTCGAAACTTCGTAGTCGTCGCGCTGGCTGGCGTGGGAAGCATTCATTAGCTCGCCGAAACGCTCGGCGGGCAAAGATTTTACGGCTTCGAGCACGCGATTGTTTTCGGTAACGACGTGGCGCGATCGCCTTTTGAGAGGTTCCGGCAATACTTCCACTGCTTTGGGATCGGTGATATCCCTGAGAGCTTTAACGCCCAATCTGCGGGCTGATTCTTCGCACTCAGCGCGCCGCTGGTTGTAGCCGCTTCCGGCTGCTAGGTTGTGGCTTTCACCGCTGTCAACGACTAAAATTTCTGTGCCTGTGGGAAAGGGTATCGGGCGGTATTCGAGGCTGCGGGTATCGAGAAATAGCATAGTTTTGGTGTCTGCTAAACTCGACGCCATTTGATCCATGATGCCGCAGTTCAACCCGGCATATCGAATTTCGGCTAGCTGTCCGATTTGAGCGAGGCGCACGTCGTCTAGGGGAAGGTTGAGCAGGGCGCGCATCCCTCTGAGGGTGGCTATTTCTAAAGCGGCGCTGCTGGACAAACCGGCGCCGATCGGCACATCCGAGGTAATGTAGATATTTAGTGGCGGTATTTTGTATCCTTCTTTTTCTACAAGTCTGATGCAGCCGCAGATATAACTTACGAATTTTTGCGGTATCGTATCGTCGTCTGAAAAATTTATGAGTTCGTCATATTCTGCTGAATAAAAATGGTGTCTGGCGTCGCTGCTGAAGCCGATTTGTACTGTTGTGCGCTGGGGAATTGCAGTCGGAAGTACAAATCCGTCGTTGTAGTCTGTGTGTTCGCCCAGCATATTTACTCTTCCGGGCGCGCTGGCTTGGGTTTTGGGTAATGTACCAAATACTCGTTGGAATTTCATTTTTGGGGAATTGGGAATTGGTAATTGGGAATGGGTAATTGAGAACAAATAAACTTATTTCTTATTAATAATTTATTAAACCCTCTCCCCGATCGGGATCAATTAAAATCAGACGATTCATTACTCCAATCCTCTTGCTTCTAGGTAGAGGTAGCCCTCAAGCGGTCAACTGTCAACTGTCAACTGAAGGTTAATCCTTTTATGATGCCCAAGTTTTTTGCTGAATTCAACCCCTGTTTACAAAAATAAACATGAGTGTAAGTTGGGAAAAAATATGGGGTTGTGATAAAATGACAGGCTAAGATTTCTGCAAGAATTCAAAAAATGCGATCGACCATACCCCGGAAACAGTTTGCTCAACATTGGCTCAAAAGCGAGAAAGCCTTAGATAAGATTGTCAAAGCAGCGAGTTTGGAGGGTTCTCGCGTCCTGGAAATCGGGCCGGGCACGGGGATTCTGACTCGGCGCTTGCTGCCTGCGGCTGAGTCGGTTGTTGCTGTGGAGATCGATCGAGATTTGTGCCTAAAACTAGCCAAGCAACTCGGCAAAACCGACAATTTTTTACTGCTGCAAGGCGATTTCCTGGAAATGGACTTAGAAGCGGAACTCAGGGTGTTTCCCAAATTTCAAAACCCCAATAAAGTTGTTGCCAACATTCCCTATAATATCACTGGGCCGATCCTGCAAAAACTGCTGGGAACGATATCTGCGCCTGCTGCTAAACCCTTTGATGCGATCGTGCTATTAGTGCAGAAAGAAGTAGCCCAAAGGCTTTATGCTAAACCGGGTTCTACAGCTTTTGGCGCTTTGTCGGTGCGGGTGCAGTATTTAGCAGAATGCGAGTTAATTTGCGATGTACCGTCAAAAGACTTTTATCCGCCGCCAAAAGTCGATTCTGCCGTGGTGCGGCTGCTTCCCAGACAGATAGAAACGCCAGCGATTAATCCGCGCTATTTGGAGACTTTAATCAAGTTAGGATTTGGGAGCAAGCGCAAGATGCTGCGAAATAATTTGAAAGGAGCTGTGGATTTAGATAAACTCGTTCAATTGTTAGAAGAGTTACAGATAAATCCTCAATCTCGCGCTGAAGATTTAAGCGTGGCGCAATGGGTAAGCTTGAGCAATAATTTGTTTTCAGAACAGATTGTTTAGGGTTTGGCGACGGTGTGAGTAGGGATTTTTGAATGCTTAAAAAGCTCGCTCTGAAATGCTGATTTGCCCAATTTTGTTAGCTGCAAAAGATGCATTAGGGGGCAAGATTAGCTTGTTTTCTGGGGAAGACTTCACCGTCGAGCCGGAAGTAGGACTTAACGGCATCTGCAATTACATTCTCAGTCTTTCTTCCGAGCAATTATTTGTCACAGCGCCAGTGGCTATAATAGTGGAAGCTAAGAAAGAAGATTTGAAAGGAGGATTGGGTCAATGTGTGGCAGAAATGCTGGCGGCACAAAAGTTCAACGCGGCTAAGCAAATTTCTATTCCGATAATTTATGGATCTATTACAACAGGGAGTATCTGGCGTTTTTTGAAGTTGGAAGGACAAACTGTTACGATCGGTTTGAGGGAATATTCTTTAATGCCGATAGAGCAAATTTTGGGAATTTTAGTTAGCTTTATTAGTTACTAAGTTTGAGGAGTTAAATTTCACGAATTGTGGTACAATCGCCAAGATAAACTCAATCACACTGAATGCAAGCCAACACAGGAGTTTTATATGCACTTACTACGAGTTCAAGTTCCTGATTTTCGGGGTTTAAAGGACATTGACATAACTTTTGAAAAGGATTTTTTTCCTAAAATATTCCCACTGGGTAGTCAAAATGGCGGCGGGAAAAGTACCCTATTGCAGTTGATTTTTGTGTTGTTACACTGTTCTGTTGATGAGGATAAAAAACCGTTTTTAGAAAATCTACTTCAGGGATTTAAAATTCATGAAAGAGACGAAGAAAAAATTTTAGCAATCATTGACATTTGGGATGGAGAAAACATCGTCAATCTTAAATTTTATTGTTACAAGTATTCTATTGAAGCTGGGACAGAACTTGATGATGAAGAGATGAATCACATAGGGATCTCCAAAGAAATCATAGATGTCTGTTCTTTTTCAAAAGTTACAGGTACATTTTCTCAGTATGACCACGACTATGAAATACTAACAATTACAGAGTTAAAATGTCGTTTTAACAATCCCAACAAGGAGCAAGCAGAATTATTTTTAGATAAGGTATCCCGTAAAATTTTTCTAGCAGCTCCGTCCACACAAGTTTTTCTATTTCTTCCGCCGGATTCTAGAAAACTATTATTTAGCAACTCACGTAACGGAGATAATTATTACGGGATACTCGAATCTGCCCGATCCAAATTACCAGGCTTGTTTACCTACGACTTTCTTGCTGTAGAGCTACTTATTAAATCATTTAAAGCCGCTCGCGATCGCGATTTCAGAGAAGCGATACAAACAGGTAGCTACGGGAACAGCTATCAAACTCTAATTAACGACTTAAATCTGCTATTGGGTAATAAAAGGATAAATTTAAATGAAGATTTTTCGGGAGTCAACTTTAAACTGTACAATAATGATGAAACTATAGAACTATATCCAGAGGATTTAAGTCACGGCGAACTCAAAAGACTTAGCATTTTTGCTTGGCTCAAGTCCCATAACATAAAAGATGCTATTATTTTGATGGATGAGGTTGAAATTGCTTTTCATCCAGATTGGCAATATCAAATTATATCAGACCTTAAAGAGTGGGCACCCAGCAATCAATATATTCTGGCAACTCACTCCTACGAATTGTGTCAAGCCCTGACACCGGCTCATGTTAAAGAAATTGAGCCAAAACTGATCAAACAAGAATCCTAATACTAGAAATGAGTCTGAATCCAGAACAGCTAAAACAACACTGCGAGATGATTCTTGAATCTCGCAGAATTAAGAACAAAATTGTAGTGCTATGCGAAGGCCCTATTCCCGATATCGAGGGTATACGATCGCCTCAAGCTTATAAAAACATGGAGCAAATGCCGGATGCAAACTTTTATAATGCTTGCGTTCCGAGATGGTGGAGAGAGAAGCGGCCGCAATTCTTTAATTGTGGCGGCCGCTCAACTGTAATAAATACTTATTTGAATCTTTTAACATTACACGAACATGATACCACTAATTCGTATTTAGATCCAGATCGACTTTTTGCAATGATAGATTTGGACTTGCAACTGCAAGAAATTGATAATTACAGTTTTCCAGATACAGAAGCAATTTTTTGCAATCTTTACGAAAAATCGGAGGTGAAAGCACAAAATGCAGCGCTACACCGGATATGGATTACAGGTTTGATTCATAAAGAAGCATATTTTATCACACCTGAACTTCAATCAATATTTGATGATTATGCTAATTCTCCGATGTATCAGGATAATCCTGTTCAACTCAATAGTATTTATATTGATATGGCTGATAAAATTAGTAGCGATCCAGACTTGAAGAATAACCTTAACATAAAGAGAGCGCTCGATCGCATAAATCATTGTTTAAATTGTGCGGACTTAAATAAATTTGAGGATTCCTGGAAAAATGAGTTTAAAAATACGTCCGATGAAACTCGGAAGAATCAGTTAATTATGGCTTTGCTCACAATTAAAAAAGCTAAGGATTCTTGGGCAAAAATTAAGCCACCAGTTGACTGGAGCGGTAACGATCGCGAATTTAGAGAACAACTCTCACTAAAGATTGGAGAATTTTATTCACAGCAAAGTAGCGATATTAAGTGTCATATTCCTTTTTTTTTCAACACATTGCATGAGTTTGTTTAATCATTCTTGGACGCAACATTATCACGGATTGGGGACAATCACAAAGAAATTCCACCTACAAAACGCGCTTGTGTAGAAACTTTGCATCCACGACTGGATTATTCACCCATCTTGTACCATCCAAACCAGCATTCCCAAAATTTGCTCCAGCGGAACCAAGGCATAATCATTAAGATCCAATGATACAGTTTTTTCCTCCAATTTGAGAAATCGCCACTGCGTACCGTTACTGACACTTCCATAAACAACAGGAATTGGTTTTCCCTTAGCTTCATTAAACTTCTGCATTGCTACCATTTCGGCTATGCACTGTCCAATTCCTGTTTTCAAATCTGCTTTCTTCGCCTCAACAACTGCGACTGCTGGTGCTTCAATTTCTAACATTTCTGAAGAGCGACTAATCAAGAAATCACAAATTCCATTCAGTCCTTGTTTGAAATCAACGGTAAAGTCTTCCCCCGAAAATAAGCTAATCTTCTCCTGCAAAATCTTTCTGACTTCTAGCAGTACCGGAGTAATAATCATTTCCGATCGCGCTTTTTCACTTCCTGTCGCCACAGCTACGGGTAAACTATGCGCCAAAAAATCTGTCAGGGTTGCACTTGGAGCGATCGGAGTTATTGGCGGTAGAAATCGCGGCCCTTCTATTGTCGTCAATCCAAAGGCTGCTTTGACTTTTAGAATAGTCGTAAATTCGCTATAAGACATTGTTTTTTAACGGGGCTAGGGGAATATGGGAGACTTGAGAATACTTTAATTCTATTCATCAGCATCGCTGGGATAACCAAATTGGTCTGGTAATTCAGCAGAGGTAATTTGCAAAATCTCTAGCAACCTCTTGTATTGCACAGGCGTTAGCTTCGGTACGGATCGCCCCGCTTCCCAGTTGCTGACTGTCGCTTCAGTAACTCCAAGTGCTTCTGCTAGCTGCTTTTGAGTCATAAACCGCTGAACTCTCAGTCGCATTAGCGGTGATCGCTCAGCTCTTTCTGAGATTTCCATAGGCTATTTGTTAACTTATATTAAATAATTTAGATTTTGCCTAAAATAATTGACATTTGCCCTAAATTAATTTAGGCTTAAGCCAATAAAGAATAGACAGCACCAGAACCACAACTTGTGCTGTAGGGGAATTGTTGTCTTTTCTTCAATCTGTCATTGTACGCGGTTTTACCGTTACAAAGCATCAAACCTATCCCAAATTGTTTGTCAAAACTATGTTGCAAGATTCCGCATCGAATCAAGTATCGCCGCAAGTTTTAACTAACCAAAGCTTTGAGGCCGATAATCGCGAATCCATCCGTCACGTCATCATCGGTTCGCCGCTGGGTGTACGGCGCACTATCCACCAACTCCACGCCTTGCGCTACGCGGAGGTTGCTCTTTGGACGCATCAGATCGCGATTCCCGACAATCGCATCGTCATTACACCGCAACAGGGAGAAATCATGAGCTTGTTGGTCAAGTTGATTCGGTTGGATTGATGTGTTAATGTGCGATCGCCCTTTCGAGCATTGTAGTCGAAAGTGCGATCGCACATCTCCCCTGCTCACCCGTACTAAATCCGGGATTTTTACATTCTTTATTTCTTAGTCCGCGCACCATCCGGACATTGTTTGTATAGCAGCGGTTTCAACCGCCGATTTATTGGGGAATATTTAACTTATTACAGCGAATTTGTCAACCCCCAAAGCTCGATAAATTGTATCCCTTTGCTGATAATTCCTGCCCAAAGAACTAATCGCATTTTGCAAATCTTCCACAGACTGACAACTGCCGCCAACCGCACCAGCCATTGTGGTAATATGTTCTTCCATCAAAGTGCCGCCGATGTCATTGCAGCCCCATTTCAGCGCTTCTGTCGCTCCTGCTAAACCCAATTTTACCCAGCTTGGCTGATGATTGGGAATCAAATTTCCTAAGAAGATTCTCGATACAGCCGTGAGCAACAATGTATCTGCTAAAATTGGTTGGTCGCGGCCGACTCGACTGCGTAAAGGAGCGGGTGCATCCTGTCCGACAAAGGGGAGTAAAATGAATTCTGTGATGCGCGCTGGATAGTTGTTGTTAATAGCTGTTTGTTGGAGCGATCGCACTTTTTCTAAATGCAGAACCTGCTGTTTTGCGGTCTCAATATGCCCGCAAAGCATCGTGCTAGTTGTCGGCAAACCCAAGCGGTGAGCGGTTCCCACAATTTCCAACCAAGTTGCCGAATCAAGTTTTTCCGGGCAAATCACTCGGCGCACTGCATCGTCGAGAACTTCCGCCGCGGTTCCCGGCATCGAACCGACTCCCGCATCCCGCAAAGCCGAAATTACATAGCTGAAACTCAGATTATCTTGTCTGGCAATAAATTCTATTTCTTGCGGCGAAAAAGCGTGCAAGTGCAACTGCGAAAACTTATCCTTAATAGTTTTCACCAATTGCAGATAATAAGGCAAAGATGCGCCGTTCAGTTTAGCTTGAAGATTTAAGCCACCCTGCATACAAATTTCTGTCGCATCCCGTCGCACTGCATCAGTTGCCTTCTCCTGAATTTGGGCTGCGTCTAACCAAAAAGCGCCTTCATCTCCCTCGTCGCGGCGGAATGCACAGAAACTGCAATGCTGCTCGCAAATATTGGTAAAATTAATATTTCGGTTGATAACGTAGGTGACAGTATCGCCTGATTGTTGGCGGCGCAGCAAGTCAGCGGTTGTTTGAATTAGGGCGATCGCATCTGGATCTCTTTGCTGCAAAAGTACCAATGCCTCTGCGGTAGAGATGTTATAACCTTGTAAAGCGCGATCTAGAATTGCATCCACAGTTTTCTTTTGTTAGCTCAGCTACAGAATTATTGCCTAGAATTAAGGCGTTTTTATATCTTAACAAATCAATCATAAAGGAACGATCATCTAAAATCTCAAGTCCTACAAACCATCCTTTACTTTCTGGGAACTGAAATCATGAGCATCAACCAAGCAAATCACCTGTTGCCAGTGCCGTCTGGGCCTTTGCAAATTCCTGCGGTAGGGACTTTCGCTTCAACTTTTACAGACGCAGACACACCGCCAATTTATTTTTCCCTGGTCATTCCCACCTACAACGAGTGCAAGAATGTCAAGAGTATTGTGCAACAATTGACCCAATTGCTCGATGGCAGCATTCCCGGTAACTACGAATTAATTGTAGTCGATGACAACAGCCCCGATCGCACTTGGGAAGTTGCCCAGTCCATGACAACCGAATATCCGCAATTGCGGGTGATGCGCCGGGAAGACGAGCGGGGACTTTCCACAGCAGTAATTCGCGGGTGGCAGGCCGCTCGGGGCGAGGTTTTGGGCGTCATCGATGCCGACTTGCAGCACCCCCCGGAGACGCTGTTGCAGCTTTTAGCAGAAATTCAGCGGGGAGCCGATTTGGCCGCTGCGAGTCGCCACGTTGCCGAGGGCGGGGTGAGCGACTGGAGTGTGATCCGGCGATTTTTGTCGCGGGGCGCTCAAACTGTTGGATTGATTATACTGCCGGGAGTGGTGGGCCGAGTTTCCGATCCGATGAGTGGCTATTTTATGGTGCGCCGCAGTTGTATTGCCGGCAAAACCATGAATCCTGCGGGTTACAAAATTTTGATTGAAGTGCTCGGCAGGGGCAATATCCGCTGGATTGGAGAAGTTGGTTATGTGTTTCAGGAGCGGAAAGAAGGCGAGAGCAAAGTTACTGGGAAACAGTATATTGAGTATTTGCGGCATTTGCTCATATTGCGGTTTGCCCGCTGGCCGATGGGTAAGTTTCTGCGGTTTGGTATCGTGGGTTTCAGCGGCGTGTTTGTGAATATGGCGGTTTTGTACGTGCTGCGTGAGAGCTTGAATTTGGAGCTGACTCGCAGTCTGATTATTGCTGCTGAATTAGCAATTATTAGTAACTTTTTGTGGAATGATTTGTGGACTTTTGGGGATATTTCTAAGCGGCAGCCGGGAAATCGCCAGCGCTTCAAACGCTTGTTGAAATTTAATACAATTTGTTTGATGGGCTTAATTTTGAATGTACTGCTGGTCAATCTGATGTTTAATGTTTTTGGGATTAATGCTTATTTGGCTAATTTAATTGCGATTGTGGCTGTGACTCTGTGGAATTTCTGGATCAATATGAAGTTGAGCTGGCGGGTGACAGAAGTTGATAGTTGATAGTTGACAGTTGGCAGTTGGCAGTTGGCAGTTGGCAGTTGACAATTGACCGCAAACAGGGGGGGGTTTAAACATTTGCTAGTTGTTAACTATCAACTAGCAACTATCAACTGTCAACTGTCAACTATAATAACTCTTCTTCCCTATGCCTCTGAATGACTGAATTGATGATTAAGAACAAACAACTATTGTTGCTATTGCTCTGGACAGCGATCGCCTGTATTTTGCGTTTTGCGAATTTGGACTTGAAACCGCTGTGGACAGACGAGTTTTCAACTCTAGTGTTTAGTTTGGGCAACAGTTTTCGCGGGGTGCCGCTCGATCGCGCGATCGACTTTTCCACCTTACTACAACCGCTGCAATTTCGTCCCGATGCTGGCATTGCAGATGTCCTCAACCATTTGCTGCTGGAAAGCAACCATCCGCCAGTGTATTTTATGCTCGCCCACTGGTGGATGCGGTTGTTTGGGCCGACTCAGGATAGTTTAGTGTGGATTGGGCGATCGCTCCCGGCGTTATTAGGAGTGATTTCAGTTCCCGCTATCTACTTTTTAGGAAAATTTGCGTTCAATTCAAGTTTAGTCGGTCAATGTGCGGCGGCGATGATGGCAGTTTCTCCCTACGGCATTTATCTCGCTCAAGAAGCTCGCCATTATACTTTAGGAATCTTATTAGTTATTGCCTCTCTTTTTTGCTTGACATTAGCTGCAAAAAAGCTACAACAGCGCGCTCTTATGCCAATTTGGGCGGTGCTACTTTGGATAATTGTTAACTGTTTAGGCATTGCATCTCACTACTTTTTCGCGCTGACTTTGTGTGCGGAAGCCATAGCATTAATTGCTGTAATCTGGCAACAGTTTTATGGGAAGTTGTCAATTTCAGACAGTCAGCAGCCCATTGTTTGGCAATTTCAAATCCTGTGGCGACTCATAGTTGTAGCGCTGGGTACTGTGGCGGGCGGTTTAGTCTGGCTACCGATATTTTTGTCGAATAAATACGGCAGCGAGCTCACGAATTGGCTTGTCAGTGGCGATCGCACATTTGTAGATTGGATAAGTCCGATTTTTCAAGCTTTAGCTGGATGGATTACTATCATCTCTCTACTGCCCGTTGAATCGTCAAATTTGGCTGTGGTGGTGGGATCTGCGATCGGCATGGCAATATTTTTAATCTGGGCGCTTCCCCTGCTGCTAAACGCTCTTAAAACTTCCTTGAAAACACCAGATCCTCGCTTAGGTACTGTTATTTTTGGCGGATTTGCGATCGGAGCAATTTTCCTATTTTTCAGCTTTGCATATATTCTAGGAATTGACCTAACTCGCGGGCCTCGATACAATTTCGTCTACTTTCCGGGGGTAATATTACTATTAGGATCAACCTTAGCATTTATTTATGACACACCTACAACAAAAACTCGATGGTTTAATTTACCTGCGATCGAAGTTTCTGGTAAAAAAGCAGTTATGCTAATTTTAGCAATGGGTTTTGTGAGCGGTATAACAGTAAATTCTAATCTCGGCTATCGCAAATATTACAAGCCAGACCTCTTAATTCCGATTATCCGCGAAGTCTCGAAAGTTCCCGTGTTAATTGCCACTACTCAAAAGACTCATGTAGAAATAGGAGAGTTGATGGGGATAGGATTGGAATGGGAAAGAAGGAAGAAGGGTTCGGCAGCGGATTATGTAACGGATGTAACGGATGTAACGGATGTTAGGAAGAAGCAAGAAGTTAAAGCCTTTGATTCTCCACGGTTTCTTTTAGTTAAGCAGAGAAGAGATGAGCCGGAAATTGTGGCGGGGATACTTGACAAGACACTCAGTCAATTGGAACGTCCACTAGATTTGTGGTTGGTGAATTTTCGCATACCTGTTATTTTAGCTGCACAAAAGTGTCAGCTTGAATCTCGCGATTTACCTGGTGTGGATGGGTATGAATATCAAGTTTATCATTGTTCTCGGTCATAGTTGTAGGGTGTGTCGCTTGCATAAAATCCCTAAAAAAAATCGATCGCGCTTTCGATTAAAATAAGTACGTTAGCCAAGCTTTCGGCAGAAATCGAGCTTTCATTTCAGTACAAATTTCTAGGCAGAAGTAGCCGCTCAAAGTTTGAGTAACTCTCAGTATGCTCAACTTTCTGATTGAATTAAATCGCCAGCAGGAGGATGTCGTTTTATAGCTTTGTCAGCAGCCCGAATATTAAGCACTCTCTCTCGATTTAATACTAATGCTGTAACTGTAGCTCGTCCAATAGGAGTCAAACCAACTATTGATAATCCATCCGCAGACCAAATAAAATGTTCGTTCCAACTATCTTGTCTGGGATTAAACAAGGGTACTTCTACGTCTGACTGAGCATCTATCGCTCTAGTTTTATCAGATTTCTTGCGGTTGCAGTGAAAGCAAGCTAGTGCCAAATTGTCAATATCATTAGTCCCATTTTTAGTTAAGGGAATGATGTGTTCGATAGTAAACTCTACGTACTGCCATTGTTCGGAGGCATGACAATATTCGCACAGACAGTTTGCTCTCTGACGAACTTGATTTTGGATATTTTCAGGGATTTGACGGCGAGGGGACATTTCTATACAGTAGGCTGAATCTGGTTGAGGAAAAGATTGCGGACAGTTCGATTGACAAAACTGAGGTAATCGTCGATTTCTTCGTAAAGATTGAGTTCTTGTTCTTCGTCAGGATTGAGGGGTAAAGTTTGTTGTTTGTCTAACAGTTCTTCTATGCGATTTTTGACGGCTGTGGAGGCTCTAAACATGGGTATGCCTTCCACTAATTCAATGCGAATAGCTCCTTCTATGGGTAGAGTATCACGCAGGTTTTCCAGTTGTGGCAGGATTAGCATAGTTGTGGATTTTATGGTTTTCCGTCTTGATTATATCAATAATTTTCAAGGATAACTCAAGCGATCGCGCTTTCGATGAAAATAAGTACGTTAGCCAAGCTTTCGGCAGGAATCGACCTTTTATTTACCGCTACTCTTGATCAGACGATGACACGGTAGAGAGAGAGGGCGATCGCTTTCCCTGAAACAGTAAGCTACAATCATAAAATCAGGCTAGAGATTGACCGTGGAGCAAAATTATATCCAGCAAAGTCAGAACATCTACAACCTTGCCGAGCCTGAGTATGAACGGTATTATTATGATGAGGATACAGGCGGGTTTGTACTCATCCATCAAAACCATAATACCAATGATTCTGAGCGGTTTATCGCTGAAGTTTTGGCGAGACTTGGGTGGCGAGTGAAGTTATTGAGCGAGCAAGCTGCACCAGGAATCAGAACACCTGATGCTGAAATTGATGGGGAAATCTGGGAGTTTAAAGAACTGAGTCCAGAGGCAGTCAGTATCAAAAATACAGTTCAAAGGGGAGTAGCTGTCGCTAAAAAACGCGCTCGCAATGTAGCTTATCATATAAATAATGAGGCTAATATTGCAGATATCAATAAAGGAATTAAGCTGTTTGACATCTAAATTGCATTGGGTATATAATACTACAGTTATACTTAATTCAAAGTAATGCCAGTTAAA
>NZ_JAUBVZ010000022.1:0-105756 GCF_036702805.1 Microcoleus sp. A006_D1
CTTCCATCAACGGCTAAGTTTTAGTCTGAGATTGACAAAAAGCGCTCCTAGAAATAGGGGCGCTTTTTGTTTGGGAATTTTTTGATCGACTTTCTTCTTGCTTTTATCCGTTAGCTCGGTTAAATCCGCCACAGCCATTTTTTTTCCTTTTTCCATCAACATCCATCGCTTTTATCCGTTAGCTCGGTTAAATTAGTGACAGAACCCGTTGCCGAACTTTCTTCCATCCGTTAATTTTTATGATTACTATAGAATATAGCCACTAGGTCGATCGAGATACAATGCGACATACTCGACGCGCGAAATCTCATATTATGGTCTAGGATGCCCATAGTCGGATTCAGAATATGTTCGACTTGGCGTAGAGTGTTCGTTAGCAGCAATGCAATTGTCTCGATTCGAGAATCTCACCATAGACAAATGTAGCCGATCGGGAGTTGCTCCTCACCGTCCCAAGCACTCTATCTGTAAGGAGGATTTGTATTATGAAAGATGGACAAGAAGTACGCCACGTCTCCACAGCAGCAGTCATTGCCGGTGTTTGCGGGTTGGCTTTAGTAACTGGAGGGGGCATTGCCTGGTGGACGGCGAACCGTTCGCCAACCGCAGACACGCAGTCTTCTGCTCCGACAACCGCTCCGGCGCTGTCCCCAAGTCCTGTGGAATCCCCTGCTGTGATTATCCCCGTACCCCCTCCAACTCCTGTCCAGGTGCCGCAGGCTCAGATACCACAGGTTCAGACGCCTCAAGCTCAGAGGCCTACCCCTGTGGCACCACAGTCGCCACAGTCGCCACAGCCAAAGCCTTTGCAGCCAACGGATGCCCAGACAGTTCAAGTCTACTGGGTTAAAGATGCGATCGGCAAATTTGAGGGAATTCCTACAAAAGTAGCTGTCAAACAAGCTGACAAGCCTGATGCAACTTTACAAGCTGCTTTTAACAGTTTGTTGGCTGGGCCGAAGGATGCAACTGTTTCTAGCGAAATTCCTAAGGGGACAAAACTCCGGAGTTTGAGTGTCAAGAATGACGAAGTTTATGTCGATTTGTCGCGTGAATTTACTTCGGGGGGAGGCAGCAGTTCAATGACGAGCCGGTTAGGGCAAGTTATCTATACGGCTACAAGTTTAAAACCGAATACCAAGGTTTGGATTTCGGTGGAAGGCAAGCCTTTGGAACTTTTGGGGGGCGAAGGTTTGGAGGTGTCTCAGCCGAGTACCCGCCAAATTTTTGACAAAAATTTTCCCCTTCGCTAACTTTTGATTCATCAGTCATTAGTCATTAGTCATTAGTCCTTAGTCCTTAGTCCTTAGTCCTTAGTCTAAATGCAGAAAGTAGGGATTGATAATAATTATCGGAGTGCAGTGCCGTACCGCTCGCTTCGGATCGCGGAGCCAAGCGTCCCGCTCGCTTGCAGGGTATAATTCCGTAGTTACTGGATTTGATATAACTGATGACTCATGACTCATGACTCATGACTCATGACTCATGACTCATGACTCATGACTGATGACTAATTTTCAGTGCTTGGTAGTCAGGCTAAATGCCCGAAAGTTGAGGGCTTGCTGTTCGATCCTGGTGGCAAGCCGATCGCACACCATATTGCACAGCTCGAAAATTAACTCGTCCTGCACCTTATAATAGGCGGAAGTACCTTCACTCCGGCGAGTGAGGATACCAGCTTGGAGCATGAGTTTTAGGTGCTTAGAAACATTGGCTTGACTCGTTTGAGTAGCTTCCACCAACTCTTGCACGCATTTTTCGCCGTCGCGAAGCAAGTTCAAAATTCGTAAACGCATTGGCTCGCTCAAAATACTGAAATACTCAGCAACTTGTTGCACAACCTCTTGCGGGACAGGCTGGGATGACTTCATCAAACTCACCGGAGAGAAGTGATCTCGAAATATTAACATTTATTCTGTCCATAACAATAAAGTAATGCTTCAATCCGGATTAATTCGCATCAAAACTTGACCGTATTCGACAGGTTCGCCATTTTGCACTAAAATTTCCATCACTTGACCGGACACTTCATCAGCATCAATCTCGTTCATCAGCTTCATCGCTTCGATTATACAGACTGTCTGGCTGACCTTGATGCGATCGCCCACATTCACAAAAGGCGGCTCATCGGGAGCAGCAGCACGATAAAAGGTTCCTACCATCGGCGAGATAATTGACACCCATTTGGTATCGACAGGGGCAGACACAGGAGCGGGTACGGCGGTAGGAGTGGCGGGTGCAGGAGCGACCAGAGCCGTTCCTATATTTTGACCGACAGCATCCGGTGACACTGCACTGGGGCTAGCCACAGCACCCAAGGCGATCCCAGAGACACTCGGCGCGGCAGCAGGGAGCGCAGCAGCCGTTTCTGGCGAGCTTGCCAGAATGCCTTTGCGTACTGTCAGTTCAAGCTCCCCACTTTTTAACGTCAGTTCCGAAATGCCAGTTTTGTCTAAAACAGTTAGCAGTTCGCAAAGCTGGTTTAAGTCTAGTTGCACAGCAGATTCAAGGGTAATTAATAATTGAGAATTGAGAATTGAAAATTGAAAATTGGAAGGCGGGGAAGCGAGGATAATCTACACTATTTTGGAGAAAAAAGGGGTACTTTTTGAGCTTGGAGCCATGAGACTTAAATTTTTAGCTATTTAACCCTGAACTAAAAGCTCTGAACTAAAAACTCCTTTTTCCTCCGTAGTTTCTACTCTCGACCGAGGTACTTGTCTTCACGAGTATCGATCCGAATCCGTTCTCCAATGGAAATAAACAGAGGCACCATTATCTGAGCGCCGGTGGAGAGGATGGCGGGTTTGCTGCCGCCGGTGGCAGTATCTCCTTTGACTCCGGGATCGGTTTGTGTCACTTCTAAGACAACAGAGTTGGGCAGTTCCACTTCCATGATTTGCTCGTTCCAGCGCAGAATGCTGACTTCCATCCCTTCACTGAGGTATTTGACACGATCGCCAATTTGCTTGGCAGTCAGAGTGCTTTCCTCGTAAGTTTCCATATCCATAAAGATGAACTGGTCGCCTTCTTTATAGGTATGCTGCATCACGTTCTTTTCGAGATTGGCTTGAGGCATAGTCTCGCCGGCCCGGAAAGTTTGTTCTACCACGTTTCCGGTTTGGACATTTTTTAATTTTGTCCGCACAAAAGCTGAGCCTTTTCCTGGCTTGACGTGGAGGAATTCGATCACCCGCCACACGCCATTATTCCATTCAATTGAAACACCTGTCCGAAAGTCGTTACTTGAAATCATATAAATTTTTGCGGGCAATCCCGTCGCCGGGGGGGCGCGGGGGAACTACAGTCAGCTTAAAGCCGCAGTCTAGCTGACGGCATCAAAAAGCAATTGGCAATTTATTTTACCGTTCAAAGGGGGCAAGTGCTGTATGGAAAGCTAAAAAGCTCTCTTAGGCTCCAAGTTGGGCAACGGATGCGCCTAACCGATGTCAGCGAGATTCGGCGATCGCGCGCTGTGGGAAGATAATAGAGGCAATAAAAGTTAAAGTTATGTTGCATTGGCAGAATTTCTCGATCGATACGTGCAAGCGTTGGGTCAAAACCGCCGCTTTAGCAATCCTGCTGTTCGCACTCTCCCTGAGTTTCAGTGCAGTGTCCCACGCCAAACGCCCCAGCAGCAGTATGCCTGCGGGGAATGCGATTACCGACGGCCGGGCGCTGCTGCGTTTCGCGCTACCTCTTGACAATCAGACTGTGCGAGAGTTGCAAATTAGTCTCGAAGACATTGGCAACCACATCCGTTCTAAACGTTGGGGGCCGATTAGCAGCGATGTCAGCAAGGCTTCGAGGATTCTCAACCTGCGGGAGTCTGACATTTTAGTGAGTATTCCCGATGCGAAAAAGCCGGAAGCTGAGGCGTTAGTTGTACGAGTCAAGGAGGGAATTACTGAACTGGAAAAGGCTGTTGAGGCTAAAGACAGGGAAAAAGTGATTGACTTGAAAGCTACAATCCTCGGTTCGGTAGGCGAAATCGAAGAGTTGATGGTGACAAAGTTTCCGTTTGAAGTGCCCGCCAAGTATGCTAATCTGCCTCAACTCAAAGGGCGCGCTACTGTGGCTGTGGACACCGAAAAGGGCAAAATTACTCTTGTGCTTGACGGCTACAGCGCCCCGGTGACTGCTGGTAATTTTGTGGATTTGGTCGATCGAGGTTTTTATGACGGTTTGCCGTTTATTCGATCGGAAGAATCCTATGTTTTGCAAACCGGAGACCCCGCAGGCAAGGAAGAGGGCTTCATTGACCCTGGTAGTGGCAAATACCGGAATGTCCCGCTAGAAGTGCTTGTGAGAGATGAAAAAGAGCCTGTTTACGGGATTACTTTAGAAGATGCGGGGCGCTATCGCGACGAGCCTGTTTTGCCTTTTTCGGCTTTCGGTACTGTGGCAATGGCCCGCGCTGAAGCCGATCCTGACAGCGGTTCTTCTCAGTTTTTCTTTTTCTTGTTTGAACCCGAACTTACGCCCGCTGGCTTGAATCTTTTGGACGGTCGGTATGCTGTTTTTGGTTACGTGATTGAAGGAAAAGAGGTGTTGGAACAACTGAAGCAGGGAGACAAAATTGTATCTGCTAAGGTGATTAAAGGCAAGGAAAACTTGGTGCAACCTCAAGTTTGATCCGTGACGGCGATTGACATCGCTTCTACAGAAATAAAGCCCGCCTCTGCGGGCTAGAAGCATAAACCAAGAAAGAGGGCGATTGAAATCGTTTCTACACAAACAAAGACTGCCTCCGCGGGCTGGAAGAATTAATCAGATATAGCCTTTCGAGATCTCATATCAGGTACGCTTCCAGCATAGGGCATAGGGCATAGGGCATAGGGCATAGGGCATGAGGCTCTCCTCACTTTTTTGAGAACCGCTATAAGTGGAAATTCAATTAATATCATTATTAGACCCATTGCATTTATCCTCAAATTATCTTGAGATTATCTGCGTTGCATCTGTGTTTTTCTACATTAAATCTGCGGTTTATGTATCAATTGATGATTCATATATAGCAGTGGACAGTTGACAGTGGACAGTTGACAGTTGCAGAATCAGGAAATCAAACCGTTTAGGCTATGGGTTAGGAGGCTCTATTCATGAGGTTATTTATGTCCTAACCGCTGTGGCGATTGCTATAAAAGGTCTATTTTCTACACAATCATCTTCGTTATTCAATCTACTAACTAGAACGATATTATGGCAATTTTAGAATTTTTATTGGTAATTGGTTTGAGCGGATTTGCAGGGTTGTTGATTGTAAACAATCTGAATGAAAGCAAGCAAAAGCGGCAGTTGGATGAGGCTTTTTATCAGTTGTTGGAAACTCAAAACAGTCAGGTTTCGCTGATTCAATTGGCGGCGATGGCGAGGGTTGAGGCTGAAGTTGCTCAGCAATATTTAAACCGCCAAGTTAAAATTTTTTCTGCTGTTTTTGAGGTGGATGATGAAGGCGATACTTTTTATCGATTTCCCAGGTTGCGCTTGCCGCCGAGTTCGGGTAAGGAATGGTGATATAGCAGTGGACAGTTGACAGTTGACAGTTGACAGTGGACAGTGGACAGCTTGCCCTGAGCTTGTCGAAGGGTTGACAGGTTGCTTGCTTAGAGAAGGGTTGAGAGTCAAATTCAGAAATTAGCTGAGTTTTTTCACCTATCGCCTGCGGAATTTATTGATTAAAATTAATCGGATTCCCACTCTCGCTCGATTCTTTCTAAGTCTTTCGTGGCTCCCAATTGTTGAAAGATTTGATGGGCTGTGTTGTAATATTGTTGTGCGAGTTCTGGATTATTGCGTTTGCGGTAAAGCTGTGCTAAGTAGGTAGGCGCTGTAAAACGCAATTATGTAAACGATTGTAAAGTATCAAAATGCCCTAAGCGTGGCTAAGTCAGCCCTATTTACATACTGTTACATAACTGAGTTTAATTCCGCCTACCTACTTAAATCGAGTTCAATTGCCTCCCGAACTTCCGAAACTTCGATGGTTTCGTCTCCCGAAATCAGTCCAATTACCTTCGGTAGCGGTAAGATATGTACTCCCCGCAAATCGAAGTCAGAATCTGGGGAAGGAAAACCGTATAAGTGCGAGCCGCTGACAGTCGCAAACAACAGCGGGTAAGGTCGATCGGAGATAATTTTGACTAATTCGGAGATGTATTCTACCATGATCTTCCAAAATTTACAAATAAAAATTATCAATTCTTTCAGTCCGCGGAGGCGGACTTTGTTTGACAAGAAGCGATTTCAATCGCCGAATTCTAAATCAACTTCCGATCGCACTTTGACGCGATTTAATCAAAAACAGATTAGCCTGCTCGTAATTAGGACGTTCCGGTAACTTAGTTTCAGCAAAAGCGCGATCGAACTCACCGTGCAAGCTCAACCGCCAGCGATTCACCTCATCCCAGGAGATTTCCTGATTGCGGATAGCCAAAAGTTGCGATCGAAAATCCTGCACCCGAACCGGCACAAACCCCTGATTAAGTACCGTAATTCCTGACAGCAGCAAGCGAATCAAGTGCATTGCGTGCTTCCAGCGAATTTCCCCAGTATTCCGCAAGTCTTGCTCCATCTTTTTAAACTGCGACAAAACGTAGCTATTGTAAGTTTGATAAACCAATTGCGAAAGAAATATTTCCCGAATTTCCAGCAATTCTGCTGCTACAGGAGAAATAGTTTCTACCAAAGGCGTGTACAAACATTCGAGCACGTTGGGATTAGCTTTCAGCGCCAAAACCAGAAACTTTTGCAGTTCCCAATAGCATTCTTGATTTTCCTTATTTTCCAATTGTTCAGGAACGCCGTAAAGCGACCAATGAAGTATTGCCGGCGGCTGGTAAATCCCGCGCCTGTCTGTATCGGATTGCTCGTTATCCAAACCGTAAGCTCTCGAACCAACAATGCAGCGATAAATTACAGAATCATAGAGGTTGTATTCGGCGAGAAAATCTCCTCCCAACTCTAATCCTTCGCTCTGAAACTGTTTGCGGATGCTGAATTCGTGTCGCCGCAGACTAACTTCTGTTCCGTCTGGGAGTTTGACTGAATATGCGTGGGAATTGTCTGTAGGCGATTTGACAATGACACCTACTGCGCCCTGTTTCCAAGATTGGTCGCCGCCGGGATTTTTGACCTCAATTTTGGTGACAATTTGGGTTCCTGCGGGCACTATTAAGTTGAAATTGTTGCCAAGAGTGGGATTTGTCACGAGCAAACCTCTTGCGGAGACACGAGCTACCTTCTATTTGTAGCATACTTGTAGTGCAAAATTTTGGTGTGGCTCGCGATCGTCTCGCACTAGCAATCCGCACCTCAACCAATAAAAAAACCGTAGGGGAAACCTACGGTAGTGGGACATAAATCTTAATGTTAGGGGTGGTTAGCCCCTTTTTTGGTTAGACTCAGAAACCCGATCGGTGGATTTTGAGTGGAAACCGTTAACCGGGAATTAAGTGAGACTCCTAAATGGCTATGCCATAAGGTTTAGATTACAATCGGAGCGGCGGGATTTGAACCCACGACCCCTACTACCCCAAAGTAGTGCGCTACCAAGCTGCGCTACGCCCCGACAGCTTTAATATCTTAACATGGAATTCCCGAAAAAGTCAAAAAACTTTTAAAACTTTGGCCGCCTGCACCAAACCGGGCGCCGCAGCCACTGGCCAAAAACCCTCGCATCTCCGGCCAGCATTCAAGATCAACTGCACGCTGTAAGCCTCGGGATAGCCTTCTACCTGCACCCACAGCCACTCACTTTCAGCTTCAATGGCGATTTTTTCCTCGTCCATGAGCTCCGAGGTCATTTGACTGATTGTGTCGGCTAATTGTCCCAGCAATCGGCAAAAATCGTTTAACTCGGCCTCCGTGAGTTCGATCGCCCAACCCTCCCCAGCCACCAAACCCTGAAACTCCCGGGCCTCGGGACTCCATCCCAAACGCCAGCCCACACCCGTCTTAATTACACGTTCCATCAAGCGATTTTGGATTTTAGATTGATTAGCTGATTGGCTGATTTTAGAACTTACCCGCTGCTGTCGAGAAACCGGGTTTTTGCCGAAATACTTCGCTGCACCCGGCAGATCTGCCAAAAACCCGGTTTCTAGGCCTCGTCGAAGCTTACCAGAAAGAATTGGTTTAAAGCCCCAAGCCTTAAAGGCGAGAAATTAAAACAAGACTATTCATTACTCGAATCCTCGGACTTCCAGGTAGAAGTCTCACTCAACTGTCAACTGTCAACTGTCAACTGTCAACTGTCAAGGTATCAGCAACTTCGCATCTCCCGGCTGCGGCTGCTGTAGTTCCGGGGAAGTCTCGCGCCCTTGTGGTTTTTCGCCCGCCGCCGGCGTCCGCCCATACCCGGAAGTCTCGGTAAAAACATCAACCAAAGCTTGAACCAAAGCATCCCGCTGTACTCTATTTAAACTTTGAATAGCAGTGCGATCGCGTTCCATCGGATTCGATCGCAAAACATCCTTTCCCGGATACACATCTTCCACCAAATAATCGGGAGTCGCCCCCAGATAGTCAGCTAAACTCAACTTCCAATCAAAGCGGAAATTCGGCGGCCGCCCCTTTACAAATACGTGATATCTAATCAACCGCCCGACTAAAGTATTGGTAGGATCTACTTTTCCAGTTTCCTGAGAAATGTAGTTATTCTCGATCGGCAAATCCGGCAATTTTTCATACACAAATTTCCAAGCATCTTGCACCCTCACTTGCTGCGGCGCCGATTCTTGAGCAACCAGCCCCACCCGCGCCGACGAGGAGTTCCGCAGCAGCAAAGGTTCCATCGCCGACAGACCAAGTTCGCCCGATTCAAATACCCAACTCAAAAGCGTGAACATCGCCACAATCAAAGTAATCAACAGAAAACTTAAGCCCAGCTTTAATCTCTTTTTCACGGTTTTGACAATAATTTCAAAAATAGAATAATTGCATAAATAAACCTAATTTATCGCCCATCCACGCCAGTCTAGTTTGAGAAAGTTTTGAGTTTTGAGTTAACAAAAATTGCTGGCAATTCAACACTCAAAACCCAAAACTGCCGAAGTCTAGATGTCTCCGATAATTTCTGGCTGAGTCAGTTCATCCGACATCTCAAATATTGCCCGCATCACAGGCTTCATCATTTGAGTGTCGTCCATATTCTCGAAATCTTCATAGCGACGGCGTTTGGCGCGGTTCGCCACTTGCACCGTGATCCGATAGCGGTTGGATGCAGCACCGATCAACTCTTCCGCCCGACGGGTTAGCTGAGTTGAATCGAAGGTTGGACGCTTAACCATGAGATTACCTACTTTATCTAATGTTACATTCTAGTCTAGTATGTCAAGATTCAAAATTACTAACTGAGTATCATTGCTTATGCAGGCAGGAACAGCCTATTCTCTTGGTCACTTGCATCGGGTAAATTCTCATCCCCTCAAATTGGTTGCTTTTGGCGACAGTTTAATCTACGGTTTTGGCGACGGTGTAGGCGGTGGTTGGGTGGAAAGACTGCGGCGACAGTGGATGTTAACGGAGAGTGCAGGACACGTTTTATACAATTTGGGCGTTCGGGGCGATCGCGCCCATCAAGTCGCCCAGCGGCTCGAAAACGAGTTTCGGCACCGCGGCGAGATCAGAAACCGCGTCCCGGATGCGATTATTCTTTCCGTAGGCCTCAACGATTCGGCGAGAGTGCAGTCGCTTACCGGGCGCAATTATACTGATTTTGAACACTTTAAAACTGTTTTGGATAACTTGTTAAACCTGTCCCAACAACTTTGTCCAGTGATATTTGTCGGGATGGTGCCAGTGGATGAAAGTAAAATGCCTTTTCAAGATTGTTTGTACTACAATCACGCCGACCAGTATCGCTATAAAGAAGCCACAAAGTTAGCTTGTTTGGAGCGGGAGATTCCCTATTTAGATATTTTTGATAAATGGATCGATCGTGGTAATATTTGGTGTAGTTCTTGTCTAACTTCGGATGGTCTTCATCCTAATGCAGTCGGCTATCAGTCTTTATTTGAAGATGTGACAAGTTGGGAACCGCTAGTTGCTATTAGTCATTAGTCAGTTGACAGTTGACAGTTCACAGTTGTCAGTTGTCAGTTGTTAGTATAGGATGTACGGCTAATCAAGAAACCGGGTTTTTTCACAGAAATACTTTGTCGCAGCGTACAGTTGCCGTAAAAAACCCGGTTTCTGCGCCCTCGTGCGTCCTCTGCACTTACCGAAAAAGCGATCTTCTGCCACCATACATATAGACATTCTGGGCAATTCCTGTATAAGTTTAAGGTAGATAAGGAACATAAGGAATTTAAGGGATTTAAGGAATTTAAGCATTTTAAAAGCCAATAATCAGCAGAATAATATTTATTTTAAAAGACCGTATCTTCCCCTCGCCATAAATAAAAGCATTTAATAATGATGACATCACTGAGCACAAGAGCAAGCTAGGCAAGAATCAATCAACGATAAATAGCCGGACAAAGGCTTGCTTTTTTCTCAATAAAAAACTTGTGTAAATTGGAGTATCAAAAATGTCTGTATTTCAACGCATAAAAATCGGCACATCTGTTTTATTAACATTGGCAACCGTTGCCGGAACCGCCGCGCCGATGCTAACGCCCGCGCCTGCTTTTGCTCAAACAGCTTTTTCTGATGTTAATAATAATTACTGGGCAAAAGACTTTATTCAAGATTTGTCAGAAAGAGGCATTATCAAAGGTTTTCCCGATCGCACTTTCCGCCCAGATGCACTGGTAACGCGGGCAGAATTCGCGGCAATGATCCGTTCGGTAAAAAAGGCAAAAACCCGCGCTGCTGTAGGTTTTGCGGATGTTTCGTCTAATTTTTGGGCGCGGGGGGCGATCGCAGAAGCTTATGAAATGGGATGGATGTCTGGCTATCCCGGCAATGTTTTCAGGCCGATGCAGCAGATTCCTCGCGTTCAAGTTGTAGTCGCTTTAAATAACGGGCTGGGCTATGAGCCTACTTGCAATTTTCAAGATGTTCTCAGCTACTATAACGATGCGGGTGAAATTCAAAGTTATGCTGTCAAAAGCGTGGCGGCTGCTACTGAAAAACAGTTGGTTGTCAGCTATCCCAATCCTAAATCTCTGAAACCCAACCAGTCAGCAACACGGGCTGAAGTAGCTGCTTTTATCTATCAAACATTAGTCAGTACAAATCAAGCAAAAGCAATTAATTCTCCTTACATTGCTAAAATTGATATTGGCCAGAGTGTTGCTGTGAAAATCCCCAGCGGGGTGACTATTCCTATCGAGTACGCCAAAGGCAAGATTTTGCTCGGCCCCAATGACAAGTCTCCGATTACTCTGACTGTGGCTGCGGATATCGCCGGGAGTAATGGCAAAGTTTTGATACCTGAAGGATCGAAAATTAGTGGCGAATTGCGATCGACTGCTGCGGGCGTTCAGTTTGTGGCCCAGGAATTGAGTATCATCAACGGTAGCAGAGTGCCTCTGAATGCTACTTCGCGAGTAATTACTCGCAAAGAAACAGTGACTAAGGGCGTGAATGTTGGTAATCTGATTAAGAATACGGCTTTGGGTGCAGCAGCGGCGGCGGCGATTGCGGGAGTTACGGGCGATCGGGCGATCGCAACTGAAGAGGTACTAGGTGGCGCGGGAGTCGGGACTTTAGTTGGGGTATTTTTGGGGCGAGATAAAGTCGATTTGTATGCTGTTAATCCCGACACTGATTTAGATTTGCTGTTGAATTCTGACTTGGTATTTGGTACTGCGAACACAGGCATTTGTCGCGCTCGATAGAAGCAAGTTCGGCAACGGATTTTGTAGCGGATGTAGCGGATGTAGCGGATTTAACGGATGTCATTGATGCCGGCTGTACTCAGAAACCGGGTTTCTTTTGAGATTTCTTGTTGCTAAACCGAAAAACTCGTAGAAACCCGGTTTCTAGCCCCTGGCGCTATCTCAGAAACCCGGTTTCTTTGTAGGTGTCTGGTGACTCAACCCAAAACTCGTAGAAACCCGGTTTCTAGCCCCTAATGTACAATTCCTGTAACTTTGAATTTCTACGAACATCCCAAACTTTCTCGCGTAGAAACTCCCGTTACGGGATTGACGCCATCTGCTTTTTCGCACATCATTGTTACTTGATAAGCGTCGATAATCGCGTCCGTAAAATCAGCGCCGGAAATGGCAGCATCAAAAAACCGAGTTCGAGTCATAATTGCTTCAGTAAAATTAGCATTCGTCAAATTAGCACCATCAAATGTAATTCTATCTGCCAAAGCACCGGAGAGGTTGGCGCCTGATAAGTTGGCATTCAGCAAGACTCCCTTAGTCAAAATCGCATTGGTTAAATCAGCGCCTTGAAAGTTGGTTCCCCGCATTTCAGCAGCGACGAATGTTCCCCCGGCTAAGTCAGAATTCGAGAAATCGCGATCGGACAAATTAATATTTGTATAATTAATAATTGTTTTCGGTAGTGCAAATGCCGGAGTAGCACTCAGCAGTACCCATCCAAAAGCCAACACTAAACTTAAAATAAGGCTCAGCAAAATTCGGAATACACTTTTCATGATGATGGGAATGGGGAATGGGGCATTGGGCATTGGGCATTGTTGACTGTTGACTGTTGACTGTTGACTGTTGACTGATGACTGATGACTAATGACTAATGACTAATGACTAATTAAAATCGCTTTACCCAATCTTCGCCGACGCGCAGTGTCAAGTCCGACTCGATTTCACCAGTAGAAGATGCTTCGATTTTACCGTCGCCTAGCGCTTTTTGCAGGAGATTTGCTGCTTCTAAATCGCCTTGCTGCACAATAATTTGACTTTGGCGCTGCTTGTCGGGCCAATCCTTGACTACAGATACATTGGAAAAGCCCTTTTTTCTGAGAAAGCCAGCCACGGTTTTGGCGGTTGTCGGTTTGCTAGAAGCGTTTTGGACGGCGATTTTGAGGCTGCTGGGTGAAACGGGCTGGCTGGGATTGCGAAATCGCCCTTGGGCAAAATCGGGTACGCTTTGCTTGAAATATTGTGTCATAATCCGATCGCGCCCAGCAGCATCTAAAATCCAATAACTCCTCAAATCCCCTTGTGCTGAACTCGAACGTCCGGGCAACATCACCATTTTAAAATTATCTCGCTCCAATTGCAAACCGAAATTTGCGATCGTCAATATTTCCTCAAAATTTAGGTTTGTATCCACATATTTTTGCATCAATCGCACAATTTCCGGCAAGCGCACCAATACTGAGGGACTTGCGAGGCGGTTCCGAATAGCTTGAATTAAAGATTGCTGTCGCTGAATGCGGCCGATATCTCCTAAACCGTCGTTGCGAAATCGAGCAAATTGTTCTGCTTGTTCTCCGTTGAGAGTTTGCCATCCCTGTGCTAAGTTTATTCTTAACTTTTGGGCGGTATCTGTATAGGACATCGCGCGAGGTACAAATACCTCAACTCCGTCCAACAAATCGACTAATTCCCGAAACGCAGCGCTGCTGACTCGCACGTATCTTTCTATTGTCAAATTGTTCAGGATACTGCTAACCAATCGAGCCGCCAAAACTGCTCCTCCTCTAGCGTTGGCTTCGTTAATTTTGCTGAAGCGAATTCCGGGAATTGCTACTTTTGTATCTCGCGGAATTGAAAGCAAACTAATAGATTTATCTCTAGGATCGAGGTGGAATAAAAGTATTGTATCGCTGCGGCCGTTAAAAATCTTACGGGAATTGGCTGATGCTTCCGGCACGCGGTCAATTCCCAGGATCAATATATTAACAGGTCGCGATAGGCGGTATCCTGGGCGGTTGGATATATCGCTAAAGCCGGTAGCGTCTAGGACTTTGCTAATAATTTGCGGTTCCACGGGGGCTAAGAGGGCGGTAATTGCCCCGATTCCTGCGGAGATGGCGGCTGTGAAAATTAGCAAAAACAGCCAAAATATATACAGGACTAATTTGGGCTTTTTTCTAGATTCGCGATCGACTGGTTTAACAAAGTTTCTTTTAAAAATTGACAAGTTTTTCATTGACTTGCTGTTGATTATTGCAGTTTTTCAGCTTTGCAGTAAAACTTGGGCGGTGCTTCTGGAAAGTATTTGAACAAAGCCGGACACAGCCAGCCTTCGAGATTTTTCGCTTCCCACCGATACCAGTTACCGCCGTATTCTGCTTTAAACCACAGCATTTCTGCTTGATATCCGGGAAATGGATTGGCTGAGAATAAAAGTCGGAAGCCTCGATCGGCATTGGGAATATCTGCGACGAGCACTTCAATCATTTCGGGTACGCCCTGAACAAACGGTTCTCGGATAAGTCCGGCTCGTTCGTCGTCAAAAACCCAGGTGTACTGTTCGCGATAGGGGAAAATTACCATCATGGCATTTGACATCGTATTCTCCTCTTTTCATTTCGTTTTGTTGGGATGGGAAATGTGATTATGAATACATTATATTCTCCAAACTGGTTCGTAGTCAGGACTTTAGTCCTTCTTCTTTTATTCATATGGAGAGGACTGAAGTCTTCACTACAAACGGGGTGGGAGAGGACTGAAGTCCTCACTACGAACCTCTGAATGTTTGTAGTTGAGTGTTATGTTTTTTGAATGGAATCTCCCGCTGAAATTCCCGTAAGCTCAACTAGCGCCTTAGCCAAATATTCATATTGCGGCAAAGTATTGTAAAACTGAGCTGAAATCCTCACCAACCGCTTGCTAGTATCCGGCCAAGGAATCACCGGCACTTCTATTTTAAAAATTTGCCACAGCGCCTCTTGCAAGGGTGGAATTCCTCCGGTTCCAGCCGCATCATAATTTTCATCAAGCAGTGGTACAACAGCCATAGAACCCACCATTTCATCGGGACAAGGCAGTGGTAAATCTAATTTATCTGCTAATATCTGTCTGCCAGCTAATGCTAAAGCATGATTTTTTGCCATCAATTCTGGCCAGCCGCCGCTCAACAAAGAACCCATAAAATTAATAGCTACAGGTACGCACAAATAGGGACTTGGATCGACTGTTCCCATCCAGTCAAATTCTAATTGAAAGCGCGATTTGTCAGCGCGCGGTGAGTTGGCTCCGTGACTGATGGTAGTTGGCCGAATGCCATCTTGTTTGTCGCGCCGCACGTACAGAAAAGCCGCACCTTTCGGGGCGCACAGCCATTTGTGGCAATTTCCGGTATAGTAAGCGGCGCCGATTTCTTCTAAATTCAGTGCTACCATTCCCGGCGCATGAGCTCCGTCTACTAATACATCTACGCCGCGATTACCTAATTCGCCAACTAACTGTTTGATGGGAAAAATTAAACCTGTTTGGCTGACAATGTGGTCTAGTAAGGCTAATTTTGTTTGCGGGGAAACGCATTTAATTATGGCTTCAATAATTTCTTCTGGCGACTCAATTGGGAATGGTACTTCTGCTACTATTATTTTAGCGCCTGTGCGCTCTGCGATAAAATCAAGGGTGTTGCGGCAGGCGTTGTATTCCTGATTTGTGGTTAGCAATTCGTCGCCCGGAGCAAAAAAGAGCGATCGCAAAACGGCATTGACTCCAGTGGTAGCATTCGGCACAAAGGCTAACTCTTCCTCACTCGCACCGATAAATGCGGCTAACTGATTTCTGGCATTGTCTAACAAAGGCTCAAATTCGCGCATTAAAAAGCGCAATGGTTCTCTTTCGAGTTGTTCTCGAAAACTGGTTTGCGCTTCTAGTACGGGAATGGGACAGGCCCCAAAGGAGCCGTGATTGAGGAATGTGATATCGCGATCGAGTAACCAGTGTTCTAAGTTCATTTGTTAGAAGGAAGAAAGTTCGGCAACGGATTATTTAACGGATTTAACGGATGTCAGTTCGGCAACGGATTATTTAACGGATTTAACGGATGTCAGATGGAATATGGAATAATTACCAATTACCAGTTAGCACTTGCCAATTACCGATTTTAATTGCTCAAACTCTTCTAGTGTATTGCAATTAGATAACATTAGTGCTTCTTTTTTCCCGACTGGTAGAGGGATTGCCGCTATTTGATTTAACCACTCTTGAAAGGAACGTCCCCCTTGGTCAATAAAACTTTGCAAATTGGCCAGGGATTGTTGGCGATAGAAGCCGCACAAAGGCTCCCAGCGCGAATTTTGATAGGGCACAACTGCTAAGGTAGATGGGGGAAACGCTGTTAGCTGACTCGCCCAATTCTGGATAATCTGGGCATCTAACAAGGGCAAATCGCAAGCTAAGAGTAAAATCCAGTCGGCGACAATTTCTGTCAATCCTTGAGTCAATGCGACTAAGGGCCCGGAGCCCGGATTGTACTCTACCAGAAATTGGGATTGTTGGGTTATGGTCGATCGATAGCGATCGGGCCAAGCAGTCAAAACATACACTTGTGGCGTAACAACTGCTGCAACATCCAACGCCCGCTGCAACAGGCTTTTACCCTCAATTTCCAGCAGAGCTTTATCCCTACCCATCCGCGAACTTTGACCGCCTGCGAGCACAATTACAGCAATTTTATGGTTAGTCATTAGTCAGTTGACAGTTGACAGTTGACAGTTGACAGTTGACAGTTGATAGTTGATAGTTGATAGTTGACAGTTGATAGTTGATAGTCAAATTTCATTAATCATTGGTGATTGGTCATTGGTCAGAAGTGCGAGGTTAAGAGTTGGCGAACCTGATTCTCAATCTACTCTATTTAGAGTAGACGATAGGCACCACACCTGATTAGTTATCTTCAAATCAAAGCACTAACGGCTTTGCTAAGTTCTTCAAGTTTTTGCACGACTTCACCGCTGCTTAATAAGCTTTCCGCCTCAATTAAACCCGAGTCCATGTCCAAACAAACTCCGCTGCGCCACAGATAAAATCCGCCGTTCCAGATAGCAGATTGCATCAATTCCGAGGGTTTTCCTAGCAACACTTCTTGCATTTGTTTCAATAACTCAGATGCTGATTCAAAGGCGGGATTTGTGCTGCTAAAACCGTAATCTCCGTGGGATAAAAGCACTCGCTCAAACTCCGTATCCGGCTTAGCAACGCCGATAATCGCAGTTCGATCGCGCGGCAAGTCGCAGCTTCCCTCCAATCCTTTGACTGTGGTATAATTTTTGACTCCCCGCAACTCAAAGGCTGTTTGAAACATACCTTCTGTCGGCGGGTGCACGTAGCCAGAGATGACGTTAACGTCGCCGGCGCAGGGACACCACATCAACTCCATTGTCGCAAAAGGCGGCCGTTTGCCGATTTCGCGGCGGTAGGGCACTAAAGCGGCTGCTTGAGGAAAATGCTTGGGAAGGTAAACAAAACCTAAACCGGTACTGTCAAAAACTTGCTGGACTTTTTCTAAATTAAGTTTTCTCCAGTCAACTCCCAAACCGCGCCAAATTTCTATCAGGGGAATGCCTTCTTTGGTTGGCATGGTATCGCCCCCGTGCATGAGGGCGGGGACGCCAGAGGCGGCTAAAATTAGGGCGGTTATGGGGCTAATTGGAGCGGTGCGCGATCGCCCGTCGTAAGCCACGCCAAACACGGCGACGCTAGAAACGGCAAACCCTTGTTCTCGGTTTGGAGGGGCAAGCATCGGCCCCAATTCTTCATAAGCATCGAGCATTCCGGCTAATTCTTCGCCGGTGGGCCGTTTGATGCGGTGGGAAATCATGAAAGCTCCGATTTGAGCCGGTGTTGCTTCTCCCAGCAGCATCATCCGCGTGGCTGCTGCTGCTTGCGATCGAGTTAAGTTTTCTCCTGTGTGTACTCCGCTGCCAATTTTTCGCAGCAATTCTCTAAATGCGTCACTCATAATTTTTGTAGTTGGGAATTGGGGATTGGGGATTGGTTATTTGTTATTTGTTATTTGTTATTTGTTATTTGTTATTTGTTATTTGTTATTAGAAAGAGAACAGACAACAGTCAACAGACAACAGACAACAGTCAACAGTCAACTGACAAACATGATAACTCGCGAATTAATTCCCTGATTTTCCTAGCTTGATAACATCAAATGGTGGCACAAATTCGCGTACTAATTGGCAGAAATGGGCGATGGGCGGAATTTGCATTCGATCGTGAGTTGTCACTAACACAACTTCGCGAGTCCAAGTCGGATCGGCCGCCAATTGACCGATCGCCGAAACCTTGGAATTTGCGCGCTCAAGAGCGATCGACCGAATTGCTAAAGTGCGATCGCCCGCAGCATCCATCAAAGCTGAATGCGGCAGCAAAGCAATCAATTCTCCCTGGCGCACCACACCCCGAAAAGCATCGAGAGTGTTGAGTTCCAAAACAGCATGAAGTTTAGCACCCATGCGTCCAAATTGCTCTTGCACCATCCGCTGCATTCCGTAACCGTCCTTAAACACCACTTGCGGGTAACAAATCAATTCCGGCCAAGGTACTCGATCGTACTGGGCAAGGGGATGATTCGCCGCCATCAAAACCTCGATCGGCTCATTGTAGAGCACCTCAACCAACATTTCCGGGGCTTGAGTAAAATAGCGGTTGTTCATAACCACTGCGATGTCCACCAAACCATCTTTGAGAACTTTCAGAGCTCGATCGCTCCCCAGAGAAGTCACCCGCAACTGCACTTCAGGATAGTCGCGGCAAAACTTTTGCAGCACAGGCGGCAAATAAGCAGCGCAAACCGAGTGAATCGCAGCCACGCAAAGTTCCGGCTGCTTTCCCGCCAGCAAGTCTCCCAATTCTTCAGCAGCATTTCGCCAAGTCTGACAGATTTTGCGAGCGTGAGGTAACAGGCGTTCCCCTCCCACAGTCAGCTTGGCGTGGGCGGTGCGGTGAAACAGCGACAAACCCACTTCCGCTTCAAGTCCCTGCACTTGACGGCTAATAGTCGATTGGGTAACGCCGCACTTTCGGGCCGCTTGCTGAAAGCTACCAGTTTCAGCAACTGAAAGAAATGCTTGAAGCTGCTCTAAGCGCATGGATGTTTAATTCGAGATGGTTTGAGAAATTTTACTGGGAGATCATCAGAGACATTAACCGATTTATTAGAATAATTTAGTAGACTTTGATACAGTACAGATTAGTTTTGATTCCCGGGCGAGACGCAGGGATGCTTGGCTGTAGGAATCAATTTGCGATCGGCAGGATTTCTGATGGTCAAACTAGAGCTCTCTTCTCATATTTTGAATATATTTATGAATCTGCAATTTTAGCAAAAACCTGATTCAATCCAGATGAGTTGCTCCAACTTGGCCAGCTTGTCACCGGCTTGAATCAAATTTACAGTGGTAATCGCTGGCTGGCTGGCGTTAATTTTCGGTCTTGTCTCTCTATTTTATTACCTTAATAAATAGGATTTAATTTCCTACTTTATGCAGCATGAAAGAAGCAATAAGTCCGATAGAAGTCGGAAGAAGGCATGAAAGACTTCGCTCGATGTAAAAATAAGTCCGATGGCAGTCGAAAGAAGGCATGAAATACTTCGCTCGATGTAAAAATAACGAAGAAGGCAGTCGGAAGAAGAAAAAGAACAAGAAAGAAGCAATCTTCCGCAAGGGTTCCAGCAATTGAAAACGTCCTAACCGTCAGGGCGGTTTCTATGTTTTGGGTTTTTTTGTGTATAAACTAGGAATGAGCGGGTCAGCAACACAAGTGCAAGTAGGAACGATCGCACAGGAAAGCCGAAATGCTGCAATTTCTTAAGATTATGTCATTTAACCACAATTTTATTCCCCAAGGTGGATTTGAAGACTGGCCACCGCAGTGGATGGGACTGCACGCACTTAGCGATTTGTTAATTGCCTTGGCTGATTGCTCAATTCCAGCGATGCTGATCTACTTTGCCGTGAAACAGCGCTCCGTGCCTGTGAGCAAGGCTTTTATCCTGTTGGGCGCCTGGTTTTTTTGCAGCGGCACAACTCACCTGATGCAAGTTTGGATGTTGGTATATCCCAGCTACGGACTCTCAAGTTTCCTCGCTGCCGTTACCGCTGTCATTTCTGTCTGGGCTGTAGCGGAAATCATGCCTTCGATTTCTCAATTGTTCGCTGCGCCTGGGGCGACACAATTAGCAGCAAATACAGGGCTGGAAACTGAAAAGGTCGATCGACCGCAAGCCAGCTCTGCCATTAAACACCCAGCCGCATCCCCCGCCACCGAACTCCAGCCAATTAACCAGCAATTGCTAGCAGAAACAGCGCAGCGCGAGGGAGTCGAGGAATTATTGCTGGAAACTGCCAACAAACTGCAAGCCAGCGAAGAACGCTTTCGCGCTTTTCAGGAATTATCCCTAGACGGATTTAACGTGTTCCGCAGCATTCGTGATGGCGACACAATTGTGGATTTTGAATGGGAATACGTCAATCCCGCAGCGGCAAAAATCCAACAGAGCACCCCGGGCGAATTAATCGGCAAGCGATTGCTGCAAGTAATGCCTGGTCATCAAGATAGCGGTTTGTTCGACCGTTATGTGCAAGTTGTAGAAACAGGAATTCCCCTCGATACCGAGATTTCTTACAACAGCGAAGGCCTTGTCGGCTGGTTTCGGATTATGACAGTTAAATTGGGCGACGGCATTGCTATTTCTTTTAGCGATGTTACTGGGCGCAAGCAAGTAGAAGCATCCCTGCGCGACGCACTACAAAAACTCACTTTTCATTTTGAAAATACGCCCCTAGCGGTGATTGAGTGGGATGAAAAGTGTCGCATCAGCGGGTGGTCGCCGGCTGCTGAGAAGATTTTTGGGTGGAAGGCAACAGAAGTTTTAGGCAAGCATTATAGCGAGTGGAATTTTATTGGTGACGGCGATGTTGAAGATGTAGAATCGGCTATTTGTAGTTTAAAAAACCAACAAACTCGGTGCAATGTAGTTCGCAATAGCAATTATGATAAGTCGGGTGCGCTGGTACATTGCGAGTGGTACAATTCGGCTTTTTACAGCGATTCGGGACAGTTGATATCGGTGCTGTCTCTGGTTTTGGACGTGACGGAAGGCTTTAATGTTATGGAAGTGCTGCGACAGTCTGAAGAGCGGTTTCGGATTGCGGCAGAAAGTGCCAGCGATTTGATTTACGAATGGGATATCGAGACCGGTATCGTGCTGTGGTTCGGTCACATTGACGAACTTTTGGAGTACGAAAAAGGCGGATTTCCGAGGACGAGAGCAGCTTGGAACACTATCTTGCACCCGATCGACCGATATCGAGTCCAGGCCGCGGTCGATCGGTATTTGAGCGCGCCAGACAGTTCTGCCGCTCCATTTTTTCAGGAATACCGCGTGCAGTGTCAGGGCGGCGGCTTGCTCTACTGGATCGATCGAGGCAAAGCAGTGCTTGACTCTCAAGGCAATCCGTGGAGATGGATCGGCGCGATCAGCGACATCAGCGATCGCAAAGCAGCCGAAGAACAGCGGAATCAGGCTTTGGCGCGGGAACAGGCCGCCCGCCACGAAGCCGAAGCCAGCGAACAGATTTACCGCGTCCTGGCTGAAGCCATCCCGCAAATAGTTTGGACTGCCAGAGCAGACGGCTGGCTCGACTACTACAACCAGCGCTGGTTTGAATATACCGGCTTGACCCTAGAAGAAACTCAAGGCTGGGGGTGGCAGCCAATTTTGCATCCAGATGACGTGGAAAATTGCCTAGAACGCTGGAATTACTCGGTGCAGACGGGGGAGACTTACGAGGTGGAATACCGCTTTAAACGCGCATCTGACGGGGCTTACCGCTGGCATTTGGGGCGGGCAATGCCCGTGCGGGACGCTGAGGGGAAAATCCTCAAGTGGTTCGGCACTTGTACTGATATTGACGATCGCCAGCGATCGGCCCAAACAGCCTATTTCCGCGCCCGAGCTTTGGCTTTGCTGTCGTCGGCTTCCCTGGATTACCAGGAGGCGCTGCAAGGTTTGGCAGATTTAGCAGTGCCGGGACTGGGAGATTGGTGCTGCGTGCATTTAATCGAGGCCGACGGCTCGATCGGCTTGCAAGCAGTTGCTCACTCAGATCCGAGCAAAGTCGCTCTGCTGTGGCAAATCGACCGCCGCTTGCCCGTAGACCCCCACGGACGCCACGGAGTCGCCAAGGTGCTGCGGACTGGGGAGTCGAAGCTCTACCCAGAAATACCGAATTGGGCGATCGAGGCCGTTGTACCGGACAAGGAACTGCTGGAAGTGCTGCGCTCCCAGGCCCCGCTATCGGCAATCTGCGTGCCGCTGATCGCTCGCGGGCGGACGCTGGGAGCGATTTCGCTGCTGTACGGGGAGTCTGGCCGCCGCTGTGGGCAGGGCGATTTGGTTTTGCTCTCGGATTTGGCGCGGGATGCGGCGGTGGCGATCGACAATGCGCGGCTCTACCGGGAAGCAGCCGAAGCCAACCGGATTAAAGACGAGTTTTTGGCAACGCTTTCTCACGAGTTGCGGACGCCTCTAAACGCGGTGGTGGGCTGGGCTCAGATGCTGCGGCAGCGCAAGTTGAGCGCCGAAAAAACGGCTGTGGCTTTGGAGACTATCGAGCGCAACGGGCGGTTGCAGACTCAGATGATTGAGGATTTGCTGGACGTTTCCCGGATTGTGAGCGGTAAAGTTTGTTTGAAGCTGTGCCCGGTGGATTTGGTGCGGATTGTAGAAACCGCCGTCAAGGCCCTCGCCCCAGATGCTGAAACTCGGGGAGTTGAATTGGCGATTGTTGGCGGCGAAGGGGTGAGCGCCTTGAGGGGCGATGCTACTCGTTTGCAGCAGGTGGTGTGGAATTTGGTCTCGAATGCGATTAAGTTTACGCCGCCCGGAGGTCGCGTGGAAATCAGGCTCTCGGAGGATGGGGAATCGCGATCGGCTGGTAGTGCCATGTTGTCTCTGTCTCCGGTTCACTCTGTGGCGATCGCCGTCAGCGATACGGGAATTGGCATCAGCAAGGAGTTTTTGCCGTTTGTGTTCGATCGCTTCCGCCAAGCTGATAGCAGTTCTACGCGCAATTACGGCGGGCTGGGACTCGGATTGGCGATCGTCCGCCATCTCGTGGAACTGCACGGCGGCACTGTCTGGGCAGAAAGTGCCGGCATAGGACTCGGCTCGACTTTCGGAGTGCGATTGCCGATTGAACAGAGGTAAATTTTATATAAACGAGGTAAATTTTATATAAACGTAGATCAAACGGCGGTTGAAACCGCGTCTACACATACAAAACCCGTCTCCGCGGGTTCAAGAGTGTCCGGTTGAAATTACGTTATCCTCTCTTAGTCCGCGCACCATCCGGACATCGTTTGTGTAGGCGCGAATTCCATTCGCCGTCTTTTCTTAATTCTGCTTTTCTTAATTCTCCTACCATTCTTGCAGGGCGATCGCAATTCCCTGATAAAGATCAGACGGCGGTTGAAACCGCGTCTACACATACAAAACCCGGATGGTGCGCGGGTTGAAGAGTGTCCGGTTAAAATTACGTTATTTTCTCTTAGTCCGCGCACCATCCGGACATCGTTTGTGTAGGCGCGAATTCCATTCGCCGTCTTCTCTTAATTGTCCTGCCATTCTTGCAGGGATCTCGCAATTCCCTGTTTCAATCTTGGTTCGAGACTTTCTTGCTTGACTAAACTTTCTAATTGCTGCCGCACCCCGCCCCCACCCAGCCGTTTGAGCGCTGCCGTGCAGTGCAGCCTGACACTATTGTCGCCGTATGCTAACAGTTGAATCAACACATCTAGCGCTCTGATATCTCCTAATTGTCCTAACGCTAAAGCTAAAGATTGTTTGATTTGGGCCGACTGCACGGCGGGATGATTGCCCTCTAGCAAATCGATCGCAATTTCAGCAGCTTTGGTTTTTAATTCCGGCTTTTCCACTCGCCCTAAAACAGTGACAATCTCTTGACAAACAACAGAATTAATGTTATGATATTGCAAATTTTCGTCAGCAGTTAGCACTGGATGAGTATTTGTCAATTCGCCCGGTTCTGCGTTGACAGCCGATCGCCCGATCAGCGCTGTTTGCAAATATTCTAAAGCGACTGCGGTTTCGCTCCAGATCAGGGCGCGCACGGTTTCGATTTGCAATTCTACGGGAGTTGCGGGCGATCGCAGCAATTCAAATAAAGCCGCCGCCGCCGCATCGGTTTTCAATCGCCCAAGAGCGATCGCAGATTCCTGACAAACTTCTAAACGGATATCCCAAAGCAAAGGTTTGAGCAAATTAACTAAATCTAATTCTGCATCTAAATAAGCGCGCACTCCCAGAGCTCGCACAGCTTCTTTTCTGACTGCTGTCGCCGGATCTGTGAGTGCTGCGATCAGTATCGGCGGGATGCGGGAGTCGTCGTGAAAGCTGCTCAGCGCCTCGATTGCGTGCGCGCGCACCGCAACTTGAGAGTCTGTGACTACGCTCAACAGCGGTGCGATAATTTCCGGGCGCCGAATTTGGGCGAGGGCTGCTGTTGCAAACTGTCGCGAGTCTTGCTGCTGTAGGAGATTTGCGAGGGATTCTATGGCCCTCGGGCCGAAATTGGCTAGGGTTTCTGCCGCGATTTGGCTCAATTCTTCATCGGAATTGTTGACCAATTTTACTAAAGCTTGCATCACTTCCGGGCAATCGAACTTTCCGAGAATGCGGGCTGCAAACCACCGGGGCTCTGTGTCTGCGTCTTCGTCTTCGAGCAAGGCGATTAAAGGTGCGATCGCGCCATCTCCCAGATTAGGCAATACTTTAGCAATTTCCCAGCGGTCTTGAAAATCCCCCCATTCCAAGGCTTGTATTGCTAAACTGACAGCTTGCTCTAAAATCTGTTCTTCCGGCTGCTGACTGCGGTTGGCTGTCACTTGCTGCAAGCATTCGACTAAAAGAGACCAGTTTTGGCGATCGGCAGCGGCTTGGGCTTGTTCTAAAATATTAGACATAATTTTAATTTAGCTTCAAGAAGGTAGATGACAGCTAGCAGAGAATGCGAGATACTTTTCAGCAATCTTTTGCTACAATTATGAATTATTTTAGATAATTGTCAATCCATCACCTGTGGTAAAATGTAATTAAAGCATTAAATTCATGCACTTAAGTCATCTACCTGTAATATTGTTAATTACCAATCACCTTTTTCCCCATTACCAATTACCCATTACCAATTAACTTTTTCCCCCATTACCACATGAAAAAAGCTCTGTTTTTAGTAAACCAGCACTCCCGAAAAGGGCAAAAGCTATTATCCCAAGCCACGGTAGAATTGCAAGCACTGGGTTTTAAGTTAATTGTAGAATCTACAAACCATGCCGACGAACTTTCAGACACAATTCGGTACCACAAAAATCAAGTCGAATTAGTCATTATCGGCGGCGGCGACGGCACACTCAACTGCGCCATAGAAGGTTTGATTGACACGAAATTGCCCTTGGGTATTTTGCCCATGGGAACTGCTAACGATTTAGCCCGCACCCTGGAAATTCCGACAGATTTAGCCGCCGCTTGTCAAGTAATTGCCAGCGGAAAAGTTCGGCTCATAGACTTGGGTTGGGTAAACGGTCAGCATTTTTTTAATGTGGCGAGTTTGGGATTGAGCGTGGAAATTACCCAGCGGTTGACTAAAGATGTGAAGCAGCGCTGGGGAGTGTTAGCTTATGCTTTTACTGCTTTGCAAACAATTTTGGAATCGCGACCATTCAGAGCAGAAATTAAGGTAAATAACGAATCTTTTCATGTTAAAACTATTCAAATCGCCATTGGAAACGGCCGCTATTACGGCGGTGGCATGACAGTCGCCGAAGATGCCACAATCGACGACAGGCGACTAGATTTGTACAGTTTGGAAACAAAAAGCTGGTGGGAAATCATTGCTTTGCTGCCCGCTATGAGGCAAGGAAATCATAGCAGTTGGCCAAACGTTCGCGCCTTGCACGCTCAAGAAATTGAGGTATATACTAGCAAACGCCGTCGGATTAATACTGACGGCGAAATCACCACTCACACACCTGCAAAATTCCGAGTGATTCCCCAAGCTTTGGCAGTTATCGCTCCTGCATAAAGTAAAATAACTATTATAGCGGTTCTCAAAAAAGTGAGGATAGCCCATAGCCCTATGCCCATAGCCCTATGCTGGATAGTACCTCATATGAGAGCTCGAAAGGCTATATAAGTTTGTAGTGAGGACTTTATTCCTCAGAAAAAAGACCGGACTAAAGTCATTACTACGAACCAAATTACCGAGAATTAATAATCGCCTCCAGCGCCGTATTGCCACGCTTCAGCTAATCGGTGAATATAGTATTGCTGTTCAGGCGCTAATTTTTTAACCTGCGATTCTACCGCTTTCCCCAACGGCTGCAATCCCGTATAAATTCCTAAATTCACATAATGAACCATCCAATCCAGCAAATTAGCTATTCCCACCTGCGGGATAATTTTCATGACTAATCCCGGATGGCTAATTGCTGTTTTAAACAAAGTTTTTGACAAAGCCGGAAACAGCACAATATCCTGAAGAAACGGTTTGAGGACTGGTTCTCCCAACTCTTCCATTACCTGAAACACCGCAGCCAAAAGTTGATTGATTTGATCGGGGTCTAATTTCTGATTCATCGCAGCACTCATCGAACGCTGAAACAACCAGGTGACAGATAGATTCGGCTGGTACGGTTGCAAAAGTGCCAGGGAATTTTTGTCTAAACTTTCGCTAGTTAAAGCTTCGTCAATTCCCAGAGTCAAGCGTTTGAGGTGGCGCACCATGGCGCCGAAACCGCCGAAGCTGAGGGGCGATTGGCTGCCGCTGCTGTCTCCGACTGGGAGTATCCGATTCCAACCGGTTTTTAAAGGACTTTGGCGATAGCAGGGAAAAAAACCGTAGAGTGCTCTTCGGAATTTTAACTGTTCGAGTTCGATGTTTTGATATTGGGGCAGCAAGCGCAAATAATCTTCAAATAATGTTTCTAAACTGAATCTTTCTGTGTCGGCGTCGATGTAGGTAAATAAGTAAGTGGTGCGCCCGTCTCTGGCGGGAAATGCTTCCCAAAAGTATTGGCACTGATTTTGCATTGGGGTGAAGGATGCAAATATATCGCCAGTCTCGTTTTTGGGGTATCCTTGGGCGCAACTGCCGACTACTAAACATACGGCGTCGGGTTTTTTGCCTTGTCTTGCTTGGCGCACTATCGGCGAAAAATGTCCCATTGCATCTAATAATAATCGAGTTTTAAATAAATTGTTTTCGGTATTTTCGGATTCTACGATAACTCCGTTGGGGTGAATTGTTGCTGTTTTAAATGGTGTGTTTTCAAATAGTTTGCCTCCAGATTGAATGAATTTTTGTTTGAGGGTTTCGAGGAGGTAAACTGGATCGATTCCGATGTTGAGTACGTCGCGCACCCAAATGTCGGGGGTGTTGGTAAAGCTGATGCGGGCTGGGTTGTATTCGGTGGCTATTGCTTTGTCTATCTCAGCAGCCGTCAGCAATTTTAGTTCTAAGAAGGCGTCTAATTCTTTGCGAGAAATATTCCATTCTTGTTCGCGCCCCCGCAGGATGCCGCGTTCGAGTAAGGCTACTCGCCAACCCCGCACGGCTAAGGCTGTACCGATTAAGATTCCGAGGGTTCCGCCGCTGATAACTATGTCGAAGTCGAGGGTTTCTAGGGGTTGTTGGCTGTGGTTGACGGCTGCGGCTGTTGGTGCAGTGTTTTGTTTGAGGTTTTCCCAGAGTCGATCGACCTTTCGCAGGCCTCCAAGGGCATCTCCCGGCACTTGGGAGAGGATTTGTTCGGTGAGGGACATCGGGTTTTAAGATTGAACAGTGGTTGATTTTATATAATTTAGCTTATAAGCTGGTCTGCATTTAAATTTAACTTTTCGGGCGGGCAGGATGCCCACCCCACTTATTTTATTGAAATTCTTGTGGGGTGGGCTTCTAGCCCGCCCGAAATATACAATTTAAATACGCAACAGCTTAATCACACCGAAAAACCCGGTTTCTCAAAAAAACCGGGTTTCTCTTCCTCGTTGGTAAGTCTGGGGAATTATTTTCAATCAGCCGTGCTTAACTCTTCAACCCGCAGCCGATCGCACAAAATTCGCTCGCACACAATAGCACCCGTTTCCACACTCCTGCAAACTTCCAACTGAGCTTGTGGCAATGCTTCAAACAAAAAACGTTCCCCCGGAAACACCGTCCGCTCAAAATACCAATTAGGAATATTTGTAATCCGAGCAATTTGCACTTTGTTAGTCGTATTGAGATACCAACACAAAATGCGCGTATCACGTTCAGAAATTACCTCATTCATTGTCAAATTCATGTTTTTAAGTTGTTTGTGAAATTGTGCGATCCATCGACGACTGGCCTAAGCTTAATATAGCATATCGCCAGTTAAAAGCAAATTTTTTCTACATTATTTTGGTTAATTAATAAATGCCCCAGAGGAAACATTGGCGCCTTCCGCGTATTCCCAAGAAGGTGCAAAAGCCGGCATTGATAAAGTGCAAGATTTCCATCCTCCCCGCACAGGTGCGCTCAACAATTGACAGTGACCCACTGCACCTCTTTGCATCTTGTAGTGACCGCAAAATTTACATTTAGAAGTAGGATTGCAGCCGCGCTCGCTAATTACCAGATTGGGTTTGCTGTGAATATTGTTGCGTTCGAGAGTCAGAGTTTCCATCAAGATATTTTTTAAATCGTCACTCTCAAGTATGACAGCCGGATTTCAGTCGGTGCGTCTATCTTAAGGCTTAGTTTGCTTTTTAACTTTTCTTTAGGATCGATATAAAACATATCCTTTTTGACCGTATAAAGCTAGGGAGCGATTTAATTTGCTTCCAGTCGAATTGGCGGTCTCGGCTTTAGTGCCGATCGGCTTGCCTACGAATGTACTTCCTTAGACAGAGCTAATTATCCTCGCCTAACTTGCTGAACAAATCGGCTAAAATTGTATTGGAAAATAAAAAACCTTCAGGATCGCTCAACCTTAAATTTCCCGAGAGCGGCAGTTTCGCGCCTTCGCCCAAAGTGGCGTGAAGCGGAGCTATCCCGTAGGGAATCGCCCCAGCGTCAGTCACAATTTCCACCCATCGAAGCCGCAAGTAAGGCTGCAAACAATCCCAAATTTTATCAACCGTTTGCTGAGTAAACTTTTGAGTCAGCACCGACAGGCTAACTCCTGCTGCTAAACGCAAACCCAGCATCAGCGTTTCTAACAAAACATCATTTTCTGAGACTTGAAAATTTTGCTCGGTTTCTGGCTCAATATCCGGCTGAGTTTCCCCCTCCAGCTTTGGGGTAGCAGCAGAAATAACGGGAGAAAGATTTCGCACCCACTGATAATATTCCTGAGTTTTGCGAGGCCTTGTCACCCTCCGCCCTTGCACGTAACTCGCCGCCCCCATTCCCAAACCGTAATAAGGGCGATTTTCCCAATAAACGCTGTTGTGGCGGCACTGATAGCCGGGCCGAGCATAATTAGAAATCTCGTAATGTTCGTAACCGGCATCGGTCAAAATCGATCGCGCCAAACGGTACATAGCAGCAGCGGTTTCATCGGCTGGTAATGGCTGCGCGCCTGCTTCAAAGTAGCGCCCGAAAGCAGTTCCCTGTTCCACAATTAAGTCGTAACTCGACAGGTGAGTCGGGGCAATTTCCACCGCCGATTTTAGGGAAGTTTCCCACTGTGCTAAAGTTTGGTGCGGCAGTCCCGAAATTAAATCTAAACTGAAATTGACAATCCCAGCCGATCGCACTATTTCTACTGCTTCAAAAATTTCTGCTACCGAGTGCGATCGCCCGCAAGCTTGCAGCAATTCATCCTGAAAAGCTTGCGCTCCCAAACTAACTCGATTTACTCCCGCCGCTGCATATCCCCGCAACTGTTGTAAAGTAAACGTTCCCGGGTCAATTTCTATAGAAATTTCCGCCCCAGCAGCAATCCCAAATTTGCTGTCAACAGCCTCTAAAATCTGGCTCAACTGACTGACAGAAAGCAGCGAAGGCGTGCCGCCGCCAAAAAAAACTGTTTTCAGAGATGCGCCTAAATTTTCAGTAGCTTGAATTTCTTGACACAGGGCGGCAACGTATTGGACGATGGTGCCGGAATTTTCGCCATTTTTGCGATCGCCCACCACAAAAACCGGAAAATCGCAGTAGTAACAGCGGCGGCGACAAAAAGGTACGTGCAGGTAAGCCGAACTGGGAATTCCGGAATTTAATGGTTGCACGCTTTTTTTGAATTCAAATGTTAAATAATCTGTGGTAGGGTTCATTACATTTCCAGCCCAAAGTGTAAGTTCAAATCTAAAGTTTTAATTAAACCGTTATAAATAATTATGTATATTGTGACATTTTCTTAGCAAGAACGCGCTGCCAACGATCGGCTATTTTAGTTTGCCATCAACAGATATCGAGTGGTAGCAATTCCCGAACAGCCCACAGGGCGGTTTATTTGCACCTCGTGTCTGCTTTCGGGGGGGAACCCTAAATGCCGCGAAGCTCGATCGGATATCCCCCAAAGGGTACAAGCGCGAAATATAAGTTTATGAAAATTTCTGAGTAAAGATAGTGAGATCCGATCGCAACTAGGAAAAAACTATCAGCACAGGAAAGATATAATGTAAAAAAATTCATTAACCTAGAACTAATGCTAGACGCAATCATAATTATCTCATTCATTATCGCAGGCGGAGGCATCGGCTATTACGGAGTCGAACTCCTGCCGAACAACCTGCTGGAGCAAGTTACAAATATACAAGGTTTAAGCTCCGTACTCGGCTCGTTTGGAGCATTAATCGGCTTCGTACTCGGATTAGTGGCTCAAACAACCTACCGGCGGGTAGAAAAGCAAGTCGGCGATATGCCGGTGGAGATGCTGCTGACGCGGGCGATCGGTTTAATCATCGGACTGCTAGTAGCGAACTTAATGCTGGCTCCGCTGTTCTTACTGCCCATTCCCCCCGAGTTCGGCTTCATCAAACCCCTAGTCGCAGTTTTGGGTAGCGTGATGTTCGGCTTCACAGGCGTCAGCTTGACAGACACCCACGGCCGCGCTTTCTTGCGCCTGATCAACCCCAAAAGCTTAGACACAGTGTTGGTAGCCGAAGGAACTTTCAAACCAGCCTCTGCCAAAGTTGTCGATACAAGCTGCATTATTGACGGTCGGATTGAAAACCTACTAGAAACAGGTTTTCTCGAAGGTCAAATTATCATCCCACAATTCGTTCTCCAAGAACTACAACTGGTAGCTGATTCCGCCAACGATCAAAAACGAGTGCGCGGGCGTCGCGGCTTAGATATTCTCAACCGCATCAAAGAAACATATCCAGAACGGATTCAAATTCACTCGGCTGACTACGAAGATATCGCCACAGTCGATGCTAAATTAGTCCGCTTCGCTTTGGATATCGACGGCATTTTGCTCACCAACGATTACAACTTATCGAAAGTAGCTACCGTCCAAAAACTGCCGGTTTTGAATATCAACGATTTGACTCATGCAGTGCGCCCGACTTATTTGCCGGGAGATACGATCGAACTAAAAATCCGCAAAGAAGGCAAAGAACCGTCTCAGGGCATCGGTTACTTGGATGACGGCACAATGGTAGTAGTAGAAGCAGGTAGCAGCTACGTCGGCGCCGAAGCCCGAGTCGTAGTCACCAGCGCCCTACAAACTAGCGCAGGCCGCATGATTTTTGCCCGCCCTCAAGAGTCCGCTATTGCTTAAAACTTACAAACAATGGCCAGAGCAATTAGAATCAAATATTGCGATCGTTGTTCCCAATCTGCCCCGACTCTCTACCGCGCCCGGTATGACGAGTCGGGGCAGTGGTTTTTTTTGTGTCTTAAATGTTGGGAATCAGTAAGCAAAAATAATCCTTTCTACTTCTACGGCGGCACTTGGAAAGCTAACAAAAAAAAGTAATCAGCTTCTTCTTCTTTTCTCTTCCTTCGCGTACTTTGCGTCTAAGCGCTTCGCGCAGGCTACGCCAACGCGGTTCAATCATATCAATATTTAGAGTTGTGGGATGGGCCGGAGAACCTGTCCACAATTCTGTAGAATTTGTATAGAATCCATTTGAGATATTTTATGTTAAATCAACCTGCATCAGAAATCGAATTGTTACGCGCGACATACGCTGCTTTCAATGCGCGAGACATCAACGCCGCCCTCGCCCTCATGACTGCGGACGTGGCTTGGCCGCGAGCGTTCAAAGGCGGTTTTGTCCGTGGACATGAAGAAGTCCGCGCTTACTGGACGGAGCAATGGAGCGAGATCGATCCGCATGTGGAGCCGAGTGCCTTTCACCCAGAGGAGGGCGGGCGGATTTTGGTCGATGTGCACCAAGTCGTGCGCGATCTGGCTGGAACCGTGGTTGCTGATGAGCAGGTTGGTCATCGCTTCACCATCGATCGTGGCTTGATTCAAGTCATGGAGGTCTGTTCACTTCCATCGTCCAGCTAGGTCGCCTAACACTGCGCTCCGGTCACTGAGCTTGAGTCCGTTATGCAGCTAAATTTATAGCTTTGAGCGATCGCCCTAAAATATCTCAAATGGGTTCTATATAAAATCAACCAATGGCGATCGCATCTTCATACAATGTCGCGATCGCACAAATCAGACGGCGGTTTCAACCGCCCAGTCTTCTTTGGGCCCTAGTTTTAACGCCGGCGCGGACTCGGCAGCCGATTTGCGCTATTTTGCGGCTGCGGTTTTTCTTGCAGCTTCATCGTCAAACTCACCCGCTTTAACTTTTCATTCACCTCCAAAACCCGCACTTTCACAACTTGTCCGACTTTGACAATCTGATTTGGATCGTCCACGAAGCGATCGGCTAATTGAGAAACATGAACCAAACCATCTTGGTGCACTCCCACATCAACAAACGCTCCAAAGTTAGCTACATTCGTGATGATGCCTTCTAATTCCATCCCAACTAGCAAATCGGAGATTTCTTTAATTCCGGCTTGGAAAGTGGCATATTTAAACTCGGCGCGCGGGTCTCTTCCCGGTTTTTCGAGTTCGGAAATAATGTCTCGGAGTGTCGGTTCTCCGACTTTCTCGGTAACATATTTCTTGATATTGACGGTCTTGACTTTTTCTGAAATTTGTGTTATGTCGGTCAGGGGCAAACTTAAATCTTTGGCGATCGCCTGCACGACAGGATAACTTTCGGGATGAACTGCTGTATTGTCCAGCGGGTTTTCGCCGCCGCGAATGCGGAGAAATCCGGCTGCTTGTTCAAAAGCTTTCGGGCCGAGTTTGGGAACTTTCAACAGTTGGCGGCGATTTTTAAATGCACCGTTTTCGTTGCGGTAAGTGACGATATTTTTAGCAACTGTTGCTGTCATTCCCGATACAAATGTCAGCAGTTCTTTGGAGGCTGTGTTTAAGTCAACTCCGACATAGTTAACGCAGCTTTCGACTGTTTCGTCGAGTTTCTTTTTGAGCAGTTTTTGGTCAACGTCGTGCTGGTATTGACCGACTCCGATGGATTTTGGGTCAATTTTCACAAGTTCGGCTAAAGGGTCTTGCAAGCGCCTTCCGATGCTGACTGCGCCGCGAATTGTGATGTCGAGGTCGGGAAATTCGGCGATCGCCACATCACTCGCTGAATAAATCGATGCACCGGATTCATTCACCATGACTTTAATCGGTTTTCTGTCCATGTCTGCCAAAACTTCCGACACAAATTCGTCTGTTTCTCGGGAAGCTGTACCGTTGCCGATCGCAATTAATTCAATTTTATATTTTTCCAGCAAATGCTTGACCATTTTACCAGCTTGCTGACGCTGGCCGACCGCTTGGTGGGGAAAAATGGCTTGATATTCCAAAAACTGCCCGGTTTCATCGAGGGCGGAAACTTTGCACCCCGTGCGAAATCCCGGATCGATCGCCAGTGTCGGTTTCATTCCCGCCGGCGCCGACAGCAGCAACTCGCGGAGGTTGGTTTCAAAGGTGGCGATCGACTCGATGTCAGCGATGGCTTTGTTGTGCGATCGCACTTCCGTAATCAGCGAAGTCTTCATCAGGCGGTTGAAGGCATCCTTCAAGGTCGATCGATAAAACTCTTTAACTTCTGCTATCCTAGTTTTAATTTCTTGAGATTCCAAATAAGCCATCACCGCGGATTCATCAAACGCCAAATCTAAATCTAAAACCCCCTCCGTTTCCCCGCGAAACAGTGCTAACATATTGTGTGACTGAACATTTCTCGCTGCAACTTGATAACTGCGATACATCTCAAATTTAGTGCTGCCTTCCGGGAAATCAGCTTTAATTTTCGAGACAAAAACCCCAGTTTTCATCAAAAATTCTCGCAAATAAGCCCGCAATTCCGCTTTTTCCGAAACCGCTTCCGCCAAAATATCTCCAGCACCTTTGACAGCTTCTTCTGCTGTTTTCACGCCCTTTTCTTCCGAAATGTATTTGCTGGCTTCCGCTTCCATATCGGCAGGTTGAGCATTCGGCAAGTTCAGACACTTAATAAAAATTGCCAGGGGTTCTAAACCTTTTTCTCTAGCAATTGTCGCCCGCGTCCGCCGCTTCGGTTTGTAAGGCAGATACAAATCTTCAAGTTCGTTTTTTTGCAAGCACGACTCGATTTTAGCTTGCAATTCTTCCGTGAGTTTGTCCTGGGAGGCGATCGTATCTAAAATCGACTTTTTGCGGTCTTCGATTTCCGTCAAATAGGTGAAGCGATCGGAAATGTCCCGCAACTGAATTTCATTCAGCAAATCTGTACGTTCTTTGCGGTAGCGGGCAATAAACGGAATAGTTGCTCCCTCGGCGAAAAGTTCCAGAGCATTATTGACTTGGGAGAGATTGATGGAAAGTTCTTGAGCAATCAGTTGAGGAATGTTGAGCATAGTGCAGATTTTAGAGTCAATTGCTGGCAGTTAATAAAATATTTAAGAATTGCGCGAATTAAAAGGGAAATGAACCGCCTTCGTCGCAGAGGACTTTGAGAGAATTTTATCGATAGTCCTAAGTAGGTCATCGCCAAAAAAAACAATAGTATCTTGTAGGGGCGGGTTTAGCTAATAATCTCTGATACAAGCGAGAAGATGAAGGCAAAACCCGCCCTCTTTATCTTTATTTGTACCCATTTACTTAGCAGTATTAAAGTGATGTTAGCATAAATGCAGTCATTTCTCAATATTATATGTTTCCTTTTAAATATCCTGTGCCGCAAAGCGATCCGCCGCGATCGCCCAGAGAAACGCTGCCGACAATGTACGATTTACCAAGCGAAGACCCGGAGGAACCTGGTTTGCCGGACGAATTTCACGATTTGCAGCCGCAGTTATTAACCCTGGCGTTTCGCCCTCGGAATTATCAGGCTTCTGAGATATTTAGCGGCACCGACATGAACCTTTATTATGACGTGCAGCATCCTCTGTGGCACAAGCGCCCGGATTGGTTTGGTGTGGTGGGAGTTCCCCGACTGTACGATGGAGCTGAACTGCGGATGAGTTACGTTACTTGGCAGGAAGGCGTGAATCCTTTTGTAATTGTAGAACTGCTTTCGCCGGGAACAGAAAAAGAAGATTTAGGCGAAAATATCGATGAGGAAAATTTGCCAACTCAGCCGAATGCTGCGGGTAACGGGCAAGTTTTACAGCCGGAGATGAAGGAGAAACCGCCCAGTAAATGGGAGGTTTACGAGCAAATTTTGCGGGTTCCTGTTTATGCTGTTTTCAGCCGCTATACTAACAGGTTGCGAGTGTTTGCATTGAATGCCGGACGCTATCAAGAATTAGAATTATCTGACTCGCGAGTGTGGATTGCTGATCTAAGTTTGGGCTTGGGTTTGTGGCAAGGCGAGTTTCAGGGAATCGATCGCCTGTGGTTACGCTGGTATGATGTTGATGGCAATTGGATTCTGACTGAAGCGGAACAGCAACGGCAGCGGGCTGATTCAGCGGAAGCTCAATTGCAGTCTTTAATTCTGCGGCTGCGGGAATCTGGCATAGATCCCGATCGATTTTTAAACCCTTAGAAAGGACGGCGGTTGAAACCAGGTTTACACAAACGAAGATGGGACGTACGGTTGAAACCGCGTCTACACAAACAAAGTCCACCTCCGTGGACTGAAGAAGATAACGTAATTTTAACCCGCGAAGGCGGGTTTTGTTTGTATAGAAGCGGTTTCAACCGCCCGGTTTTCTTGTTTATTGCTGACACTATTTGCGGTAAATCCTTCCGCATAAGGCGACTGATGCAAATAAGCCTTACCCGCAGAACCGAAAAGTTGTAGTTTGCCACAAATCACCGATCGCATAGCAGCGATCGCCTTTTCCATAACTTCCAACAAATCCGGATCAGACAAAGAACTGCTAGTTTTCAAAACATCCATATAAGCATCACGAACTTCTGTATTCACATTAAACTTAGAGACACCTAATTTAATAGATTGATTAATCATTGATTCCGGCAAACCGCTAGCGCCGTGCAACACTAACGGCACCGAAACAGAAGCCCGGATTTTTGCCAAACGCGGGAAATCGAGTTTCGGTTCGCTGAAATATTTGCCATGAACGTTGCCAATTGTCACCGCTAAAAAATCCACCTTAGTTGCTTGAATAAACTCGACTGCTTCGACTGGATCGGTCATTTTTGCCGCTTTTTCTTCGATTGTCAAACCGTCTTCCGTGCCGCTAATTCTGCCGATTTCTGCTTCAACTACCGCACCGTTAGCGTGGGATAGTTCAGTCATTTCGCGCGTAAAAATTAAGTTTTGTTCGTAAGACAAAGGAGAACCGTCTGCCATGATTGACTTGATACCGGCGGCTAGGGCGAGGTGAATGTCTTTTTCTGAGGTGCTGTGATCTAAGTGTACTGCGATCGGCACTAAAGACTTGCGCGCGGCTTCCATGCAAAGCGCGACTAAAGGCGATTTACCGTATTTGAGGGCGCTGGGGTGAAGTTGCAGCATCGCAGGACTTTGCAGCGCTTCGGCGGCCTCGATGACGGCTTTTACTCCTTCGAGATTGTACACGTTAAAAGCGCCGATCGCATAAGCGTTTCTCCGGGCCGTGTTCAGCAATTCGCTAGTTGAGGCGAGCATAAGTACCTGGCATAAAAAATTTTCTGATTTTCGATCATTTTATCAAAGTTCGGTTACAAGCTCATCTTAATTTTTATTGCTGGTAAGTAGCACGCATTTATTCTTAAAATTCTTGTGGGGTGGGCTTCTAGCCCGCCTCAAAATTAAATTTAAATGCCGCAACAGCTTATAAATTGCCTATCCGCAAGGTACGCACTGTGCACCCTACGACTAATCTATGGCGTTGCATATTTGCGTGATAATTTTGAATTTTATATGAGCTGAAAACCATTATTTTTTCGGGCGGGCTAGAAGCCCACCCCACAAGATTCATCTCATAATTATGCAATGCCTAATTGATGTACTATTTTTGTGCATTACCAGCGTGCAAGCCGCACTCTTTCATCGTCGATTCTTCCCACCACCAACGACCTTCGCGCTCGTGTTGGTTGGGCAATACTGGTTTTGTACAAGGTTCGCAACCAATGCTGACAAAACCGCGTTCGTGCAACTTGTTGTAAGGCACTTCCAAGGCGCGAATGTACTCCCAAACTTCGGCAGAAGACCAGTTTGCTAAGGGGTTGAATTTAATTAATTCGCGATCGGGAGTTGAGAATGCACCGTCAACTTCAATCACCGGAATACCGTTGCGGGTACTGGGGCTTTGGTCTTTGCGCTGACCAGTAATCCAAGCATCGAGAGTATTTAGTTTGCGGCGCAGCGGCTTGACTTTTCGCACGCCGCAGCATTCTTTGTGACCGTCTTCATAAAAACTAAACAATCCCTTTTCATCTACTAGGGCTTGTACTTCTGCTGCATCGGGAAACATTACTTCTATTTTAATGCCGTAATGTTTTCTGACTTGTTCCAAAAACTGATAGGTTTCGGCGTGCAATCGTCCGGTGTCTAGCGTAAAAACGCGGAAGTTTTTGGTGATTTTTGAGGCGATGTCAATCAAGACTACATCTTCGGCACCGCTGAAAGAAATTGAGATATTGTCAAAATTGTCTAGGGCAAATTTGATAATTTCTCGCGGTGTTTTCTGACTGTATTCTGTTTCTAAGGTGGCAATGTTGAGATTTCTCTGGGTGGCAACCATGTTTTCACGCGATCGGTGTTCTTTTCTCTAACCCTCGATTATAGCCGATCGCAGTATCTATCTCACAGATTAATTTTACTGCATCTTGCGCCAGTCTTTTCGGCTGTGCGATCGGGATCAAGGATGGCGATCGCCCGTTTGTCGCAATTTCGGTCATCCCAAAACTCTTCTACCGGGAAAAATACGACTGTCGCGCCGTCAATGAGCACTGATATCATTTCTCCTCGCTCCACCACTGAAAAACAGGTTTGATAGTTCGGACTTTAGTCCGCATGAATTTTTGCGGACTAAAGTCCGAACGATCAAACTGATTATTCGCAATTATTATGACAATGATTCCATTTCTTTCTGCCATTTTTTTAACAAAATATCTCGCTCTTTTTGTTCCTGAGGTTCGGGTATTCTCAAGCCATTTGCAGCATCATATTTGCCGTAATACTGCGACATTCCCTGAAAAGATTTAGTCCCATGATTGGGTACGATATTTTTCTGTTTCAGCCACTTTTCGCAATAACTTTGCCACATAAAAACGCGATCGTGCACTTCGCCGCCTAATTTTCTGATGCGCTTAATTGAAAGTTCTTTTTTGACAAACAACAGCCGATCGCTCTCTTTGCTGCGCTTAATCAAGCGAATTTCGGCCCCAGTTCCCCGGAAAAACTCGATCGCATAATAGCCCTCTAACTGAAAAATGCAAACTTCAGTTACTTCGCTGCCGTCCTCTGGTAAGATATCCACATCAAACGGCAACTGGTAGCCGATCGCACTCGCAGACGACTGCGGCAACAGCAACCGCACCCGCTGGAGGCGATCGCTATAATTTGCCCAAAAATCGCGGCGCTCCTCCAACTGCTTAATTTCCGCATCAGACAGCCGCAGCATCCGCGCCACCAAATCGATTGTTTTCTGGAAATAACTGTAATTTAGTCCGCCAATCCATCGAGTCAGCGACTCTTGGGCGGGAGCCGAAAGTAACTGCAATTTCGGATAATATTCGGAGCGCACCCACTCAACCAATTTCAGCCGTTGATTTTTGAGAACATCGCTCGAAATTTTAACTAACAATTCTTCAACTGCTGCCACTTGCTGCGCTGGCGGCATTTCCTTCAAGCACCTGAGCAGCCATTCTACGCCCGACAAATCGGCAACCTGATTTTTAGCAAAAATTCCCGCCAAGTGTGCTTGAGCGCGATCGACGATAGGAATGTGCGCGGGTAATTGAGCTTTTGCTAACAGTTCCCTCGGAGTTTTTAGATATTGCCAGCTCAGTTTTGCTAGTTCATAATCAGAGCTATCGCGGGTTAGTATTTTAATAATTTGTACGGGCAAAGCATCGGTACCAATCGCTGTATTAGCAAAGTCGGCAAAGCACTCAACCAAAGCTCGATCGAGTACGGGAACATTGCTATTTTCAGCATTTTCTAACTGGTGGCTGTGATGGAGAGCTAAACGCCACAGCAACTGCTGTTTCAGGCGCGGATTGTTCTGAGCTACCAGCCAAATAGCTTGGGATATTTCTGGGGATATAGCGGGGTTTTTAATATCCCATTCAGCTTTTGCCCAGAGGCAATAAGTCCATTCCAGAGGAGTAATGCTGTCAGCTCTATCGCTGTGAATATCTGCAATAATTTCTGTTATGCTTCGCAGCGATATTTCTTTTACTTTCGGAATATTTGGCTTGCTTGTAGGTGCAAAATTGCCAGCATTTTTGATTTTTTCTGGTAGGCGCTGGCTGGGGTTTGGCGGCAGTTGAATCTCGCGAAAATGAACGCTCATATAGCAGTTGACAGTTGACAGTTGACAGTGGACAGTTGACAGTTGCATAACCCGAATCAAACCATTGATGCAGTACGGGTATCGGCTCTATTCATCAAGTTATTTATGTCCTCACCGATATGGCGGTTTCTATAATTTTAAAACCCTGTTAATTTCGATCGCCCGGGCATCAGTCCCATTATTGTAGTAGTTTACACAATTTTCGATATTCAGGCAAGGTACGACTGGAAAAACTCGCTGGCGTTGCGTGTGATTCTCTCTTTTGGCAGAAGTCAATGCAGCTTGTCCGTGCGGCAGTAGCCTTGTCAACTCAAAAAGCACAAAAGTGCGATCGGGCTACGTGACAATCTCCCTCTCAGGTAGCATAGACTAAATTTGTAAAATGTTATTAAATTTAATTGGACGCGACAACAACTCACAAGTTAAGAGAAGTTGCCCACACTACCTACCGCAACCACCCTCTCTCGCGTAGCAAATTTTAATTTAAATAAAACAAGAAGGTTTGTGATGAGAATTGCCCAAATTGCCCCCCTATTCGAGCGAGTTCCGCCCCCAGCTTACGGAGGAATTGAACTGGTAGTCAGCCTCTTGACCGAGGAATTAGTTAAGAGGGGACATGAAGTCACCTTATTTGCCTCCGGCGATTCAATTACTTCGGCTAATTTAGAATCAGTTCACCCCAGAGCGTTGCGTCTCGATTCCACCGTTAAAGAATACGGCATTTACGATATGATGCAACTGAGCAAAGTATATGGAAAAGCCGGAGAATTTGACATCATTCACTCCCACGTAGGCTGCGCAGCTTTGTCTTACTCGCACTTAGTAAAAACGCCCACAGTTCACACCCTCCACGGCATTTTTACCCCAGACAACGAGAAGATGTTTAGCTTGGCCCGCACTCAGCCCTATGTAAGTATTTCTAACTCTCAGCGGGAAGATAGATTAAATCTCAACTGCGTCGGCACAGTCTATAACGGCATCGATCCGGCAACCTACGAATTTCACCCGCAGCCGGACAATCCTCCTTATTTAGCTTTTCTCGGTCGAATTTCATCGGAAAAAGGGGCGCATTTAGCCATACAAATTGCTAAAGCCTCCGGCTGGCATTTAAAGATGGCAGGCAAAGTTGATGTGGTCGATCGCGAATATTTCGAGCAAGAAATCAAGCCGCACATCGACGGCGAACAAATAGAATATTTAGGCGAAGCCAACCACGCTCAAAAAAGCGTTCTGATGGGCGGTGCAGTAGCGACATTATTTCCGATTACTTGGCGCGAACCTTTCGGGTTAGTCATGATTGAATCAATGGTAACCGGAACCCCCGTGATTGCCATGAAATTAGGCTCGACTTCCGAAGTAATTGTTCACGGAAAAACGGGTTTTCTGTGCGAAAGCGTGGCAGAATGTATCGCCGCCATCGAGCCCACCCGGGAACTCGATCGCAGCGCTTGCCGCCAACACGCAGTCGATCGCTTCAGCGTTAAAACAATGGTCGATGGCTATGAAGCAGTTTACCAACAAATTTTAAAAGATCGCTTTTCCCAAAACGGTCACGCGCATCATTTGGCTGAATTAGAACTGCACAGCAGATAGCTGGACAAGGACAAATTAAACGCAAGGTTGGTTTACAGATATCAAATTTACGCACAAGACTTAAGAAACCGGGTTTTTACGGAAAAACCCGGTTTTTGCATTGATTATATTATCGTTTTATACCAATTATGAAAAACATTTATTTGTACCTCAAAATTAGAGAATCTCATCTGTAGGGAAACGGCATTGCCGTGTCCGGCGGGGAGTTATGCAAATGAAAGATAATTTGTATAGAATTAATAATTTTATCAAGAACTTTTAAAATTGGTATAAGTTGCTATCGAACTAGGCTCGAAGTCTCAGGAAGAAGGACACGGCAGTGCCGTGTCCCTACAGAATTTTATGGGATTGAAAACAGCAATATTAGTTGAGTACATATTCTGCTGATTTTCTCCCAATCGCCCCAAAATTTGAAGCGATTGGGAGAAAAAATAAATTTCTTTGAGGAATCTAACTATTTGTTGGCAGCAGGCAAAAAAAATGGTATGATGCCAACAGTGAAGCATTACATCAGGGCGCTTCACATTTAAATGTAATGTCAAAAGTCAAGAGTCTAAAGCTCCAGAAAATTAAACTTTTGAAAGGCTGGGAAGCCACTTTTAGTAACAATGACCGATACATATGAACTAGAAGGACAAACATTTGTCGCCGCTGCCGAGGCACCTATAACTGAGTGGCCTTGCGCGATCGCCGATCGACCTCAACCAACACTCACCCTCAAAGACGACGATTTATTTCTGATTACCGACACCCTCGGCAACATCTCGGGCTGCTTAGAAGACGACAACGTTGCCAGCCTCGGATTGTTTTGCCACGACACCCGCTTCCTCAGCCGCCTAGAATTGCAAATTGAAGGGCGATCGCCAATCTTGCTCAGCAGCAATGCCGAAAAAGGCTACCTGCAAACAGTGTTGTGTTCAAATCCCCGCATTGACGATCGCATCCCGGCAGAAACCATCGGCATCAGGCGAGAAATGGTGCTCAACGGCGGTTTGTTTGAAGACATAGAAATCACCAACTACACCACAAAACCAGTCAGCTTTGAAATAAGTCTCAGCTTCAACTCAGATTTTTTAGACTTATTTGAAGTCCGGGGTTACGGCCGCGAAAAACGGGGGAAACTCCTGCGCCTCATGCCGAAAAAAAACGCAGCAGAATCGGACGGCTTCTTTGCAGGCAAAGAAGCCATTCGCGCCCCGGCTAACGGCAATAGCGATGGTGAAAATGTGGCATTAGAAAACCCAAATGCGGAAATTCAAATATCAGCAAAAAACCAGAGCGACGGAAAGTCGCTCGCCCCATCCCCTTCCTGCGAGCTTCTTGAAGATTTAACCCTTGCCTACCAAGGTTTAGACGGCTCGGTGATGGAATCTCGAATCGAGTTTTACAACCAGCCGCCGGCAATGCTTCAGGGCAACACAGCAGTGTGGCACATTTCCTTAGAATCCCACGAAGCCATCAAATTGGGATATCGGCTTAAAATGCTGATCGACGGCAAATCCATCTCCAAAGTCAGCACTCCCGTAAACCTAATTCAAGCCAAAGCAGCGGAACTTTTAGAAGAGCGAGAATGGCTGAGCGAAATTACCAGAATCAACTCGGACAAAAATACCTTTAACCGACTCCTCAAACGCGCGGAACAAGACATTTATTCCCTGCGGCAAACCTTTGGTAAAGGCAAAGCAATTTCAGCGGGAGTTCCCTGGTTTTCAACATTATTCGGCCGCGACTCCATCATCGCCGCTTCTCAAATCTTAATTCTCGATCCAACTTTAGCCCGAGAAACCCTGACAACTTTAGCTCACTATCAAGGCAAAAATGATGACGATTGGCGCGACGAAGAACCGGGCAAAATACTGCACGAAATTCGCATGGGAGAAATGGCTCGCTGTCAAGAAATCCCCCACACTCCTTATTACGGAACAGTCGATGCAACGCCGCTGTGGTTGATGCTTTACGCTGAATATTACGCCTGGACTTACGACAACGAAACTTTAGATCTTTTGTGGCCGAATGCCTTGGCAGCGATGGAATGGATCGATCGCAAATGTGCCGCCACAGGCTACCTCAGCTATTACAAAAAATCCCAGCGCGGCTTAGCAAATCAAGGCTGGAAAGACTCGGGAGATTGTATAGTCAACAGAGCTGGCGTCATGGCAGAAGGAGCGATCGCCCTTTGCGAAGTCCAAGCCTACGTTTACGCTGCCAAAATCCGGCTGGCAGAGATTGCCCACAGCAAAAAACGCATAGATTTATTCGATCGCTGGAAAGCCGAAGCCGAAGACCTAAAAACCAGATTCAACCGCGATTTTTGGATCGAAGATTTAGGTTATTGCGCCCTAGCATTAGACGGCGAAGGCAAACCCGCAGACAGCATTTCCTCCAATCCCGGACACTGTTTGCACCTCGGCATTTTGTCCGATGAAAAAGCTCAAAGCGTAGCAGAAAGATTGCAAGCCCCAGATATGTTTAGCGGTTGGGGAATTCGCACCCTGTCCTCAAAATCTCCCGCCTACAATCCCATAGGCTACCACACAGGCTCAGTCTGGCCGCACGACAACGCTTTGACAGCTATGGGATTGCGATCGCTCGGTCGCGTCGAACAAGCCCTAGAAGTAGCTCAAGGCTTGTTTGACATGACATTGCTGCAACCCTACGAGCGTCCCCCCGAACTTTTTTGCGGCTACGAGCGCAACAGCGAGAGCGATCGCCCCGTGCAGTATCCTGTAGCTTGCTCGCCCCAAGCTTGGGCAACCGGCAGCATTTTTCAACTGTTGCAAATGATGTTAAATTTGGTTCCTGATGCCCCTAACAACCAACTGCGAATTATCGATCCAGCCTTACCAGAATCAATTAATAAATTGTCGCTAAATAACTTAAGGATAGGATCGACTCTGCTGGATCTGGAATTTGAGCGCTCGGGTTCATCCACAGCTTGTCGGGTAATGAAAAAACGGGGTAATTTGCGAGTAATTATCGAAGCTTAAATTTGGCTGATGGGGAATTGGTAATTACCAATTCCCCATTGCTAATTCCTAATTCCCTCAAAAGCACTTAAATCCCGTACCTTGCTCGTTGCCGAACTTCCCTCTTCCCTTCGGCCATGTGACCGGCTATATTGTATTTAGAAGTGCATTAATTTGTTGGCAAAGCGGCGCTTTCAAACAACCATAGCGTTTAAATCGAAACGTTCGCCTCGATTTAAGCGCCTCGATTAAAAGCGGGGCGAAGCGGGGCGAAAGCCATCGCGTAAGAAGCTTCTGAATCAAGATTGTCCGCAGTCGAAAACAGTAAGGAAGTGTGGAATTATGTCAAAAATATTAGTAGTGGACGATGTTCCCAGCGAACTAGAAATCATCTGCCGCATTCTGCAAGATGCCGGAATGCAGGTGATCCGGGCTGGCGACGGCGAAGAAGCGATCGCCCTGATCCGAGAAGTTCCTCCGGATCTCGTCGTTTTAGACGTAGTGATGCCGCGCATGAACGGATTTGAAGTGATCAGAGAATTGCGGGGCGATCGCGCAACTGCACACCTACCAGTAGTATTTTGTACTCATAAAAACACTGATATCGATAAAGCTTGGGGCACTGATTTAGGCGCCGACGCTTATGTCAGCAAACCCTTTGAACCTCAGCAACTCGTCAACATCGTGCAGCGCCTGCTGTCAGCGTAAACACAATATAAAGCGATCGGCAGTTATCACAAAAAACATTATACCTAGAAACCCCGTTTTTTTTTAATAAACTGGGTTTCAAAATCCCCTAAAAGTTTGGCGTTTAATGATAGCTACCTGCCCGGTTGCCCAACCCGCAATTTATTTAACCCAAGTATTTGATCCACAAAAAATGCTCCTGAAAAACTTGCAGCGAGCGATCGGCTTTCCTGACCAAGCAAAATCCTAATTTGTAAGATACACTAGAAACAAAAAATCTCTAATGAAAACAACTGCTCCCCCGGCTGCGGGGAATCAGACAAGTGGAACAAAGCAATTTCTCCTTTTCGGTCAAGGAGACAGTCAGTTTGGCGTAGAGTTAGAAGCAGTGCGAGAAGTGCTTTCCCTCAAAGAACAACCGATTTCCCCGGTTCCCAACACCCTGCCATTTTTGCTGGGATTAACCAACCTGCGGGGCGAAATTCTAGCAGCAGCAGACTTCGGACGGTTTGCAGGCATCGAACCGGTTGACACCCATCACCCAAGCAGCCGCATCTTAGTGGTGGAAGCGCCAGATCCGCGAGACGTGAGATTGTCGAGAATGCGGATGGGATTGGCCGTCTCCCGCGTCGAAGGAGTTTTGTCTCTAAATCCCGATCGCACTGTCTCGGCGGTAGATGTCAGTCCCGATTTAGCTCCCTTCTTAAAAGGTTTGTACAATTCCGAGGGACGCTTGCTAATGATTGTCGATGTAGAAGCGATCGCCCATTCCGAACGCTGGTAATTAAACAGTTGACAGTTGACAGTTGACAGTTGACAGTTGACAGTTGACAATTTATCAAATAACTACTAACCAATAACTACTAACCAATAACTACTAACCAATAACTTATGCAGCTTCTCTATAGCTCGATCGCAACAACTTTCACCTTGACATTGCCAGACTTCTCCCTATCGCTGGTAGCTGGGACAGCTAATTGCATCATTTCTTTGTGTTACTTTGCCATCGCCTCCCTGATCACCTTAGGTTTGTGGCGAAACCGTCAATTTGGGTTCGACATCTTCGCCACAGTCACAGCCGGCATATTTTGGAGCTGCGCTTTCGGGCACAGCGGCCACGCCGCCGAATTCCTGGGACTGCCACACTCTCCGGTGGTGCAAACTGTCTCGGATTGGATAACTGTAATTCCGGCGATCGCATTTTTGAGTTTGTCTAACCGCTACCAGTTATTAGTAGGTTCCACCCAAATCCTGAACTCCAAAAAAGAAACAGAACAAGCGCTGAGCGAAACTACCCAGCGATTTCAAGCAATCTTCGACCAAGCTTTTCAACTAATCGCAGTATTGCAGCCAGACGGTACTCTGCTCGAAGCCAATCAGACAGCACTAGAATTGGGCGATTTCCAAGCATCAGAAGTGCTGGGGCTGAAATTTTGGCACACACCTTGGTGGGCCTCATCCCCAACCAACCAGCAGCGCCTCAAAACGAACATTCAACAAGTCTCGGCAGGCAAATTTGTGCGGGAAGAATACGAAATCACCGGCATCAACAACCAGGTGACAGTAATTGACGTGTCGTTTAAGCCGCTGTTAAATGAAACAGGAGAAGTATTTCAAATCCTCGCCGAAGGCCGCGACATTACCCAGCGCAAACAGACAGAAGAGGCATTGCAGCAGATTACCGCAGAACTAGAGCAGCGAGTCAATGAAAGAACCGAGCAGATTCAGGAAACCAACGCACTATTGCAACAGGAAGTTCGCGAACGCACCGCAGTCCAAGAACAATTAAAAGCGTCTGAACAATTCTTAAACAACGTCCTCAACACCATCCCCGACCCAATTTACGTCAAAGACGAACAGCACCGCTGGTTAACATTAAACGACGCTTTTTGTCAATATATCGGTCGCAGCCGAGAAGAACTAATTGGTAAATCCTACCGCAACTTCTTGCCTAAAGAACAAGCAGAAATATATGAAGACAAAAACAAATTAGTTTTCTTGGCAAACACGAGCATCGAAACCCAAGAAACTATCACAGAGCCAGCCGGAAACACTCGCTTTCTATCCGTCAAAAAATCAACCTTTGTAGATGCCTGCGGTAGCAAAATCCTGGTTTGCGCCATTAGAGAAATTACCAAGCGCGTGCGCATGGAAGAACAACTGCGGCAGACACTCGCCGCAGCAGAAAGCTCCCAAAACTTGCTGCGGACAGTCATTGACGCTACGCCAGACTGCATCTTCGTCAAAGATCTAAACTTTCGCTACACCCTAGTCAATGCAGGTTTCGCCGCCGCCTTCGGCAAAACTCAAGCAGAAATTATCGGCTTTTCTGATGGAGAAATTGGTATATCTGCCGATCGCATCTTCGGCAACTTCCACGCCCAAACAGACTCCCAGAACCAAATCCAAAACTTCCGGGCCGACAACCAGCGCGCCCTGATTATCAACGACTTCGCCACCTTAGCCGACGGCCAAGTACACAGCTTCGACACCCAGAAATTGCCTCTCAAAGACGCAGAAGGCAACATTTTAGGAATACTAGGCTTCGCGCGCGACATCACAGAGCGCAAGCAAACTGAAATCGAAAACCAAAGATTGATTGCGATCGTCGAAAACAGCTCAGATTTTATCGGCGTAGGAACATTGGAGGGACAGTCAACATACCTGAATCCTGCGGGCATGAAGCTAAACGGAATCAAAAATCTCGAAGAAGTCAGAACCAAAAGTATATTGGAATCCTTCTCGAAGGAAGACGCGAAAATATTGGCAGAAGAGATTCTTCCTGCTGTCATACGAGATGGATTGTGGGAGGGCGAATTCCGGTTGAAACACTTTCAAACCGGCGAAATTATTCCCGTTGACTTTACCCTATTTACTCTCAAAGACCCAGAAACAGGCGAGCCTATTGGTTTAGCAACTGTGACGCGCGACATTCGCGATCGCAAACGGGCAGAAGAGATGCTGCGCGATCGCGAAAGACTGTTCCGAGCCATTTTCGATCAATCCTTCCAATTAATCGGGCTGCTAGAACCAGACGGCACTGTTTTAGAAGTCAACCAAACAGCCCTGACAGTCGCCGGAATGCAGCGCTCGGACTTCGTAGGCACCCAGTTTGCCGACAATCTGTGGTGGCAAATTTCCCCAGAAGCCAAGCAAAAAGTGCAAGCTGCCGTCGCCTCTGCCGCCGCCGGCGAATTTGTCCGCTACGAAGCCGACGTGCTCGTGGCTGGGGGTGCTGTGATGACTGTGGACTTCTCCCTCAAACCCATCAAAGACGACAGCGGCAAAGTCGTGCTGCTAATTCCAGAAGGCCGCGACATCAGCGATCGCAAAGCCTTAGAACGAGAACTCGCTTTGCGTCAAGCTCGCTTTGACGCATTTTTTGCCGCAGCACCAGCGGGAATGTTTATCACCGACGACCAACTGCGGTTCGTGCAGTTCAACGAAAAGCTTGCGGAACTCGGCGGCCAGCCGGCTGCGGCATACATGGGCAAAACCCTCTGGGAAGTCGAACCAGAAATGGCACCGACGCTAGGCCCCCTGTACCAGCAGGTTTTTAGTAGCAACGAACCGATTTTAAACCTCGAAGTCTCCCAACCCACGAACGCGCAGCCAGAGGTATTGCGGGATTGGCTGGCTTCTTACTTTCCTTTGCCGGGAGAGGACGGCAAACCCATTGGTATCGGCGGTTTCATCCTGGAAGTCACGGATCGCAAAGCCCTAGAACGAGAATTAGTTTTGCGTCAAACCCGCTTTGACGCATTTTTCGCAGCCGCCCCGGCCTCGATGTTTATTTTTGACGACCAATTGCGGTTCGTGCAAGCCAACGAAAGTTTGGCCGAAACAACCGGTGTCTCAGTTGCCGAACACCTCGGCAAGACAGTCAGGGAAGTTGTACCTGAAATGGTCGATACCCTACAGCCGATGTTGCAGCAGATTCTCGCTACCAACCAACCGTTTTTAAACATTGAGGTTTCAGGTACAACTCTCAAGCAACCGGGCGCGATCCGAGATTGGCTGGCTTCTTACTTTCCTTTGCCCGGAGAGGACGGCAAACCGATGGGTGTCGGGGGAGTCGCAGTAGAAATTACCGATCGCAAAAAAGCCGAAGCAGAGCGCGATCGGTTTTTCACCCTCTCCCTCGACTTGCTTTGCATCGCCGATTTTCAAGGCAATTTCAAGCGCGTCAATCCCGCTTGGGAAAACACGATCGGCTACACGCCAGAAGAAATTCAACACCAATCTTTTCTCGATTTTGTCCATCCAGACGATCGCGAAAAAACCGCAGCAGAATTGGCAAAAATAGCCAGCGGCCTCGAAACAATGACTTTTGAAAATCGCTACCGCTGCAAAGACGGTTCCTACAAATGGCTGTCCTGGAAATCGCGACCTCTAGCCGAAGAAAAGATCATGTATGCAGTCGCTCGCGACATTACCGAAAGCAAACAAAGAATTACTCAACTGCAAGAAACAACAGCCCAATTAGCCCGTTCGGAAGACGAATTTAGAGGACAAAGCAATCTCTTGCAACTGCTAATTGACAGTATTAGCGACGGCGTAATTGCTGCCGACGCAAATGGCAATTTTGTTTTGTTCAACCCCGCCGCTGAAAATATCTTTGGCTTGGGTTCGACAAATACTCTCCCCGACGAGTGGTCTGGAAAATACGGCTTATTTTTGCCAGATCAAGTCACTCCCTATCCCGCAGCCGACATACCCTTAACGCGCGCGATTCGAGGAGAATCAGTGGACAACATAGATGTTTTCACCCGCCACGCAGGCAAGCCCGAGGGCCTGTGGGTGAAAATTAGCGGCCGGCCGCTCAAAGACGAAACGGGGGCGCTCAAAGGCGGCGTAGTCGTTTGCCGCAACATCACCCAAGAAAGAGCATCCCAGCAGCAGATGCAGCAGTTGGCCGAGACACAGGAACGCTTGCTGCAAGAACTCAAAACGCGGCAAAATGCCCTCGATGAAGCTGCGATCGTCAGCGAAAGTGACCTCAAAGGCACGATTACCTACGTCAATGAAAGATTCAGTCAAATCTCCGGTTACAGCATGGGAGAACTGCTGCACCGCGACCACCGCATCGTCAATTCCGGCTACCATCCCAAAGCATTTTTTCAAGAAATGTGGCTGACAATTTCTCGCGGCTTGGTGTGGAAAGGGGAAATCAAAAATCGGCGCAAAGATGGCTCGTTTTACTGGGTAGATTCCACAATCGCCCCCATCTTCGATACTGACGGCACAATCGTCAAATATATCGCCATCCGCTTTGACATCACCGAGCGCAAAGAGGCAGAAGAAGGACTGGAAAAATTTGCCGCAGAACGTAAAGCTGAAGCCGATTCGATGACGCAGCAAGTCCTCAAACTGTTAGGAGAAATTAAAGGTGCGGCTCAAGGTGACTTGACAGTCAGGGCGGAAGTGACTAACGACGTTTTAGGTGCTGTCGCCGATTCTTTCAACTTCTTAATCGGTTCTCTGCGGAAGGTGGTAACGGGAATTCAAACTTTAGCCGAACAGGTAACATCTGCCACGGGCGAGTCTATTACTAATACGAGCCAACTCACTCAACAGGCGGAAGTTCAAGCAACAAAAATATCTGCGATCATGCGGGAAATCGAGCGGATTGTGAATTCGATCCGCGACGTGCGAGATGTTTCGGTGCGCGCCGAAACGGTTGCTCAGCAATCTTCTCACACCGCCGAAGTCGGCGGTATGGCGGTCGATCGAGCTGTCCAAGGTATTAACGAGCTCCGATTGACGATCGCCTCAACCTCAAAAATGATGAAGCGTTTGGGCGAATCTTCCCAGCAAATCGGCAAAATTGTCACTTCGATTTCTCAACTTGCGTCGCAAACCAATTTGTTAGCTCTGAATGCTACGATTGAAGCGGCACGAGCCGGCGAACAAGGTTTAGGTTTTGCAGTTGTCGCCGAAGAAGTGCGGAAGTTGGCAGAGCGATCGGCCGGCGCTACTGAAGAAATTTCGGAAATTGTCGGTACAATTCAAGAAGAAATTAGTCGCGTGATGAAGGCAATGGAATCGGGAACGCTAGAGGTAGTCGAAGGCACTAAGCTAGCCAGCGAAGCTAAAACTCACCTCAATGCTATCATCGAAGTTAGTCGAGAAATGAATGCTTTGGTGCAGAATATTACTCGCGCTTCTGCTAAACAAACTGTTTCGGCTGAGGAAATTTCTAACAGTATGCAGCAAGTCAATGAGATTGCGAATACGACGGCACAAAAGGGTTCGGATGTTAAGGCATCTTTGGACGATTTGTCCGGTTCTGTTAGCAAATTGCAAAAGTCGGTGGCAAATTTCCGCAGTTAGTTATCAGTCATTAGTCATTAGTCATATTAAATCCGGTTAAATACCACGATTCCGTAGGGGCGGGTTCACCAAGAATCTTTAATTCCCACCGACAATCTACATAAACCCGCCCCCACCCAACGCAACGCCGGTCGATCGCATTTCTGTCGTTGGGGCAAGAAACCGGGTTTCTCCGAACAATTTGGGTTGAGTACGATAAATTTAGGAAGAAACCCGGTTTCTGAGATTATTTGGGGCAGGAAACCGGGTTTCTGAGAAAGTTTTGGGTTGAGTAGGATAAATTCAGGAAGAAACCCGGTTTCTGTCGTTGGGGGCGGGGCGGGTTTATGTAGATTGTTGGTGAGAATTATAGATCAGGGTGAACCCGCCCCTACAGCAATTATGGTCAATTCAGCGGACATCATCTAAGAAGTGACTAATGACTAATGACTACTAACTAATGACTAATGACTACTAACTAATGACTAATTTAATATGAATGACGATGATTTAAACGAATTAATAGATGCTTTTACCGCAGAAACTCAAGAGTTTCTCCAGTCAATGGAGACTCACCTGTTGGCTATGGAAGGCGCAGATTTGAAAGGGCGACAAGCGGCTGTTAAAGAAATGTTTCGGGGCGCTCACTCGATTAAAGGTGCGGGTTCGATGTTGGGCTTTCAAAACGTGTCTGGGGCGGCTCACACGCTGGAGGACTGTTTTGTCATTTTGCGCGATCGCACGGACTTGTCGGCCCTGGAACCGACGACTGTAACTGTTTTGCTGCAAGGGGTGGACATTCTCAAAAAGATTGCGCTCGAAGCTATCCAGCACTCGGATGTCAGCACTCCCGATCAAACGGCAAACTTGCAGGCGATCGCCCAAATTCACGCCCAGTTCGAGGCCAAGTACGGCAAACCCGAACCGCCACCAATCCCCGCAGCCAGTCAATCGGCAGCCCCCGAAACCCTGAAACTGATTTTTGAACACCAATTACCGCCAGTCTTCAATCGCCTAGAAACCGAGCTTTCCCAAGCTTCTGAGGCAGATTTAGCAAAAAGCGTGACCGCCCTCAACCAGGTTTATTATCAACTCTCCGGTTTGGCTGGAATGCTGCAATTGCCCGATTTTGGGAAAGTCGCCGAACCCCTCAGAGATTTGATTGACTCTCCCGACTTGACTTTACAACGTTTGCAGTCCGAGGGTTGGGCGATCGCCCAAAACTTGCAAACCGCACGCCAGCAGATATTAGACGGAAGGGCGATCGAACTCCCCCAAATCTCCCCCGCACCCGCCGAAAACGCATCAGAATTAGAAGTATCCAAAACATCAGAAACCCCTCACTCACCGAATCCTCAACTCTCCCAGACTCCCACTCTCAATCCAGTTCCCAACCCGCAAAGACCAACAATCCGCGTAGACTTAGAACGCTTAACAGAATTAGTAAATCTAGTCGGAGAATTAGTCATCAACCGTACAAATTTGGAACTTCAAGAATCCGAATTGCGCGGCGAAGTCAAGCGCATCCGCCGCAGCATTGTAGATTTGAACCAATTCGGCGGTCAGTTGCGGGAAGAATATGACAGACTGAGTTTTGCAGACTGGAAAGAAGGAAACGGCAATTCGGGATTGGTGGGAAAAATTGCAGCAGCAGAAACAGAATTTCCACTGCTTGCTAACGTCAAATCCTCGATCGCCCACGAGCACTTCGATATCTTAGAGATGGATCGTTATACAGAGTTCCACTCAACCGCCGCAGAAGTCATCGAAACAGCCGAAGCAATTTCACAATCCGCCACCAAATTAGACACTTTAGCAATGAAATTCGAGCGCAGTACCGACCAACTGCGCCGCATCACCGAACAACTACGCAGCCGCGTCATGCAGTTGCGAGTCGTCAGTTTCAGCCGCGCCGTAGATCACTTACCTAGAGCGCTTCGAGATATGTGCCTCACCTACGATAAAGATGTCAACTTGCTGTTAGTAGGAAGAGATACCAAAATTGACGAAAGTTTGCTCGATGCTTTGCGCGACCCCTTAATACACTTAGTCAGAAATGCCTTCGATCACGGCATCGAAATGCCCGAAGTTCGGCAAGCAATCGGCAAGCCCGCCAGCGGTCAAATTGAAATAGAAGCCCGTCACCAAGGCGGCCAAACTATTATTACTATCGCCGATGACGGTAAAGGCATTGACCCGGAAATCATTCGCCGCAAAATTGTTAAAAAGGGTTTAGCGACGGAAGAACAAGCTCAAGAATTTTCGATTACTGAACTCTACGATTTTCTGTTTTGGCCGGGTTTCAGCACTGTCGAAGAAGTGAGCGATCTTTCCGGGCGGGGAGTCGGGCTCGACGTGGTGCGAACAAATTTGCGGACTGTGCGGGGGACTGTGAAGGTGGATTCTCGCCTGGGAAAAGGTACGAGTTTTATCATCAAACTGCCGCTGTTGCTGTCGATTACTGAGGCTTTGATGGTAAAGACCGATCGCAATAAAATAGCAGTACCACTGGATGCAGTCGAGGAAATTCTGCACATTAAAGCTTCGGAAGTTCACACCGCCGGCAATCAACCGATGTTGTGGTGGCGGGACGAATTTATTCGTTTGGTGCGGATGCAAGATTTGCTCGAATACAGCGTCGTCGCACCCGATGGCCCCTCCCCAGACCCTTTGACTCAAGACTACATTCCCGTCCTGGTTTTGGCTTCTAGCGAAGGAATGTTGGCGGTGGCCGTGGAACGCCTGATCGGCCAGCAGGAAATTGTGGTTAAACCTCTGCCGCCGCCTCTATCCAAGCCTCGCGGGGTTTTGGGGAGTACGATTTTGGGAGACGGCAAAGTTGTGACTATTTTGGATGTGGATGATTTGGTGGGTCAACCTTTGTCCAATAGTTCGATCGCCCCTATGTCCGGTAAAATGCCCCAGATGGCGCCGACTTCGAGTCAGTCACCGCAGATTTTGGTAGTGGACGATTCCTATACAATTCGGCAGTTATTGTCTCTGATGTTGACTCGTGCCCGCTACCGGGTGGTGCAGGCTAAAGACGGTGTGGATGCTCTGGAAAAGCTGCAAAATGGTCTTGATTGCAGTTTGGCGATTGTGGATATTGAAATGCCCCGGATGGATGGATTTGAATTATTGCGCTCTATGCGATCGACCCAGCGGTTTGCTAAGATTCCTGTAGCCATGCTGACATCCCGCAGCGGCGAAAAACACCGGAAAATGGCAATGGAATTAGGCGCTAATCAATATTTCACCAAACCTTACAGCGAATCCCAACTTTTAGAAGCCATCCCCAATTTAATCAAACATTAAATCATTAGTCATTAGTTATTAGTTATTAGTTATTAGTTATTGGTTATTGGTTATTAGTTATTAGTTATTGGTTATTAGTTATTGGTTATTAGTTATTGGTTATTAGTTATTGGTTATTAGTTATTGGTTATTAGTTATTAGTTATTAGTTATTGGTTATTAGTTATTAGGAATAGAAATGTTTCGAGCTTTTGGATTTACCAATTACCAATTACCAATTACCAATTACCAATTACCAAATCTAAAATCTCATGACTCACACCAATTATAATCGCCGCTTTCGCAGCAAAAAACAAGGCAATGTCAGAACGCCTCCTCGAAAACTTGTTTCCTTTGAACTAGGAAACGTTTACTATGCAGTTCCGATTGAACGGGTGCAGCGCGTTGTTAAAGACTTTGATCCCTACGGTTTTTTAGATAGCGGTCAAAGTTTAGTGCGGCACCAAGAAGAACTGATTACCCTGATTAATTTATCCAAAATATTTCCCAGCAGTCGGAGCATTGCTGACTGCAACTACCTGATTGTTTGCACCTTAAATAAGAGCGATCGCTTGGGAATTCCCATTCCTGATATGCCCAAGATTTTGGAAATTTCCGAAGAAAGCTTCTGCGAAATTCCCGAATTGTACCGCCAACAACAACTACCTCCGGTAATAGAAAAGTTAATTCGCGCACCTGACGGTTCCGAAGTCTTTTATCTGAATTTGGATCTATTTACGTAAATGTAGGGTGCTTATGGCGCACCTTTCTTGCTTAATGTGCACCACGCAATACAATATGAATGGTATATTTGCCAAAAAAAATTATGAAAAAAATCACAATACTGTCGATCGCCCTGCTAATTTTTGCCGTTACTCTAGAATATCCGAAACTGGGGCTACAACTAAGGGCGATCGGGCAAACAGCAACACCCCAACCACAAACACCACAACTACAAACACCCCAAACACCAACACCCCAACCAAAAGCAGACGATCCCAAAAACCTCGGCTACGTCTCCCCAGAATTTGCCGAAAAGTTCTCCCAGCAACAAATTGACCAAATCAACGCCAACGTCGAAACCCTGCTGATCACCCAAAGCTGCGCCCGCTGCGACCTCCGAGCCGTAAAATTAGTTAACATTCGCTTAAAAAATGCGATCGTCACAGGAGCAGATTTATCAGATGCCAACCTCAGCGGTAGTACCTTCGAGATCTCAGATTTTGTCAACACCAACCTAGCTCGCGCAGACTTAAGCGGAGCCCAATTAATAGGAGCGAGAATCAGCAACACCAACCTCAGAAAAGCCAACTTAACAGGGACAAATTTAGACGGTGCAGACCTGCGATTTTCCGACCTCAGAGACGCCAATCTTTCTAATACCAACCTGCGAAATGCTAACATAGACGGAGCCAGTTTGGATCGAGCCAGCATGGCCGGCACCACAATGCCCGACGGCAGAAAAAATCAATAACATCAAATCCGGCTTGAATATCCCTTCATTCTTGAGTCCGCGTCGGCGGACTTCGTTTGTGTAGGATAGGTTTCAACCGCCGAGTCTCATTGCATCAAACAGCCAAAAACCTCTGAATCACCTCATCACTCAACTCGCTAGTGCTTCCCGAAGCCACAATTCCGCCCTTTTGCATAGCATAATACCAGTCAGCTTGCCGCACAAAATGCAAATGTTGCTCCACCAACAAAACCGAAATTCCCCTAGTCGCAACCACGCGGCGTACAGCAGCCTCAATATCTAAAATAATCGACGGTTGAATCCCCTCCGTCGGTTCATCCAAAATCAGCAATTTCGGCTCACCCATCAAAGCCCTAGCAATAGCCAACTGCTGCTGCTGTCCCCCGCTCAAATCGCCCCCCATGCGATCGAGCATAGTCTTCAAAACCGGAAATAACTCAAAAATCTCATCAGGAACTTCAGGATTTTTTGTCAGAGTTGGTTTCGCTTCCAAACCCAAAATTAGATTTTCTTTAACAGTCAAGCGCGGAATAATTTCGCGCCCTTGAGGCACATAACCAATCCCCAATTTTGCCCGTTGGTGAGTCAACTTAGAAGCAATAGATTGTCCGCCAAAAGTAATTGTGCCACTGCGCGGTTGCAGCAACCCCATCAGAGTTTTTAGCATCGTAGTTTTGCCCACACCATTGCGGCCGATCAAACAAACCATTTGCCCCGCATTAACGCTTAAATCGACACCGCGCAAAATGTGACTTTCGCCGTAGTAAACATTCAAATCAGAAACTTGCAGCATATTGTTGACTGTTATTTGTTATTTGTTATTTGTTATTTGTTAGCTACTACTGACAACTGCCAACTGCCAACTGTCAACTGACAACTGCCAACTGACAACTGCCAACTGTCAACTGCCAACTGTCAACTGACAACTGCCAACTGTCAACTGCCAACTGCCAACTGACAACTGTCAACTGTTAGGTTTTCCCAAATATACCTCAATTACGCGATCGTCATTTTGCACCTCATCCATCGTTCCTTCACACAAAACAGCACCCTGATGGAGCACCGTCACCTTTTGAGCAATTTGCCGCACAAACTCCATATCATGTTCAATCACCAACACCGAATGACTCTCGGCCAGCGAAATCAGCAAATCTCCAGTCAGCGCCGTTTCCTCATCAGTCAAACCCGCCACAGGTTCATCCACCAACAACAAATCAGGAGATTGAGCCACCAACATCCCAATTTCCAACCACTGCTTTTCCCCGTGAGAAAGCAAACCAGCCGAAACATCAGCCTTAGCAACTAAACCAATTGTTTCTAGCAAACCTGAAACCGTGCGCTTTTCCGCTATAGGAGAACGCTTAAACAGAGTTGGAAATACATTTTTATCGCGGTTACAAGATAGCTCTAAATTTTCCCGCGGTGTTAAATTTAAGTAAACTCGCGGCGTTTGAAACTTGCGGCCAATACCCAGACGGGCAATTTGATATTCGGACAATTTGCGCAAATTGCGACCTTTAAATATTACCCGCCCTTCCGTCGGCTGCACCTTCCCGGTAATCGAATCGAGAAAAGTTGTTTTCCCCGCACCGTTGGGGCCAATGATAACTCGCAGTTCGCCCGCATCCATACTGAAATTTAAACCGTTGATGGCTTTAAAACCATCAAAGCTAACAGTCAAGTTTTCTATTTCTAATACTTTTGCATTCATAATTAGCAGTTAACTCACTAATGAATAAAAACCGATACCCTTTTGATTTTCCTGGTCAGGTGCGTCAGCCAATAGTCTCTGGACACGCCCCAAAATATGCTAAATGACGCACCCTACAGCCAGTTTATTCTAAGACAAAACTACTAGAACTGCTCGGCATTGCAGTCGGCATTGCAGCCATAATCCGCTCAGCCAACTTCGAGAGCGGCAGACTTTGCAAATACACTTTACCAGGCCCAGTTAGCTTGACCAAAAACAAGCCTTCGCCGCCAAATAGAGCATTTCTAAACCCGCCCACAAACTGAATATCGTAATCTACAGTCGGCGCAAAAGCGACCAAACAACCAGTGTCCGCCCGCAACACTTCACCAACTCCCAAATTTTTCTCAACAATTGTTCCTCCCGCATGAACAAAAGCTAGCCCGTCACCCTGCAATTTTTGCAGAATAAAGCCTTCTCCGCCAAAGAAACCAGCACCGAGCCGCTTGGTGAAAGCTACCTCAATTTCAATCCCGTTGGCCGCACAGAGAAATGAGTCTTTTTGACACAAAAATTTACCGCCAAGTTTGCCTAAATCGAGAACAATTACTTTACCCGGATACGGAGCGGCAAAAGCGACGCGGGCCTTGCGATTTCCGGCGTTGACAAAGGTGGTAATGAAAAAACCCGCTCCTGTCAGCATCCGTTTGAAACCTTGAAATAATCCGCCACCTGTGGATGTTTGCATTTGGATGTCGCCTTCCATGTATGTCATGGCTCCAGCTTCCGCCCTCACGCCTTCTTTGGGATCGAGTTCAATCTCGATGAGTTGCAAATCGTCGCCGTAGATTTTGTAGTCAATTATATCTGCCATATGTTGCCCCACAGGTTAAATAACTGAGTATTTTACTACAAAATCTTTGCTGAGAAATCCGCCATACCGTACATTATCGTTTAGCACTCAATGTTCGAGTTCTTCTTTTTCGAGCTGTACTTCGGAGTCTTGTTCTAGGCTGGGGTAAGTAGATACGTACTTAGGTCTTCTGAACAAGTGGCGGATTTGGTCGAAACCGTGATGTTGCAGCCATCCGACTAAGCCGTCGGGCAAGACTGTGACTACTATTAAGAATAGCGCGCCTTGGAAAAACAGCCAGACTTCGGGAAATTGTTCGCTCAAGAAACTTTTGCCAAAGTTGACCAGGAGTGCGCCCAATACTGCTCCCGATAATGTGGCGCGGCCTCCGACTGCTACCCAAATTACCATTTCGATCGAAAATGCTATATCCATCGCTTTTGGCGAAATAATTCCGGTTTGTACGGTGAATAATGCGCCTGCTATTCCGGCTAAACCGGCGGATATTGCAAATACTAAAACTTTGTATCCTGTGGGATTGTAGCCGGAGAAACGCAGGCGCACTTCGTCGTCGCGAATTGCTAATAGCAAGCGCCCGAAACGCCCGCTTGTCAGCCAGCGGCAGAGGGCGTAAGTTGCTGCTAGAAATAGTATGGTGAGAATGTAGAAAATATATTGAGTATCTCGACCGTTTACTGTGGCTCCGAACAGGGTTTTAAAGTCGGTGAGTCCGTTGGTGCCGTTAATCAGTTTTTGCTGGCCGTTAAAGAAGTTGAAAAATACAATTGTTGCTGCTTGGGTAAGAATTGAAAAGTAAACGCCTCGAATTCGATTGCGAAATACTAAGTAACCCAAAATTCCGCCTAAGATGGCGGGGATGAGGAATACTGCGACTACTGAGAAGGGAAAAGAGTAAAATGGTTGCCAAAACCAAGGCAGTTCGGTGACGCCGTAGAGGCTCATAAATTCGGGCAATTGAGTGCTGGCGGTTGGGGGAATTTGCAGTTTTAGGTGCATGGCGAAGGCGTAGCCGCCGATCGCAAAAAATACGCCGTGTCCCAGACTCAGCAAGCCTGTATATCCCCAAATCAAGTCTATCCCGAGAGCTGCAATTGCTAGTGCTAAAAATCTTCCCAATTGGTTGAGGCGAACGTCGGGAAGTATTCCTGGGATGAGCAAGATCAGGATCAGGGCGATCGCCCCGACAATTGCCGCTTCTTTTACCAGTGCCTTTCGTTGTATATTCTCCATTGTTTTTCGCTCAAACCTGTAGTTATTAATTCTCAACCGTGCGTCCTTTCTGCGGGAAAATCCCTCCCGGCTTCACTTGCAGAAAAGCCATAATTAAGGCAAATACCATCACTTTTGCCATGCTGGTTGTGGCAAAAAATGTGAAGAAATCAGCTAAGGGCTTGATCGGAGCGAACATTATTGCTAAAGTTCCCGAACCTATCAAGTAATTTGCAGTGCCGATCGCCATTGCAGCAACTACACTGCCCATAATCTTGCCAACACCGCCCACAACCACCACCATAAAAGTATCAACTATATAATTTTGTCCGGTATTTGAGCCTACCGAACCAATCAAACTAATCGCGCAGCCAGCAACACCAGCCAACCCCGAACCCAAAGCAAAAGTCAGCGCATCTACTTTCTCGGTAGGTATTCCCAAACAAGCGCTCATGCTGCGATTTTGCGTCACAGCGCGAATCCGCAATCCCCACACAGACTTTTGCAAAAATAGGTAAATTCCTGCCAAACAAATTCCTGTCAGCGCAATGATAAAAAGTCTGGCGTAGGGCAACTGAAAAGTGCCGAGCGGGATTCCGCCGCGCAGCCATGCAGGCGCAGTCACATCAACGTTTTGAGCGCCAAACCAAGGTTTAGTGACTGCCAGTTTGTAAGTTTCCCCTAAAAATGCGCTTACCGCCCAAGAAATACCCAAAGACAGAGGTAAAATTATGGCGATAAATGTGCTGCGAGTGCGATCGAAATCCGGGCGACGCTTCAGCACCTGCAAGCCGCCAAAAAATAGCAAACAAAACACCCCAATCCCAATTACCAGCACCCAACTGACGCTGCGGACAAACTGCTGCAAAATCAAACTTACGCCCCAAGTTGCCAGCAGAGTTTCTAGCGGGCGCCCGTAAAGATAGCGAATCACTCCGCGTTCGAGAATTAATCCTACCAACGCCGCCACTAAGAAAGCTAGGGGAATGGCAAATAAAATATACATTTCAAAAGCCAATCCTCCGATATTTTTGAAGACATTTTGCACTACAAAAGTTGTATAAGCCCCCAGCATCATCAACTCGCCGTGAGCCATATTAATCACGCCCATCAGCCCGAAAATAATTGCTAGTCCCAGGGCTGCAATTAGTAAAACAGCGCCGATGCTAATGCCGTTGAATAAACCGTCTAATAAGCCGATCGCCACTTTTTCTCCTCCTATTTTGCGATAATATTTGGTGCTGTTATGTAAGGGGTAAGGTGCGCATTGCGCACCCTACAAACTTCCTGATTCGTTCTATCCGTTACCTCCGTTACATCCCGTACATTGCTACTTGGCGAACTTTCCTCTGCTCTAGTTAAGGGGTTTTAAATTTTCCACCTTTTGCGGGGTCTGACCAATCGCAAGAAAAGCCTTTTGTTTCAGCGACAAACTGATTCCAAGGCACCGGCTTCACTGCTGCTGGCGTAGCAAAAGCGATTTCAAACAAACCGTCTTCTCTCACTTTGCCCAACCGCACAAATTTAGAAAGGTGATGGTTAGCTTCTAGCGTTACTTTGCCCTCTGGCGCGTCAAAAGTTTGACCCAAAGCTGCTGCCCGCACTTTTTCCAAATCGTCTGGTGTTCCTGCTTTTTCGACGGCTTGCTTCCACAGGTAAACCATGATGTAAGCTGCTTCCATCGGGTCGTTCGTCACTCTGTCTTTGCCGTATTTTGCCTTGAAAGCTGCCACAAATTTTGTATTCGCGGGAGATTCCACAGTCATGAAGTAATTCCAGGCGGCGTAATGGCCTTTGAGATATTCTACGCCGATCGCCTTTACTTCTTCTTCGGCTATACTGACCGACATTGACGGATATTTGTCCGGCCCCAAACCTGCACCCTGCAATTGTTTGAAAAATGCGACGTTGCTGTCGCCGTTGAGCGAATTGAAAATGACGCCGCCGTCGGGCAAAGCTGCCTTAATTTTAGTGATAATTGGCGTGACTTCTGTACCGCCCAAAGGAATGTAATCTTCCCCAACCAATTCGCCACCTTTGGCTGCTAGCTGTGCTTTGATAATGGTATTTGCGGTGCGGGGAAAAACGTAGTCCGATCCGACTAAGAAGAATTTTTTGCCTTTATTTTCTAGCAGCCAGTCAACTGCTGGCTCGATTTGCTGGTTCGGCGCCGCCCCGGTATAAAAGATGTTTTTTGAACACTCTTGACCCTCGTATTGTACGGGATACCAGAGCATATGATTTTTTTCTTCAAATACTGGCAATACTGCTTTGCGGCTGGCGGATGTCCAGCAGCCAAACACGGTGACAACTTTGTCTTGATCGATCAATTTTTTAGCTTTTTCGGCAAAAGTCGGCCAGTCTGAGTTGCCGTCTTCTACTATTGCTTGGATTTGTTTTCCGAGGACGCCGCCAGCTTTATTGATTTCTTCTATCGCTAATTGTTCGGCATCGACAACGCTTTTTTCGCTGATTGACATTGTGCCGCTCAAGGAATGCAAAATTCCTACTTTGATCGTGTTTCCGCTGCTTGCTGCTGGTGTAGTTCCTGGTGTTGTTGGAGAAGCGGTTGGAGTTGCTGTTGGAGTCTGAGTTCTACAAGCTTTTAGAAATAAACTTGATGTGAGGGTAGCAGAACTGTATAAAAGAAATTTCCGCCGATCAAATCGCTTTGTCATTTTTTCTTGTTACTCTTGAATAGATGAGTCAGATTCTTGAGCATAATAACACATAGCGACTTGATATTAAGACTAGCTCAAGAAGAGTGTTGTACGTTTAGATACAAAAAATATTATTGTTGACAAAATGAATGTTGTGTGGGGATTGATGGCAACTGCGGCAGAAACCGCGCTTACACATCAAATATCCGTGATTTTAGCAATTAGTCGGAAATTTGAAAGCCACTTTTTTATACAGACAGGTTGTTGATGCTGGAAGTTAGGCAGCTACCGGGTTGAGAGACTAAAATATGTCTATTCCGCCATCAGTGTGAAATTAGAAAACCGCTTTTTTTATACAAACAGGCTATTGATGCTAGGAGTTAGCGTGTAACTTGGTCGATCGCACATTCACAGGCAAATTTCAGACCAGGTGACGATCGCCCTTTCTACAAATATAGCAACCGCCACATCGGGCGCGGACATAAATAACCTGATGAATAGAGCCGATACCCGTCAAGCATAAATGCTTTGATGCCCCTACTCTGCAACTGCTTTCGGAGTCAACTGTCCACTGTCCACTGTCCACTGCCAACTGCCAACTGCCAACTGCCAACTGTCCACTGTCCACTGCCAACTGTCAACTGTCAACTGTCCACTGAGTTATGGAGAATAGCGGACTCGAACCGCTGGCCTCTGCGGTGCGATCGCAGCGCTCTACCAACTGAGCTAATTCCCCTCATTGACTTTCAATGCAAGCATTTTAGATGCCCGATTGCCGAATCTTAAAAGCTTACAGCTCGCATTTGCTCTTAATTTTTCAAACCGTCATTCACATTAGCACGTAACGGCTAAAAACGTCAAGTTTTTTATGTAGCCGGCTCAGTGGGGGCGATCGAGCAAAGTTGGGCCACTCTGTCCAACTCTAAATCAGCAAAATAGTCCACCGTCCAATTAGCTTGGCGCTGGATCATGTGAAACGGGTAAGTGTGAGTCACTCCCGCTACTTGCATCCCCGCTTTTTTCGCCGCTGCAATCCCCGCAAAAGTGTCTTCTAGGGCCAAACACTCGATCGCTTGCAAGTTAAAAGCAGGATATTTCTGGTTGAGAAGTTCCACCGCCAACAGATAGCCGTCGGGTTCGGGTTTGCTCGCCGCCAAGTCGTCGCCTGCGACAATTAACTCAAAATTTGCAGCCAAACCCGATCGCTCTAACACCAATTCTATATCCGATCGCATTGCCCCGCTAACTACCGCCATTTTCAGTCCCGAAACCCGAATTTTGTCAATAAATTCTGCCAAATCCGGATAAATTGGCAATGTTTGCAAACTGTTTATTGTTTCCTGATAAGCTTTGGCCTTGCCAAGCAGCAAGCGATCGAGGTATGTTTCTGTCAGATATCGTCCCCGGCGCTTCAGCAGATCGGTAATGTAAGTGCGATCGCTCCTCCCCAAACAAACTTCTCGAAACTCGCCGCGTTTTAGCTGGAGATTTTCATCCAGCATCAGTCTATCAATTATTTTCTCGTGAATTGACTCGTCATTAATCATGACGCCATTAAAATCAAATAAAACTGCTTTTAGAGTCATTAGTTATGAGTTATTAGTTATTTGTTATTTGTTATTTGTTATTTGTTATTTGTTATTTGTTATTTGTTACTGGCTTGGGGCTGCTAATAACTAATAGCCAATAAACAGTTAACAGTTAACAGTTAACAGTTAACAGTTAACAGTTAACTGTTAACAGTCAACAGTTAACAGTTAACAGTCAACAAATCAAGCAGGAGCTGGAATCCCCGGTAAATCGCCATCAAAATCAGGAGCAATATCGCCCAAATTCCACACATTCCCCTGACGCACAGGTTCTAAATCTTCCCCAGGAAGAGGTTTCACGCCCTGCGTCACCTGATGCACCCACCAGTGTTCTTGAGTTTGCACCGCCCCGAATCCAGCAGCCCCCGCCCAAGCATCCATACTACCAGTGGCGTAAGACTTAATATAAGGTTCTTCAAAGATATCAGTCAGCCACTCTGTCTGCCGCAAAGTTTTTTGATTTCCGTCCAAAATTGCCACTTGTCCCCCAACCTTCAGCAGTCGGAAGCTTTCTCGCAAAATTGCCCGCGATACAGCAGGGGGCGTCTCGTGAAACAGCAAAGAAGCTGCGACTAAATCAAAGCTGGCGTCAGGAAAACCAACGCTTTCGGCATTTCCGTGCAACCACTCAATTTTTAAGCCGGCTTTTTGGGCTTTCATTTCGGCGACTACCAGCATATAAGGCGACAAATCCAGCCCGATAACTTCCGCTTCGGGAAAAGCCTGCTTGAGCATCAGCGTGGTCGAACCGGTACCGCATCCCAAATCGATGATTCGGCGCGGTTTCACCCGCACAGCGTCAATTAAGCATTGCCTGACTACTGTTTCGTGGGGAGGCAAAACGTATTGGGTGATTGGATCGTAGGAAACGGCGGCACTGGGGTTGAGGTAGCCGCCTTTGATGCCGTGAAAGTTTTGGCTGCTGTAATATTCGGGATAAACTAGGTTGGGTTGTCGGTGGCGATCGCCCGCTGTTTCCCAGTCGATACCTTCGTAGAGTCGTTTCAGTGCTGCTTCGTCGATCGCCAGTCGAATCAGGGGCGACAAAAAGCGCTCGAAAATTGTATCCTTGCCAACAGCCATAAAACTCCTTTCACAAAAACTCTTTTAATTTTAGCCAACGACAGCCACTCAGTCAGTCGATTTTAGATTTTAGACTGGCGATTGGCGATTGATTGGCGATTTGCGATTGATTTTAGATTGGCGATTGATTGGCGATTTGCGATTGATTGGCGTTTACCAGAAAGAATTGGTTTAAAGCCTCCACCCTTGTAGGGAGAAATTAAAATCCGACTATTCATTACTCCAATCCTCGGACTTCTTTTGTTAAGTGCTGTCAACTGTCAACTGTCCCAGGTCAACTGAATGAACTCCCGTACATTGCTCGTTGCCGAACTTCCCTCTTCCTGCTTGCTTCTTGAGGCTCGTTAATAATCGGAATTTTCACCAAAAACTCCGTACCGCCGCCCGGAGGTTGAGAAATTTTGATGCTGCCGCCGTGTCCGTCCACTACAATTTTGTAGCTAATTGCCAATCCCAAACCAGTGCCTTGCCCCACGGGTTTGGTAGTAAAAAATGGGTTAAAAATTTGGTCTTTAACGCTGTCGGGAATGCCAGGCCCGTTATCGGCGATCGCGATTTTCAGAAATTTTCCGCCATTTTCGCGAACGATGCCCGTGGAAATAGTAATAATTTTATCCAGGCGATCGAGCTCGTTCAAGGCATCGATCGCATTGCTCAGCAAGTTCATAAACACCTGATTTAGCTGAGACGGATAACACTCGACTGAAGGCACTTTTCCGTATCTTTTAACTATATAAATTCTATTTTTGATGCGGTTGGAGAGCAGCAGCAAGGTATTTTCCATACCTTCGTGAATGTCCGCCTGCTTTTTGTCAGATTCATCGAGGCGAGAAAAGTTGCGCAACGAAAGAACTATGGTGCGAATGCGTTCCGTGCCTATTTTCATAGAATTCAATATATGCGGCAAATCTTCCTCGATAAATTCCAGCTCGATTTCTTCGGCAAAATCTGCGATTTCCGGGGGAACCTCGGGGAATGTTTGTTTGTATAAACTCACCAACTCTAATAAATCTTTAGTATATTTAGTAGTGTGAGGCAAATTAGCCGAAATGAAGTTAACCGGGTTGTTTATTTCGTGCGCTATCCCGGCAACCATTTGACCGAGAGATGACATTTTTTCGCTCTGCACTAAATGAGTTTGAGTTTTTTTAAGTTCATTTAAGGCACCATTGAGCAGTTTTACTTGGTCTTGGGTTTGACTGTAAAGGTGAGCTTGAGTAATGGCGATCGCCAGTTGGTCTGCTACAGCTTTTAACAGTTTGATTTCCTCCCCGCTCCAAAACCACTGAGTAGCATGGCTGCAAATTAAATAACCCTGCGGCGGGTTTTGAGTCTGGACAGGCACGGCTAAATAGCTATTAGCTTTAAGTTCCAGCGGTTGGCTTGCACCCTGGGCCCAAGTGTCGCTCGAAAGAATAATTGGCTCGGATTGACCGCTCCGTACTGACAAATTTCCGACAAAGTAAGGCTCAAACTTTATGGTTTGTGTCGGACAATCAGATTGGCAACATTCCCACAGGATTTGTAATATTTTGTTTTGCGGTTCGTACCAACCAAAAGCCGCTCGTTCTAGATGCAGCAAATTTACTATTTCTTCGACTGTACTTTGCACTATTTCGTCTAAATCTAGAGAAGCCCGAATGCGTCCGGCAATCCGGTTGAGCATGGCTTCTCGCTCCGCTTGGGCGCGATTGTTTTCCGAAGAGTAAATTAGCCAAATTGCTGCGAGCATTGCCGGGACGAGCAGTCCGGCGACGACGGATGTCAGCAAATTTAATGCTTGCAGTTGGGATTCAATATTTTCGCGGGGAATTACTAAAGCCATCGACCAGTTAACTTCATCCAGGGGAGCATAGGCTACATACACCCATTTGCGATCGATTTTTACCAGTTCGATGTTCGTCTGGCGATCGATCATCTGCCGCGCAATTGTGGAGAGTGCGGGGTCTTGTGACTGTAAAAAGCTTGGGGCCTGCCGATCGATATTTCCGATTAAGTTATTGTTGGGATGAACAATTGGCACTCCTTCTGAATTGAGCGCAAAAGCATAACTGTCTGAACCGTACTGCAAGCTATTAGCCACAGATGCTATTCTGTCTAATTTAATGCTGCCCGATAGGACTCCAATTACTTGATTGGGAGCGGGAGGCAAGGCCCAAATAGGAGCTGAAATGACGATCGACGGAATTTTTGTACTGCGGCCGATCAGCGGGTCGGAAACGTTGAGCTGCCCGGCCATTGCTTTTTGAAAGTGTTGGCGGTCTTTGCTGTTCGCGCGGTTGCCTAGAGTGTTGATTAGCGATCCGTCGGGTTGAATTAATGACAGGACGAAATACTCTTTTAACCTGTATATTTCTCCTTGCAACCGGGGCTCGACTAATTTCCAATTGAGAGTGCGAACCGTAGGATCGTAAGCAATGGTTTCTATTTCTGCTTTGCGGCTGCTGAGCCAGCGGTCGATTTCGTCAGTACCTTTTTCTAGTTTTAATAGTGCTATTTCTTTTAAATTGTCGAGGATTAGTCCGCGCACAAAAAAATAGCTGATGCAAGCAGTTGTGCTAATGCTTAAAGCCGTGCCGACCAGAATTAGCAGGGTCAGCAAATGGCGGCGCTGCCGTCTGTGCTGCCACAGACTGTTCGCTTGCTGCCACCGCGATTGAGCAGAATTGCTGATGTTTTGCCAAAGGCGGCGCAGCTTTTTTGTTTGGTGGGGCGGCTGCGCTGACACAGCTCGGGCTTGATTTGCTGGCTTTTGCATCATCAAATGTTCTCGTCGAGAGTCGAATTGATCGAACGGCATTTGTCCTTCGTCATCCGGCAGAATTAATATCAGGCAAGTAGTAAGGGCTTGCATTCCTGACTGCCAACATTTTTTATTCCGATCGCGCGATCGCATTCTATTTTGGCATCACTTTTATATTTCGACCTTGGGTTTACCTACTTCAGGTTAGTGCTTTACGATATCTTTAATATCTATCTCGTTTGTATAACAAAATTCTTGTAAATAACACAGAGAAAATACGGATTTTTTTAAATTAGCAATGTATTATAATGTATGGGCAAAACCGTATTGACATTTTTACCAGTTTGCGCTGGGGCTTCAAGGAGAAATTTTTGCGTCTAAAGCTTTTTTGGCCAAGCGGGTTGCATAAACGGTGAGGGCGATGGTGGCGAGCAAACCAATGCCGTACAGAACCCACTCAGCAGTAGTGCGCGATCGCCCTTGTGCTCCAATTGCAGCCAAACTCCCCGCCAGGGAACCGATATAAACATACATCACAGTTCCGGGAATCATCCCAATCCAAGATGCGAAAAAATAGTCTCTGAGAGACACCTGCGTGACTCCAAAAGCATAGTTAAGCAAATTAAACGGAAAAATGGGCGAAAGCCGCGTCAGCAGCACAATTTTCCATCCTTCAGAGGCAACTGCGGAGTCGATCGCCTGAAATTTGGGATTACCTTCTATCTGTTTGGAAACCCAATCGCGAGTTAAATACCTACCTATTAAAAAAGCGCAAGTTGCGCCCAAAACCGAGCCGATGGAAACGCAAACCGCACCACCAACGACTCCGAACAAAACCCCAGAACCGAGAGTCAGCAAGGAACCTGGGATAAATAAAACCGTTGCGACAATGTAAATCAGAATAAAAGCTGCCGGGCCCCAAGGGCCGAGATTGGCGATCGCCGATAGCGCATTTGTCAGAATTCCTTGAAAATTGAAAAACTTAGCCGCCACAATCAAAACCGCAGCTAAAGCAATCCCTAAAAACAGCTTCCACCTGTTGGATGGCGGCGGATTTTCAGCAGGCGATTCCGAATCATTCATTACCTAAAATCCTCAGTCTAAATTGCTTGCAGGGTAGGGACACGGCAGTGCCGTGTCCTGTATTTCACAGAATTGAAAACTGCTATAAGCGCAAATTTTCCCTTAAATCAAATCAAAGTACCGCCGCAGCTAGAACCGCTACCCGCCGTACAGCCGTAGCAATAAGCAGCAGTTTGCACCTCTGGAATCACATCTAAACTACCAGATTCCAGCAATTTAGCAACAGTTATCCTTTCCCCGCTGCCAGTTTTCGCGGGCAGATTTTCCATTTGGTTAAAATCGCAGTCGTAGACATTGCCCAAATAGTCGATCGACAATTCATTGCGACACATTAAATGATCCAGAGTACCGGGATTAAAATTATCCTCCAAAAACCCCAGATAAGGCTTGTGCAGTTTCTTGTGTTCCAAATGAAACTTAGTCCGTCCCACCGGCAAATTAGTAATCGCGAACAACTGATTGAAACAAATCCCAAAATGTTCGGCTAAATAAACCTGATAATCTTGCTGTAACTTGCCCTGTTCCGGTGTTAACGAAAACTTTTCTGTGGACGGCACTTGCGGATTGTATACCAAATCCAGAATTAAATTGGGGTTTTTCCCGTATCCCAACTGATTTAGCTTTTGCAGCGCCCGAATCGAACTGTCAAAAACACCGCTACCGCGCATTTTGTCAACATTATCAGCTTGGTAGCAGGGCAGCGACGCCACAATTCTAAGTTGGTGATGCGCGCAATATTCGGGAATATCTTCAAAGCCTTTTTCAAAGTAAATCGTCAAATTAGAACGAACAATTACTTCTTTACCTATCGCCCTCGCAGCTTCCGCCAGCGGTTTAAAACCGTAAAGCATTTCGGGAGCGCCGCCCGTGAGGTCAACAGTTTGAATTTGAGGAAAACGGCGAATGATTTCAACTAATTGTTCGCAAATTTCCGGGGAAAGTTCTTCTGTTCGTGTTGGGCTAGCTTCTACGTGACAGTGAGTGCAAGCGAGATTGCAGCGTTTCCCCAGATTAATTTGTAAAACTGTAATCTGCTTTTTAGTTAAAGCTGAGTTGAGTTTGTTTCTGAAAGGCGTGATGGCGGTCTGAATCATGTGCTAAATTTTTTAGTCTTGGCTCGCAACGAATGTAGAGGCGTTCCGGGGGAACGCCTCTCATAATTTAGCACTAATTTTTTGGATGCGACAGCGACAGGTTAAAATTTGTCAGTTGAGAATCGATCGCCACTCCAAGCCAAGGATGATAATTTCGAGATTAATCTGGTTTGAGAGAGTCAACTAATTTTTCAACTCGTGCTTTAATTTCATCTCGAACGCGGTGAAAAGTTTCGATTGGTTGTCCGTCGGGGTCATCGAGTTGCCAATCTTCAAATACTTCTCGCACAACCCACGCTTCGGGTAAATTCACGCCGCAGCCGCACAGAGAAATTACTGCATCGTAATCTTCGGCATTGAATTCGCTTAATGCGTTAGATTTTTGGTCGGTGATATCAATCCCGATTTCTGACATGACTTGAATTGCTGTCGGATGAACTCTGCTTGATTCTAAGCCGGAACTGGTGACGGCAATTTTGTCTTTGCCGATGGTTTTAGCGAATCCTTCTGCCATTTGCGATCGGCAGGAGTTTCTTTTGCAAACGAACATTACTTTTTTCATGGTTTTTTGTTGTTGTGAGTTATTGGTTGTTGGTTATTGGTTATTGGTTGTTGTCGGGTTTCCGGCGGTTAGAAACCGCGGCTACACAAACGAAGTCTGCCTCAGCAGACTGAAGAGAAATCCCAGATTCTTCAACCCGCGGAGGCGGGTTTTGTCTGTGTCGCCGCGATTTCAATCGCCGGGTGATTCTCCGCGATTTCAATCGCCGGGTAATTCCAGGGCGCGATTTGCTAGGGCGATCGCCTCCTTAGCCGCTTGTTCCTTGCGTTCGCTGTAGCGATCGGTCAAATAGTCCGTTTGCTCCCGCAACAGCAAGGTAAACTTGTACAATTCCTCCATTACATCGATCGCGCGATCGCGAAAAGGCGAATCCTTCATCGTCCCATCATCATTAAACTCCTGATAAGCCTTAGCAACCGAAGACTGATTCGGAATCGTAAACATCCGCATCCAGCGGCCCAAAATCCTCAAAGTATTAACAGCATTAAAAGACTGCGAACCGCCGCTAACTTGCATCACCGCCAAAGTACGGCCTTGAGTCGGCCTCACAGCCCCAATACTCAAAGGAATCCAGTCAATTTGGTTTTTCAGAATGCCCGTAATATTGCCGTGCATTTCTGGACTAGACCAGACTTGACCCTCCGACCACAAACTCAATTTCCGCAATTCTTGAACCTTCGGATGCGTATCGGGAACGCTGCCATAAATCGGCAATTCCAGAGGATGGAAAAACCGAACTTCAGCACCGAAGCCCTCAATAATTCGAGCCGATTCTTCTGCCAATAAACGGCTGTAAGAACGCTCCCTTAAAGAGCCGTATAAAAACAAAATTCTCGGTTTGTGCGTGAAATTTGCCATGATGCTTTCAATTAAAATCCCGAAATCCGTTAGACATTTGTCGGTAAACAGCGACTGCTAACTGTGCGCCCCAAATCGGAGCAACCCAGTACACCCAGTGGTGTTCCCAAATGCCGCCAATTAAAGCCGGGCCGAGCGATCGCGCCGGATTCATGCTCGCTCCCGTAATCGGCCCCATAAATGCAGCTTCTAAGCCTACAGTTAACCCAATTGCTATCCCCGCAAAACCGATATGAGCGCGCCTGTCAAGTCCCGAACCCAGAATCACAAACATCAGGATAAAAGTCAGAACTGTTTCTAAAATTAGAGACTGCAACCAGTGCCCGTTAAGAGGGATAGTTGCACCAATATTTGCCACTTTTCCTAAAGTAATTAGCAGCAGTGCGGAAGCTGCGATCGCCCCCGCACACTGCGCCAAAATGTAAGGCAAAACTTTGTATTTTGGGAAAAACCCGCTCGCCCAAAATGCTAATGTTACCGCTGGGTTAAAGTGCGCGCCGCTGATGTGCCCGATCGCATAAATCATCGCGGCTACAACTGCACCAAATACAAAACTAACGCCCAAATGAGTTACAGAACCACCGCTAATTTTGTTCACCATCACAGCGCCAGTGCCTGCAAAAACTAGAATAAACGTGCCGAGGCATTCGGCGATCGCTTCTCGCCTGCAATCTCGATTTTCGCTAAAAGCTAACTTCTTTGCTGTTGCACCCATCGCTTTAACAGTTGACAGTTGACAGTTGACTTCGGAGTGCGAAGTTTTTAGGCTGGGGCTTAAATCCCCTGCCTAAAAACAATCCACCTAAAGGTGGGGGCTTAAATCCCCTGTGATGCAGGTCAACTTATTGGTTTCAATCCATCATATCAATAAAATTTGATATGTCAAGTATATAAAAGGGGCTCTATGAGTCTACTTATCAAAAAATATTGATGGGTTAACCCGCGTCAGAACAAGGGCGCGCCGGCAGCATCTGACTGAAACGGCGGTACTCGGCGAGGTACTGTTCCAGGGCTAGAAACTGAGCTAAATTGAGGCTGTAGTAGATCCAGCGGCCTTCTTGGCGACTGCGGACTAAAGCGGCTTCTTTTAGGGTTTTGAGGTGGAAAGAGAGTTTAGACTGAGGGACTCCCAGCCGATCGCACAGATCGCAAACGCACAACTCCTGTTCCCGCAGCAACTCCAAAATCTGAATCCGCAGGGGGTCAGAAAGAGCGTGAAAGCCAGCGGAGACCAGTTTTTCGGAAATCTGCCGCGCGATCGCATCTGGCGCAGCCGTAGAATTTTTAAGCATCAATTATAGAAGAAGGAAGAAGGAAGAAGGAAGAAAAGCAACGGTTTCAGCAATTAAGAACGTCTTTACCGTCGGGCGCGGTTGCTATATTAGACTTGAATTGCAAAAGTCCTTTTAATCAAATTTTCGGACGCTGCTCAAAGCCCATCCCACAAGAAAAAAAAGTTTGTGGGATGGGCTTTGAGCAGCGTCCTAAGTATTTTTGCAATTCAAGTCTATTTTGAAAAAATCCATACAAACATCATCATTTCTCAAGCTTCATCCCAGAAGATTGGTGCATTTAGCATCGACAGATCCTTCCGAGTCGATATTACTTCGGAGTCTGTACCCGCGCCGGCACATCAGTAAGTCCGGCTTTTTGCAGCAGCGAAATCACCCCTATAGATAAAATTCCCCCAATAATTGCCCCAACAACTACCAGGATGAGAAAGGCTTTTTGCAGAGTTTTTTTAGTAGCTGGGTGGTACTGTCTCGGCATTTCTTCGCCTTGCTCGTCAAGTTCTTGCTCCAAGGGGTCTAGCGGATTGGAGGGATTTGAGTTAAAAGGATTGGGCGCTTGATTCATGGCTGGCTTTGGTTAAAGGATATTAACAACTATTGTAACTTGCGATTTGCACGCAGCAGCTTAGATCGTATATTCTGGTTTCACTCAAGAGTCGATAAAATTTATTAAGATACCGAGGATTTTAGCAACATTATTGATAAAATATTCGTCTGTGTCAATTTCGATCGCAATTCCTTCTAGCTTAAAGAATTTCCAGATACTCCCAGTTGTCACAACTCCATAAATTGTCTGAATATCATTTTCGTGACGCTCGTTAAATATTTGTGCTGCGATGGTTTCGGCCATGCACTCTCCTAAGCCGAATTGAATATTATCATTTTTGGCTTCAACCAAGGCGATCGCTGGGGATTCAATGACTAGCTGTTCGGGCGATCGGCTGATTAAAAAATCGCAATAACCGCTCAAACCCCTAGCAGCATCTACATTGAACTCTCTACCAGAGAATAAACTCATCCGTTCCGGTAGCCGTTTTTTGATTTCAACTAATATCGGCGCGACAATTAGCTCGGAGCGAGCTTTCTCTGAATTGATTTCTAGTGCTAAAGGCAGATTAAATTGCAAAGTTTCTTGCAAAAAATTGCTGGGTTCTATTTCAGGGATATCGGCAAACAAGCCAACTGTTCTAGTAAAAGTTATGCCAAAATTTGTCTTAATTTGTTCGACGCTAAATTGACTGTAGGGCATTTAACTCCCTCTCCCAAAACAATAACTTTTTTCAAACATCGCAGCCGGGGCGGGTTGATCTGATTCTACTGCTTAAATTACAGATTTTCGGTGAACCCGCCTCTACAAATTTTTACGCTTCTGCTGTTGACAGGCGATCGAGAGAAATTGTTGCCGCTTGAGAAACTTGGGCATTTCTGTCTTTTTCTAAATATTTTAAAGCCGAAACGCTCTTGACACTCGGCAAATGACCCAAAGCTTCAGCCAGTCTCTGGCGAGTCAGCCAATCTTCTGACTGAGCAAAGTTGAGGATGCGATCGATCGCACCAATGTCCTTAATTTCCCCCAAAGCCGAAATCGCCGCCTGCTGGATCACCACTTGCTCGCATTCGAGAGCTTTCAGCAACACGTCGCGAGCCCGGGGATCTTTGAGATTTCCCAGAGAAACAGCCGCACTGAAGCGCACCAACCATTGAGTATCTTCGTAAAAAGCCCGCACCAAAGCCTCCAAAGCTCTGATATCTTCCAGATAGCCTAAAGCACCCGCAGCATCAGCGCGAATGCCGTAATCCGGGTCAGTTTCTAGCAATTTGACTAGAATAGGATAGCACTCTGCTGTCGGTTTGACCCCGAGAGCAAACACAGCCATCGATCGCACTTGCAAACTTTCGTCATTCAACACCTTTTTAATCAAAGGTACAGCCTCTGCTGCCGGCACGTTCCGCAAGTTTGCCAAAGCCACCATGCGATCGGCTGAATTTTCGCTTTCTAACTTGGCGGCAATTTGCTCTAAGCTTAAAATTGTCATTATGGTAAATCTTGTAGTAAAACTTTACATTCGGGTTATTTTGATTATAGGGGAGTCTCACGAAAAAAAGCAGGCAGTAAAAACCGCCCCAGGATTTCAGATCGGTGAGATTGCGTATTAGTGACACCATTAATCTAAAGCTCAGATTGCGTAGAAATAATAAATTAGAAAGTCTATTATTTAAAATTCAAGCACAGGCGAGGTGTTTGGGCCGTTCCCTAAGGCTTTGCCCGATCGCGCTTCCGCCCTCCGACAACCTGCAATCAACTATGCCCTTTTATCACCCGCCTTTTTACTCCTCAGCCTTAGAACAAGCGATCGACCGCTACCCCCTAACTGCGGGGCCAGAAACATCCTTAGCAGTGGCGATCGCCCTGATGAGTCAGTTGCAAAACAGTTGTCCCCTAGTCAAAACACCTGCACCCGCAGACCGGGGGGCGACGGGCGAAACAACCGCGCCGGACAAGGTGCGGGCGCGCTGCGTGCTCGTCGTGCAAAACCAGCAGACTATTACCACAGGCAACTTATCCGACAACCCCAGCCGCGGGCTGTTAATCGGCATACTGACTCCCGCCGACTTAGTGAGGCTGATCGCTTCTGGCAAAATAGACAGCCAGCAAAAAGGAGCCTCGCACAAAATACCAATTTCCGAAGTCATGTCCCCGGTGTCGGTTTCCCTCACAGAATCCGACGAGCAAGACGTGTTTACCGCTTTATCGTTATTTCGCCAGCACAAGATTCGCTATTTGCCGATCGTCAATCAATTGAGCCACTTGGTAGGAGTGCTGACGCGGGAAAGAATTCGCCAAGTATTGCAGCCTTCCAACATTCTCAAATTGCGGCGGGTAGCAGAATTGATGACTACGCCAATTACAGCGCCCCACACCGCCTCGCTCCTCAGCATAACCAAACTGATGTCAGAGCATCAAGTCAGTTGCGTAGTCATTACAAAAAATAAAGAATTAACAATGGAGAAGCCGAAAGATGACTATACCTCCATTTTTCAATATTCCTTTCACCAACCTCTGGGAATTATTACCGAATACGACATCGTGCAGGCACTGTTTCTCGAACTAAATTTCGAGCAAACCCCAGCTCAAAAAGTCATGAGAACTCCCCTGCAATTTCTACAACCTTCCGATTCACTGTGGACGGCGCACAAACAAATGCAGCAGCAACAAGTGCAGCGGTTGGTCGTGTGCGGGGCGCGCGGCGAACTGTTGGGAATTATCACTCAAACCAGCTTGCTCAGAGTCCTCGATCCCACAGAAATGTACCGAGTTGTCAAACAGTTGCAGCAGTCAGTTTATCAACTGCAATCGGAAAAATTGGAACTGCTGCAAAGCCGCAATGCCAAATTGGAAGAGCAGGTGCGCGAACGGACTGCCAAACTTCACGAACAGGTGCAGCGCGATCGGCTGTTAACTCAAATTTCCTTGCGGATTCACCAATCCTTAAACCTCGCAGAAATTCTCCACGCCAGCGTCGATGAAGTCCGGCAAGTTTTGCACGCCGACAGAGTAGCGATCGTGCGTTTGGAGTCGAGCAATTTCGGCATTTTTTTAGCAGAATCCGTTGCGCCCAACTGGTCTTCTATCTTGGGAGAAATGATGCCAGATCGTATGTGGCAAGAAGCTGCATTTGCGATGGAACAGGAGATTTATGCCGTCCCAGATATCGACCAAGCTAGTTTGAGTCCCGAAAAATATGCGCGCTTGCAGCAAGCACAAATCAAAGCTTATTTGATTGTACCAATTTTGCAAGACGGCAATTTGTGGGGGATGATGTGCGTCCATCAGTGTTCCAAAACCCGGCAGTGGCAGCCTTCGGAATTGGATTTGCTGCTGCAACTGGCAACTCAAATCGCGATCGCCATTCAGCAAGCCCAACTCTATCAGCAAGTACAAAATCTCAACACCGACCTCGAACGCCAAGTCCAAGAACGCACCGCCGAATTGCAGCTAAAAGTGCAGGAACTCCAGCATTTAAATGTCCTCAAAGATGAATTTCTCAGCACAGTTTCTCACGAACTGCGGACGCCGTTAGCTAATATGAAAATGGCTATTCATATGCTGAGAATTTCTCCCACACCAGACCGACGCCAGATTTATTTAGAAATTTTAGAAACAGAATGTACTAGAGAAACCGATTTGATTAATGCTTTACTCGATTTGCAGCGGCTCGAAGCAGCAACTTGTCCGATCGACCTCGAACCAGTAAACTTAGAAGTCTGGCTGCCTACTATTATCGACCCATTTTACACCCGCGCCCAGAACCGCCACCAGCATTTGCGAGTAAAGTGCGATCGCCACCTCCCCACTATCTCTTCTAACCGCGCTAGTTTGGGACGAATTTTAGCAGAACTCCTCAACAATGCCTGCAAATATACTGCCAATGACGGCGAAATCTCTCTCAGGGTAGAGTGCAAAAATGGAGAAATGGAAGATGGAAGACAAGGGAAAAATCCGCGACAAGCAAGTGTTCAGGCTTCCTCCATCCAATTTACACTCAGCAATCAATCGTCCATTTCGACAGAGGAATTGCCTCGAATTTTTGAGAAATTTTATCGCGTTCCCAACGCCGATCCCTGGAAACAAGGAGGTACAGGTTTGGGTTTAGCTTTGGTTCAAAAACTTGTGGAACAGTTGCAAGGAAAAATTGAGGTTGAAAGCAGCAATGGCTGGACTAATTTTACCGTCACATTTCCCACCCAGCCGGATGAAAATTAGTCCGCCGCCAGTTTATTTGAGATTTTCCATTTTCGATTTGAGATTTACTCCACAGATAAATCTGGGAGATTGAACCTTAATCTAAATTTTGGGGTGAGGTCATCTTTTTTACTCTCATACCACGCCTGGTCAATTACCCGCAATGTGTAAAGGTTTGTAGTGAGGACTCTTCGTCTTCACTACAAACCAATCTGATTGTGGTCGTCCTTTTCGGACATGATATCACTCTTTTTTGGGAGCTAGTTTGCGGATGCCAGACTCTACTGGTGCCAAATTCAAATATTCATTTTTATCTGCCACAACTGATGATTGAGATGCTTGATACTTCTTGCCTTTAGTGGCGTGATTGGCAACTGTGCCCAAGCAGGGTATGCCAAAATTTTCTAATTGACTGAAAACTTTTTTGACTACCGAAAACTTGACCTGGCGAACTGCTACAACCATCAGTATCCCATCTGTGCGCGCCGCTAAAAAATTCGCATCTTTACTATCAACCAGCGGCGGCGTATCGTAAATAACTAAGTCAAATGTTGCGTGAAGTTCATCCATTAAATACTGCATCCCAGATGAGGCAAGCCGTCTAGCAGTACCGGGAACAGGAATACCCGCAGTTAATACAAACAGACTATCTGCTAGATGCGATCGCTGGATAATTTCATTGGGTTCGTGTTTATTTTCGAGCAAATTGCTCAATCCCTTGACATTAGGCAGATCCAACAGCAAGTGCAGGCTGGGCGAATGCAAATCGGCATCTACCAACAGCACTCGCTGACCCGCCAGCGCTGCCACGTGAGCTAAATTTAAAGCAACGGTAGATTTGCCTTCGCCAGCGGTAGCCGAACCAACTGCCAAAGAGCTAATCGTTCGATTTGAAGAAAGAAAGCGGATATTAGTATAAAGAGAGTCAAAAGCTTCTATAAATTCCGAAGCAATTTTTTTATTCCCTTCTTTTCCTTCAAGATAAGCATAGGCATTAGCAATAGAAGGCGGAAATTTTTTAGCATTTTTGTCACGAGGAATTACTCCCAATAAAGGCGCATCAACCGCATCTTTAACATCATCAGCACAGTAGAAAATATTGCGGAACTTTTCAATGATAATAGCTGTTGCCAGACCCAACACTAGCCCCCCAACAATTGCCATGAAAAATTTGTTTGCATTTTTCGAGGCAACAGGAATCGGTTTGCCTGTTTTGAGATCTTTGGGTACCTGGGGCTCGGAAATTATTTCCCAAGGTACTTGGCTTTGGGCTGCTTGGACGCGCAGAGTTTCCCGCTGAGTTAAAAGTTGATCGCGGCTGCGGGAGGCTATGTCTAATTGCTGTTGCAGTTCGTTGTAGCGGCGGGCTATACTGGGGAATTCTCTGGCTTGTCGGGTCAAATTAATTTTAGTTTGGGCGATCGCCTGACTGCGAGCTTCTAAAACTTGAACTTGGTTAGCAGTATCAACCAATTGTTTGATCAAGCCTATGCGAATCGAATTTTGAAAATTCTGAACTTTAGCATTGGCTTGAGTGCCTACTAAATTTTGCCCCAAAATTCGCTCAGTTTGCTGGTTGAGCAAAGCTACTAAATTTGCCCGCTTGCGCTCTAAAGCTTCCACTATAGGGTTAGCAGATTTAAAACGAGCTGTTTCTACAGCAATCTGACCTTCTACTTCCTTAACCTTGGTCAGCAACTCTTTATATTGAGGTTCTTCGCTTAAAGCTGAAGCGGCAATAGCTTCATTTGGTGTAAAATCTAATTGTTTTTGCAAGTTAGCGTACAGCGTTTTCTGTTCCTGCAGCAGCCTTTGAGTTTCTAACTCTAAAGTTTCTACGGTGCGAACTTGCACGATCAATTGCGCGCCTTGTTCTTTAGGATCGGTAATCTTTTGCTGCTGCTGTATCACCTGTAACTCCGACTTCAGGTCATTTACGCGCTTGTTGAGTCCCGGAAGCTGGTCTTCAATAAAATTAACACCTTGACCAATGCGAGTCTTGCGTTCGTCAAGGCTGTACTTTAAATATTTCTTTTTAGTTTCTTGTAAAACGAACTCAACTAATTTTGGGTCCTGCCCCATGAACCGAACTTCCAAAATTTTAGTTTGTGTAATCTCATTGTCTCCGAGGCGCAACACGAGCAATCCTTTTTTAAGAATTTCCTCAGTAACTTCTGGATATTTTTTTTGGACTTGTTTAGCAATAGCCGACAGCATCTGAGGACTCTGGAGAATTTGAAGTTGAGTTGCATAGTCCAAACTAAAAAATTCTCGATTAGGCACTGCCCCCCCCTCGCCGCGATTGGCGAGGGCAGATGCGTCGGCAAGTCTTGCCTCCGTTGTCACGGGTTCCACCAGCATCCGAAAATCGCCTTGATATGTTTTCTTGCCTTGCTTGATCTGAAAATAAACTCCACCGCCTGCTAGAGCGATAATCCCAATAATGACTAGGGCTTGTCGCCCAAAAGTCCTGAACAACGGCTTGAGATTCAATCCTTTCTGAGGCGCCGCGCTTAACTCTTCTCCCTCGTCAACGGAAAATTGCTGCACCTGTCGGCTCTGGTTGCTAATGGGTACGATATGAGAGTCCTGTTCTGTTTCCATGTTGACCTCTTGGATATTTTTTTGGTAAAATCAGCTTTATTTTGCCAGCCTTCTGGTTGATAGTTTCACCATTGACTTCAGGATATCACAGGAAATTATAGGTCTGTTCTACCTCCTTCTCATACTTCTGGCGATCGCATTTCACCCATACAATAATAACTAAATCCGTTTGTGCCGGCTGCAATTTTTTTTTTCTAAATGAAGAGAGAGTTGTCTCCGACTGCGTTGCTGTCTGCTGTTTGGTGGTGGTATTTAGGCTTGCTGCAAGGCACTGCTGGCGTTTTCGGAGTCGTCGCCTCCCGGGCCCGCCGATCGCGCTATAACTTTACCAAACTTTTACAATTTGCCGTCACACCCGGGCCGCCAATCGCCCTGGTATTGCCTTGTCATCTCTGCCATTTTTTCGATCGCCACCAACGGCAGCAGCACCTGTTAACTTACCCGCTTTCCTGACCGGCTAACAAGTTTTGCATTTTCCACGTAGATATAATAATTAACATTATGCTGCCGATTTTTCTCACCGTAAATAATCCAATCCATTTGCTAGAAAAATTTGTATCTGCTTTTAGTGATCAACTTTTTGACTAGCAGGATAATTGCTCGACTCTACATGATAAGCACCCGTTATAATTTTATCACAAACTACTCTCAATGGTAGGAAGTGACATAAAAATTAATAAATTGCGAGTTGATACTCGATCGACATCTCGAAAAAATCCAGCCTTGTAAGTGGCGGTGGGCGATCGGACGGTGCTGGGCGATGTGATGTTTTGGTCGAGAAATACGGGTTTCAGGGTTCTTCAACTCTTGCTAAAACCATCGCCGCGATGCGCCATCCGACGGCGGTGGACAAGCTACACTTACATCAGTATCAAATGCACAACAGGCTATTATTTGGTGAGGCTGACTAGACTTGCATTGCCTAAATATTTGATACCAGATAGAAACAGCTCCTGAGCAATCCTGAATGCAGATAGATTTCTAAATGGGACAGCAACTTGGGTAGCTCAAGTTGATTGCAGCTTACTGATTTTGTGCTTTCTTTTCTCGAAGTTTCAACAATATTTCTGCATGAACTTCGCGGGTAATCGGATAGAAATAGGTGAGAATCATGCCGCCAATTAAAGCGATTGTGGGCAGCGGCCCGATCGCAACTCGAATCGCGAACAGTGCAGAATCCGGCTGTACGGGTGCAGGCTGTCCCTGAACAGTGGCGAGAAATCCAGCTCTTTCTAAGGCTTGTCCTACCAACCACAAACCCACTGCCAAACCAATTTTTTGCAGCAACACCATAAACGAATAGAACACGCCTTCACGTCTTTCGCCTGTTTGGAGTTCGTCGAGTTCAATCACATCCGGTATCATCGACCAAGGTATGAGATAAGCAGTGGAAACTCCCACACCTGCCATAACTGCTAGCAGGTACATCTGGACTACTTGTCCCGGTTGCAGGAAAAACAGTCCAGCTTGGGCGATAATCCACAAACTCATGCCCATAAAATATACGGCTTTTTTGCCGTATCGCTCGCTGACTTTACTCCAAACAGTTAACATGGCGAGTGCAGTGCCTTGAACTGCGATCGCAGTTTGGGTAAAAGTTGCTGGCGGCAGATTCATCCAGTTGATCACAAAATAGGGCAAAATCGAAGCAGTTAATTGCACTCCCAGCCAAGAACAGAGATAAATTCCAATTACGTACAAAAAAGGGCGATTGTTAAAGGCAATCCGCAACTGTTCTCCGATCGGCAGCGATGTTGAACTGTCGTCTACTGGATTTGCTTGCAATTGAGCGAGAACGTGTTTGCGGGTTCCGAAAAAGCACCAGTACAAAGGCAATACTGAAATAACTGCACAGAGTGCACCTAAGATTAAGTATTTTTGGATGTCATCTTTAACTAAGGCAAAGATAATTTGCGCGATAATTAATGACAAAATGCTGCCGCCGATCGAGAAAGAAAACCGGAAACTGTTAAGGCTAGTGCGTTCGTTGTAGTCTTGGGTCAATTCAGGGGTGAGGGCGGTGTAAGGCAGGTTGACGGCGGTGTAGGCGGTGTTAAACAAAATGCCGATCGCCACATAGTACCAAAACAGTATCGTGGGATCTTTGCTAGGAACAATCCACTGCAAAAAGAAGAAGATCCCGAAAGGAATTGCGCCGTATACCATCCAAGGATAGCGGCGGCCCCAGGGATGAGAAGTGCGATCGCTTAAAACCCCTACAATCGGGTCATTTATGGCATCCCAAACCTTACCGATCAGCAAAATGTTGCTTGCAGTTCCCGCACCCAAACCGGCGACGTTGGTAAAGAAAAACAGCAGGAAAAATACCAGAACATTCGCAGTAATTGCGGGGCCGAGGTCTCCCGCACCGTAAGCTAGTTTTGTGGAGAAGCTGAGTTTTTTTGTTTCCGGGTTGTTGGCGGCTGATTCAGGGGGGGAAGTGTTGCTCATAAACTTTGATTTCTGGATTTTTGGGCAGTCGCAGTCTTTCCAGTAGGAGTATAACTCGCGCTACGCCGTAATACTAAGTTTTTTTTGGCGATCGGGACGAGCCTGAAGATTTGTTCATTCAGTTGACCTGGGACAGTTGATAGTTGACCTGGGACAGTTGATAGTTGACCTGGGACAGTTGACAAAAGAAGTCCGAGGATTGGAGTAATGAATAGTCTGATTTTAATTGAGCCATACAAGGGTTCCGGCTTTAAACCAATTCTTTCTGGTAATTGGGAAAAAGCTAGGGCGAAGTTTCACCAATAATCTTTAGTTCCCACCCACAATCGAAATAAACCTACTCCCACCCAGCGAGAGCAATTCCAAAAACCGAGGAATTCAGTCCGGACTACAAACCTATTTGACTGCGCTGGCGCGATCGAACTACAAAATTACAATTCATCCAACAAAAAACCGGGTTTTTGTAAAAAACCCGGCTACCATGAATCCCCAGCGATAATAACACTGTTCCCGCGTCAATTTTTTAATAACTTCATCCCCATTTTTACCTTGTCCAAAATAGTCTTTTGCGAGACGCAAGTAATCAGACAAAGCTTGCCGCAATTCAAAGTATCCCGGCGGACTTCTTGCGCTTTTTCGCCGTACCAAATCTCGCGGGCGTTGGCTTCTTTCACATTGCCAATCACCGGATATTCATCGCACAATTTTACATCGCCGCGCGTATCAATCCAGTAATTGCGCAGTCCAACGCGACAAGGACGAGTTGAATCAGGAGCTTTTTCTTCTTGGAAGTGAGGAACCATCAAGCGCAATACTTCATCGCTGTTCATAATTGGCGCGCCATTTTTCTTCATCTCAATTAAGCGCTCAATTACCTGTGAAAATTCTTCCCTGTCTGCTTCTTCAATCCACAATTCCGAATAGGTTTCTGGAGTCCAGCGGTTGACTGGTTGGAAGTTCACCGTCGTGGCTCCAATTCCCTTCGCCCAGGTTACAATTTCTTCTAGGTGGCGGAAGTTGAGGCGGTTGATAGTGGGTTTGACGTTGATCGGAAACAGGACGTTTTGTTTTTCTTGTTCTTCGCGCAGATAAACGATTCCTTTGGAAAGTCTGTCGAACAATCCGGGTTGGCCTCGCAAATAATCGTGCAATTCTGCATTCGGCCCGTCAACGGACATATTCACATTAAAAGGACGCGCCGCCACAGTTTTCGCGGCATTTTCCTTAGTCATGCAATAGCCGTTGGTGGTGACACCGGCGTGAATGCCGTTTTTGTTGGCAAATGTCAGTAAGTCTAGAAAACCTTTCTTAATATAAGGTTCGCCGCCGCTAAAGTTGATGGAAAATTCTCCGACAAATTCTTTGACGCTTAAGAGGGCATTTTGCCAATCTTCGATCGTCATTTCGTCTTTATATTCTTTGAGCCGCCAATACTCGCACTGGCGGCATTTAACGTTGCAGCGCTCGTTAACAATCCCGTAAAAAGTGACTGGGGTTGTCATGTCTAGCCCTGTATTGATCCGCAGCGATTCGGCTACTGCACTCTTGGTGTGCTTGACGCCCAGTCTGGATAATGTTACAACATCCATGTCTTTTTTTTCCCTTACGTGTTGTTACTTAAGTCAATTTCTCGCACCCTCTTTTGTACGTATGATTACGTATTACTGATTACGTATTTCTTACGAGTACGTATGCACTATCCTAAGTGTTCCTTTTGGGTATGGCTAGATGCTTTTCAAATATTTATAATGTTAAGCGTTGTAACATATCAGGATTACTAATAAGTAAAGCGAGATTTCGTGCTGAGAGATGAAATAAGCTGAATTCTTGGCGAATACTACACGCTTAAAGTTGAGTTAAAGTAAGAATTGTAATTTTTGTTTAAATTTAGTTAAACAACTTAATACTATTTATCAGTGAAAATACTTAAGTAAGCTGTATTAATAACTTAAAATTATAGTGAAATAAGCGGTCAGTACAGTAGCAGGCTTCACACAACCTTTACAATAGGAGGGAATTTAAGTATTTCAAGGACAAAAAATGGCGACAAACATGAGACGATATTTCCAGGTACTGAAATTGTTCTGGGGTGCGGCGATCGCAGCCGAGCTCGAATACCGCATCAACTTTGTCCTCGCTGCCCTCAGCAGCCTGGGAAACCTTGCTGGTAGCTTGTTCGGACTGTTTTTGTTCTACCGTACCGGCTACACTTTTTCTGGCTATTCCTGGGAACAAGCTTTAGTTGTACTCGGCATTTTTACGATATTGCAGGGGTTTTCGTCAACTTTTCTGGCGCCCAACCTCAGCCGTATTGTCGATCGAGTGCAGCAAGGTACTCTCGATTTCGTACTCCTCAAACCCATCAGTTCGCAATTCTGGCTATCTGCAAACACAGTCTCCCCTTGGGGCATCCCAGATTTAATCTTCGGCGCCGGATTGGTGCTGTATGCTGCTAACAAATTGGGAGTAGGAATCGGCAACTATTTTTTAACAGCAATCCCGCTGTTATTCGGAACTATTACTCTTTACAGTATCTGGTTTATGTTAGGTGCAACTAGCATTTGGTTTGTTAAGATTTACAACGTTACCGAAGTCTTGAAAGGATTGTTAGAAGCGGGCAGGTTTCCCATGGCAGCTTATCCCGCAGCTTATCGATTTTTCTTTACATTTGTAGTTCCCGTTGCCTTCTTGACGACTGTGCCGGCAGAAGCCATGCTGGGTAGAGGTGACATGGTTTGGATCGCAGGGGCGGGAATTTTGGCGATCGGGCTGTTAGTTTTATCCCGATATTTCTGGCAATTTGCACTCCGCTTTTACACCAGCGCTTCCAGTTAAGTAAGCAGGAAAGTTCCAGGGCGGCAAGAGATTGTCTGTGATGTTTGAGGGAAAAAAGGAGAGAAGGTTTGACCAGTGGAAAGTAGGAAATTTAAATATACACTTAAAATTCAGTACAGCCGACGGATCAAATATTTTTTGCCTATCTAGTTAAATCCTAAAAAAAATAGTAGAATATCAAGATATCCTTGAAATCTAAACTCTCAATCAACCACGCAAATGAGGGCAAACGAATGAAAAGAAAAAAACTGGGCAACAGCAATTTTAATATCAGTGCGATCGGTCTGGGTGGTATGCCGATGTCGTTAAAGGGCAGGCCGCCAGAATCGCAAGCAATTGCGGTAATTCAGCGCGCCCTCGATTTGGGCGTCACCCTGATTGACACCGCAGATTCCTACTGCCAAGATGAATCGGACAAACACCACAACGAGCACCTGATTGCTAAAGCTTTGCAAGAGTACACGGGAGATATTCGCGCCGTTACTGTGGCCACGAAAGGCGGCTTAATGCGGCCTCAAGGTGCCTGGACGCGCAACGGTAATCCTCACCATTTGCGGCAGGCAATTCGCGAAAGTTTTGAAGCGCTGGGCGGCGAAAAGCCGATCGACCTTTGGCAGTACCACTCGCCCGATCCAGCCTATACAATCGAAGCAGCCCTAGCACCCGCAAAAGAAGCAGTAGCAGCAGGAATGATTCGATTTATCGGAGTTTCCAACTTTTCTGTAGAGCAGATCAAACGCGCCCGCGATACAGTAGAAGTTGTCTCGGTGCAAAATCAGTACAATCCGTGGCACAGACAGCCGGAATCCGACGGCGTACTGGAATATTGCGAAGCTGAAAAACTGACATTTTTTCCCTGGAGTCCTTTGGGGGGAAGCCGCCGCGCTACCAGCTTGCAAGATATGCCCGCGATCGCGAAATTAGCAGCCGAAAAAAACGTTTCAGTTTACTGTATAGTATTAGCTTGGTTGATGGCAAAATCGCCCTGCGTCGTTCCGATTCCCGGGGCCACAAAAGTATCGAGTATTGAGGACTCCGTGGGGGCGATCGAAGTTAAATTGACTGACGAGGAATTGCAACAAATTGCAGCAAGTTAAATAGGTAAGCTGTTGGGCATTTAAATTGGAGGTTCGGGGTGATGCTCGGAGCAACGCCCCACAATAATTTGATTGTTGTTTGAGAGAAAATTTAATGCTGCAACAGCTTATAAGGTCAGAGATTTAATTAGTAAAGTTACCACTTTTTGAGGAATTGGGTTTTATGGAAGTGAATCAAGTGAATGCCGATCTAGATGTAGCAATTGAACATCAAAACGTACCTGTCGCCCATGAAGGACTGCACAACTTTTTATACAGTTCCGACTCAGAACACAGCGCAGAAAACGCTATTTCTGAAGTAGAAAATGACGGCACGCAAGTAATGTCGATCGATATGTGGCGCCAAATAGCAACTAACGCAAAAGTCGCCGGCGTTTACGCTGTCACGAACACTTCCGGTAATACTGAGTATATAGGTTATTCGCGAAATATCCTGCTGTCAATCAACGGTCACATCGCCGAAAACGGCGCGGAAAATTGTGCTTTTGTGCGCGTGCAAACTTTCAAATTCCCTAAACGGGAAGAAATGGAAAATTTGCGGGATGCTTGGATAGCAGAACTCGGCAGCATTCCGCCTGGAAACGGTGCCCAGAGCGAGATGTGGGCGAGTACGGTAGGTCAAGCAGCGCGATCGGCAATGTCGGCCACAGAGCAACAAGCTTATGAGGAAAAGAAGCTGAAATTGCGTAAAGCAATGGCAGATTCTACTCTTACTAAAGAGTTAGAAACAGCCGCTAAAATTGATGGGGAACGACACCAGCATCTGGATGCTGCTGTTAACAATGATGATTGGAGTTCTGTGATTCAATCGCAAACTCAGGAAACCAAGTCCGGCGAATAATATTTGCTGTTAGATAAACTTTCGTTTGTCGTAAGTAGGCGCTCTAATTTCTGTCGCTTTCTTGGCGAGAAACCGGGTTTCTGCGAAAATTTTGGGTTGAGTACGATAAATTTAGGAAGAAACCCGGTTTCTGAGATTAGTGCGATCGAATTTCTCTTGTTGGGTGGCGAGAAACCGGGTTTCTGCGACAAATTTCGGTTGAGTACGATAAATTTAGGAAGAAACCCGGTTTCTGAGATTAGTGCGATTGACCTTTTTTCCGTTCAGTAACTAAAGTCAAACTTACCCATTCACCCTTGTCATTGTAACTGCGAATCATCCGAAACCGCAAGTCAGGTTCTACCAACCAACCGGCTTCAAAAAATATCGGTTTTCTGGATTCAACTTTCACCGGACAAGTGCAAGAACCGCCGTCAGGAAGCAGCAAAACTTGTACGGGCGTTGCACCTTCGTTGAAATCGATCACAGAACCGTCAATCCTGCCGCTAGAACTGATAACATTAGCATTGCTGCCAAAAGTAATTTTCTGCACTATGCGATCGCCATTTTGCAAATCCAATTGTAGTTTGGTAGAATAACGATCGGGAGAACGCCCATCTGGATACATGGTCACAGCCTCGCCCTGCCATTCTCCCAGCAAATCGCCCACAGTTAAAGGCGGACGTTCGGGGACGTTTTTATCGAGCTGTTTTTCGCGAATTAAGGTAAGTTTGGATAAATTGCCGTCGGTATTGTAGAGCTGGACTAAGCGCAACCGGCGAGAATTGTAGATAAAACCAAACTCGGCGCCCGACTCAGAATAAGGCGCTAGTTGAATAGTTCCCTGACAAAAATCTCCATTCTCAAAAAATAGGATATCTCGTCCCAAACTCTGATATTCTCGAACCAGTTCGCTGACTTCCGGTTCGCCGAAACCGCTAGGATTTGGGGAAAAGCGGCGCAGTTTCAACCGCACAGTTTTGTTATCGTTGAGTCCTTCGAGAGCAATAATGGTAGGAGTATCTTGCAGTACCTCTCCCCGCGTTGATAGCTGAGTGAAGGAACCGTGCCATTCTCCTAAGTTTTGCAGAAAGTTTTCCCACTGTGCTACCATATTCTTACCTTTGGATATATGTCTAAAAATAGAATTATAACTCTGCTGACGGATTTTGGATTGAGCGATGTTTATGTGGGAGTGATGAAAGGTGCGATCGCCCAAATCAACCCGCAACTCAAAGTTATTGACATTACGCACCAAATACCCTCTCAAAATATTGCAGCGGGCAGGTTTTGTTTGATGACTGCTTTTGCTTATTTTCCGCCAGAAACAGTACATATTGCGGTTGTCGATCCGGGTGTGGGTAGCAACAGACGCGGGATTGCGGTTAAATGTGCTAATTGCTTGCTTGTCGGGCCGGATAACGGGTTGTTTAGCGGGGTGTTAAGTCGCGAAAGTGCGATCGCCGCTGTAGAGCTCACAAATCCGCAATACTGGCGCATACCTGAACCCAGCAGCACCTTTCACGGTCGCGATATTTTCGCTGCTGCGGGCGCTCACTTGGCGAATGGGGTGGCTTTGGAAGAGTTGGGAAGGGCGGTACGCGCTGCGAGTTTAGTGCAGCTACAGATACCAAATTGCGCCGTTACAGGCACAGGTGCGGTAGGTTGCGTTCAATATGTCGATCGCTACGGCAATCTAATTACAAATATCCCCAATGATTGCATTATAGGTAACAATTGGTCAGTGACAATTACCAATAGTCCCGATACAATTTGCATCCCCAGTGGCAAAACCTACAGTGACAGCAAGCCAGGGGATTTAATAGCCATAGTTGGTTCTGACGGTTGGCTAGAAATTGCCGTTAACAGCGGCAGCGCTCAATCCGTTTTGCAGCTACAAGTTGGAGATAAGGTAGAAATAATTTACATAGATTGCGTGTAATCTGCATTTATAGTCGTGGAGGCAGAAACCGGGTTTTTTACGAAAATATTGCATCATAGCCTTTAATATCGGTGAAAAACCCGGTTTCTTTGGTCTTGATTCGTAAGTCCAGATTCCAGATCGGTTCTAAAAACACCTTATTCATCTAATTCTAGATTTCTCTGCAAAATCAACAATAGTTTGGCCGTATTCACTGCTGTTAAAAAAAGCATCTCCATTATTGTGCTTAGCATTAGGAACCAGCAGAATTTGCTTAGGTTCAGGAGAAGCAGCATACAACTTTTCACTCATCGCGGCCGGAATCAAAGGGTCAGCAGTCCCGTGGACAAACAAAACCGGAATTCGCAGCAATTTAACCTTAGCCAAAGAATCAAAGTTTTGTGTCAGTAGCAGCCGCAGCGGAAACACCCGCATCAAACTTTGGCGTTCTACCATATCCAGCATGGAAGTGAAAGAACTTTGAACAATTAATCCCGCAGATTCCGAATGTGCAACTGCTAATTCTACAGCAACAGCACCTCCCAGTGAATGGCCGTACAAAAAGATTTTGCTAGGCGACAATTGCCGCTGTTTGACTAAATAATTATAAGCTGTTTCCGCATCTTCATACACCCGATTTTCGCTGGGAAAACTGCCTTGACTGCGCCCGTAACCCCGGTAATCTATCAGCAATACGGAAAAACCAAATTGTCGCAAGCGGTAAGATTGATTGATATTCGCACCGATGTTAAAACCCTTGCCGTGCAGGTACAATAGGGTTCCTAGTGGCTGTGGATTTGCTGCTGGCAGCCACCAACCGTGAATTTTTTCTGTTTTTTCCGTTTTGGGCGATCGCCCGTTGACTGGCAACCAGACCTCTTCGTAGGGGATGTTGAAAGCATCGGGTGTTTTGGCGATCGCAGGTGTGGGACTAAAGATGAGACGAGTTTGCAGGATAAACAATAGTATACAAGAGACTAGATAGGCGATCGCCAAAAATTTTACTAAAGACGACAGCCATCTCAAAAAGCGCGGTTTTGTAATTTTTAGCAGGCTCATTGTTTTGCGGGCTACTTCTTAACTGCAAGTCTCAGAAACCCGGTTTATCCAAAAAACCGGGTTTCTCATCTTTATCTAGCTACCACGAAATTAACCAACTTTCCAGGAACCACAATCACTTTTTTAATCTCCTTACCTTCAATGTGACGCTTCGCCAAATCCGACTCGCGGGCGTAATTTTCCAAAGCAGCTTTATCCGCACCAGAAGGCACTTGAATAGTGCCGCGCGTCTTGCCCATAACTTGAATTACCAGCGTAATTTCATCGGTAATTAAAGCAGATGGATCGGCAACAGGCCAAGTTTGCAAGTGAACCGATTCGCTGTTCCCAATCAAATGCCACAATTCATCCGCAATGTGCGGTGAAAAAGGCGCTAACAGCAAAATCAAAGTGTTAATTCCCTCTGCATAAACTGGCGAATCCTTACATTTAGCATCGGCCAGCGCATTATTCAATTTCATCATTTCGGAAACAGCAGTATTGAACTGATACTCGCCCTCCAAATCTTCCCGCACTTCCTTAATTGCAGTATGAATCGCCCGCCGCAAATCCTTCTCAGCTTTGCTCAAATTAAGGCTTTCCACATTGTCTGCACTACTTAATTGTGGGATGGGCGTCCCGCCCGTCTCCAGTAATTGTGGGATGGGCATCCCGCCCGTCCCCGGTAATTGTGGGATGGGCGTCTCGCCTGCACCACAGAACTCTGTCACCACGCGCCAAACGCGATTTAAAAACCTAAATTGCCCTTCCACATCAGCGTCATCCCACTCTAAATCCTTCTCAGGCGGCGCTTTGAATAAAATAAACATCCGCGCCGTATCTACCCCATATTTCCCCATAACTTCCAAGGGGTCAACACCGTTGTATTTTGATTTAGACATCTTCTCATAGAAGACTTCTAAAGCTTCCCCTGTTTGCGGATCTTTAGGATTTTCCGGGTCTACATCTGATGCAGCAACGTATTTGCCAGTCACAGGATTTTTGTAGGCTTTTGCTTGCACCATGCCTTGAGTTAACAGGCGCTTAAATGGTTCGTCGCAATCGATTAAACCCCGATCGCGCAAAACCTTCGTAAAGAACCGCGAATACAGTAAATGCAGGATTGCGTGCTCGATACCGCCGACATATTGGTCTACCGGCATCCAATCATTCGTCTTCGCAGAATCAAAGACTTGCTCGTGATTTTGAGCATCAGGATAGCGCAAAAAATACCACGATGAATCCATAAAAGTATCCATCGTATCCGTTTCCCGCTGCGCCGGAGTCCCGCAACTTGGACAAGGAACGTTTACCCATTCTGGCATCTTTGCCAAGGGCGAACCTTTACCAGTAAATTGTACATTTTCCGGCAACAATACGGGTAAATCAGATTGCGGGACTGGGACTGTTCCGCAATTAGGACAGTGAATTACCGGAATCGGAGCGCCCCAATAACGCTGTCTAGAAATGAGCCAATCTCTCAAGCGATATTGCACTCGCGCTTGACCACAACCTGAATCTTGGGCAGCTCTAATAATTGCGGCTTTACCTTTAATTGAATCCATGCCGTTGAAGCTTTCGGAATTAATCATAATTCCGGGTTCGGTGTAAGCTTCCGTCAGCGGAACTTCATCATCATCCACAATTACTACTTTAATTGGTAGTTGATATTGAGTGGCAAATTTGAAATCTCGCGTGTCGTGGGCGGGTACTCCCATGACTGCGCCGGTGCCATATTCGTACAGCACGTAATCGGCAATCCAAATTGGGATTTCTTCATCGTTGAAAGGGTTGATTGCTGTGCCGCCTGTGGGGATGCCGCGCTTGGGTTTGTCTTCGGCTGTGCGATCCATTTCGCTTTGCAGTGCAACTTCTTTGATGAAGGTTTCTACAGCGGCTTTTCTGTCTTCGGTGGTCACGAGCTGAGTTAACGGATGTTCCGGTGCTAAAACAACGTAACTCACGCCATAAATTGTATCGGGACGTGTGGTGAAAACGGCGATTTTTTCATCCATGCCGACGATGGGAAATTCTAAGTAAGCGCCGACTGATTTACCAATCCAATTGGCTTGCATTAATTTGACTCTTTCGGGCCAATCTGGCAATTTATCTAAGTCGTTTAATAACTGTTCGGCGTAATCGGTAATTTTGAGGAACCACTGCCGCAATAATTTGCGCTCGACTTTCGCACCGGAACGCCAGGAACGACCTTCGTTGTCTACTTGTTCGTTTGCTAAGACTGTTTGGTCGATCGGGTCCCAGTTAACTGCGGCTTCTTTCTGATAAGCTAATCCTGCTTCTAAAAATTGCAAAAATAGCCACTGTGTCCACTTATAATAATCGGGAGAACAAGTTGTAACTTCTTTTGTCCAGTCGAAAGAAATACCCAGGCGGCGAAATAAGCCTTTCATCTGGGCAATATTTTCATACGTCCATTTTGCCGGGGGAATTCCGCGCTCGATGGCGGCATTTTCTGCGGGCAAACCAAAAGCGTCCCATCCCATCGGATTGAGTACGCGATAGCCTTGCATCCGCTTGAGTCTGGCAATTACATCGATGATTGTGTAGTTGCGGACGTGGCCCATGTGCAGGTTTCCCGACGGGTAGGGGAACATGGATAAGGCATAAAATTTAGGCTTTTCCGTATCTTCTGGCATCTGGTCTAAGTTTTGCTCAGCCCATGTCTGTTGCCATTTTTCTTCGATGGATTGGGGGTTGTATCTGGAGTCCACAGCAATTGCTCCGTGCAGAGTTTAGTAATGTTTGCTTCAGTATTTTTGCACATTCAAGGGGCTGCGATTAGGATTCTTTTGCACCCCCAAGGATTTTGGCTCGAATATCTGTATTATAACTTGTAGTATATGCGATTTTCGTTGGGGGCGATCGACCAAATCTCCCCGTTCGCCCTGAAAAAAGTAAATAACTGCAATCCGCAGCAACCCGATTTCTTTAAAAAACCGGGTTTCTACTCGTTGTTTGGGCTTAGATGCTATCTGGGTCGATGTTCAATTCGCGCAATTTGGCGGCTAAACGTTCGGCTTTTTGAGCTTCTTCTTCTGCACGCTGCGAGGCTTCTTCGGCGCGCTGCGAGGCTTCTTCTGCACGCTGCGAGGCTTGTTCGGCCCGCTGCGAGGCTTGTTCGGCCCGCTGAAATTCTTGTTCTGCGCGCCGTCGCTCTAGTAGTCGCTCTGCATTTATTTCGGAATAGGAAAGAAACTTTTCTCCATCAGGCTTATAAATTTCTAACCCTGATTCTGGCAACTCAAACCGCACTCCCAGTCTCGGACTGATCCATCCCTCCATCGGTTCAATTGGTTCTAAGCTTCCTTCAATTCTTTGCCAACCTTCCAACTCATTTATTTCGGGGTCGTAAAGGTAATATTCCTCAACTCCATAGCGATTGTAAAATGAAAGTTTTTTGTGCATTTTTGTGTTGCTGTCGTTGTGGGAGCGAATCTCAAAGACGACTTGGGGAGGGATATTATCTTCGCCAAATTGTAGGTAGGAACGGCGCTCGCCTTTTGGTCTACCAAATATTACCATCGTATCTGGTGCTTGAGAAATGTCATTTCTTCTCTCAACCGGATACCAGAGTAAATCGGCTGCTACAAACACGTTGGGGTCATCTTCAAACAGCGAGTCGCAACCTTCTTTGATGGTGACAATTAATTTGTATTGAATTGTACTTTCTGCCATTGGTTCACCGTCGCTGGATGGATAAATGATTTCTTCGGTTGTGACTTGCATTGTGGTTGTCTCCGAGAATTATCTATGCTTGATTATACTATTATTTGAAGTAGGCATATCGGGTGAGGAAGCGGCAGTGCTATTTGCCTGACAAGAATATTCACAATAGCGAGCATCGGCGCTTTAAAGCTGCTTGCAAAAGAGTGTTGTACTGTTTTTCGTTGACAGTATATGCTCCGAATCTTTCCAAGTGGGGATTGTTCATTTGAGCGTCAAAAAGTAGATAAGATCGATCGCGCAATCTCTCCACCAACTTCACCATCGCCACCTTAGAACCCTCGGGAATTCGGAAAAACATCGACTCCCCGATAAAGGCACCGCCTATAGACAGTCCTAAAATACCGCCCGCCAATTCGTCGCCGCACCAAGTCTCGAAGCTGTAAGCCCAACCGGCCTCATACAAACCCCAGTAAATCTGCTTGAGCTCCTTAGAAATCCAAGTCGTTTCTCGATCGGCACAACCCTCAACCACCGCCCCAAAATCGCGGTTCACAGCCACCGAAAACCGATTTTGATTCAACGCCCGGCCCAGCGATCGCGGATAGGTAAATCTCTCATCCAGCGGTATCAGCGCCCGCTGGCGGCTCGAATACCACCCCAAACTCTCCTCCCCATCATTCGCCATCAAGAAGTAACCTTGCGCGTATCCCTGTATAATTGACGGTATATCATATTGCATATATTTATCAGTTGTCATTTGTCCGCTAACCTTTCAAAGTCAACATTAGCAATTAGGAATAATCATGTCTGAAACCATCGAACCTATTACCTTACCGCCCGCCCAAAACCCCGAACAAGAAAGTCAATGGCTGCAAGAAACACTCCTCGCATGGCTAGACTCTGAGTTTATCCCAGAAGCCGCCAACCAGCAAATAGCTAAAAGAGCCGCCCAAATTTATCTCCGCCAGCGTATGGAAGGCGAAAACGACGTGGGCAGCCTCGTAATTGCGATCGTCACCGAAATGCAGGCCTATGATTTTTCTAAAAGCTTTTACGGCGAATTTGCGATCGCCAATGCCGTCAGCGACTTATTACTAGAAAGTCTCGGTATCGATAAATGCTGCGGCCAATGAAGTAAGAAAGAGGCAGAAGGAAGAAGGAAGAAGAAAGAAGGAAGAAGGAAGAAGGAAGAAGGAAGAAAGTCTGAAACAAAAATAAACCCAAATATAATCTTGCCGATTATTCATAAGTTTTTCTTCATTCCTTCTTCTTTCTTCCCTCTCTCGCAACGATAACTAAACCCTTCTTTCTTCTATCCGTTAAATCCGTTACGAAATCCGTTGCCGAACTTCCTTCTTTTTACTACCAGCTAGACTTCACAACACCGGGCAAAAGACCTTCGTGAGCCATTTCTCGCATCATGTTCCGAGACAGTCCGAAATCGCGATAGTAACCTCTGGGGCGACCAGTTGCCCAGCAGCGGTTGCGGAGGCGAGTCCGCGAACTGCCGCGGGGTAGCTGTTGCAGTTGGCGGTGAATCGCCATTTTGTCCATCTGATTCGGAGCTTGGTTGAACTGGTCTTTCAGGTCTTCGCGCTTGTCAGCGTACTTGTCTACGAGTCTTTGGCGCTTTTTCTCGCGCTCGACCATGCTCTTTTTAGCCATAATCTGTTTATATCCTTAGATAAATCACAATCTACTATTTTACTATATTGTGGTGGTTTTAGATCGCTTTTATTTTAATTACTTTTTTTGTTAACAAGATTTTTGGCAGCAGGCAAGATGCCTGTTCCACAAGAATTTAAGCTTTTTTGCTAACAGGCAAGATGCCATTGGTGTCAACAATCTCTTAAAAACTTTTGTATCTCTCGTTCACAGCCGAGGCCAGATCCCCCTAAATCCCCCTTAAAAAGGGGGACTTTGATTTATTTCTGGTTCCCACATTTTTAAGGGGGGTGCCAGGGAGATATAGCTCCGAATTATGGAACAGGCATCTTGCCTGTTGCTGACACTGGTGCCAAATCTAACTATTAGCAGAAGGGCACAAATCTGCAAGTTCACAAATATTGCAAATCGGCTTTCTCGCATTACAAACCGCCCTACCGTGATAGACCAACCGAATCGACCAATTTTCCCAATCCGGCTGCGGCAACAATAGCATCAAATCCCGCTCGATCCGAATCGGATCGGCGTGTTCGGTCAATCCCAACCGCTGACTCAAACGCTTGACGTGAGTGTCTACCGTCACGCCCAGATGAAGACCAAAAGCGTGGGCGAGAACGACATTAGCCGTTTTGCGGGCGACTCCGGGCAATTCTAGCAGCAGTTCCATTTGCTGCGGAACTTGATTGTTGAATTTATTGACGATCGCCCAACAAGCAGCTTTAATGTTTTTAGACTTATTGCGGTAAAAACCAGTTGATCGCACCAGACGCTCCAATTCATCCAGATCAGCATTTGCCAAAGCCTCCGCATCCGGGAAACGATCGAACAAAGCCGGCGTTACCAGATTTACGCGATCGTCGGTACACTGAGCCGCCAGAATCGTCGCCACCAGCAACTGCACGGGGGTTTCGTAGTTGAGAGTGCAAGGGGCTTCTGGATACAGGCGTTTGAGGCGAATCAGAATTTCGAGCGATTTTTGTTTTAAACTTAACTTTTTAGTCATTAGTCATTAGTCATTAGTCATTAGTCATCAGTCATCAGTCATCAGTCATTAGTTATATTTTTTCCGGTAACTACGGAATTATACAGTGCTGTCCCCGATCGTGAGTCGTGATCGCGATCGGGGACAGCACTATAAAATTAAAACTGAGATGCTCCCAACTTGATATTAGTCATTTACAACTGATTGGGGTCAATTCCCATGTCTCGGAGCCGAGCTTCTAAAGCCTGCGATCGCGATCGTTCTTGCTCCAGCATAGTTTCTGCCTGTTCGGCTCTTTGCCGTTCTTGTTCGGCTCTTGATTCTGCTTGTTCGGCTCTTTGCTGTTCTTGTTCGGCTCTTGATTCTGCTTGTTCTCGAAGTTGAGCGAGCTCCACAAAACTCACAAACGGTGTTCCATCAGGCCTGAATATTTCCAGTTCAGTTTCTGATACTTGAAACCGCACTCCCATTCTTGGACTTACCCAGCCGTTGACTTGTTCGATTGGTTCTAATCGTTCCTCTCGACGCTCCCATATAGTCAAATCCACATTTGCTGGATCGTAAAGATAATATTCTTCTATGCCGTACTGTTCGTAAAATCTCAGTTTTTGTAGCATCGGAGTCAGGCGATTTCCCCGCGACCAAATTTCAAAGGCGACTTGCGGCGGAATGTTATCTTCATTCCATTGTTGGTAGGAGCCTCGATAACCTTTCGGTCTTCCAAAGGCTACCATCGCATCTGGCGCTTGAGCAATTTTGTTGTTTCCTTCTACTGGATACCACAGTAAGTTTCCCGCTACAAAAATATCAGCCCTGCTGGCAAATAACAGTTCTAAGTTTTCTTTAATCCAGACGATCAATCGAAACTGTTCGGTATTGTCTGACATTGGTTCACCGTTATCATCTGGATAGATAATCTTTGCTTTTTCGGGAGATTGCAGTTGTGTGACCATTGCTATTTCTCCAATTTTACTGGTTAATTTATATTACTCAGCAGTCATCAGTGGTGTAATGACTAATGGCTGCTGACTAATCACTAATGATACCTATCAACTATCAACTGCCAACTGCTAACTGCCAACTGCCAACTGCCAACTGTCAACTTTCAACTGCCAACTGCCAACTGTCAACTATCAACTGACTACTGCTGCCGAAGACTTTGCATCAAATCAAAGCCAGCCAAATTAGCAGTATCGCGAACAATTAAGAAAATTCCCAAGCCCAGCAACAGTACCAAACCAGTCTGCATCACATTTTCCTGAATACGGTTCGGCAGAGGTTTGCCCCGCAGTCCTTCTATTAACAGAAAAGCGAGCTGACCGCCGTCCAAAGCAGGTAAAGGCAAGATATTAATCACAGCTAAATTGATGCTAATTAACACCGCATACTGAAACAAACTCGCTGCATCCGATCGCGCAATCCCTGCACCAATAGCCACAATTGCCACTGGCCCGGACAACTTTTCGGCAGTCTGGCTGAAATTGCTAAGTAACTGCCCAAAACCTTGAAACGTCAGCACTACAATGCGCTCAAATTCAGTCGCTGCCTTGCTAAATGCCTCTACAATTCCCGCCCGCTGCCGCACGACAGTCCCGTTAGAAGTTAGCTGCACGCCAATCTTACCTTTACCGTCAGGTGACAATTCGGGAGTGACTGTCACCACAAATTTTTGTTCTGCACGCTGAATTTCCAACGCCAAGGGTTGCTTGGGATTATTTTGGATTGCTGCGACTAAAGATTTGATTGCTTCGCCGTTCGCGCCCAATTCCTTGCCATCAACGGACAGAACAATGTCGCCCGATCGAATTCCCGCTTGTTTGGCGGCCGAACTGACTTCTGCGGCGACTTCCGGGACTTTAACTCCCGGGAGGTAATTCAGGGATGCCGCGCCGACGGTGGTCAATTGCACTACCAGCAGGAAGTAAGCAAAAATTAAGTTGGCAATTACCCCTGCACTAATCACGATCGCCCGATCGAGCACGGGACGATTTCGCAGCAAATTCGGGTCATTGGGGGGAATTGTGCTGTCTGGATCGTCATCCGGGAAACCCACGAAACCTCCCAGGGGAAAGGCGCGGAGGGCGTATTCGGTTTCCGGGCCTTGGTACTTCCAGAGGACGGGGCCGAAACCAATGGAGAAGCGGTTGACGTGAATGTGTTGCAGTCTCGCCGCCAAGAAGTGGCCGAGTTCGTGAACGACAATCAAGATACCTAAAACTGCGATCGCTGCCAAAACTGACATGAAGGATTCCACTAACACTTTTACTTGACTTTAATTTATTTTAATATCTTTTTCAGATTGGTGGCTTGCGATCGGCAATTTTCAGTCAAACTGGAAGATGGTGTTTTTGTCAGAAGTCCGGGCGCGGAGCTCGACCGGACACGGCGCCAAACAAGAATGCGCGATCGCACCTGATTCTACATCTCAAACCAGTTTACCCATTACCAACTCCCAGTTATCAATTCCGATTATGAAAGACACTTCTTTGAATATTATCGCTATTTCTATTTTCGCGATCGTTGTTTCGGTAATATTGGGCCCCCTATTCAACATACCAGAGGCCGTACCTGCGATCGCCACTTTTTGCCTGTTGGGGCTAGCCACCCTCGACAGTTTCCAGTGGCAAGGTCAAGGCGGTACAATTTTAGTAGATTTGGTGGGCGGAAGTTCTAAGCAAAAGCGCGATCGCATCCTCCACCACGAAGCAGGACACTTCCTCGTCGCCCACCTGTTAGGAATTCCCGTAACCAGCTACGCCCTCAATGCTTGGGAAGCATTCAAACAAGGTCAAACAGCCCAAGGCGGCGTCCGATTTGCAGACGAACAATTAGCATCTCAACTGCAAAACGGCACTCTTTCTGTCCAACTTTTAGACCAATACTGCACCGTGTGGATGGCAGGAATAGTCGCCGAAAAAATTGTTTATGGCAGTGCACAAGGAGGCGCAGAAGACCGCACCAAAATCAGCGCAATCTTAACACAACTGCGCCGTCCCAGTTCCGAAATTCAACTCAAACAAAACTGGGGTTCGCTGCGAGCAAAAAACCTCATTGAAAGCAATAAACCAGCTTACGAAGCTTTAGTTGCAGCCATGGAAAAAAGAGCAACGGTTGTTGAATGCTGCGCTATTGTTCAGCAAAATTTGTAGACAAAACTTGCGGATTATTGCTGCTTAAACCCAGTTTATTTGTAGATTTATCAACAACACCCATATTTTGCCTATAAACTAGGTTTAATAGCAGAAATTTTAGCGGAATTAAAAAATCATGTCACAACTCAAAAAAATCGCAACAACCCTGCAAACAGCCAACCCAAATCAAGAAAAATTGCTGTGGCTGTTCGGTTTCCGCATCGACCCCGAAACCGAAACACCCAATCTATACACTCTAATTGTCTATGGAGAACAAGAGCCACCTTTAGTCGCCGGCGGTCAACTTGTATTTTTTACCCGTCCAGAACTAGCGATTAACGCTCTCCAATTGTGCGATATTAATATCAGCAAACTGGGAACGCCGCCAACACAATTAGACGCTATTTGCGACATTGCAGAAACGCTGTACTTGCTCGATGCAGAAGATATTGACGAATCTGGGATTATGCTTAACTGTTTGAACGCGCTGTTAAATTTAGTTAAAGTCACATTAACACCGATGCCCACAGAGTACAAGCGCGTGCTTTATGCTTTTGCAGATTACCTGAATATTCAGGAAGAGTTTGCGATTTTTTTAGCTGAAGAGGACATCCAGCGTTCAGAGATTGTCAATGCTATTTTGTGGTGTGTGGGAGCAATTACAGCAAAATCTAGATTGCTAACCTAGTAATTTTAGATTTGATATTTTGGATTATTGAAGAATTCAAAATATTAAATTATTTAAACCTCATACCTAGTTTCAAATATTTAATAAATCCTTAGCCGGTTATTCTGATCTTTCCTTAAGAGAGTCATTTGTGGTGCGGGATGATGTTTATTGATTTGCTGGGTGCCGATAAATGTTGCTGGTCAAACTCGCCCCTACCTGTGCAATATTTTTCTGATCAGCAGCAGGATACCCAATATCAGCAAGCCGAATGTTAAACCGAAAAACAAACTCCATACAATCGTGGCGGTGAAGGGATGAAGCGGGAGGGAAAAATCTGGCCGCCAGTAAATCGGTGTATCCTTGATTAGGGGATAGGCGGCTGAAAAGATTTGGCCGCCGCCGATCGCAGTTCCGACAAAAAATATGATATTCTCAAGTTGGCGATCGCTATTTTTATCGCTTTTTGCCTGTTCCGCGTCCAATTCCACCTGTTCGATTGCCACCATGCTGCTGATTCTGGAAATTGTCTGCTGGAACAAATCTTGATTCGCAATCAGGTAGTTTAAATATTTTTGGATTTGACTTTGATATTTGCGATCGGACAATCTCCGAAACTTATGCAAAAACTGCAAATCATCGCCAGCAATGGACAATGCTTTAATTTTAGCATAATTTTGGGCATAATTTTCGGCATTAATATCAATCGTAATACTGAATTCTCGCAAATGTCGCAATTCCTGAGCATATTCAAATACTAGACTGCTGATTGCAGCCAACAAATTCTTTAAATCCGTGAGTTTAACTTCTCGATTTGCTTGCGCTTCAATTTGAGTAAATTCTGGCAGTAATTTTTCTAACTTGCTCGCGATTTGTTGTCCGAGGCGATAGCTTTGCTCAGCTTGATTGTAGACAAACAAGACTTTACTGCGAGCACACAGTAAATTGATCAAATAATAGTTAAAAGTTGATGTTAGCGACTTCAAAGTATCGGGATGCTGTTGAAACCACACTAAGATATGACACTCTTTGGCAATATTATCATATTCAAAAATCGGACTACCAAACAACTTCCCGGCGACGGTTAACTTCAATTCCGGTGCGATTCCCTCTCCGACCAAAGCCCGCACGCATTCCTCAGCCAGCGCGCAACAAGCAGAATCATTATAGAACCCAACAGGCTCTGCATACAGCAATAATGTTTGTCCGATGGATGCTTGAATTTTATTCGGTAGCAGGCAACCTTGGGGATTAAATTGCTTTAAATCTGCCACTAAAATCGTAGCATTATTATAGTAAAAAGTCAAGTCTGCGGCGTAGGTATCGTGAATTCGTCTTGCGTCAATCGAGCCGTATAGTTTGAGATTATCGGACAGAGTAAGCGGCTGAAATCTTAAGATTTTGCCATTGGGTAGCAGTTTTTGGTCGCTCAAATTCCCATTTTCGCCCGCTGGATGATACTGTCCGTCTTTGTAGCAGATTAGCTGATCTCGGAGGGATTTGAGTTCAGGAAAATTTAATTTTTCGCCGACATTATCGGCTAGGGTTTGCCAGACATCTTGGGCATTTTTCGCTGGTTGTTGGTAGCCTTCGTCTCCGTCATTTCGCAGGTGGAAAGGATAGAGAGTGATGCTGGGATTTTTGATTTGCGTTGGTTCGTTCATAATCAAACCTTGTGGAATATAAGACATATTGCGAAAAATATTTGGCGAAATGCCTCGGCGATTGAAATCGCGGCTACACAGACAAAACCTGCCTCCGCAGGTTGCAATAAATGCCTCGGCGATTGAAATCGCGGCTATAAACGCCCCGGCGATTGAAATCGCGGCTACACAGACAAAACCTGCCTCCGCAGGTTGCAATAAATGCCCCGGCGATTGAAATCGCGGCTACACAGACAAAACCTGCCTCCGCAGGTTGCAAGATATTAATTCAATCTTAGTCCGCGGAGGCGGACATCGTTTGTGTAGGCGCGATTTCAATCGCCCGCTATCTATCTTAGTCCGCGGAGGCGGACATCATTTGTGTAGGCGCGATTTCAATCGCCCGCTATCTTTTGGGTAAACGCAATTCCTAAGATTCCGTCCCAGAATCACCCGTTTCAACCACCGAAACCGACGGCCGAGACAAACCCAACCTCATCTTATTATCCATCAGCACTTCCATCAAATCCCTCACAACTTCTTCCGGTGCATCGCCATCAGTACCACCAGGCCCAGCTTGCTCAATTTCGTTCTCTAAATTCTCCTCAATTTGCGATCGAGTTTCGCACCATGCCCTGATTTTTTCTGCTACAATATTCACATTGTCTGTTGATTCCAGATCAAGCGCAGCTAAATCATTAACAAATAACTTCGGTTCTGATGTTTTCAATAACTTAGCTAAACCAGCGACAATCTCTTCAGGTGTATAATTATCGGGTAGTGACATTTTTAGCCTCCTTAAATCTATTTGTTGAGTTTCTAATGGTAAACTTTCGGTTTCGCCGATTAAGGTGAATGCACCCCAATCTTTAGGACGGGGATATTGCTCCTTTGTTGTTAGCATAGCACACCGCAATGCCGCCGCTTTGTTATCGCCTCGCGCTAAATTTTGGTAGAATTCAGTCATCAGCAACTTGGCTGAAATTACTCCCATATTCCACAGCGAGACGATGATACTCGGTACTCCCGCGAGGATGAAACAGCGCGATAGTCCGTTGACTCCATCTCCGGTGATTGTACCGCGGCCTGTGCTGCAAGCGCTTAATACTACCAGTTCGGAATTGAGTTTTAATTGCAGGATTTCGGCGGCATTCAGCGCGCCGTCGTCGTCTCCTGAAGCAGCTAAAATAATCGTGCCGGGAATGCCGGAACCTTGGAAATCGTCGAGGAGTCCGTGGGCGGATAAATGGACGATGCGGGTGTTGAGCATTTGGTCTAATATGGCGGCTTTGGTGGCATTTTCTCCGCTAATTGCTGCGGTTCCTAAAATCGCGGCGATGGCTTCGGCGGCTTCTTTTGCCCTCGATATTTGTCGGAGTTTGTAGGGGTTTTCTTGAAATTTTGCTGCAATAGTTGGATCGCCTACTATCAGGGCGGCTTGTCTCAATCCTTTGATGTTTTCTTGGTGTTGGCTGGTTTGTGCTAATACTTGGATGGATGGGGCGGTGAGGATGGTATAATCTTCTATTAAATAGCGGTTATTGGCGGATTGCAGGGCAGTGAAAGGAACTAAAAATAGTTCGTAGTGGGGGATAAAAGTGATCGGGGAGTTGGGGTCAGGTGGTAGTAAATCTGCTATGGGTTCGATCAGGATTTGATAAAGTATTTTTAGTAGGGGATAGCCGCCTGTTTCGTCTCGCTTGTATTCGGATTCTATCTTAATTTTTTGTTTTTCCTCATCGATTTCCTCTACTCCGATGGAGACGCGGGCTTTTAGGATGATTTGTTTGAGGGATTGGTTTGGTTGGTTGAGGGGTTGGAGGTTGGCGACGCGATGGATGATGTTGCCGTTTGGTTGGATTACCCAGATATAAATGTCTCGTTCAACAATCGAATATTCAACGATTGTGGAGTTTTTTTGTTGAGCGATTTGTTGGATTTTGGCGATTGATAATGTATTTGTGATTTCGTTGGTTGCTAAGTCAGTTGTTAAGAGGTTTTGTTGCAATAATTCTACGAAGGCACGGGTGCGGGACATTTCGGAAATTTCTAGGGCTTCGTCAAATTTATTTTGCGCGACTAGGACTTTTTGCAGGTTGCGATAGGCAGATATTTGGGTTTCAAAAATTGATGCTTTGTGGTCATTATGGACTAATTCAGACCGTATAGTTTCGTGAATTATGATTGATTCACGGAGTTTGGCTTCGGCTTCTGGGAATTTGTTTATTGTGAATAGAGTTTCGCCTAAATTGTTGAGGGCATAAGCTTCTCCTTTGCGATCTCCGATTTTCCGTTGAATCACTAAAGACTGTTCGTAAAAGTTGATAGCCTGATTGTATTGCCCTAGGCAATAGTAAGCATTGCCCAAATTACCGAGGGAATTAGCTTCCCATGCGCGATATCCTATTTTCCGTAAAATCTGTAAAGACTGCTGGTAAAACTCGATCGCGTTGTGATATTGCCCTAGGGATTGGTAAACCTTCCCCAGATTGCAAAGGGAGCCACCTTCTCCTTGACGATCTCCGATTTGCCGTTCAATCACTAAAGACTGTTCGTAAAACTCGATTGCCCGATTGTATTGCCCTAGGGATTCGTAAGCATTGCCCAAATTGCCGAGGGAAGCAGCTTCACCTTGGCGATTTCCGATTCCCCGTGAAATCACTAAAGACTGTTCGTGAAAGTCGATCGCCCGATTGTAATCCCCTAGACCATAGTAAGCATTGCCTAAACCGCCGAGAGAATTAGCTTCCCATTCGCGATATCCTATTTCCCGTAAAATCTGTAAAGACTTATGGTAAAACTTGATCGCGTTGTGATATTGCCCTAGGGATTTGTAAACTTTCCCCAGATTGCAAAGCGAGCCACCTTCTCCTTTGTGATCGCCTATTTTCTGTTTAATCTCTAAAGACTGTTCATAAAAGTCGATCGCCCGATTGTAATCCCCTAGGGATTGGTAAGCAATACCCAAATTGCCGATGGCATGAGATTCTCCTTGGCGATCTCCGATTTCCAGATAGATAGTTAATGCCTGTTCCCAAAACTGCAAAGCTTCTCGAAATCGACTGATATCATTCTGCTGATTCCCTTGTATTAACAGTCTGTCTGCTTCCGCTCTTAGTGCAATTCCCGCTAAGAAGTCACCATCCACCTTACCCAGTAGCCCAGCAAAATTTTTCAACCGATTAGCATTTTTTAGTTCGCCTTTTTCCCTAAGATTATCTGCCTCTTCTAGCATGGCCGCCACCAAGCCATCATCCAGCAAATCCGGGTGAGTTTTCAATATCTCCGCTTCTTCGCCGTTGGGACAGGTGAGGAGTTCATGAATCAGGTTGAGATAGGCTGGTTGGCGTTCAGAGTTCATGGGGGAGTTAGGGGAAGGTTGAAGCGTGAAGGCCCAATTAAATTGGGATAGATTTATTATAGATTGAACTCATCTGTTTGGGCGTTTGTCATCTGAGATTAGCTGCGTGCGTCGAAACCGGGTTTCTGCGACAATTTTCGGTTAAGTACCAGAGATATCGGAAGAAACCCGGTTTCTGAGATTTTTGTGCGCTCTAATTTCCGCTGCGTGGCGAGAAACCGGGTTTCTGCGACA